>JACRJZ010000146.1 GCA_016219875.1 Verrucomicrobiota bacterium | reverse complement strand
TCTTGGCCAGCACTTCCGTTCGTGTTGTTTGACTCATTGTCTGTTCCATAGCTCGGTAACACCCCTTTTGAGTCAACGTATGGTTTCCTCAAACCATTTCTCCCCGCCTTCGGTAACAATCTTTTTGAGTCAATTCGCCGGTTGCGCCCGGCTGATTCCAAGCTTGCAGGCGGGGGCCGCGTTCGGGCAACATCCCGCCCGAACCTGGGGTCGCAGGCACTGCGGGTTCGCGGAAGGGTCCGAGGCGGGGGCCTCGGAGGACACTGCGGATGGTCGGGCCGCCATTCGCGACGCGAGACAGAGCACGGATCGCAGTATGGCTGACTTCTTTCAAACCGGAGCGATTGCGACGCTGCATCGGCTGGGCACGCCGGGCGTGGCGCGGCTGGAGCAGGAGTTGGCGCAGTTCGCGCCGGAGACGCCCATCGCTTTGGTGCTCCCCTGCCACATCAACGAACTGGGCACGCGCGCGCTCCGGCTCATCCTTCGCGAACTGCGCGGGGTCGCGTATCTGAAACAGATCGTGGTTGGGATTGACGGGGCGACGCGGCGGCGCGAATGGCGGCGGGCCCGTCACCTCTTCGGCCAGTTGCCGCAGCAGCCGATCCTGCTGTGGAATGACGGCCCGCGCATGACGGCGTTGTTCCGGAAACTGGAAGACGCGGAGTTGGGCGCCGGCCCGCGGGGCAAGGGCCGCAACGTGTGGATGTGTTTGGGCTACGTGCTGGCCAGCGAACAGGCGCGCATGGTGGCGCTGCACGATTGCGACATCGTCACCTACAGCCGCGAACTGCTGGCGCGGCTGTGCTACCCGGTGGCGCATCCAGCGTTGGGCTTCGACTTCTGCAAAGGCTACTACGCGCGGGTGACCGACCGGCTCAATGGCCGCGTCATGCGCCTGCTGATCACACCGCTCATCCGCGCCCTCAAGACCATCATCGGCCAGCATCCGTACCTGGTCTATATGGACACCTTCCGCTACCCGCTGGCGGGCGAAATGTGCCTCGATGTCGATCTGGTGCGCCGCGTGCGCATTCCCCACGACTGGGCCCTCGAGGTCGGGGTGTTGGCCGAAGTGCTCCGCAACTGCGCCCCACGCGCGATCTGCCAGTCCGAATTGTGCGAGAATTACGACCACAAACACCAGGACCTCGCGCCGCGTGACGAGGACAAGGGACTGAACAAAATGGCCATCGACATCGTGAAGTCCATCTTCCGCCGGATGGCCGCCGAAGGCATCAAGATCGACGCCGGCCTGCTCGACACGCTGCTCAGCGCCTTCATGCGCCAGGCCGAGGACACGTTGCGGTTCTACGCTGCCGATGCGGCGATCAACGGGTTGCTCTATCCGCGGCACGAGGAAGAGCGGGCCGTGGCGACGTTTGTGCGCAGCATCCGAGTGGCGGCCAAAGGCTTTGTCGAAGACCCTCTCTGGTCGCCGCTCATCCCGAACTGGAACCACGTCGAGTCCGCCCTGCCGACTTTCCTGGACGAACTTCGGGAGGCGGTGCGGTTGGACAACGAGTGAGGCTCGACGGCTTGGTCACTTGCGAATGACGGCCAGCCAGTCTTCGCCTGGGTCCGTTGGCGGCTGGCCCAAGGTGGCTTGGCCCGGCCCTTTCACGTACTTCACGGAACCGTCCTGCAACGCGCCGCCCGCCCGTGGATTGAACCACTTCACGGTGAACGTGCCGGTGACGCTGGCCAAATCCAGTTCCGTGGCGCCGCCGTTGGGCAGATAAACGAGATAGACTTCGCCGAGTTTGGCGAAGCAGTACCGCGAGTTGTCATTCTTCCCGTTGCCGATGAGCGCGTCGGCATTCTTCATGTCCCAGAACGGAATCTTGTTCTCTTGGAAGAAATCCAGCGCGATGCGGCAGTAGTCCCACGACCTGTCGCGGCTGCGCCAGTCCTGGCAGACGAGGTCGTTTTGCGGCAGCTTGTAGCCGAAGTAGTATTCCACCCCCGCTCCGCCCGCCATGAGCGTGCCCCAGAGGCAGAGCTTGCGGATGTCGTGCAAGGTGTAGGGCTTGCCGCCTTGCACCGCTTCGCCGCTGTGGCCCGCATAGCCAGGGTCGGGCGGCACGCCCATGTCGGCGGGGTTCTGCTCGTCATTGGCCACCACCCACGGCTTGCCGGCCTGGGCGGATTCGGCGAGCCACTTGAGCGTGCGCTGGTGCGCCTGGCTCCAGGAGTTTTGCAGCGACGCGCCGGTCAGTTCAGACTGAGTGCCCAGCAGCGGCGGATAAACCTTGTCTTGCTGGTTGGGGTAGGTGTGGATGACGATGTGGTGGTGATAGGGATCGGTGTCGTGGAGGTAGCGCGCCATGTCGCGCACTTCCTCGGTGGACTGGGTGTTCTCCTCACCGAGGTTCCAGTTCAGCGCAAGGTTATGGGCAAAGCGGGCGATCAACTCGCGGCAGAAGAGCTGGCGTTCCGGGCCGAGCTTTCCGCCGTCGAGCGACTCAGGCACAACTCCGACATTCTTTCCGTCACCCGGGCGATTGTCATCGAGTTCGTTCTCCTGAAGTTTGAAATGGAGATACAGCCCGCGCGCGGTGGCGTGGTCGAAAACGAGGCCCCATTGGTCGAGCTTCGAGCAGTCGTAATGAAACTTGTCCTCGCGTTCGACGAACAGCCACACGTCGTCGCCGTCGCCACCGGCGTTGTAAGAAAGGAACGAGAAAGCGTTGCAGCCCTTGCCGGCGAGGTAATTCAGCGCGCCGATGAGGCCCTGGCCCTGGCCGTCCTTCCAGGTTGGATCACCGGGGCGCCAGTCCTGGAGGTGGGGCTGCCAGTGCTTGAGACCGTCGGGCGTGGCTTCGCCCGCGCGGGGTTCGCGGCGTTTGTTCGAGCGCGTGCCATCGAAGTCGGCGTAAGCCAGCAGGTTCTCCGGCGCGTCGGCTCCAGCCTTGAGGAAAAACTCGCCGGTGCCGGCGAAGCGAAGGTGGTGCCGGCCGACGTATTGCAGGCGGCCCTTGCCGCGGAAGTCGCGGCCGTTTTTGTCGGTGGGAGCGATGGTGAAGCTTCCGCGCAAGCCATCGAACGGTTTCCACGCCGCGCCGCCACCGTCGAGCGCCGCATGTTTGCCTTTGGCGAACGCCACGACGTAATCCCAGCGGCCGGCTTTGTCTGGCGACAGGTGCGCGCGCCACGTCGTTCCGGATTCGGCTGAGGTCTGGGCCGCACGACCGTCAGCAGCGAAGTAGCCCGGCACGGAAAACTTCGGCGTGCCGGATTCGTGCGTGAACGTGACGGTCATCGCATAGTCGGTGAAAGGATTCGGCTCGGTGTCGCGCTCATGCGCGAACGGCCCGCCGAGCGTGAGCGTGACCTTGTGCCATTGCTTCAACTCGCCAGCGATCGTGATCGCGCCCTGGCCGTCCGGCTGGCGCGGTTGAACGAGACGAAGGACAGGGCTGGCTCCTGGTTGACTCGCCAGTGAACCGGCCTCGGCTCCGGCGCGGTGGGGTTCGCACGCCAGGCAAAGACCGACGGCAGCCCAGAGGTTCATCAATCGGGTCCCGTGGTTTGGTTTCATAGAGATTCTTGGAGCAGTTTCAAAACTTTGCGGCGTAGCGGCGCTCTTGAAGTGGTGGTTTCACTTGCTCTGTTTCTGCGCTTTCCGAGCTTTCCGCGGCGGCTCCGTCGCGGTTCCATCGGGCTTCGCGGGCGGTTTGTTGTCCGTGGGCAGGAACTTGCCCAGTTCCGCTTTGCGCGGCTCGAACGCGGCGTTCTTGCCAGCGAGGTTGGCCCACTCGTAGGGGTCTTTCGTCTCGTCGTAGAGTTCCTCGCCGCCGTCGGCGTAGCGCGTGTAGCGCCAGGTTTCGGTGCGGACGGTGTGATTGTTCTGCCGGTAGGTGGTGATGGCGGGTTCGGCCCAAGGCGCCTTCGGATCGGTGAGCAGCGGGCGGAGGCTCTGGCCTTGCACGTGCGCCGGCGCAGGCAGACCGCAGAGGTCCATCAACGTCGGATAGATGCTCATGAAATCGACGGTGCGGTCGCAACGGCTGTCAGGCTTCGTCAGGCCGGGCACGACCCAGATGAACGGCGCGCGGGTGCTCTCCTCCCACAGCGCGAACTTGCGCCAGTGGTGCTTCTCGCCGAGGTGCCATCCGTGGTCACTCCAGAAACAGAGGATCGTGTTGTCCCGCTCAGGCGATTTGTCGTAGGCGTCAAGCAGGCGGCCCACCATCGTATCGCAGAAATTGATCGCCGCGAGATAGGCGCGGATGGCCTGCTTCCAAGTGTTGGTGCCGCCTTCCTGGAGAATGGTTTCGTGGTCATTCGCCGGGCCGCGAGCCATTTGGAGCGCGACGGGCGGCAGGTCGTTGAGATCGTCTTCGCGATACGGCGGCAGCTCGATGCTCGCCAATGGGAACTTGTCGTAATACTTCTTCGGCACGCTCCACGGCAGATGCGGCTTGGTCAGCCCGCACGCAACGAAGAACGGCTGGTCGTGCTTCTTGTTCAGTTGGGCGATGGCGTAATCCACGAACTTGAAATCCGGCATGTCCTCGTCGCGGCAGTTCAGCGGCGTGATGGGCAGCTTGCCGGCGCGGACGGCAGCTTGTGGCGAGTTGTCCTCTTCGCGAGCGGCGCCAGCCCGGGCGTTCCTCATCCAGTCATCCCACTCGCCGGCGCGATAGACACTGCTGTGATAAATCTTCCCCGCGCCGCACACGAAGTAACCCGCCTTGCGAAATTGCGTGGTGAGCGTGAGGTCAGTCGGGATGGCGGGCTGGAAGTTCTCGCTGTTGTCATAGACGCCCGTCGCGCCGGGCCGCAAGCCAGACATCAGCGCGGCGCGCGAAGGATTGCAGACCGGGGCGGCGCAATAGCTGCGCGTGAACCAGACGCCGCGCTTCGCGAGCCGGTCCATGTTTGGCGTGAGCGTCTGCGGGTTGCGGCCAAGGTAGCCGACCCAGTGGTTCAGGTCGTCCACCGCGATGAAGAGGACGTTGGGCTTGGTGGGTAGGTTTTGAGCACCGAGAAGATTGCCGCAAAGAACGCAGAGAAGCGCCAAGAGGATTTCTAGACGCCCTAGCCCGTGAGTGCGGTGGATGTTGAAACCCGTCTCGCGCGCGATGTCGCACGACTCAAACACGCGACCTTTGCTCATGGGAGCTTCTTTCAGAACTGTAGCAGCCGACGTGAGGAGGCTCTGTTTCCCTTGAAGCTTAAGCCTCCTCACGTCGGCTGCTACGGGGTTTTGAAATCGTCTCATAGTTGATTCCCTTTTTGCGTTTTCTTGTGTTTCTTGCGGCAAAGCAGAAGTCGTGGCGGTTCGCCGGCTCAGTCATTTTACCGAAGCCGGTGCAGTATCCAACTTGGCAGCCGGCGCGTTCGTCTTCTCCACTGGAAACGCTCCCTTCTCGTCCGCCAGCCGGCGTTGGGCTTTCCCGGTGAGCGGCCAGTTGGGATCGTCCGTGTGCGCGGCCTTCATCAACTCCGCCGCCTTGGCCACGAGGTCAGGCTTGTCCGCGGCGAGGTTGTTCTTCTCGGCTGGGTCGGTTGCGAGGTCGTAGAGTTCGAGCGCGGCTTGCGGGCCGTTTTTCACCGCTTTCCAGTTGCCAAAGCGCACCGCCTGGATCGGCTTCTGTGTCTCGTGCAATTCCCAGTAGAAATAATCGCGCTTCGGCGCGGGGCCGCCTTTGAGGAACGTCACCAGCGACAGCCCGTCCGTCTGGCACTCCGGCGGAATCTTCGCGCCGGCCAGTTCCGCGGCGGTGGGCAGGAAATCCCAGAACGCCCACGGCTCGTCGCTCACGCGGCCCGCCGGCACCACGCCGGGCCAGCGCGCGAGGGCTGCCTGGCGCAAAGCGCCTTCGTAAAGCCCGCGCTTGAAGCCGCGCAGGCCGTTGTTCGCTTGCTCGAAGAGTTTTCCCATCTCCGAATTCGGCGCGAACGAGGAGCCGTTGTCGCCCGCCAACATGACGAGCGTCTTCTCGTCGAGGCCGAGTTCTTTCAGCAAGTCGAGGAGTTGGCCTACGTCGCGGTCCAGCCGCGTGACCTGGGCGGCGTAGGACTTCTGCTGCTGCGTCCACGGCTTGTCGGCATAGATGCCCAAGTCGTCGATCTCATGCCGCCCGTGCGGCAGCGTGATCGCGTAATAAAGGAAGAACGGTCGATCCTTCTGCGCGCGCACCCACTGGAGCACGTCCTCCTGGATCAGATTCTGCGCGTAGGTCTGGCCGATGCCTTTGCCGTCGTTGCCGGGCAGTTCAAAGCTCTGGTCATCACGGAAAAGGTTGGTCGGGAAATACGAGTGCGCGTGGCGTTGGCAGTTGTAGCCGAAGAAGTGGTCGAAACCTTTCTTCAACGGGCTGCCGGTGGTGTGAAACATGCCCATGCCCCACTTGCCCATGCAGGCCGTCGCGTAGCCGGCGCTCTTGAGGATTTGCGCGACGGTGACCGTCTGCGTCGGTAGCGGAAGCTGCCCCGCGCCCTTGGCGATCTCCCAATTACCGCGCACGGGGCAATGACCGCTGTGTAATCCGGTCACCAGCGACGCCCGGCTTGGCGCGCAGACGGCGGTGCCGCAATAAGCCTGCGTGTAGCGCGTGCCTTCGCGCCCCATGCGATCCAGGCGCGGCGTCTGGATGAGCTTCTGCCCGTAACAGCCCAGGTCGCCCTGCGCGAGATCGTCGCTGAGAATGAAGACGAGATTGGGCTTCTCGGCGGCGGTCAGTGACAGGGTGGCGAGCAGCGCCGCCAAACCGGCGAGTTGAATGAAGGTTCGTTTCATGCGGATCATGTCGTTTTCCAGACGTTGGCGCGGGCTTCAGAGTTACGAAAGTGAGCGATCACAGGCACGCTCCCATCAGTTTTCGGCACCGCCGGCTTCTGTTTGTTCTTGGCGGCGACCGCTTTCGCCTGCTGTCCCTTCCTCCAAGCAGGCTCCGGAGTGGGCGGGGCATCTTGCTCCTTTTGTGCCATCGCGCGCAACGTGGCGCCGCGACGATGTCCGACTGAACCCGTTGGAGTCATCAGACGGTGCAGAGAAGAAGAACGCCGCGTAGTGCGCGGCGGGCCGCCGCAGTCCAAGACGCTGGCGCGCACTCCCACGCCAGGAACGAACCCAGCCTGCACCCTTCTTGCGGTCACCAGCGGGTAATTGACCCACTGAGAGTATGTCTGGAAATTCGCCCGGTCAGGGGACCGGGCCGACAGGCAACCCGAGTTCCGTCCATTTTCTGTAGGCCGCATGCCCCCACGCGAGGCGAGGCTGGGGGGTGAGTTGTCACCAGGACTGGGGACTGGGCAGGCTGGCGGGGTGAGGTAAGGTGTTTCCAGTTCTCATTGTTGGGGCCGGGCTGAGTCGCCCGGCCCTGTGTGTTTTCGGGATGGTCGCGCGAAGCGCAGACGAAGAGAGTGCTGGGCCGGCTTCCCTGAAATCGGTAGCGTGCCGGCATGAAGAGCGGACAATTAACACCGCGGGCGACCGTGCTGTGGGGCGCAATTCCGAAAGAGGCGCGCGAAGGACTCTTGGCGAATGTCTCTTGCGGGCATGGCGGCGGGACGGTGAATTAAGGCAAACCTGTATGCCGGTCCTGTTGAAGAACCAGACTTCCGGCCAGTTGCACGCCAGCTTGGCTCAGGCCGGCGTCAGCCCGCATCTGGCGCGGCGGCTGCTGGCTGCGGCCGTGAAGCGCGGGGAACTGCCCGCCTTGGGCAGCGACCTGACCGCTCGGTTGCGGGATGATCTGCGGGCCCTGACCGAGATTCCCCATTTGACGCCGGTGCGGAAGGTCGTCTCGCCGCAGGACGGATTCACCAAGTATCTGTTTGAGGGCCGAGGGACCGGGCAATTCGAGGCGGTTCGCATTCCGCTCCTGCACCGGCCGGATGACCTGAAGTACGTGGCCTGCATCAGTTCCCAGGTCGGCTGCGCCCTGGGTTGCGCGTTCTGCGCCACGGGCCGGATGGGTTTTAAGCGCAACCTTGCCGCGTGGGAGATGGTGGATCAAGTCGTGCAGATGCAAGCGGATTCCCCGCATCCGATTCGCGGGGTGGTCTTCATGGGCATGGGCGAGCCGTTGCTCAATTACGACGCAGTGATGACGGCCATCGGGGTTTTGTCCGAACCCTGCGGGATGGCCATTGCGGCGAAGGCGATCACGCTTTCCACCGTGGGCATCATCCCCGGCATCCGCCGCTTTACCGCCGAACGACAACGCGCCCGGCTGGTCGTCTCGCTAACTTCCGCGGACCCACGCCAACGGCGGGAGTTGTTGCCGGTCGAACAAGGGAATCCCACGCCGGACCTCATTCAGGCGCTCCGGGAATACCACGCCGCCAGCGGGCAACGGGTCACGCTGGCGTGGACGATGATGTCCGGGGTGAATGTGGGCGAAGTTGACGCGCAACGGCTGGCAGAATTGACCCGCGGCCTGCCGATCAAGCTCGACCTGATTGATGTCAACGATCCCACCGGCCGATTTCGCCCGCCCTCACGTGCCGAATTGGAGGCCTTTCGCGACGCGCTGCGCGTAACGTTGGCTATGCCCGTGGCCCGGCGCTATAGCGGGGGTCAGGATATTCAAGCCGACTGCGGTATGCTCGCACCTCCTGATTCCACGGATCAGGAGGTGTGAGACTACGAAACCACAGAACTACGGGACGACGGACAGCAGCGAAACGTTGGCAGGGCCATGCGGGCAAAGGCTATTCAAGAATCACCTCGCAATACGGTGTCGGATCACGGCCACCGTCGAGGATGAACTGGCCGTTCGTGACCGGCACGGTCTTCTCGGTGCGGCGACCGTCGTGGTCGAGTAACCGGACCTCTGTCACGCGCCGGCCAGCGAGGGCAATGGTGGCTTTCACCGGCTCCATCACGACCGGGCCTTTGCCTTTGTCGAGCAACTCGTCGCCGCTCACGCTGAATTTCATCCCGGTGTTGCGGGCGCGGGCCAGGGCCGTGACGAGCAGGCGGCGCGAGGTGGCGACCTTGCCCTCTTGCTCCGGCGCGCTGACGTAGATGGCCGCGAAGCGTGACTGCGGGGTGATCGTCACTTCACCCAAGCGACACGGCTGGCCTTGGGCGAAGCCCACCACCGCCTTGGTCCCGTCGGTGTCCATGGTGAAGAAGCCGCCGGTCTTGCCGGTGCCTTCCTTCCAGCGAAGTTGCTTCGTTGAGGAGACGATGAAACCGTCCTGCTGGAAGGGCTTCAGGTCGAAGGCAGGCGTCGCTTCAGAGTTCTCCGTGAACCTCACTGTGCACCGCGCCGCGGCCAGTGCTTTCGCCGAGACGGCGCTGCTGTCGAGTTCCTTGTCGTCGTAGCCTTGTTTGACTTTGTCATCGAAGCCGAGTTTACCCTCGAAGAGCGACGGCACATGCACGTTCCGCACGGCGACGACATCCGATTCCCGCACGTCACCGCGCAACACTTGGCGAGCGATGGCAGGGAAGGCGCCGAGAATCTGCGGGGCCATCACGTCCCAGGCGTTGCCGCCCAGTTGGCGGCTGAAGCTGGCATTGTCGCTGTTCTGAAACAGGTAGGAGACATCCCAGCCCTGCAAGCCCATCCCATAGGCGCCGATGATGGCCGGGCCTTCCACGCCCCATTCGTTGGGGAAAACGTGAATCCATTCGCTGAGCATGAACGGCCGGTCGTCCACCTGTTGCAGGCCGGAACTGAGCGAGCCGGAGCCGGCACGCGCGAGCATGGAGGCGGCGCCGAACTTGCCCGTGCCGCCGCGTCCGCCGCCGAAATAATTGTGGCGGTCGATCAGGCCCATGCGCGCGTCGGTGTGCAGGTTGGCGAAGTGGCTGTAGGCGCGGCCCGCTTGCCAATTCGAGCCGAGGATTTCGCCATCGTAACCGGCCTTGCGCACGGCGGCCACGTAGCGGTCGTAGGCCTCGCACTGCAACTCGTAGAGGAACTGCAGCGTGTCGAGCAGGCGTTGCTTGCGGAAAGCCTGCGAGCCGGCGAGCTGCTCCGGGTCCCAATACCACGGGTTGCCGAGCGGCAGGAGGTTCTGCTTGTCCAGACGTTCGCCGGCGGGAAATCCGTCCTTCTCAAAGCCATCCAGCGCCTTCGCGCCCCAGGTCTTCACCAAACCGTCGTGGCTGCCGTATTTCTTCGTCAGCCAGTCCGAGAAACGCTCTCCAACCCGCTTGCGGATGGTGGCGCTCTGCTTCAGCGGGGCCATCGAGGTGTAGAACATCACGCTCTGCTCATTGATGATCTCCACCGCGCAGACCGCCGGGTCTTTCGCGTAGGCCAGGCCGGTGTGCGGATTCGTGTGCTGAAGCAGATTGACGATTTGCCGGATGTGCAGGTTCTGCAATTCGGGCGAATAAAAGAACGCGCTGGCCGCCGCAGTCACACGCTCGTTCCGCTTGCCGTCGAAGCTGCCGAACTCATCGAGGAACGGCACGTCGCGGCGGTCGGCAGGACCGAGCTTGATGGTGCCGAAGTGGGCCGAAAGCTTCACGTAGATGCCGGCCTCCTTGAACTTCGCGATCTGGTAATCCAGGCGATCAAGCCCGACGGTGTCATACTCGGCAGCACTCTCCTTCGACTGAATGCCCGCCCAGCCGGTGCCATCGGCGAACTTGTGGAGGCGCACCGTGTTGATGCCGTAGCGCGGGTAGAACGCAGCGCGCTTGTCCGCGAGTGACTTCTCCGGCGAGCAGGCGCCGTAGCACAGATTGAGGCCCCAGAGCTTGATCGGCTTCGCGTTGTAGATCAGTTCGTCGCCGACGCTCTTGATGCGCCCGTGCTTGCCGGCGGGTTTCTCCAGCCAATCGGCCATGCTGAATGCGCTGTCCGTCGCGTCACCGGTGGCGCGCCACGGATACCACGTCGCGAGGCCCGGTTCGTCGGGAACGTCAGTAAGGCTCGGATACCAGTCCGTCGTGGCGGGCAATTCCACCGTTGCCGTCAGGCGCTTCGGCGTATTGGCCGCCAGCCGCTCTTTCGCCAGCACGATTCGCAACGCACCATCCGCCGCGATCTCGCACGGCGGATCAAAACGCATCAGCGTATTGCCTCCGCTCGCATCGGTCCAACGCAGCACGACCACCTGCTCGCCGATGGCGCGCTTGCCGAATGGAACGCGCACGGGCACCTGCTTCCCTTGCGACTCGACCATCACCTCGCGCCCGCTGAACGCATCGCCCGGCGCGACCTCGACGACGAACAGCGTGAGATCGGCGTCCTTCTCCGCTTTCAGCTCGTAATTCAACTCGAGCCGATTGGAAACGATCCGACCCGCGCGGAAGCTCAGCCGGAGCGGAGTGCCCCCGACCGTGGCGTTCAACGTGCCGATGGTCGCGCCGTTCTCGCTGGCGGTTTGGCCCTGCACGCCGGTCCAAGCCCAGTTCGGTCCCCACGCCGCCGTCCCGAAGCGGAAGTAGTCCGCGCCGCCGTGGCTGACGGCGATGTCCGCCTTGCCGGAGGAATGGGCCGTAAATGCTGCGGCTTCCGCACCCAAAGCGGACAACGGAACGCAGAAGCTGACAAGCCCCCCAAGCAGGCAACTCATGACTGTGCGGTTGGAGGTGGGTGACGTGCGGATGGTTTGGGTGGTGACTTTGGTCGGGTTCATCGTGAGGAATACATTTTGAAGGCAAGAGGCAATCATGGTTGCAGCGCTGATTCGAGGCTGAAACGCAGAAACATCGCCGGATCGCCGGCGATCTTCTCTTCGCGGCGGGCGCGTTCGAGAACTTCGCGCATGGCCGGCCTGACCGGCTGGGCGCGGTCGCCAAGCAACTGCAGCGCGCGGGCGGCATGGAGGGCGACATCGGACTGCGTCGAGCGGAGTTCTTTCTCAAGTAGCCGCAACGGTTCACCGGCCTCACCCCACTCGGCCAGCGTTGCCGCGGCCTCGATGCGCACGACGGCGCAGGAATCCTTCAGCGCCTCGCGCAACGCAGCGCGGGTTGGCTCAGTGGCTTGGCCAGCCGCGTGCAGGCCCACGGCGGCCCAGTAGCGCACGCCGTCGTCCGCGTCGCGCAGGAGCTTCACCTGCTGCGGCGCTGCGTTGGGGCGTCCGACGAGGTCAGCGGCATCCAGCAGGCGGGCGAGCGGGTACTTCGCGTCATCGCAGGCCAGATCAAGTGGCGTGCTGGTGGTGCCGAGGCGTTCCCAGACCTGCGGTTCGGCGAGGAAGCCGGCATCACGCGTCGTCAGCAGCCATTCGCGCAGGGCACGCCGCATTCTCTCGAGTGTCGAGTGGTGTGCTGGGTTGGAGGCGAGGCTGTGGATTTGGTGTGGGTCAGCCTCCATGTCGTAGAGTTCTTCCAGCGGCTTGCGCGGCCCGGCATAGGTGAGTTGCGCGGCGTTGAGCTTGCCTTGTCCAGCGAGCACTCTGAGTTCGCGACGGAACGTCGAGCCGTCCGAAAAATTCTCTGGCGGCATCCAGGAGAGGTGCGGCATGAAGTTGCGGATGTAGAGGAAGCGTCGATCGCGCACCGAACGAGACAGATCGAAGACTTCGTCCACCCTGTCTCGCGCGCCAAAGACGAACTCGCGGGGCGGGCCGGCGGCTTCTCCCAGGAACGCCACGCCTTGCATGTGGGCAGGAACCTTGAGGCCGCACAGGCTCAGGACTGTTGGAGCAAAATCCACGAAGCTGACCAGCCGATCTGTCGCGGTTCCCGGCGCGTCTGGTGCAAGCCGGCGGAACTTCTCCGGTAACCGCACCAGCAGCGGTTCATGCAATCCGGTGTCCCACAAGCAGCGTTTCCCCCGCGGCAGACCCATGCCGTTGTCGCCGTAGAAAAACACAATCGTGTCGTCGGCCAGACCGTCCTCGGCAAGCTGGCGGAGCAACGCCCCCGCTTCTTTGTCCATCGCGGTGATGCAGTCGTGGTAGCGGGCCCACGTTTGACGCGCCTCGGGCGTGTCCGGATAGTAGGGCGGCAACGGGGCCTTGGCGGGATCATGGCGTTCGCCCGGTGTGAGCTTGGCGGCGACTTCTTTTTCAAACTGCTTGTGCGGCCACACACTCGCGCGCGACTGGTGCGTGGTCATGAGGTTGAACACGGCGAAGAACGGCTGCCCCGGCTGGCGTCCGCGCCAATGCGCGCGTGGCGAAGACTCATTCCAGCAATCGCGGATGAAAGCCGGCTCGTCACGCAGGTTGTAGTCCGTCTTGACGTTGTTGGCGGTGTAATACCCGGCCTCGCGCAGCAGTGCCGGGAAGCCGCGCACGTTCGAGGGCACAGGGAATCGCGACCGGAGCCGCTGCGTGCCGAGCGACGTGGCATACATCCCAGTGATGAGACAAGAGCGCGCGGGCGAGCAGACTGGCGCCGTGGCGAAGGCGCGCGTGTAGCGGACGCTTTCGCGCGCGAAGGCGTCGAGTTGCGGCGTGCGCGCGTAAGTGTCGCCGTAGCAGCCGAGATTGGGGCTGATGTCTTCGGCCGTAATCCAAAGGACGTTGGGCCGACGCGCTGGCTCGGCGGCGAGGACGGGGAGCGCGAGGGGGAATGCCAGGGAAAGAAGCGCGGCCAGAGCGCAGAGCCGATGGGACAGATGGTTCATTGGGGAAGGCGGGTTTGTTCGAGGTTGTCTTCGCACACCACGCGGAAGCCGACGTTGAAGACGCGCTGCCAACTCGGATAGGCGAGGCGGAAGGCGCTGCAGGCACGGGCCGGTGGATCGAAGAAGGAGCCGCCGCGTACCACTTTGCGCGTGCCGGTTGGCGCGTCGCTGCGGCTATCGGCGTCCCAATAGGGAAAGGCGGCGTAGCTGGTGCGCGTCCATTCGGCGGCGTTGCCGTGCATATCATGCAGGCCCCAGGCGTTCGGCTGGAAGCTTCCAACTTCAGCGGTGACGACAGCGCGGTCGTTGCAGCGCGTGTCACTCAGCGCTGCGCCTTCGAGAACCAAATGCTCCAGTCCGCCGGTGACTTGCTTGCCGTCCTTGCCAAGGCCCTTGCTGAAGGACGCGTCGGCCAGGTTGGCCCAGCGCGAGAAGTCCGCATCGCGCGCGCCGAAGCTCCACGGCGTGCTCGTGCCGGCGCGACAGGCCCATTCCCATTGCGCCTCGGTGGGCAGATTGAAGCGCAGCCCGGTGCGGGCCGAGAGCGAGCGACAAAAGGCCATCGCTTGGTCCCAGGACACGCGCACGGCGGGCTGGCGACCGTCGTTGAGAGTCAAGCCGCGTGCGTCGGGTCCCAGCCAGTCCGGCGCGCCCGGCTCCAGCGCGGGATAGCGCTTCTGGTAATAATGGCTGTCGTGGCCCGAATCAAACTGGCGGAACTGCTCGTTGCTGATTTCGCAGGCGGCCATCCAAAACGACCGGGCGACGGTGACGCGGGAGAGCGGGAAATCGTCGGGCTCACCATCCGGGTCGCCCATGAGAAACTCGCCGGCGGGGATGCGGACAAGTTTCAGGGTCAGGTCGTCGGCTAAGGAAATGACTTTCTCGCGCGGCCCGGAGAGCAGATCCGAAGCTCGGAATTCAGGCGCCGGATTCGGAGTCTCGTAGCGGCGACTCGGCAGAGCGCCGCCATCTTCGTCTGCTGGACTTGCGAGTGCGGCGCTCTGCCGAGTCGCCGCCACGACGGGCTGTGGAATCTTCTCAGGATCTTCCTTTGGCCCGCAGAACTGCCGCCGCAACGCCATCCGCCGCTCATGCGCGCCGTCGGGAATGGGATACACTTCGCTCCAGGTGCCGTGGCACGGAGCGTTCAGATCAATCCACGTCACGAGCCGATCCCACGACTCGGCGTCGAGTTGCACGCCGTGATGGCCTTTGCGGAGCATTTGGATGAGCGGGCTGGTGTCAGCGTGATATTCGCCGGGCGTGAGCATGGAGACGTCGTCTTCAATGCCGACACGGCGGATGTAGGGAATCAGCGCGTCGTAGGCTGGCGAGTATTTGAGGATGCCTTGCGTGTCGGCGCGCATCTTCGGATGCAGTCGGTCAATGCCCATTTGGCTGATGCGGCGGCCGGTGTAGTTGGTGACGAGTGTCGCGGAACGAAGGTCAATGCGATTCGTTGCAGCCGACGTGAGGAGGCCCCGACTACTTTCGATGCCGGATGCCGGATGCCGGATTTCAGATGGAGCCTCCTCACGTCGGCTGCTACGGTCGTCGTGACACTTCACGCAATGGTGGTCTAACACCGGCTGCACCTCGCGCTCGAAATCAAAGCCGCGCGCGGGGCCATACCACAGCGTGATCTCATGCGGCTCCTTGCGTGCCGCCAGCGCGATTTGCGGACGCGGCGTGTCGGACGGTCGCTCGTGGCAGCCCACACACGACGCCTTCTCGCCGGGCATCACGGAGAACCAACTGCGCATGAGCTGGACCGCTTTGCCCTCGGCGTCGAGCGGTTGCAGCGCGATGGGCGTGTTCGCCGGCACACGAAAGAACGCCGAGCCATCGGCCTCCAGCGGCACGGTGCCCAGGATGCGCATCACTTCCCACGGCCCGCCGTAGCCGATGCGATCTGGTCCCGCGAGGCCGAGGTAGCCGAAGTGATACGCCAGCACACGCAGGCTCTTCACCGTGCCGCGCGGCACGCCCTGTAGGCCCGGCCCGACATGAGCATCGTGCAGATAGACGAGGCCGTCGTCGCGGCTCAGGTCCACTTGATCTGGCAGGGCGGGCAGCTTCGGCTGGGACTTCAGCACCACCGGCTCCAGCAACGCCCAGCCCGGTTCTTCACGCACGAGCACAAGGTTGTCGAACACGTCCGCCAGGTAGATGCCCCAGTTCGCCTTGGCGTGCAGCCACGCGGCGACGAGGGAATATTTTTCATTGAGCGGAAAGGGTTGCAGGAACTTTGGCCAGTCGGCTTCAACCAGATTGTCTTTCACCATCGGCTTGATGGGATCGCCGCGGCCCGAGAGGCGTTGCACGATCCCCGCGGCCTCTTGCCAGCCTTTGGTGGTATCGAGAATCACAAGCTGCCCCATGCGATGCGGGCCGTGGTAGCCGGAGAGGATGGAAATGATTTTGCCCGCATCGCCGGGCAGCGGGCGCGCGAAGTAGAGCGAGTTCGGATACCACGAGCCGCTGCCATAAATGGCGCGCTGGCCGGTGCCGTCGGGATTCATGAGCATCAGTTCGCGCAGGTAGATGTGATTGATGCCGGTGTAATCCCAGCGGTTGTAGAGCACCTGGCCGTTGGGGAGCACGGTGGAGTGGAAATCGTGGTCCTGGTCGAAGCAGACCTGCCGCGCGCCGCTGCCATCGGCGTTCATCAGGTAGAGATTGGAAACCTTCTTCAAGCCGTGCCAGCACGGGACGGATTGAAAAGAGGCGGTCGAGCCGAACATGATCTTGCCGTTGGGCAGATAGCAGGCGTCGAAGCTGTCCACGTCGTCGGGCATGGTGGAAACGTGGTGCACTTTGACCGGCGTAGCGGCGTCTCGGGAGAGCGCCGTTGGCTGAGGCGCGGAAGAATCGGCGGCGCTCTGCCGAGACGCCGCTACGATCTGGAGTTCACACACCTTCCAGTTTGTCGTGTCGGATTGCGTGAAGAGAAAGCGGTCGGCGTCCCAATGCAAATCCATCTCGCCTACGTAGCCGCCGTTGGGCGGGCGATACAGTGTGCGCAACTTGCCGCGCGGGCTGATGGGCGAGAGGACGCACAGTTCGTTGTCGTAGCCGGTGCGCGCGAGCGAGGAGTTGCATTCGTGGTTTGAGGGCATGGCAATGTCGAGGCCCGGAGTGCCGCGTTTGCCGCTGGGCCGCCGCTTGACGAGCAGGAGTTGGTTCGATTGCAGGAGTGGATTGGCGAGCAAGGCTTCCTGTTGCAAGGCGACAAGGCTGGCCTCGATTTCCGCAGGCATGGCCTTCCCATCAGCAGCGCCCGCCTCCAACCGCTGGCGCAGCGCGCGGGCGCGATTTAGAAACTCACCCGCCTTGGGGTAAGCCGGCCCGTAGGTTTGGTCCAAGTCACGAATGGCTTTCTCCAAAGTGCCCAACCGATAGCGCGCCAGTTCGACGCCTTCAAGCGGTGCCGCAGCGGCGAGCAGACTGCCCGCAAGCAGCCATGCAATCGCGACGGCGAAACGACGCAAGCGCGGCGGAGCGCAACGCTGAAGGCTGAGATTCATGCCGCCGTCATGGGGCCGGGTTCAACTTGGTGGCCGCTCAAATGTTCGTCCTGATGTCCAAGCCATAGAGTTGGGCGAAGACCTTGGCGTGCTTCGCAAAGTCGCCGCAGTAGAGGATCGGGTGCGGGCCGGCATAGACGCTGCACACGTCGGCGACGCCATCGAGGCTCACCAGCGCCCGCGTGGCGCAACCGCCCGCGGGCGGGCACGTGGGCGACGAGATAATACGGCCCCGCCAGGCGTCGAGGGTGGCTTTGGTGGTCTGGTATTTGACGAGCGTGGCCGTCTCGCCGGCGGGCCATTGCACGTCGAGCGCGAGCGACTTGGGCATCTGGTGGAAGAACGACCGCAAGTGATACGGCGCATCCTTCTGGTCCCGCCCGTGCAGTTTGGTGGTGCAGGTGCAGTGCGAGGCGAAGTAGTGGTTGTGTTCGGTGTCAAACTCAGGGTTGTGCTGGAAGCCGCCCCGGCCAAAGAGGCTCGCACCGAACATGAGCGTGAGCGTGGCGTTGAGGTCGTTCTCACAGCCGCAGGGAACGAGGCGCCCGTTGTTGAGCGCGAAGCTCAGGCACGGCTTGCGGTGCTTGAGGAACAGACACTCGATGGCGATCGCGTCGGCTTGATGACGTTCGAGGAGCTTGCCGACGGCGGTGTGAGCGCGGACGGCGTCGAGGAACGCCTTTTCCTCCAGGTCGGTCACGGAGAGCGCGCGCCGGCGAACTGAGCGGGCCAAGGCGCGGTCCTCGTCGGTGACGGTCAGTTCGTCGAAGAGCTTGTTGAAGTGCGCCGCGGGGATGCCGTGGATCGGCAGACTGAAGAACGGCTCGGAGTCGTCTGCCTCGCGCTCCAGCCGGCCCGACACGCGCAACATCCGGCTCTGGGCGAGCTGGACTTTGGTGTGGACGGCGCGCAAGCCGCGTTCGAGCGCCTCCCAGTTCTCGATGGAGTGGATGTATTGCACGCGCGGCGCGGTGCGCAGGAACTCCGGCGGCAACTGGTGGTTCGCGCCCACCGGCTGATAGACAATGATCGGCCCCTTGAAGGCGGCGAGGATGGGCTTGAGTTTCGGGCTGAAACTGTTCCAGAAGTTGACGAGGAGCAGCGCCTCGGGCTTGGACTGCTCGACCTCCTGGAGAAACGCCTGAATGGCCGCATCGGTGTGAATCGCCTGCGCGTTCATCTTCAGCGTGAGGTCGAGGCCGGCAGTCATCTGGTGGAGGCGCTCGGTGAACTTGGCCTGCTGCTGCTCCGGCTGGAACTGGTTGCCCGGCCAAGTGAACCAATGCTGCGGCGCCCAACTGTCCTCGCACTTGCCGTCCAGCACCAGTTGCGCGGGCGGGTAGAAGAACGCGCCGCGCACCAGGCCGGGTTTCTTCTTGCGGGTCGCGAGGGGCGCACTCGGCAGCGCGGCGTGCTGGGTGGCGCAGCCCATCGGCCACGCGGCCAGCGCGGCGAGGGCGGCGGCGGATTTCAGGAAGGCCCGGCGGTCTTGAATGCAGTTTGTGTTCATGGCGGAGTCGGTTGTTGTTCGTGGTTCGTGGTTCGTTGAGAGCGTTGGTAAAGACCCATCGCACGAGGCCGTCACGGTTTGCGTTCCGGCTCGGCTTCCGGCGCTGGCTTTCGGGCTGCGCGAAGCTGGGTCGCCAATCGCTCCAGCACGGCCGCGTTGGCGGGCGCATCGGCCACGTTCTCGTTCTCCTGCGGATCGGCCTGATGGTCGTAAAGCTCGCGCGCGACGAGGTCCCCGTTCTTGTTCCGCCACTCGACGTAGCGGTAGCGATCCGTGCGCATGGCGACGCCTTGCCGGCCGCCTTTCGGATATTCGCTGAAGGCGGCCTTGTCCCACGGGCGCTTTGGGTCGTTGAGCAGCGGCACGAAGCTCTTGCCCTCCAAACCGGCAGCGTCCTTGGGCCACGGCAGCCCGCACAACTCCACCAGCGACGGGTAGAGGTCCACGAACTCCACCAGCGCCGGGCAATGCGCGCCCGTGGTTTTCTGGCCGGGGACGGACACGATGAGCGGCGCCCGGGTGGCGCCCTCGTAGGTGTTGTGCTTGCCGCCCCACCAGTTGTGCTCGCCCATGTAATAGCCGTGGTCGCCCCAGAAGACGATCACGGTCTTTTCGCGGAAACCGAGGCGGTCAAGCTCAGCCAGCAGGCGGCCGATGCCGGCGTCCACGTAACTGATGGCGGCGAGGTGGCCATGCAGGCACTGCCGGCCAAACTCCGGCGTGATCTTCCGGTCCTTGGGCACGTTGGAATACCAATAGAAATCCGCGCCGGTCGTGGCGGCAAAGGCGGGCGCGTTCTTCGGCGCGAAACGATTCTCCGGCAGCGGCAGGTCCTCGGTGCGGTAGAGGTCCCAGTACTTCTTCGGCGCCACCCAGGGCACGTGTGGATTCGCAAAGCCCACCGCGAGGAAGAATGGTTGTTCCGGCCTCTTCGCCAGCTCGCGCATCGCGTCCAACGCCTCCCGCACGGTGTCGCCGTCGAGCAGGTTCTCGTCCGCCATGTCCGGGGCCTCGAAGGCCGGCCCACCGTAGAACGGCACGTTTTCACCCTTCTTCGGAATCGGTTGTCCGGCGGCTTTCAAATCTGCCGCGCGCTTGGCCACCATCGCAGAACCGACCGGGCCATATCGCGGCTTCTTTGAATGCCACGGCGGCGCGCTCCACGACTGCGGATCATCAATGCCGACGTGGTAGATCTTTCCCAGGCTGCGCGTGAAATAGCCGTTGTTCTTGAAGTGCTGCGGCAGCGTGATCACGTCCGGCATCGTCTCGCGCAGAAACGGGCCGATGTCGTAAATCTTCGTCGTCCAAACATGCCGCCCCGTGAGCAGCGAGATGCGCGAGGGCGAACACAGCGCCTGCTGGCAATAGGCGCGGTCGAAGACCAGCCCCCGCGCCGCCAGACGGTCAAGGTTGGGCGACTTGACCACCTTGTCGCCGTAACAGCCGAGCTGCGGGCGCAGGTCGTCGGAGGCGATGAAGAGGACGTTGGGGCGCTCCGCTTGCGCCGCGTGGGCGAAAGAGGCCAGCGCCGCCAGCATGGCGGCACACAACAGGGCGAGAAGAGAGGGTCGAGGTTTCATAGTTGCTCATTGGATTTGGAGGGAGCAGCGCGTTTGCCTCTGAGCGTGAGGTTCACCTGGCGAACGTCCATGACATTGCGGCCGGGGATGTCGAGCGCGCGCAAGGTCATCAAGCCGCGGCCTTTTTCGAGCCGCATCACGCCGAAGTTCAGTGAGCGGAATTCCTTCATCTGCGATTCGCCCGGCGGGCGCGGGACCGTGTCTTGATTGGTGTAAAGGGGCGGGTCCCAACCGGGCGCAACTTTGCCCGCAAGCTTGCGGCCGTTGAACTCCAACTCGATGGTCGCGCCGGCATCGGCCAAGGGGCACGTGTAAAGAACCTCCACGTCGTAGTCGCCGCTCGTGTTCACCGCGATGTCCCAAGTCATCCGGTCGTCGAGGCTCGTCCAGTTGACGAAGTAGGAACAGTTCGGCGCACCGCCACTGCGTTTTACGCCGCCGTGCGGGAGGCCGTCGCGCGCGGGCAGCGGCGTGCGCGGAAACTCGGCGTAGCCGACCGGATACGGGCGATCGTCCTTCGATCCTGGAAGCACGTCGGCGCGCCACGCGGTTACGGCGGCAGCGAATTTCGCGGCCAAGTCAGGCTGGTCCTTGGCGATGTTCCGGGTCTGGCCAGGGTCAGCAATCATGTCGAAAAGCGCCCCTCGGTTGTCGAACCGGTATTGCTGCGAGCGGGCGCTGACGTTGCCGTTCTGGTGCGAGAAGATCATGCGCTCCGGCCACTCGCCTGTCTTGCCGAAGAGCAGCGGCGAGAGATCGCGCCCGTCTAGCGGCTTGTTGCCGACGCGCGGGACACCGGCCAGCGCCGTGAGCGTAGGCAGCAGGTCAATCGCGCCGGCAATCTCGCGCACCGTAGTTCCCGGTTTGATTTTCGCCGGCCAGCGGAGAAAGAACGTCGAGCGCACGCCGCCTTCATCGGTCGAACCTTTGATGCCTTTCATGCCGCCGCTCCAGCGCCACGAGTTCGGGCCGTTGTCCGAGAAGTAAACGACGACGGTGTTGTCGGCGAGCTTGAGTTCGTCGAGCCGCTGCAGCACGCGGCCCACGTTCCAGTCCAGGTTCTCCATCATCGCCAGGGCACAGCGCGTCTGATCGAGTTGCTCCCTGCTGCCTGGGCTGGCGCGCAACCCAATGGGCTTGTCCTTGAAGCGCTGCCAGAACTTGTCCGGCACGGCCCAGGGTGAATGCGGCGTGTTGAACGGAATGTAGCAGAAGAACGGTTGCTCGCGATGGCGTTCCATGAACTCGATGGCGTGCGTGGTCAGATCATCCGCGATGAAGCCCTGGCCGCGCACGGGACGGCCGTTGTGCTCCAGCGGCGGATCGAAGTACTCGCCCCAGTGCCCGGAGGTGAAGCCGTAGTACTCGTCGAAGCCGCGCGCGTTCGGGTGGTAAGGCCACTGGCTGCCGTTGTGCCATTTGCCAAACGCGCCGGTCGCGTAACCCGCCGCCTTGAACGCGTCGGCGATGGTTCTCTCGTCCGTGTTCAACCGCTCCAGCCCCGTCGAGACACCGCGCACGCCGCCCCGCGGATGGTAGCGTCCCGTGAGGAACTCCGCCCGTGTCGGCGCGCACACCGAGCACACGTAGAACCGATCCAGCACCACGCCTGAACGGGCCAGCGAATCGAGGTTGGGCGTCTTGAGGTTGGTGTTGCCGTTGAAGCTGTAGTCTCCCCAGCCGGAATCATCGGCGAGAAAGATGACGACGTTGGGTTTCGCGGCGGCGACGGCGTGGGTGCAAAGAGCGCAAAGGAGGGCAAAGATGGTGAGATTACGTTTCAAGGAGAGGATGCAGAGAACGCTGGGTTTAAAGGCGGGGGGCGACGGCATCGGAATGGCCGCCAAGAATCCAACGGAGAAGGCCCGTCGGCGAAACGAATTCATGGCCGCGAATGTTCGCAGGAAATGGAACCGATGAACACGCCGAAGTTGAACCGCGGATACTGGACGACGGAAACAACGTGAGCCATGGAAGGGAGCCGTCAACGGTGCAGCAGTCAGTAAATCTTCGGCAATTCATCTTGTTGTCGTTTTGCGAACCAACTCTCCGCCAGCCCTTCCGGCCGGCTGTTCGACTTCACTTTCAACACTGCCAAATCGGGAAGGTCCTTTGGGAATCCCATGACCTGTTCGTAGCCGTTGGGATCGCACAGAGCGAGAGCACGAAGTTCCCGCATCCGTTGGCTCCGCCAGCGCTGGAAGCGTGGTTCGTTCAAGCGTAAGTCGCGCACGAGCCGACCTCCGAGCTTGTTCAAAGGGATGATTGCTCCGTCGGCACCAACTCGCAGGCATTTACCGTAAGCCGTGCGGCAAGGATCAGGCACGCGCTTGTTCGATTTGATCCGGTTACAGCATTGGCAGGCGAGCACGAGATTGTCGTAATCGCAGACCAGGTCCTTCGCTTCGTCCTGCGGAATGATGTGGTCCACGGTCCAGACATCCGTTGGTGCCCACACCATGCGCTTGAGGCAATAGACACAGCGGAAAGTGAACTCATCCTCCAGCCACGGACGGTATTGCTGGTATTTCGGGTAGCCCGCCGGACCATGCCGGCGGCGATGCGGCTGGACAGGATACGAAAAAGGATCGACGGTTGTCGTTACTCCTTCCATATCCCCCGCTGCTTCGCCTGCTCCACCGTGCGGTCCACCTCATCCGCTTTCCACGGCTCCATCAGACCCAGCAGCGCATCCGCCAGTCGTTGCAGGTTCGCCAATTCCTCCGCTTGGGCGGGCGTGAGCCGACCTTCATCTTCCAAATCCATGAGCTTGCCGCGCCGCCGGTTTGTTTTCTCCCAATCGGCCGTGATGGCAAGCAGATCACTGAGTCGGTCAAGGTCGGTGTAGCCCTTCGGGAAATACTCCATCTGGATGAATGGCACACCACGTCGGCGAACTCCGCTGAACAAGTCGAGAAGCCGCCGCTCCAGCTTGGACGGAAGGTTGTAGAGCCGGAGCACCTCGGCATCGACGCGCCAGTGGAGGAACTTCAGCCGCTCGGATTCGGCGTTGCTGGTGGTGGTTTCGGATTCACCACCAAACAAGGTCATTTGCGCTGTGGACTTGTCTTTTCGATCAGTGCGCTTGTTGGGCTGAGGCTTGGGAATAGGAGTCGCCCGTGCGGCGGCAAGGTATTCGGAGACGGCTTTCTCCAACGGAGCGAGGTCGCAACTGGTAAGGTCGGGCACGCGCATTTGGCGAATATCACCGGCGAGCACATCACGTTTGCTGGAATGGCAAGAGGCGTACGCGTTGGCAAAAGGCGAATTGCAGAAACCCCACAGGGAAAGCGGTGACAGATTTTCTAGCTCAGGCCGAACAACGATGAACCGGCTCGTAACGGGATGGCCTTTCTCATCAATGAGTCCCTTTAGTCGCCATGCCTCGCGGCTAACTCGCGCGTAATTGAGAAGAACTTGAGGCGCCTCTGTCGCGGTTCCGTGACGCGGTCTGGCTATCATCTCCGGGTCAAGATTCAACCATGTTACTGGCGGCAACAGATGAGTCATCTGGCTCTCAAGCCAGAATGAGAAACCAGGAACAAATTTGTCGCGTGGTCGGGGTGATTCGACCTCTGTTTCATTTGATTTGTGTGACAACCCTTGCCCAACCTGAGCGAACTCTTCCAAACGCTTCATCCCAGCAAGCGACTGCCACAGATCATCAAGCTCCGGCACAAGCAACGAGGCATCCTCCGCTACAACCAACCGTTCCTGCTTCACCGTCATTTCGCTGCTTGCCTGATACGTCCGGCTGAACTCTGCAACCTGTCCTTCACGGATGCGCTGGTAACGCACAGCGAAATGGCGCGGCGCGTTTTGCGCGAGCCGGCGACCGATGATAACCGTGCTCTCTGGTTCCCCGTAGCGGAACACCTTGTCAGCGAAGAGACTGATTTCGGAAATCTCGTAGTCGTGCAGGAGCGCCTCACGCAGCGCGCTCGCCTGCTGGCTGTGGAGCAGGGTTTGGGGCAGTACGAAACCGAACACCCCACCGGGCCGGAGATTCTCCACCACCCGCCTGAAAGTTTCAGCGGCCTTGTTGTGCAGCCAGTCCTGCTTGCGAGTGCCCGCCTCAAATGGTTCGAAAGGCGGGTTGCCCAGCACGATGGACGCTTCACGCACAGAGCGTTGCAGCCGGTCGCCCGGAAACATGTTGGCTTCTGTCAAGGCCCAGCCGTTCGGATTCGGTACGTCGGCGAGCGTCAGCGACAAGCGGGCAATTTCGAGTGCGAAGGCGTCCCGCTCCATTCCGTGCAAACGACGCCGCAAGTAGGATTGACGTGGTTCGCGCCAGTCGGCCGGCAGCAGTTCGCCCAGCAAACGCATCGCTGAGATGAGGAACGCCGCATGACCACACGCCGGCTCGAAAACGTGGCGATCCTTTGGCGGCATCTCGCCAATCCACGGACGCAAACGGCCCACGATGTAGTCCACCAGCCACGGCGGAGTGCTGTGCGTGCCCAAACGCTGCCGGGTGGCACGGTCAATCAGCGCGCTTTCGTAGAGGTGGGCCAGGGCTTCCGTGCTGACGAGGCCGCAGTGGCCCAGACTCTGGATTTCGCGGGCGGCTGCTTCCAAGGCAGCGCGTCGCTCGCGTCCGTCCACCGAAACAGGTTTGGGATTCTCGCTGTTGTAGTGCTTCGACAGCCGATCATAGACGCTGTCCAAATCGGTGAGCGTCAACCGGACGAAACCCGGCACTTCCTTGTCTTGAAGAATCTTCGCCGCGAGCAACCAGAACGTCGCCTGCAGGAGCCATTTCCCGTCATTCTCTGTAACCTCGGTCCAGCCAAGCCGTTTTCGGGTCGAACTCACCACCCGCTCAATAACGTCGCGCAACTTCTCTCCAGCCTCTTCCTCGACGACCGGCAGGAGTCCGGCATCCACGAAGTCGAGTTGGTAAGTGTGCTCCAGACGTGCCCAGGTCTTCGCACGGTAGATGGCATCCGGCGCCAACGCGGCGGCGTGTTTGCGGAAGAAGCCGGGCACCTCGGACGGCGTCAGCGGACAGAAAAAGTGTGGACGGTCGGCGCCCTGTTTCCAAACGTGGTAGCGGTCTGGCAAACATGCGAAGACGAGCGGCGCGCCGAGAGGCCGTGCAGAGGAAACGTCCGCCTCCGTGAACTGCGGTCCTACGAGAGCGGCCACCGCTGCTGTCCGCGAATCCAAGGGACGGTCCGAAAACGCCAACAGCCCGCTTCGGCGCGTGCCGTCTGGGAAAAGCACGTCCGACCGCAGTCGGTCCTCGGAAAAACCAACACGCAACAAGCCCTCACGCACGGGGCGCAGTTCTGTCGGCAACGGTAGCACGGTTCAATATTCGACGGACTTTAGTTGAGACCCAGCACCAACACGAACAAATTTCTTGTGAAACCGGCACGATGGGGTGATGGGAATGCTCCCACGACCCTGAGCCGGGCAAACCGAGTCTGAGAGCGGGACCAAAGCGCGGGTGCTCGCGTGGATTAGTCACTGCTGCCGATTGGCACTCCGTTTGGACGCGCGGATTTCGCGGTAGAGCTGCTCCATCCGCTTCACGCGCTCAGCTTGAGCGGCGTCGGCAATGAGGTTCTTTTGCTCGGAGAGGTCGTCGGCGAGGTTGTAGAGGGCCGCGGGTTTGTCGTGCTCGATGTCGAGGACGAGTTTCCACGGGCCTTCGCGCAAGGCGTGGGCCATACCGTGGCTGCCCGACTTGGCGCCCTTCTTCGCGATCTCGTTCCAGGCTTTGTTCTGTGCAGACTCACGAGCTTGCTGGGTCAGCTTTTGGCCTTGTTCGGGCTTGGCGATTTCCGGGTTGCGCTCGGTGAACGCATCGCGGCCGGGACTGCTTTGGACGAGAAGCATCTGCCGGACCGGTTGATCGTCGCCGCGCCGGCCGAGGAGCACGGGCGCGAGGCTGACGCTGTCGAGCATCTGGTCCGGGTCGGACTTGCCGCCCGCCAACTCGACGAACGTGGGCACGATGTCATGCGTGCCGATGAGTTGGTTGCGGACTGTGCCGGCGGGGACGCGGCCTTTCCACTGCGCCACGAACGGCACGCGATGGCCGCCTTCCCAGATGAAGGACTTCGAGCCGTGCAATCCGCCCACGGCGTCGTGGCCGAAAGCGCGGTCGCGCGGCGTAGGGATGCCGCCGTTGTCGCTGGTGACGACGATGAGGGTGTTCTCGATCAGCCCCCGCTTTTCCAGCGCCTCGACGATCTTCCCCACCACCACGTCCACCTCAAACACCATGTCAGTCTTGGGCGTCATCTTGGACGCGCCTTTGACCGGCGTGCCCCGCAGCGTGTCGGGCGGCGTGTAAGGACCGTGCGCGCCGTCGGTGGAGAGGTGGATGTAAAACGGCTGGTTCTTGTCCTGATCCACAAACCCCAGCGCCTTCTCCACCAACGTTTCGCCCACCTTGCGGCTGTCCCAGTCCGGCAGGCCCGGCCCCGGCACAGGCACGATGCCGCCGTTGAGCGGCCCGGCTTGAAGCGGCGTGACTTTCTCTGCATCGCCAGCGACACGGTTGTTCTCAATGAACATGTAGGGCGGCCCCTGGTGTCCGCCGAGCAGAACGTAGGAGTAGCTGAACCCCCACTGAATCGGCCCGGTCTTCATGGGCCTGGAAAAATCCGGACGCCCGCCCGCGCGCTGCTCGAACTCGCCGCCGAAATGCAGTTTGCCGAACAGCGCCGTGCGATAGCCGGCAGCTTGCAGGAGGTGCCCCACGGTCTTTTGACCGGGGAGGAACTGCGGCGTCGCGTTCCAGCCCCAGGTGCCGCCGGGGGCGCGCCCACGCCAAGTGTAGTTGCCGGTGGCGACCGCGTAGCGCGTGGGGGCGCACAACGCGGCCGGCGTGTGCGCGTCCGTGAAGCGCATGCCTTCGCGCGCCAGCCGGTCAATGTTGGGCGACGGAATTTTGCCCTGCGGGTTGTAGCACTGGAAGTCGCCCCAGCCGATGTCATCGCCCATGATGAAGACGATGTTGGGCTTGGACGCAGCGCCGGTGAACGACGGCAGACACAGGAGACACGGAAGGAACAGTCGGAGGATGGATTTCATGGAATGCATTGTTTCAGGTGGTTCACTGGGAATTCGCGGGACGTTGCTGCCGGGTACCTCCTTTGGTGGCCGGCGGCAATGCCGCTTTCCAACCGGTGGTGAGCAGGGTGGCCATTTCCTTCCGCACTTCGGCGTAGGCGGGATCGTCCGCCAGGTTCACGGTTTCCCACGGATCTTTCTCCAGATCGTAAAGCGCCGCCGGCACCGGGCCGCTCTTCAGTTCCATGTAGCTGTAGCGTTTGTTGCGGACGACCTGTTCGTTGGGGCTTTGGACCATGAACACGGCGCTCTTCCACGGCCGGGTTGGATTCAGCAGCAGCGGCGCGAAGCTGGTGCCTTCGAGATTCGACGCCACGTCGAGGCCGAGCAACTCGCCCACTGTGGGCACGAAGTCCACGAACTCGACGAACTCGCGGCAGACCTTCCCGTTGGCCGGAGCGCCGGGCACGCGCACCCACAACGGCGCGCGGCGCGTGGCTTCCAGCATCGAATACTTGGACCAGAAGCCGTGGTCGCCGAGGTGGAACCCGTGATCGCCCATGACGAAGACGATGGTGTGGTCAGCGAGTCCTTGCTGGTCGAGCGCGGTCAAGATGCGGCCCACGTTGTCGTCCACAAAGCTCACACAAGCGTAGTAGGCGGCGATAGCTTCGCGGGCTTGCTGGGGCGTGGGCTGGCCCTTCATGAAAATGTCCGGGTTGCCATTGGTCATGCGCTTGGGATAAGGGCAGTCCTTCAAGCTCGACGGTGGCGCGAGTGGGTCAGGGATTTTCGCCGGGTCGTACAGGTCGATGTATTTCTTCGGCGCGATGAGCGGGGTGTGCGGGCGCGATTGATGGACCGAGAGGAAAAACTGCTGTTTCGTCTTGGCAAAATCTTCGAGCAGCGCCACGGCGGTCTGCGACATGCGGTAGTCGCCTTCCTCTTCGGGTTCCCGGCCCGAATCGCCGTAGCGGTCTGACTGCCGAGCGCGCCACAAGCGGTACTCGCGGCTGGTCTTGTCCTTGGGCGCGGGATCCTTCTCGGCGCGCTTCACCGGCTGGAACTTGAGCCTGGGTGCCGGTCCCTTCCAGCCCGGCGGCGGCGAGTAGTGCTCGATGCGGTCAAACGCCATGAGTTGCTGGTGGGCGTATTCGGTCGTGTGGAAAAACTTCCCGATCACGGCGGTGTGGAGGCCCTTCTTCTTGAGCCACTCGGGCAACGTGAGCGTGCCCGCCGGCAACTGCTCGCTCATCACGTGCGCGTTGCCCCAGACGCGCGTGGTGAGCGGACGCAACCCGGTGAGGAACGACGTGCGCGACGGATTGCAGCAGACGGCTTGGACATAGGCCGCGTCGAACTGCACCGCCGTGCGCGCGAAGC
Organism: Verrucomicrobiota bacterium; assembly: GCA_016219875.1. Lineage (GTDB taxonomy): Bacteria > Verrucomicrobiota > Verrucomicrobiia > Limisphaerales > JACRJZ01 > JACRJZ01. The sequence continues at coordinate 194,584 of JACRJZ010000146.1, read as the reverse complement.
GGTCCATGTTCGGCGTCTTGCAGATGGGGTTGCCGTAACTGCCCCAGACGCCCGCGGTGCAGTCTTCAATGATGATGAACAGCAAGTTCATCTTCGAGGTGTCGGGCAAGAGATCGCGGTTGGACGCGGCCCTCGTGAGCATCACGGGAACAACCAGCAGCCCAGCCAGGGCAAACAGAATGCGAATTCTTGTCTTCATAGGAGGCAATTGCAGAACCTGTAGCAGCCGACGTGAGGAGGCTCAAACTTCAATGCAAACAGAGCCTCCTCACGTCGGCTGCTACAGTTCTGAAAGAGGCTCATAGGTTTCAGTTTCTCAGGCGGCTCGGATTCTGGCGACGCAATCCTGTCTCGTCATGGATTCAGGGATTCCTTCGGCGCGGTGGCTTTGCCTTGTTTCGGTTTCAGGTTGGGACGTTCGCGCTGGTTGGCGCCGCCCGGCCCCCAGTCTTCGTTCTTCACGCTTGATCCTGGAAAAACCGCCGCGATGAGTTCCTTGTCCCAGGCTTCCAACGCCGCAGCCAAGCGCCGTGCCACGTCGGGCTTGGCTCCGGCCAAGTCTTGAGTCTCACCGATGTCGCTCGCCAGATCGTAAAGCTCGTCCGGTTTGTCTTTCTGACGAACGAGTTTCCAATCTCCTGCCCGTATCGCCCAAAGCTGGTTGCCGCCAACACGCCAGCAGAGACGCTCGTGAGGGGCTACTTTGGTTTCGCCGGCGAGGCAGGGCACGAGGTTGACACCGTCATACTTGCGATCCGTCGGCACCGGCTGGCCCGCGCACGCGAGTGCCGTGGCGAAGACGTCGAGCGAACTGACGGGGTGGGCGTAGTCCTTTCCGGCGGGCAGCCGGCCCGGCCAACTGACGACGAACGGCACCCGCACTCCGCCCTCATAGACCTGCCCTTTGTGGCCGCGGAGCGGCGTGTTGTCGGAGGCGTTGACCTCTGGGCCTCCGTTGTCGGAGAAGAAGAACACCAGCGTGCGCGTGTCCTGGCCGGTTTGTTTCACCGCCTCCAGCGTCACGCCGATGGCGTCGTCCATGAGGCTGACCTGCGCGGCGTATTGGGCGCGCTTGGGATCGTTGAGGTGAGCGAACTTGGCTAGGCGCTCGGGTGTCGGCTGATGCGGCTGATGCGGCGCGTTGAACGCGAGGTAAAGAAACCACAGCTCCTGGGTGTGGCGTTTCACAAAAGCGGCGGCTTCGTCCCCGAACGCGGTCGTCAGATGATGGGTGACTTCGACCGGCTGGCCGTTGCGCTCGAGGGGCAGCGTGTATTGCCGCGGGTTCGGTTTCCAATTCAGGTATTGGTGGCCGCCCCCGATGAAGCCAAAGGTTTCCTTGAAGCCGCGCCGTTGCGGTGTGTGCGCGGGCGACGCCCCCAGGTGCCACTTGCCAATCCAGCCCGTGACGTAGCCCGCTTCCTGGAGAAATTCCGGCAGCAACTTCTCCGTCAGCGGCAGCCCCTCCTTCGGGTCCAGCGGGTCATAGACCGGATTGTTCTCGTGGCCGAACCGCTGCTGGTAGCGGCCTGTCATGAGCGCCGCACGGGTTGGACTGCAAAACGCGTGCGTGACATAGCCGCTGGTGCAGCGGACGCCGGACTTGGCCAGTCGGTCGAGGTTTGGCGTCGGGATGTCTTGGCCGCCGTTGAAGCCGGTGTCCGCGTAACCCTGGTCGTCCGAGACGATGAGGAGAACGTTGGGCTTGGGAAGCGCGGCGCCAGCCGTGAAATCAGCCAGCCACAGCGAGGCTGCCAACAGGGCCAGCAGGCGAGAAGGCGCTTGGTCGTTCATGGCCGGCATTGAACACGACAAGGCGGGGCGAATTCAATGGTTGAAACGCTTTTCCGTGACGATACCGGGATGGCTGTGTGGCCAAGCCCTTCAGAGGGAAGTAGCTTCCCTCCGTGACGATCACGCCGCGCTGAAGGTGAAAACCTCGGCCCTGGCTGGCGAAGTGCGAAAACGCCTGGAGAAGATCGCCGCGCTGGTCGCCAACTCAACGCCGTTCGACCTCATCCTGAACCGGCACTGCGCCGAGTGCGGGTGCCAGGCCCGCTGTCGCTCGTAGCGCGGGCTTTCCAACCTGCGAGTTCGGCGGACCCGCAGACATTCCTGTCTGTCGTAGCGCCGGTTTTCCAACCGGCGAGCGTTGGAAGAGGCCAGCCGGCTGGAAGTTTTCACGGCCTTGCCGACTGCAAGTCGGCGGTACGGCAGATTGAAAATCTGCGCTACCCAGTGTGCCGGGCGGGAGTTTGATGCAGCCCGGCGAATGCACTCCGGCGGAGGATTGGGAGTTGAAAATCCTCCGACGGCCTCTATGGTCCCCCGCCACATGAGAGAATTGACACCAGTGCGGTGGGTGCAGTGGAAGCAGAATTCGCGACGGAGCCTCGTTCCGCGACGCCGACAGGTTTCGCTGGGTGGATCGTCCACCTCCAACTCCTGAGACGATGATCGAGTTTGAACCTTTTGACGGGGCCATCCTGATCGACAAGCCGTCGGGGCCGACGTCGCATGACGTGGTCGATGCCATCCGCCGCCACTTCCGCATCAAGAAGGTCGGGCACTGTGGCACGCTTGATCCCAACGCCACCGGCCTGCTCATCATCGTGCTGGGCCGCGGGACCAAGCTCTCCGAGCGGCTCATGTCCTCCGACAAAACCTACGAGGGGACGATCAAGTTCGGCGAGACGACCGACAGTTACGACGCCGACGGAGAACTGGTTTCCTCCCTGCCGGTGCCGCCCCTCACGCTCGACGAGTTGAACAAGGAAGCCGCCGCGTTTGTCGGCGACCTGATGCAGATGCCGCCGATGGTGTCCGCCGTGAAGCAGGGCGGCGTGCCGCTCTACAAGCTGGCGCGGAAAGGCGTGGAGGTGGAGCGCAAGGAGCGGTGTGTCCACATCTACCGCTTCCGCTTCAGTGCCTACCAGGAGCCGGTCGGGCACTTTGCCATCGCCTGCACCAAGGGCACCTACGTGCGCAGCATCGCGCATGATCTTGGGCAAAAACTCGGCTGCGGCGCACACCTGCAAACCTTGCGCCGGACCGAATCCGGCAAGTTCAACGTGGCCGACGCGCTCCCGCTCGACGCCGCGCTCAAGCTCTCCGCCGCAGAATTGGAAAAGCGCGTGATCCCGATCATGAAACTGGTGGAGGGGATGTGAGCGAGTTCTATCGTGGGCCGCGGTTCGCGCTTCACGTCGTGATGGGTGAACCGCAAAACGTAAAACGAAAGAGCCTCTTTCAAAACCGTAGCAGCCGACGTGAGGAGGCTCCATCTCCAATCTGCAATCCGCAATCCGCAATCGTCGTGAGCCTCCTCACGTCGGCTGCTACCGAGTTTTGAGATTACCTCGTAAGACCCAGGCCATCCTGTGAAGCTCGTCCGCCGCGCTACTGAACTGAGAACGAAAGGCCGCCCCGTCTGCCTGGCCATCGGCATGTTCGACGGCGTGCATCTGGGCCATCAACAGGTCATCCGACAGGCTGTCACGGACGCAGAACAGCACGAAGGACTGGCGGTGGTCGTGACGTTCGACCGCCACCCGGCCGCGGTCCTCGCGCCGCAGCGGGTCCCGCCGCTCATTTACACGCTGCCGCAGAAGCTCCGGGCCATCGAGGCCCTGGGCGCCGATGCCGTGCTGTTGATTCATTTCGACCGCCAGTTCAGTTCGCAGCCAGGGGAGGACTTCATCCGCGAATTGGCGGGCGGCCTGGGCCGCATCTTCAGCGTGTGCGTCGGCAGCGCCTTCACCTTCGGCCACCAGCGCACCGGCAACGTCGATCTGCTGCGGAGGCTCGGACGTGAGATGGGATTCGTGGTGCATGGCTTGGCGGCGGTGTCTCTCGACGGCCGGCGTGTCAGCAGCACCCGCATCCGCGAGGCCATCCGGGGTGGCGAACTCGATGCCGCGCAGCAAATGCTCGGGCGCGAATACAGCCTGTCTGGCCCGGTGGTGCGGGGCGATCGTCTGGGCCGCCAGCTCGGCTTTCCCACCGCCAACCTCGACCCCACCGGACTCGTGCTGCCGCCCGGCGGCGTCTATGCGATCCACGCCAAGGCGGGCCGCCGGCAGCATCGCGGCGTGCTGAACATTGGTCATCGGCCCACGCTGAAACAGCCCGCGCCACAACTGCGCGTGGAGGCGCACCTGTTCGACTTCCGCGGCAACCTTTACGGCCAGGAACTGGAAGTGACCTTCGTCGCCAAAGTGCGCGAGGAGCGGAAGTTTCCCTCGCTGGACGCGCTGCGGCAACAGATCGAAAGAGACGTGGCCGAGGTGCGGACGAAGTTCCTCAAACCGTCTGAGCCTTGCTAACGACCCAGCGACCGGCGCTGGGCTGGACGTGAACAGGTAAATGACTCAGTGAAATCAACGACCAAGCTCACCTGCCCGGCGGCATCAGGTAGCTTTGAACTCCCAGAAACCTAGCGTGCCGCCGGGTCAGGTGCAGCGCCTGGTTCGGCCAGCCCACCGTCACCGCTTGCTTTCAACGGCAACGGTCGCCGTCCACACCTGCGGCGTCCCCGTCCGGTGGTCGGCCCACAGCAGGTGGAACGTGCCGTCCGCCCCGACCGCCAAACCGGCCGTGTCACCGGGGCCGATCCTCCGGCCGAACTTCGTCTGCATCGCTTCGGTGAACGCGCTCGACTTCTCACTCACGCGCACGCTCGGTCCCCACGTCCTGCCACCGTCGCGGGAGGCGGCGAACCGTACGTCCCAACCCGGCTCCGCCCCGGCCGCATCGCGGGTGTCGTACCAGGAGAGGCCGACCACCCCGTCTTTGTTGACGGCGACCGCCGGCATGAACGCCCCGCGGTAGGTCCCGGCCGCCCCGGCCTCCGTCCCGTCGCTGACCCGGATCGGCTCGGACCACTTCATCCCTTTGTCCGTGGAGACGGATAACATGATTCGGCCCTGCTTGCCATCGTAAGCCGGCCAGACCGCATACAGAGTATCCCGGTGGGGGCCGGTCGAGGGATCGACCGCGAGACACTCCAAGCCGGCAAGCCCTTTCCCGGCGGGCCGCTCGGTACGCCCGATGAACTTGTTTTTGGGGACGAATTTGTCCCGTGGCGGTCGTTCGCCGATCGACTGGCTCCCTGGCTCGAAACTCTTCCCCCCATCGACCGATCGCTCGACCCCGAGGAAGAAAGCGGGGTCGTCCCGCTTCCGCCAGTCCGGGACGAAGTTGTACAGGGTGACCACGGTCCCGTCGGACAGGACGACGGCGTTGCCCGTGGACTTGGGCACGTGCGGGTGGTTCGCCATCCGTAACCGCTGGAGTACCGGTTCGCTGAACGTGCGGCCCCCGTCGGCCGAGTAGAAGATGCCGATTCCGCCCTGCGGCACCAGGTCCGCGGTGGTCCCGCCCGTACCCGGCAGGGAGTCGGTGAACACGGCGGCGTTGCAGTAGACCCGGCCGTCGTACTTGCCGCCCGTCCGGTCCACGGTGACGTAGGGCCGGTCCATCCGCGTGGGCTGATGGACGTGGACCGGTTCGCCCCAGGTCTTCCCCCCGTCGGCCGAGCGGAAGACGACGGTGTGGTGGTGTTCGAGTCGCCCGTCGGCCGCCAGCATGGCGAAGTAGGCCGCCCCGCCCGGCCCGAACGCGACGGACGGGTCGGCCGCCCGCTTCGCCCCGCGGGTGTCCGCACGGCCGCCCGGCTCCAGGACGGTCTTCCAAGTCTTCCCCCCGTCGGCCGAGAGGTAGGCGACGCACTGGTCCTCGCCGGTGCCGTACCGGAGCATCGCCCCGGCCAGCAATCGCTTCGGCTCGGTCGGGTCGGCCGCCAGGATCACCTCCCAGTGGGGCACATCCGCCCGGTTCGCACTCACCTGGACGTTCGGCCCGACGCGGATATCGGCGGGGCGGCCGGCTGCCCATGAGACAACCGACGTCGAGGCGACTGCCACCAGAAGCGAGGCGAGGAGGAGGTGGGGGCGTTTCATGACAGCGCCCTCCGCGGGCCTAACGATTCGGGTGAGCGACCGCCGCTGGAAACGCGCTCACGCAAGCACCGTAACTGTCCGAACTCTCCGGCCAACTTCGAAACCGAAACGCACGGCGGCGGTTCGTCTCCACCCGGTGGTTAGCTAAGTAAATAAAAGAATATGATATAAGAGCGAAGCCGATCAGGGTGAAAATACCGGGTTCCGGAATAGCAACTACCGAAACGTCATCAACCATGGGAAATGCTTGTTGGGGCAGCGAGCTGAAACCAACGCGCGTTGACGCTTGATCGGCCACCACCTGGAAGTCTAAATAGCGCCATTCGGGGCTGCGAAGGGAGACTCCTCGCACTGGAATCGCGGCAACCCGTTGCGTACCCCAAAGGACGTACAGGGGCTCAGGATTCTGTTGTGCCTGATCATTCCCGCCGAAGGCAAATCGCAGTTGGTACGCTTGTCCAGGTAAAGTAACAATATCTTGATAAATCTGACCGCAAACCATTGGGAATCTCTCGCCCTCTGCGGCCGGTATGCGGTCGTAATCCTGAACGTAGGCCAAGCAACCAGTCCATTTCCATGGCGCTAGATTTAAGTCCGGCGTGTGGCTGAAGTGCTCAAAACTGCTATTTTTGACTAGGTTTTCGCCAGGTAGTCGAACAGAGAAAGTCCCTTGAGCATGCGTCAGCGATCCAGAACCGAAGATCATCGCAATGATACACAGAGGCAATTTCATATCAACGATCAAACTGAGCGACAGCCGCCGAGCGAGGCTGCCGCCGACAAACAAAACCAATGAAAACCCAAACCTCTCGAAACGGAAAAGCGGGGCGGCTGTTCGCTCCAGTGACCTTGTTGGGCATTGTGAGATCACTTGTTGACCAGCCAGTCGCCTTTCTTGAGCGTCTCAATTTCTTGCCGCAAATCGCTCAGTGCCTCTTTTTGACCTGCATTTTCTGCGGCCTGACGTTTTCCGATTGCAACGCCGACGAAGTGCCCGCAGCAGGTCATCAGCAAGCCGCCGTAGGACAGGCAAGCGGAAATCAAATCGCCCCCTCGCGCCAAATTGCGGGTGACTCCAATAAAGGTGCAAAGGATGCCCGCCCAAATGGCGGCTTGCTTGAGCAGGTTGAGGCGCTTTGTCGTCATTGGCGGTTCCAGTTGGCGACAATGTTCCTATCTGGCTTTGGAATTGGCTTCACAGTTGCGCGGTGGATGCCCAACGACCCAAGCTCAGCGACCCGGCGCACGGGATGCAACGATTGCAGCCGCGACGCTCCCGCCGGGTTCGCTGCAGCGTATGGTTAGGCCGACGGGTGTCTCTCATCTCTGTCTGCTCTCTTCGACGCGCATCCACTCGATGCTCTTGGGGCGCTTGGTCGTCTGATAAAACTCTCTCAAGGCGGCGAACGCCATCTCGCGGGTAATGCAGCACCTCGCCGGCTCCGAAAACCTCTCGCCTCTGGAAGTCACGAACTCGACCAGATCGTGACCGTTGGCACCACCTGCGGTGGCGACAACTCCAACGTCGTCATCATCCTTCATGAAGACAGCCATCGCTCGGTCAGGTGTAAGCGAAAGTACAAGTGTGCCATGCGCCTCGTGTTCGGCCAGAGGCACGCCAAGAACTCGGTAGAGTAATCGCTCCCAACGTGGGCGGTGATGCTGCTGAACTCGCTCAAGGGATAGGCTCACCGCCGACTGCGCCTCTTTCGTCCGAAGCAGCGCGTCTAAGTGAGCGAAGTCGCTCACCAGTTGGCTGCGGTCATTGATTTCCAGTTGCCAGTGCATCAGTCAACACGCGAGCGCGGAGTCGGCCTAACAGGTATTGAGCCGCAAGTGGCTCATCCCGGGTTTTCCGGGGATAAACCGCAGTTTGTGCGGTTTATCCTCGGAAAGGGCTGGACCTGTGCTTGCATTGTGGCGAGAGATTTGGCAGGAATCGGGCGTTCGTCAACCCAAAATATGAGGAACAACGGCCTCTCGCAGGCCGGGACCAGTGTATGGCAGACAACTCCGGGAACGGGCAGGTCCGGCCTCGGCGCACGGCGGAAGCATGGGCTGCGGAGTGGGTGCGCAAGTTCGGCGTGTACCACGCGCGGCGCTTCGGGCCGGGGGCATCCGTGACGCCAGAGCAGGTGGATGATTTCGTCCGCTTCATCACCGTGCGCTGGAACGCGCCGGATTGGCAGCAAACCCAGGCGCAGGAGGCGCTGACGGCCCGGCGGAAGCAGCAGGGAACTCTAACTCCACCGGCCAAGGTGGGTGGTCCGGCGGCCCCGGCCCGGATGGAACCAGCGCCGGGGCCGGGCGGGGAGGCCCCCACAGCCGCTGGCGGACGGACGGAGCCGGCCACCAAGACACCGCCCGCGCCGCGTTCCCTGGCGGAAGCGCGGCTGCGCCTGGAGGGGGCGCTGCGGTTGAAGCATTATTCGCTCAAGACGGAGGAAGCTTACCAACACTGGCTGGGGCGGTATTGGGCTTGTTGCCGGAGTCGCTGCGGGAGCCGTTGCGGCGGCATCTGGAAACAGTCAAGCGCACCCATGAAGCCGACTTGCAAGCAGGGCAGGGCGAGGTGTTGCTGCCGGACAGCCAGGAGGTCAAGTATCCGTCGGCGAGCAAGGAATGGGGCTGGCAATGGGGTGCGGCGTTCGCCGGAGAGCCGATGGCCGATGGCCGACGAAGAGTCGTTGCAGATTGCAGATTGAGCGGTCGGGCAGGGTGCGTGCCTGACTCGTGGGTTGCGCTTTGCCCCGCCCTGCCTAAGCTTCCTCCGATGTCCGACACGCTCGTCGTCAACGAGATCTTCCTCAGCCTCCAGGGCGAAAGCACCTGGGCCGGCCTGCCGTGTGTCTTCGTCCGTCTGACCGCCTGCCATTTGCGCTGCTCGTATTGCGACACGGCCTACGCCTTCACCGAGGGCCGCAAGCAGACGCTCAACGAGGTCCTCGCGCGCGTCCGCGAACTGGCCAAGCCGTTCCAGAGTGAGGCCGGCCCAGCACGGCTGCCGCTGGTCGAAGTGACCGGAGGCGAGCCGTTGCTGCAACCCAACTCGCTGGTCCTGCTCAAGGCGCTGTGCGACGACGGCTTCACCGTCCTGCTGGAAACGAGCGGCACGGTGGACCTCTCGGGCGTCGATGCGCGCGTCCGCCGCATCATGGACCTCAAGTGCCCGGCCAGTGGCGAGTCCGACCGCAACCACTGGCCCAACCTGCGGCATCTGCGGCACACCGACGAAATCAAGTTCGTCATCGCCAGCCAGGAAGATTACCACTGGGCGCGAAAGATCATCGCCGAGCGCAACTTGGCTAGGCTCTGTCCCGTGTTGTTTTCCTGGGCCGTGCCGCTCCTGCAGGCGCAACAGAACAGGTCGCTCAATCCGATTCCGGCCGGCCACACGCCGATCACGCGCCAACAACTGGCCGAGCGCCTCCTGGCCGACGCCCTGCCGGTGCGGTTCCAGGTGCAAATGCACAAGATCATTTGGCCCGCCGACGCGCGCGGCGTCTGAGCATGACCCGCACGCAACGCATTCTGGGCCTCCTCCGCGACCACGAATCGCGCAACGTCACTTTCCTCGCCCCGGACGGCTCGTGGCCCGTCGTCTGGGAGCGGGCGCGGGGCGTCCACGTCTGGGATGCCGAAGGCCGGAAGTATCTGGACCTGACGGCGGCGTTTGGCGTGGCCGCGGCGGGCCACGCGAATCCGCGCGTTGTCCGCGCCGGCCAACGCCAGATGACTACGTTGTTGCACGCGATGGGCGACGTGCATCCGCACGCGCTCAAGGCCCAGCTTGCGCGCGAACTCAGCCGGCTGACGTTCGAGCGGTGGAGCGGGGGCGAGTTCAAGGTTCAAGGAAGGCAATTTAAAAACCTCGTAGCAGCCGACGTGAGGAGGCTCAAACTCCAAAGGAATCAGAGCCTCCTTACGTCGGCTGCTACGCTCTTGAAGGAGATCCAAAGTTCAAAGTTCAAAGTTCCGCGCGGCCGAGCGAAGACCATTTTCTGCAACTCGGGATTTGAAGCGGTTGAAGCGGCGCTCAAGACGGCGCTGTTGGCCACGGGGCGGCGCGGCGTCATCGCGTTCGAGGGGGCGTATCACGGCGTGGGCTATGGCGCGCTGAACGCGACGCATCGCGATTTCTTCCGCGGGCCGTTCCGGGCGCAACTGGGGCAGTTCGGGCACTTTGTCCCGTTCCCGCGCCACGGGGAGGCGCGGCCAGAGTTGGCGGAAATCGAAGAAGCGCTGCGCCGGGTCTTTCGCCGTCAGGCCATCGGCGCGGTGCTGGTCGAGCCGGCGCAGGGGCGTGGAGGCATCAACGTCCCGCCAGCGGAGTTCCTGCCGATGCTGCGGAGGCTGTGTGATGAGTTCGGCGCGCTACTGGTGTTGGACGAGATTTTCACGGGCCTGGGCCGCACCGGGAAATGGTTCGCGTGCGAACACACGCAGACCGCGCCGGACCTGATCTGTCTGGGCAAGGCGCTCACGGGCGGCTTTCCGCTCAGCGCCTGCGCGGGCCGCGCCGATTTGATGGATGCGGCCTGGCCGGCGTCCAGCGGGGAGGCGATTCACACGAGCACGTTCCTCGGCCATCCCGTGGGTTGCGCGATGGCGCTGGCGCAGATCGCCGAGATCAGGAGTCAGAGACTCGTCGAGCGCAGCCGGCGCTTGGGCGAAGTGTTGCTGAGTGAACTGTCCGTCGTGGCGAAGTCGGAAGCGGCGGTTGGCTCGTGTCGCGGTTTGGGGTTGATGGCCGGCATCGAACTGCTGAAGCCGGATGGGACTCCCGCCACCGACCTCGCCCTTCGCGTCGTCAAGGAAATGCTTCGCCGCGGCTGCATCCTGTTGCCCGAAGGCGCGCACGGCAACGTCATCAGTTTCACCCCGCCGCTCACGATCACTGAGCGGGAACTGACCGGCGCGGTGGCGGCGTTGGGAGAGGTGCTCACGGTCCACTCTCCATGAACCGAAACTGGCAGGGTGGGGCGAGCGTACTCGCGAGCCAGCCGGCGGCATGCGCACCCCGGCTCGCGGGGAGGCTCGCCCCACCGTCCGCTTCATGGTTTCGGCGCGCGTCCGGAGTTGGAGGTCAAAGCCCCGCATGACGCTTTCCGAAATGCGGCGCGCGTTGGCGGAGGGCGACGTCCAACTGAGCAAGTCGCTCGGCCAACATTTTCTGCACGACGGCAACCAGCTTCGCCGTATCGTGGCGGCGGCGGAACTCACGTCGGCGGATCGCGTGCTCGAGATCGGCCCCGGCCTGGGGCCGCTGACGGAATTGCTGCTGGCGCAGGCGGACGAGGTTCTGGCCATCGAGAAGGATGCGCGGCTGGTGGGGTTCTTGAGGAAGCGGCTTGGGGTGGAAACGGAGAGCGGTGCGCCTGCAATGCGAGAGGGGGAGAGAATGGAGACAGGCCGGAGGCCTGTCCTACGGTTGCTGCACGCCGACGCGCTGGAGTTTCTCCGGCAGAATCCGCGCGACTGGTCGGGGTGGAAGCTGGTGGCCAATCTGCCTTACTCGGTCGCGTCGCCAATCCTCGTCGAGTTGGCGCTGGTGTCGCAACCACCGGATCGCTTGGTGGCAACGCTTCAACTCGAAGTGGCCCGAAGGCTCGTGGCCCAGGCAGGCGACTCCGACTACGGAGTGCTGACGCTGCTGGTCCAACTTCGCTTCGAGTCGCGCGGGCTGTTCAAGATTCCGGCCTCGTGCTTTCATCCGTCACCGGACGTGGACTCGGCCTGCGTGACGTTGGTGCGGCGGACGACACCGCTTCTTGTGCCGGACCAGAGCAGGAACTTCATCCGCTTGGTCAAGATGGCGTTTTCGCAACGGAGGAAAATGATGTTGAAGTTGCTCAAGGCCGGCTGGCCGCCGGCGCAACTCGAAGCCGCGTTCGCCGAACTGAGACTCTCGCCGCAGGTGCGCGCGGAGGCCGTCAGCTTGGAGCAGTTCGTGCGGTTGACGGAACTGCTCAAGGCTCCCGCACCAGGCCCATGAAGTTCGGCCTCATCTTCTCCGCGTTGGCGGTCGCGCTGGTGGGCAGCGCGCTCGTTGCGGAATGTTCTGCGGTCGCCGGGGTGCAACTCTACGCCGCAGTGTCGTGCGCGGCGCTGGGCATCGGATACCTGTCCCGTCGTCCGGCGATTCTGCTCAAGCGCGGCGATGGTCGGTTTGCGTGGCCGAGTTGGTTGCTGTTCGCGCCCTACCACATCTTCAACCACGTCTTCCTCGAAGTGTTCCGGCGCACGAGCCGGGAGCCGCGTTGGACGGAAATCGTTCCCGGCCTCTGGCTCGGCGGGCGGCTCCGCCCGTGGGATGAGGTGAAGTGGAAAAACGAAACCCGGCTCGGCCGCGCGGCGAACGACGCTCCCAGCTTCAGCGTCCTCGATGTCACCGGCGAGTTCGCGGAAGTGCAATGGCTGCGCGCCGCCGACAGCTACTTGTGCCAGCCGATGCTCGATACGACGGCGCCGACCACGGAGCAACTTCGCTGCGGCCTCGACTTCATCCGCGAACGGCTGGCGCACGGCCCGGTGTACGTGCATTGCGCCTTCGGTCACAGCCGCAGCGCGACGTTCGTGATCGCGCATCTGGTCGCGGCTGGACACAGCAAGACCGTGACGGAGGCCATTGCGTTCACGCGCTCCAAGCGCCCGCGAGTCCGGTTGAATGGCGAACAGCTTGAGTCCCTGGACCGCTTCTTCAACAATCCCTCCGCCTCGCATGAGTGAAGAAATCTTCGATGTCGTCAACGACCGCGACGAAGTGATCGGGCAGCAGACCCGCGGTGAAGTGCATCGGCTTGGTCTGAAGCACCGCGCCACGCACGTCCTGGTCTTCAACGCCCGCGGTGAGGTCTTTCTCCAGAAGCGGTCGATGAAAAAAGACAACCATCCCGGCGTGTGGGACTCGTCTTCCTCCGGCCACGTGGACCACGGCGAAGCCTACGATGATTGCGCGGTGCGGGAACTGCGTGAGGAGATTGGGCTGGTGGTTTCCCCTCCGCTGCGAAGGTTGTTCAAAATCGAAGCCTGTGCCGAGACGGGCCAGGAATTCGTCTGGGTGTACCGGTGCGAAGCGGAAGGCCCGTTCAAGCTGCACCCGGAGGAGATCGACCAAGGCGGCTGGTTCGCCCCTGGCTACGTCAGCCGCTGGATTGCTGAGCAGCCGGGGGACTTCGCGCCGACGTTTCCGCTGATCTGGAAGCGGCTTCGGTTGTGACCGCACACGCGGGAAATAGTTTTTGACAAAGGGGGAGCCGGCTCCTAGTTTCGCCGCGCTTTTGGCTGGGGTCGTAGCTCAGTTGGTAGAGCACCACAATGGCATTGTGGGGGTCAGGGGTTCGAATCCCCTCGGCTCCACCAGCTTTCAGGAAGGTGAATTTCAAGTGCCCATGCGCCCAGACTCATCAACCACGAGGATCACGCGACGTGAGATGTTGCTCGCGCTGCTGGCGGGGGCGGCGGTGACCTCTTGCGTAGGGAGCCGGCAGCAGCCCGTCACGCGTTCGTCCGCCGGGGCGGAGTTGGTGCTGTGCGGAGCGGAGGAAGTCTTCATCGTCTCCGTGAACCTCGATGCAGAGCCTCGCAAGGTGTGGTCGTGGCGGGCGGCCGATTGCCCCGACATCCCGGAGTCGCTCCGACGCGCTTTCCGCTCTACCGACGACTGCAAGCCAATCGAAGGAGGGCGGGGAATCCTGATTTCTTCATCTTCGGGCGCGGTGGCGTTGGTCGAACGCGAAACCCGGCGGGCGCTGTTCTTCGCGGAAGTTCCCAATGCTCACTCCATCGAACTGCTCCCCGGCGGACGCCTGGCTGCGGCCGCGTCGGTTTCGGATTCGCCCGGCGGGAACCGTGTCGTCGTCTTCGATCTCGCCACCCGGCGGGAGACCGCCAGCGACCGGCTGAGTTCGGCTCACGGACTGGTTTGGGACGAGCAGCGGGAACTGCTCTGGGCGTTGGGCAACGATGAGTTGCGCGCGTATCGCGTGATGGGGCAGGGCGGGTTGACCAACCTCAGGGTTGAGTCTCAGACCAAGCTGCCGGAGGGCAACGGGCACGACCTCGTGACGCAGCCAGGATCGTCGCGGCTGTTCCTCAGCACGGGCAAGCACTGCTGGTGGTTCGATCGCGACACGCGCCAACTCACCCCGCACGATGCGTTGGCCGAAACCGCCAAAGTGAAAAGCTACTCGGTCCATCCGGTCACGGGCCGGGTGGCCTACGTGCAGGCCGAAGGGACGAATTGGTGGGCTGAACGCGTTCATTTCCTTAAGCCGCCAGGCGTTCTGCATTTGCCCGGGCAGCGGCTGTACAAGGCGCGTTGGCTTGCCCTACGGAAACCCTAAACGGCGCATCGCTTCCGAATCTGCTCCACGGCCCAGTGGGCGTGCTCGGCGATGAGTGGATCGGATTCCGCCGTGACCTTCGCCAGCGTTGGCAGCGCCCGCTCATCGCCCACGTTCCCCAGCGCCACGCAGACATTTCGGAGCAGGCCGCGGCGTCGGGTGCGTTCGAGCGGTGTGCCGGCAAAGCGCGCTTTGAAGCCGGCCTCGTCGAGCGCCAGGAGGTCGGGCAGGGCAGGGGAGTCTTGTTCGCGGCGTCGGTGTTCCCGCATCAGGCGCGCCTCCTGGGCAAAGCGGTTCCAGGGGCAGACCGCCAGGCAATCGTCACAGCCGAAGATGCGGTTACCAATCGCGGGCCGGAGTTCCTCGGGGATGGCGCCTTTGAGTTCGATGGTCAGATACGAAATGCACCGTCGCGAGTCCACCTGGAAAGGCTGCACGATGGCGCGCGTGGGGCAAACGTCGATGCAGCGGGTGCAAGTGCCGCATCGGTTCTTCTCCGGCGCGTCTGGCTCCAGCGCCAGCGTCGTCAGGATTTCGGCCAAGAGAATCCAATTGCCCCGCGAGCGGCTGATCAGGTTGGCGTGCTTGCCGATGAAGCCCAGGCCGGCGCGTTGGGCGAGGTCGCGCTCCAGCAGCGGGCCGGTATCGACATACCACAACGACCGCGTGCCGCTGCCGCCGGCTTGGTCCACGAAGGCGGCGAGCGGCTTCAGCCTCCCGGCGAACACGTCGTGGTAGTCGGCGTGGCGGGCGTAGCGGGCGATGAAGCCGGACGGCGGTTCGGCGGACACGGCTGCGGCGTCGTGAGCGGGATGGTGCGCAGCTTCTCCGTATTGCACGGCGAGCACGATGATGCTCCTGGCCCCCGGCAGAACCCGTTGCGGGTCGGCGCGTTTTTCCGCGTTGCGAGCGATCCAGGCCATCTCACCGTGGAACTGCTGCTCCAGCCACCGACGGAAGTGCGGCGCCGAGGCCGGCGGTTCCGCGGTGGTAAAGCGGCATTCGTCGAAGCCCAACTCAAGGGCGCGGGCACGGATGGCTTCCTTGGCCGTCATGGGGGACGCGGAGTGCGGAGTGAAATTCATGGAGGATGTGCGTGGCCACTTCGCGCACGGACCGTTGGTCGGTGCTGACCAGCACATCGGCCTCGCGGTAGAACGGCTCGCGCTGGACCAGGAGGCGGCGGATGGTTTCCAGCGGCTCGGTTTCTCGCAGGAGCGGACGATGGGAGGCGTAGCGCACGCGCTCGTAAATGGTTTCCGCCGGCGCGCAGAGACAAACCACCAGCGCGTGTTCCTTCAGGCTGGCGAGGTTCGCCGGATTGACGATGAGGCCGCCGCCCGTGGAGATCACGGTCTTCTCGCGCTGCGCCAACTCCTGCACCACTTCGCCTTCGAGAGCGCGGAAGGCTGGCTCGCCGTCATGGTCGAAGATTTCGCTGATGGTCTTGCTGGCGCGCTGCTCGATCAGGTGGTCGGTATCGACGAACCGGAAGCACAACTGCGCCGCCACGAACCGGCCTACGGAGGACTTCCCCGTGCCCATGAAGCCGGCGAGGGCAAGATTGCGGATGTGGCGCGCTTCGTTCATGGATGTCCCTTAGCGGATTCGGGGCGAATTGACAGCGGAAATGTTCGGGCCTGGAGACGAACCGGGAAGCGATGGGACAAGTTGAAGGTTGAAGGTTGAAAGTTCCTGGTTGGCGACCTGCAACCTGCAACGGTTCTTCCCCGCCTTGCGCGGTCACGACGCCCGCCGGCACCCTTTGCGCGAACAGCCCTTGCCTCGCCGCCCGCTTGCCCGTATAAACCGGCCAGACAATTCACTGAGAACATGGAAACGCCGGCCCCCTTCAGGAACCCGCACCGCCGCAGGCGAACCGCCAGGTCCGTGCTCGCGCTCTTGCTGGGCTTGCTCTTGCCGGCCCGCGCCGAGTTGCAGTTCGACGTTTTCCCCGGCTACGGCATGGGCGCCAGTGACGGCGTGGTGGCGGAGGGCGCCTGGGCGCCGGTCACGTTTGAAATCTACAACGACGGTCCCAGCTTCGACGGCGTGGTGGAACTGGTCAGCAGCCAGGGCGGGCAAACCACGGTCGTGCCCGTCGAACTCCCGA
Source organism: Verrucomicrobiota bacterium (assembly GCA_016219875.1). Lineage (GTDB taxonomy): Bacteria > Verrucomicrobiota > Verrucomicrobiia > Limisphaerales > JACRJZ01 > JACRJZ01. The sequence continues at coordinate 178,166 of JACRJZ010000146.1, read as the reverse complement.
CCGGCACCCGCAAGCGCCTCCTCGTCCCGTTTTACGCCACGAGCCGCTACCTGATCTTGGACGCCCGCCTGCGCGACGCCCGCGGCAAAGTCCGGGCCGCGCACAGCCAGCTTCAGCCGCGGCTTGTGACTGATCGGCAAAGCCCGCTCATCGGCAGTCTTTCCAAGACGCTGTCCGGCGGCGCGGTGCTGCCGGAGGTTCCGCGCGGCGTCAACCAGCTTCAGCCAGCCGTCGCCCGCTTGTCGATGGAGTTGTTCCCGGACAACCCCATTGTGCTCGACGGCTTGGCGGCGCTGTACCTGCATTCGAGCAAAGCGGTCGAACTCAAAGCCAACCAAGTTACGGCCCTGATGGTTTGGCTGCACAGCGGCGGACACTTGATTGTGGCGGCGGAGCAACCGGGCGACATCCAGGCCACGGCGTGGCTTCGCCAGGTTTTGCCCTGCGAAATCCAGAGCGTGGCGCTGCGCCGCGATCACGCTGCGTTTCAGGCGTGGCTCACCTCCGACTCGCGTCGCGCGGCTCCCGGTCAGGTGCCCAGCGGGGCCGCCGCACGCCGCCGCCCCGGCACGGGCGCGCCCGCCGTCGAACCCCAGCAGGCGGGGCTGAACCCCTTCACGCTTCTGGCCCCGGATACGGCCTTCGAGACCGCCGACATGCCGGTGACTTCGGCCAACTTGCGCGATGGGAGCGTGCTAGTCGGCACGGCGGCCAGTCCGCTTGCCATTCAGTGTGCCCGCGGGCGCGGGACGCTCACGGTCTTGCTCTTCAGTCCGGAGTTGGAGCCGTTCAAGTCGTGGCAGAGCCGCTCGTGGTTCTGGGCGAAGCTCTGCGACGTGCCCATCGAGTGGCTGGCCGGCTGGAACGCCTCGCGCCTCAGCGGCAACTCAGTCGATGGGGTGTTCGGTGCGCTGATCGACTCCAAGCAAATTCGCAAGCTGCCGATCGGCTGGCTGTTCGTGCTGCTGCTGGCCTACCTCGCCGTGATTGGCCCGATCGACCAGTATGTGCTCAAGAAGTTGAACCGGCAGATGCTCACCTGGATCACCTTCCCGCTCTACGTCGCGTTCTTCTCCGTGCTGATTTACTACATCGGCTATCGGCTGCGCGCGGGCGAGACAGAGTGGAACGAGTTCCACGTCGTCGATGTCCTGCCGCACGGCGAGCGCGCGGACTTGCGCGGGCACACTTACGGCTCGGTCTATTCGCCGGTGAACGCGCAATATCCCGTGGCCAGCGAAGCGCCGTGTGCCGCGTTGCGCGGCGAGCGAGACCTCTACGGCACGGAAATGAGCAAGGCCACCGTCGAGCAGCACGGCAACAGCTTCAAAGGCCGGCTCAACGCGCCGATCTGGACCAGCCAACTTTTCCTGAGCGATTGGTGGAAGCAGGCGCCCACGCCCATCACGCTTCAGGTGCTCGCGGCGACCAACAACCAATACGTCGTCAAAGTGGAGAACCTCTCCGGCAAGAGGATTCCGCAGGCGCGCTTGGTCCTCGACGGCCGTATCCACGACCTCGGCGAACTGCCGCGCACCAAGACCGTGTCGCTCTCACGCTCTGGCGGGCAAGCGTTGAACGTGTTCGTGAACAACTTGTCGGGCGCGTTTCAGTCGGCGATCAGCGAGCGCCGGAGCCAGTTCGGAGGTCGCCGTTCGGGCGTCCTGAACGATCCGTTTGTCGCGGCGGCGGCGGCTTCGTTCGTCTCGCAGATCCTGCAACCGCGCAGCACTCCGCAGTTCCAGCCACAGTTCTACGGCTCGGTGGTGGCCTCACGCGAATTCGATCTCGGCCCCAACGCCGCCCGTGGGGACGCCGTCCTGCTGGCCTGGCTGCCCGGCGAATCGCTGCTGCCGCCCTTGAACAAATTCAACCCGAAGCGAACGCACACGGACACGATGCTTAGGGTCGTGGTGCCAAGTCCAAGGTCCAAGGTCCAAAGTCCAACGTCCGACGCCCAAAGTCAGTGAGCGACTATGAAGATCGAGATCTCGGCAACTCCGCCTTCCGAGGGAACAAATACAGAATTGCTTCAACTGCGACTTCCAACGGACGGCGCACATGACTTTGGACCTTGGACTTTGGACTTTGGACTTTGACACCCCTTATGAACGACGCCCCTCCCATCCCCGCCGTCCAAATCCTTGGTCTCACCCGCAGCTTCGGGGCGCTTAAGGCGCTCGACGCCCTTGATCTGACGGTGCAGAAAGGCGACCTGTTTGGGTTCATCGGCTCGAACGGCGCGGGCAAGACCACGACGTTGCGCATCCTCGCCACGTTCCTCGCGCCCACGTCCGGCACGGCTACGATCCTCGGGCACGATGTCGTGCGCCAGGCCGACGCGGTGCGGCACGTCATCGGCTACATGCCGGATTTCTTCGGCGTGTACAAGGACATGGAGGTGACGGAGTACCTCGATTTCTTCGGCGCGTGCTACAAGATCCCCACCGCCCAACGGGAGAAGACGGTAAACGACGTGCTCGAGTTGGTGGGCCTTTCCGAGAAGAAGGGCGCGCTCATCGGCGCGTTGAGCCGCGGGATGCAGCAACGCCTCGGCCTGGCCCGCGTGCTGATCCACGACCCCGCGTTGCTGCTGCTGGACGAACCGGCCAGCGGCCTGGACCCGCGCGCACGCATCGAGATGATGGCCATCTTGCAGGAGCTTCAGCGCCTGGGCAAAACCATCATCATCTCGTCGCACATCCTGCGCGAGTTGGAGACGCTCTGCAACCGGGTGGCCATCATCGAGAAGGGCAAGCTCATCTACAGCGGTCCCGTGCAGGGCGTGCGCGACCAGATGCAGACCGGGCGCGTGATGTGGGTACGAGTTTCCAGCGACCCTGCCCAAGCCTTGGAATTGCTCAAAGGCCGGCCGGAGATCGCCAGCACCGAACCGGTGGATGGCCGACTGAAGATCACGCTGGCCAGCCATGACGTGGACCACAGCATCATTGCGGAAGTGCTGGTGAAAGGCGGGGCCAAGTTGACCGAGTTGCACGAGGACGAACTCGGCCTGGAGGAAGTGTTCCTCCGTGTGACGCGAGGCGATACGCAGTGAGGAAGCCAGGCTTTCAGGCTTATTGGGCCATGCCGGTCTTCTGTACCACCCACATCGCCGCGTAGGCAATCACTGCCGAAGCTGGCAGCGTCAGGAACCACGCCCAGAGGATGCGCTCCACCACAGTCAGCTTCAGGGCGTTGAACCGTTTGGCCGCACCCACGCCCATGATGGAGGTGGAGATGGCGTGCGTCGTCGAGACTGGCATGCCGAAGTGTGCGGCGGTGAAGAGCACCGTGGCCGCCGTGGTTTCGGCCGCGAAGCCATGCACGGGCTGCAGTTTCACCATCTTATGGCCCATCGTCCTGATGATGCGCCAGCCGCCGGCCGCCGTGCCGGCGCACATGGTCAGGGCGCAGATCACCTTGATCCAGGTGGCAATGTCCTGGGACTGGCCCTTGGGAGCTTCAGGGGTGTAGAGGAAGTGCAGCCAGCCTGGCAGATGATCGAACGTGCCGGCTTTGGTGGCGGCCAGCAAAGTGAGGGCAATGATGCCCATCGTTTTCTGGGCGTCGTTGCTGCCGTGGCTGAAACCCATGTAACCGGCGCTGAGCAACTGGAGCTTGCCGAAGACGCGGCTCACGGTCATCGGACGCCAGTTGCGCAGCACCACGTAGAGCGTGGCCATGAGGACGAATCCGAGCACCAACCCGCAGACGGGCGAGGTGAACATCGGAATGATGACCTTGTAGAGCAGCCCTTTGCCGTCCCACCAATGATGTCCGGCCGTCGGCGGCACCGACCAGATAAGGGCCTTCCAGTTGTTGTGGGCCGTGGCCAGCGCCGCGCCGCACAGGCCGCCGATCAACGCATGGCTCGAACTGGTCGGCAGGCCGAGATACCAGGTGATGAGGTCCCAGAGGATGGCTCCGAGAAGCGCGCAAACGATGGTTTGGGAGGTGACATAACTCGCGTCCACCAACCCGGAGGAAATCGTCTTGGCCACCGCGGTGCCCACCAGTGCGCCAAACAGGTTGGTCACGGCGGCCAGCACGATGGCTTCGCGCGGCGTGAGCACCTTGGTGGACACCACCGTGGCGATGGAGTTGGCGGTGTCGTGGAAGCCGTTGATGTACTCGAACACCAACGCGACCAGGATGACGGTGATGACCAGTTCCATGCGGCCAGTCGCTCAGGAGTGTTTCAGAACGATGTGGGTGACGACGTTGCCCGCGTCGCGGCAACGGTCGATGACCTTCTCCAGAATTTCGTAAAGCTCCTTCAGGGCGATGACCTCGATGTCGGTGTGTTTTCCGCTGTAGAGGTCGCGAAGCAGATCGAGAATGAGCTTGTCCGCCTCACCCTCCAATTTCTGGAGTTTGACGTTCTCTTCCTTGATCTTCTCCAGGTGAGCACCCTGGCGCAATTGTTTGACCATGGAGAGCATTTCGTCGGTGGCCTTTTCCAACAGGGCAACCTGCCGTTTGAAATCCGTCTTCCCCAAGTGCGGTGCGCAGATGAGAAACCGCTCGGCGAATTTCTCGATGGTCTTGGGCACCTTGTAGAGCGCGTTGGACAGTTGCTCGATATCCTCCCGCTCCAGCGTGGTCACGAACGTCTTCAGGATTTGCTCGGTGATCTCTTGCCTAATCGCCTTGTCCTTGCGCCGCGATTGGCTCAATTCCTCCAGGGACGAGGGGTTGATCGGTTTCTCCAGCAACCGCCGCAAGGCGTGCGCGCTGGCCCGCCCTTCCTCGGCGCTGGCTTCCAGCAGATTGAAGAACTTGTCGTCTTTGCCCAACAGCTTTTGCAGGGAAATCATAGCGCCCGATCTTGTCACATATCCGTGGCCGGACGGCAAAGGCTGGATTGTTACATTCCTGTGACGGAGTGGTGGCCACAAGGTGACAACCGGCAGTTTTGCTGGATCGGGGGGGCGTCCTTCTCCGCGAGGAAACGCTGACCGTGCGCTCGGGCGCAACTGGACACTCCCGCCGTAGCGCTTTCCAGCCTGCCGTCTCGCCGGCTTTCCGGTCGGCAGGCCGTCCGCCACGATGCGGACGGCCGAATTGCTCGCACGCTTCGCAGGCTGGAGAGCTTGCGCTACGGCAGACAGGAATGTCTTCGCTACGGCGGCAGGGACAAGTTGCTCCCATTGCGCTTTGTCCTGTTTCACAACGCTTGCCAGGGTTGTCACGAAAACGTAACCTCCAGGCCATCTCTTCGTAACCTGTGACAGCAAACCTCTGAATCGTGCAGACTATGGCAACTCATCTGGAGCAGTCGCGGCAACGCGACGTAGAACGCATTCGGGCCAAAGTGACCGAGATGGCCACGCGCGGCGAGACGGCGCTGCGACTCTGCCTCAAGGCCCTGGTGGAACGCAACCGCCAGCATGCCTACACGGTGATCCTCCGCGACCAATACATCGATGAGTTGGAGAAGGAAGTGGACCGGCTCTGCCTGGAATTCCTCGTGCGCCAGCAGCCGGTGGCAGGTCTGCTGCGCTTTGCCTACGCCACCATCAAGCTCGACCTGGAACTGGAGCGCGTGGGGGACTACGCGGAGAGCATCGCGCGCCAGACTCTCAAACTTCTCTCGTTGGAAACCGTCAAGTTTCCGGTCGAGCGGTTCGAGGAACTCGCCAACCTTTCCATCCCCATGCTGCACGACGCCGTGCAGGCGTTCCTGGCCCAGGACGCCGAACTCGCGCGCAAGACCATCGCCACCGAGGAAGCCGTGGACATGCTGAAGAGCAAGCTGAACAAGGACCTCGTGGCGCTGTTCCGCGAGCAGAAGATGCCGTTCGAAGCCTTGAACGCGCTCATGATGATCAACCGCCGGCTCGAGCGCGTCTCCGATCAAGCGCGCAACATCTGCATGGAGACGCTCTACATGTGTACCGGCGAATACGCCAAGCACCCCGGTTCCGAGGTCTTCCGTGTGCTCTTTGTCGATCAACACAACGCCTGTCGGAGCCAGATGGCCGAGGCGGTGGCCAATTCTTTCAACCTTTCCCAGTTTGCCTTTGCCAGCGCCGGGGTCGAGCCGCGGCCCATCGAGCAGATGACCGTCTCCTTTATGAAGGACAAAGGCTTTGATGTTGCGCGCATGGTGGCCAAGGCGGTCACGCAGGTTCCCAATCTGGATCACTACAACGTCATTGTCGTGCTGGACCCGGAGGCCCGGCGCGCTTTTCCGACGCGCCCGCGCAAGGTGGTGTTCCTCGACTGGTACGTGAAAGATCCGTCTCAGGTCTCGGGCACCCACGCCGAGATGATCGCGGCCTACGAAACCACGTTCAATTTTCTCCACGAGCACATCAAAGACCTCGTGGAAGCCATTTTTGGTGAAACGAACAACAGGTAAGCACACACAGCAAATCATCCGACTCCAATGAAAACGAACAAAACAACGAAGTGGGGCGCCTGTTTGGGCGCCGTGGCGTTCCTGGCGGCCAGCTTGATCCTCACCGGGTGCGGCGGCGGCGGAGACAAACCCGCTGCAGAGAAGAAGGCCGTCATCCAAAACAAAGGCTCCGACACGATGGTCAACCTCGCCCAGGCCTGGGCCGAGGAATACAAGAAGGTCGTGCCAAGCGTGGAAATCGAAGTCTCCGGTGGCGGCTCCGGCGTCGGTATCGCGGCGCTGGTCAAAGGCACCATCGACATCGCCAACGCCAGCCGCGACATGAAAAAAGAGGAGATCGAGCAGGCGAAGAAGAACACCGGCAAAGAACCGAAGGAAGTCATTGTCGGCTACGACGCTCTGGCGGTTTACGTTCACAAGGACAACCCGATCACCGAGATCTCCGTTGAACAACTCGCCGACATCTACGCCGAAGGCGGCAAAGCCCTCAAGTGGTCCGACCTCGGCGTGACCATGCCCGGCGGCAAGGACGAGATCATCCGCGTCAGCCGTCAGTCCAGCAGCGGCACCTACGAGTTCTTCCGCGAGCACGTCCTCAACAAGAAGGACTTCAAGCTCGGTTCCCGCGACATGAACGGCTCCAAGGAAGTGGTGGAACTGGTCGCCGGCACCGTCGGGGCCATCGGCTACAGCGGCATGGGCTACAACGAGCCGGGCAAAGTCAAGATGCTTAAAGTCGCTTCCAAGAAGGGTGAGCCCGCCGTCGAGCCGAGCGTGGCCAACACGCTGAGCAAGAAGTACCCGATCGCCCGTTCACTGAATCTCTACACTTTGGGCGAGCCGACCGGCGACGTGGCCGCCTACATCCACTGGATTCTCACCGATGCCGGGCAGAAGGTGGTCGAAGCCACCGGCTACGTGCCGCTCCCGCCGGAAGCGCGGAAGAAGTAGTTTTTTTCGTTCCGCCGTCAGGCGGTTCAGGGGCCTGGCGGACGAGGTTCTCATGCCTTGTGCCGCCGGCCCTGATCGGAACATCGCAGCCACACAAACGAATGACCGTGCCAGACTCAAAGCAGCCCGCCAACTTCAGCTTCGCCGTTCGCGAGGCGCACCGTCCGGCGTGGGCTGTCTTCGGCGAAAGGACGCTCACGGGGTTGATCTACCTCTGCGGTATCAGCGCGATCGTTTTCGTCCTGAGCATTTTTGTCTTCGTGTTCAAGGAAGCCGCGCCCGTGCTCTTCGGCGGGAAGTTCAGCCTCGCGCAGTTCCTCTTCAGCACGGAATGGTATCCGACCTCCGAAGTGAACAAGCGCTACGGTGTGCTGGCCATGATCGTCGGCACGTTCAGCGTCACCGGCGTGGCCATGGTCATCGCCGTGCCCTTTGGGCTGGGCGCAGCCATCTACATCTCCGAATTCTGCGGGCCGAAGGTGAAGGAGACGCTCAAGATCGTCATCGAACTGCTGGCCGCCATTCCGAGCGTGGTCTGGGGCTTCATCGGCCTCACGGTGATGAGCAAGTTGATCGTGCAATACACCGGCGCGCCCGTCGGCGTGAACATTCTCAACGGCGGCATTATTCTCGCCCTGATGAGCGTGCCGATCATCGTCTCCATCGGCGAAGACGCCCTCAAAGCCGTACCCGACTCGTTCCGCGAAGCGGGCATCGCCCTGGGCGCCACCCGCTGGCAACTCATCTGGCGCGTGCTCATGCCGGCGGCCAAGAACGGCCTCCTCGCGGCTGTGCTCTTGGGCGTGGGCCGCGGCGTGGGGGAGACGATGGCCGTGCTCATGGCGACCGGCCACGCCGTCCACATCCCCAGCGGCATTCTGGATTCCGTGCGCACGCTCACCGCCAACATCGCCGCGGAACTGGGCGAAGCCCCCGCCGGCTCTGACCATTATCGCGTGCTCTTCCTGACCGGCGTGCTGCTCTTCACCCTCACCTTCGCCGTCAACTTGATCGCTGACCTGATCGTCCGCGGCATTCGCAAGAAATGAATCGCGATCCGAAAACCATGTTCACGGAGACGCCGCTCGTCCGGAGCAAGTTCCGACAGGAAGCAGCGGCGAAGTGGATTTTCGCCGGCATGGCGGCGGCCATGATTGTGCCGCTGCTGCTCATCCTGGGTTACCTGGTCGAACGCGCCTGGCCGTCGCTCAGCCTGGGCTTCATCCTGGATGTCCCCATCCGCGGCATGAAGGAAGGCGGCATCTGGCCCGCCTTCGTGGGCACCATCTACCTGGTGTTTATCTCGCTGGCCGTGTCCGCGCCCATCGGCATTTTGGCGGCGGTCTATCTCAACGAATACGCCAAGGACAACTGGCTCAATCGCATCATCAATCTCGCCGTCATCAACCTCGCGGGCGTGCCCAGCATCGTTCACGCGCTCTTCGGCCTGGGCGCGTTCGTCTATGCGGCGAAGTTCGGTTACTCCATCATTTCCGCCTCGCTCACCCTGGCCATCATGACGTTGCCGGTGATCGTCGCCAGCACCCGCGAGGCGCTGGCCAGCGTGCCGCGCAGTTTTCGCGAGGCCTGCTGGAACGTCGGCGCCACGCGCTGGCAAACCATCCAGGCCATCGTGCTGCCCAATTCCATCAGCGGCATCCTCACCGGCGTGATCCTGCAAGTCAGCCGCGCCGCCGGCGAAACCGCGCCCATCATGTTCACCGGCGCCGTCTTCTTCAAAGCGGTGCAAAAGGGCGACCTGTTCCCCTACCAACTCCACGAGCAGTGCATGGCGCTTTCGATGCACCTCTACACGATTTCCACGCAAGTGCCCGGCGTGAAGGAATCGATTCCCTTCGCCACAGCGGTCGTGCTGCTTGGTTTGGTGCTGGTGGTGAACGCCGCCGCCATCACGCTCCGGGTCTGGCTCCGCAATCGGAAGAAATGGTGAACTCGCGATGACCGCCGAAAAACACATCGAAGTCCAGGATCTGCGTCTCGCCTACGGGACGAAGGAAGTCATCCACGGGATTTCGTTCGACATCTACCGCAACGAAATCTTCGGCGTGATCGGCCCAGCCCAGTCCGCCAAAACCTCGCTGCTCCGCTGCCTGAACCGCACCATCGACTTCAGCGCCGAGGCCACCGTCTCCGGCACCGTCAAAGTGGACGGCGAGGACGTGCGCCGTGTGAAAGACCTCTACGGCCTGCGCCGTAAAATCGGCATGGTGGCCCCGCTGCCGGTGGGCCTGCCCATCAGCATCTACGACAACGTGGCCTTTGCTCCGCGCTGCGCGGGCATGACCCGCAACGGCGAACTCGACAACATCGTCGAGCAGTGTCTCCGCCAAGCTGCTCTCTGGGATGAAGTCAAGGATCGCCTCGACAGTCTCGGCACCAAGCTTTCCGGCGGCCAGCAACAGCGCCTCACCATCGCCCGCGCCCTCTCGCACCAGCCGGAGATTCTCTGCCTGGACGAATTCAGCATCGCCATCGACCCGGTCACGACGATGCGCATCGAAGACGTGCTGAAGGAACTGCGGAAAAACATGACCATCATCCTGGTCACCAACCTCACGCAACAGGCCCGGCGCCTGGCCGACCGCACCATGTTCCTGTGGAACGGCGAAATCATTGAACTCGACTCCAACGAAGTCATCTTCAGTGACAAGACCAAAGACAAACGGACGTATGATTACGTGATGGGAATCTTTGGATAGCCCACGAGGAATGACCAATGACCAATGACGCAATGACCAAGGAATTTCCATTGACCAAGCTCCAATGGACCGCAACTTGGCTGTTGTGTTTTTGGTCATTGGGGCTTTGTCATTCATTGGTCATTGGTCATTGGTCATTGGTCATTTCTCCATGAGCGACACCCCGCCACTCAGCATCACGACCCGGAAACTGAACCTCTGGTACGCCAAGTTTCAGGCGCTGATCAACGTGGACGTGGACATCAAGCACGGGATCATCACCTCGCTCATCGGCCCGTCGGGTTGCGGCAAGACGACGCTCTTGCGCTGCTTCAACCGCGTCAACGAGCGCTACGGCTACGTCACCACCACCGGCGAAATCAAGCTGCTGGGCAAGAATATCTACGACCCGGACGTGTCGCTGATCGAACTGCGCAAGTCCGTGGGCATGGTATTTCAGCGGCCGAATCCGCTGCCCATCTCCGTCTATGAAAACGTGGTCTTCGGCATGAAGATTCACCACGAGCGCAGCCAACTGACCCGGGCCGCTCTCGATGAGGCGGTGGAGAAGGCGCTGACCGAAACCGGCCTCTGGAAGGACCTCAAAGACCGTCTCGACCACCGGGCGACGGCCCTGCAGTTGGAGCAGCAGCAAAAGCTCTGCATCGCCCGCCTCCTGCCGCTCAAGCCCGAGATTATTCTGATGGACGAGCCGTGTTCCGCGCTCGACGTGGAAGGCACCCGCGCCATCGAGGAATTGATGTTCGCGCTCAAAGGCCGTTACACCATTGTCATCGTCACGCACAACATGGCGCAAGCGCGGCGCGCCAGCGACGAGTGCATTTTCATGCTGCTGGGCGAGTTGATCGAACACAGCCGCACCGAGGACTTGTTCCTCAAACCGCGGAATCCGAAGACGGCTGAATACATTGAAGGGCGGTACGGCTGATGAGTCCTCGCTGGCGGATTCTGGCTGAAACCCGTAAAACGTAAAACGTGAAACGTGAACGCAACAACGGAACAGACCGCGGTGACCAAGCCAACGCCAAACCGTTTTTTACGTTTCACGTTTCACTTCCACACCATGAGCAACCGAATCCTGGTAGTCGATGATGAGCCGGACGCGCTGGAGTTGATCGAGTTCAACCTCAAAGCCGCCGGCTTCGACGTGACCTCCGCGATGGACGGGGAGGAGGCCATCAAAAAGTCGCACGCCGTCGCCCCTTCCCTGATCATTTTGGACGTGATGCTGCCGGAGATCGACGGCATGGAGGTCTGCAAGCGGCTCAAGCGTGATCCGTCCACCGCGCACATCCCCATCATCATGCTGACGGCCAAGGCCGCCGAAATCGACCGTGTGCTCGGCCTCGAACTGGGCGCGGACGATTACGTGACCAAACCGTTCAGTCCCCGCGAACTGGTGCTGCGGGTCAAGGGCCTCCTCCGCCGCAAGGGCGACAGCGCCGAGGAGAAAGGCGAGCGCCTTCAAATCGGCGATCTGGTCATCGACTTGCCGCGGCACGAAGTTCTGGTGGGCGGCCGGAGGCTCGAATTCACCGCCACCGAGTTCAAGCTGCTCACCGTGCTGGCCCAGCGTCGGGGCCGGGTCCAGTCGCGCGACCAGTTGCTGCGCGACGTCTGGGAGTACGACAGCCTCATCGATACGCGCACCGTGGACACGCACATGCGGCGGGTGCGCGAGAAACTGGGCCGAGCCGCCAAGCATCTCGAAACGGTTCGTGGCGTCGGGTACCGCTTCCGGGATTAGGTCGGACCCGTCAGACAAGTCGTCATTCTCTCTGCGCCAGCTTTCAGATAGCATCGCCCCATGTGGACCGCCATCGTCACGATTGGTCTGATCGTGCTGGCCGCAGTTCATCTGCGGCGCCTCCATACGTGGAGACGCGACCGGCGCTTGTTGGCGGAAAGCCGCAGAGCGCTGGCCCAAGCCGAGGAACGCCACCGCGAGGCCGATTTCCAGGCCCGCGCCCAATTGCAGACGCTGTTCAACGGCATGGTCGAGGGCGTCATGCTTCTGGATCCGGCGGGCAAGGTCCATCTGCTCAACCAGTCCCTGGAGCATCTGTTCAACCTCGTCCTGGACGTGCGCGGCATGACCATCATGGAAGCCATCCGCCGCCCGGAGTTGGCCGCGCTGGTGGAGCGGCTCAAGAGCACCCGCCAGGTGGTCAGCGTGGAGATGGAGATCAACGGCGCCCCGCCGCGCTTGATCGAAGTCAACGCCGCGTCGGTCCTGGACCGGGATGGCCAGCCGCAGGGCGCGATCCTCGTCTTCCACGATCTGACCCGCATCCGGCAGTTGGAAAGCACCCGCCGGGAATTCGTGGCCAACGTCAGCCACGAACTCCGCACGCCGCTCTCGCTCATCAAGGGCTACGCGGAGACGCTGCTTTCCGGGGCGAAAGACAATCCTGAAGTCGCCACGCGGTTCCTGCAAAAGATCGAGCGGCACTCCAACCGGCTGACCAATCTCATTGAAGACCTCCTCACCATCTCGCGGCTCGAATCCGGCCAAGTCACCCTCAAGTTGAACAAGGTCGAGTTGCGTGAGTTCGCTGCGCGCATCGCAGAAGACCTCCAGGGTCGCAGCATCGAGAAAGGTGTCGTCATCGAGAACCGCATCCCGCCCAGCTTGGCGGCGCACGCCGACCTGGACCGTCTGCAGCAGGTGTTCTTCAACCTGCTGGACAACGCCATCAAATACGGGCGCACCGGCGGACGCATCGTGCTGGATGGCCGCGACAGCCTGGAGAACAAAGTGCAACTCTGCGTCAGCGACGACGGCCCCGGCATTCCGCCGGACGCCCGGGAGCGCATTTTCGAGCGGTTCTATCGCATCGACAAAGCCCGCTCGCGGGAAGCCGGCGGAACGGGCCTGGGTCTTTCCATCGTGAAACACATCGTCCAGTCGCACGGCGGCGAAGTGTGGGTGGAAAGCGAACTGGGGCGGGGCGCCAGCTTCTTCTTCACGCTGCCGAAGGAGCCGGATTCCTCCGGCAGGGCCGGAGGTTTCCCAACAGAGCATTAAGGCCCGACTACGCTTCTTCCAGGGTGTCGAAGAACTTCACGATGTCGCCCGGTTCCTTGGCGGCGTTGAACTTGATCGCGGCGCGCGGATGCTGGTTCAGGAAGCCGCACAGCATGTAGGGCAGATCGAAGCCCCACCCCAGGGCCTTGCGCTGCGGCTCGATGGCTTCCTGGACGCAGGTGAGCACAGGACGGAGGTGGTACTTCGGGTTGTGCAGAAACCCGATGAGCAGTTCCATCGGACAGTTTCCGGCGCCACGGCCAAGGCCGGCCATGGTGGCATCGAGGTAGTTCGCGCCCATGACGATGCCCTCGATGGTATTGGCGAAGGCGAGTTGGAGGTTGTTGTGCGCGTGAATGCCCACTTCCTTCCCGGCGGCGCGGGCGTAATGAAGATACTTGCGGATGAGGTAGTGGACTTGTTCGCTGTAGAGCGCGCCGAAGCTGTCCACCAGGTAAATGGCCTGGGCCTCGGAACCGGCCAGCAGGTCAAGCGCCTCGTCCAGTTCTCGCTCCGGCACGGTGGAGACGGACATGAGGTTCACGCAGGTTTCGTAGCCCTTGTCGTGGGCGTCCTTGACCATGTCCAGCGCGGTGGGAATCTGGCTGATGTAGGTGGCTACCCGGACCATGTCGATGGCGCTTTGGTCTTTGGGCAGAATGTCCTCGTGGTAATCACACCGTTCCGCGTCGGCCATGACGGAAATCTTCGTCTTCCCCGGCTTGTCGCCCACGATGCGGCGGATGTCGTCCTCCGTGCAATATTTCCAGGCGCCGTACTCGCCGGGGGTGATGTTCTTGCGTGAGCCTTTGTAGCCGATTTCCATGTAGTCGATGCCCGCCTCGACGCACGCGGCATAGACGGCCTTGACCACCTTGTCGTCGAACTGGTGATTGTTCATCAACCCGCCGTCGCGGATGGTGCAGTCGAGCACCTTGATGTCTGGACGGTAGGAAATCCAACGGCTGGTCGGGGAGTCTTTGGCCTTGGCGGCGGCTGACTTCTTCACTGCTTTGTCTTGGTTTTTCATGTGTCGGGACGGGGGATAAAGCCAAACAGAAGGGAAAGCAATCCTGAACTGCCGCTCAGCCGACCGCGGCCCGCATGGCGGCGAAGAGGTCTTTCGCCGTGTCTTTGGTGACCGGCACGTCAGCTCTGGCGTCGGCGTCCTCGACCAACTCCTCCGGCAGTTCGCTGAGAAACGGCGAGGGATGGCACGGCAGGACTTGGCCGTATTTCTTCCGGCCCAGGCAATAGCTGAGGGTGAGCGACTTCATCGCCCGGGTGATGGCCACGTAGAAGAGCCGGCGCTCCTCGTCAAGCGTGCCTTCGACTTTCGAGCGCGAGTGCGGAATCAGCCCGTCCTCCACGCCGACAACATAGACGTGCGGGAACTCCAGCCCCTTGCAACTGTGCATCGTGATCAAGGTCACGGCGTCGCCGGTGTTCTCTTCCTCTTCCTCGTGCTCCTGATCAAGCGCGAGGTCTTCGAGGAAACCGGCCAGCCGTTCGCCGGGGGACACCACGACCGCCGCGCCGCCGTTCAGATCGGCGATCAACTCCTTCAAGTTGCGGACCCGGTTGTCAGCCGTCTCAAGGTTCTTCTCGCTGCGCCGCAGGTCTTCCACGTAGCCGGTGTTCGCCAGCCAGCGCTCGGCCCAGACGCTCAAGGAAAGCGGCTGGCTGGCTTGCAGCGGGGCGCGTGTGTGCTCGATGAACTGGACGAACTCCAGGACGGCCTCGCGGGTCTTGGGCGCAAACGTCGCCTGCACGTCGGTGTGGTGCATTGCGGCGAAGACCGAGCAGTGGCGTTGCTGGCTGGCCGCGAGCAGGCGCTCCATCGTCACGTCGCTCAAGCCGCGCGCCGGGACGTTGGCGATGCGGAGCAGGCTCACGTCGTCGTGCGGATTGATGAAGACTTTCAAGTAGGCCAGCAGGTCGCGCACTTCCCGGCGGTCGAAGTAGCTCTGGCCGCCGATCAGATGGTACTTCACGCCACCGGCGCGCAGGGCCATCTCAAACGGGCGCGATTGCTGGTTCGTGCGAAAGAGGATCGCCTGGTCGCGCCACGGCACTTTCCGGGCCAGGCGCTGGAACTCAATTTCCTCGACGATAGTGCGGGCTTCCTCCTCGTCCGTCTCGAAAGTGTGGAGCGTGATCTTTTCGCCGTGGCCCTTGTCCGACCACAGCTTCTTGCCCCGGCGGCGGGCGTTGTTTTTGATGACGGCGTTGGCGGCGTTGAGAATGACGTTCGTGGAGCGGTAGTTCTGCTCCAGCTTGATGACTTTGACTTCGGGGAAATGCTTCTCCAGGTCGAGCAGGTTCGCGATCTCCGCGCCGCGCCAGCCGTAAATGCTCTGGTCGTCGTCGCCCACCACGCAGAGGTTGCGGTGCTCTTGCGTGAGGAGCTTCACCATCTCGAACTGCGTGGCGTTGGTGTCCTGGTACTCGTCCACCATCACGTAACGGTACTTCGCGCGGCAGGCGGCCAGCACGTCGGCGTGCTCCTTGAACAGCTTGAGCGTGAGCAGGAGCAGGTCGTCGAAATCAACCGCGTTGCAGGCGTGCAGGGCGGAGTCGTAACGCTTGAGGACGTGCTCGGCCACCGCGCGGGCGCTTTCATCGGCGATCGTATTGGGATTCGCCCCGTTGTTCTTGAAGCGGCTGAGCAAGGACTGGATCAGCTTCGGGTCCGTCTTCTCGCCCTTGGCGGAGATGTGACTGAGGATCTTCTTGATCGCGCCCAGTTGCTCGGACTCGTCGTAGATGACGAAGTTGCGCCTGTAACCCAGTTTCTCGATGTGCTGGCGAAGGATGCGGACGCAAAGCGAGTGGAAGGTGGAGATCGTGGGGCCGGCGATCTTGCCTTCGTCGTTGCGCAACGCCTCGCGTGGGACGAGTTGCGCCACGCGCTCCTTCATCTCTTTGGCGGCCTTGTTGGTGAACGTAACCGCCAGGATGTGGGCCGGGGCGATGCCCTTCTGGATCATGTGCGCCACGCGGAAGGTGATGACGCGCGTCTTGCCCGTGCCGGCGCCCGCCAAAATGAGCACCGGGCCGCGGAGGGTTTCCACGGCTTGGCGCTGTTGCGGGTTGAGCGAGTTCAGGTTCAACTTTCGGCGCGCGGAGTGTAGGGAGGGGTGAAGTGAGTTCAAGGTTCAAAGTTCCAGGTTCCAGTTGCTCCAGGGCTGATTCAAAAAGCATGCGGAGAGGAGCGCGGGCAGCCTGCCCGCGCGTTCCGTCGAAAATGGGATCGAAAGACACGCGGGCAGGCTGCCCGCGCTCCTTCTTGAATCAGCCCTGCAAGTTGCTCCCAATTTGGACTGTCCTTCGGGAGCGCCTTTGTTTAGCTTCGCGCCGTGCGAACACTCGGGATGGGATTCTGTGAGGTCCGGGTTTTTCCCGACGCGGCGGCGCTGAGTCGCGCGGCGGCGGACGAGTTTGCCCGCGCGGCCTGCGAGGCCGTGGGCGCCCGCCACCGCTTCTCCGTGGCGCTGGCAGGCGGCTCGACGCCAAAGGGCGTCTATGCGTTGCTGGCGGCCGACGAAGAGTCTGGCGCACGCCGCCTTCCTTGGAGCCAGACGCAGGTGTTTTTTGGCGACGAGCGCACGGTCCCGCCGGATCATCTAGACAGCAATTTCGGCATGGCGCGCGCAGCCTTGCTCGGCCATGTGCCGGTGCCGCTGGACAACGTCCACCGTATCCGGGCCGAGTTGTTCCCGCATTTCGCCGCCGAGGTTTGCGAGGCTGAGATCCGATCTTCCCTCGGCCTTCGCACCGGCGATTGGCCGCGCTTCGATCTCGTACTCCTGGGCCTGGGCGCCGACGGCCACACCGCGTCGTTGTTTCCTGGCACGCTGGCGCTTTACGAAACCGTGCGCATCGTGCGCTCCAATCGCGTCCCCCAACTCAACACCGAGCGCGTCACGCTCACTCTGCCCGCGCTCAACGCGGCGGCGATGGTCATGTTCCTGGTGACGGGGGCGGAGAAAGCCGAGACGCTGCGCCGGGTTCTGAGCGACAGCGCGCCTGCGGAAGCCCTCCCGGCCCAACTGGTCCGTCCGTGCGACGGGACTTTGCTCTGGTTGGTGGATGAGGCGGCGGCCAGCCGGCTGGAGGTGAAAGCGTGATCTCAAATGAAGTTTGACACGCTGCCCCGGCCCGCTAAGCCTCACGGTCGGTGAACGAGCCACACGCACAAGCTTTCGCAGCCGCCCGCGCCGCTGACCACGGCAACGACCTAATGTGGCGCCAGTGCCGCTACAGTTTTGCCGCCTTCTTCGTGTTGTCTTTGATGACGGCTTGGCTGGGGTTGCGGCTGGTCCTGTTCTTCGGGTTCAAGCCTCACGGCGTGCCTGTGGGCGACGTGCTGAAGGCCTTTCTCGTCGGAAGCTGGCGCGACTTCTACGTCGGGCTGCTTTGGTGCCTGCCGTTGTTCTTCTGGTTTCTGATTCTCACGAACCGCGCGTTCGGCCGGCGGTGGCACCGGACGCTGTTCCGCCTGGGGTTCTTCCTGTTCTGGCTGGTGCAAATCTTCCTGCTGGCCACGGAGTTTTTCTTCTTCGAGGAATTCCGCTCGCGCTTCAACACCGTGGCGGTCGATTACCTGCTTTACCCGCATGAGGTCTTCATCAACATCTGGGACTCCTACCCTGTGGGGAAGGTCATCATCGGTTGCGCCGTCTTGAGCCTGGCTTGGTCGTGGCTCGCGGCGCGGCTTTTCCGCGGGATGTGGAGCCATCCGGTGGCTGGCAGGAGGCGGGCCGTGTTGCTGGCCGCGCTGGTGGTGACCCTTCTGGCGCTGGCCAAGACGATTCCGATCAAGGGCGTCCGCGTGAGCCAGGAGCGGCTCGTGAACGAAGTCGCGAACAACGGCGCGCTGTCGTTTTTCGGCGCGTTCTGGACCAGCCATCTCGACTACGCGGCCTTCTACCGCACCATGCCGCTGGACGCAGCCTACGAGCGGACGCGGAGACTGCTGCAGGAGCCGAGGGTGAAGTTCACCGAGCCGGGACAAAGCATCCGGCGCCAAGTAGCGGGCGATCCGGCCAAGCCCAAATTGAACGTGGTGATCATTCTTGAGGAAAGCCTCGGCTCCGAATTCTGGGGATCGCTGGGCCGCAAGCTCCCGACTTGCACGCCGGAGATGGACAAGCTGGCCACCAAGGAAGGGTTGCTCTTCACGAACATTTACGCCTCCGGCAACCGCACCGTGCGCGGCTTCGAGGGCGTGCTCTCGTCCTTTCCGCCGCTGCCCGGCGACTCCATCGTGAAGCGCGACCAGTCCGATAACGTTGAGTCCATCGCGCGCGTGCTCAAGCGCGACGGTTACAGCACGGTCTTCCTCTACGGCGGGCGCGGCGTGTTTGACGGCATGAGAAGCTACGCCGTGCGCAACGGCTGGGACCGGTTCGTCGAACAGAAGCATTTCAAGGACCCGACATTCACGACGATCTGGGGCGTGTGCGACGAAGACCTCATGGCGCGGGCCATCGAGGAATTCCGCGAGTTGGCCAAGACGGGGCAACCATTCCTCGGCACGCTGCTCTCGGTTTCCAATCACAAGCCGTTCACGTATCCGAAAGGCCGCATCCCGGAAGACCCGGACGCGCGCAAGCGCGAACATGCCGTGAAATACTCGGACTACGCGCTGGGCCAGTTCTTCCGGGCGGCGAAGAAGGAGCCGTTCTGGACGAACACGATCTTTGTCGTCATCGCCGACCACGGCGACCGCGTGTACGGAAGCCAAAGCATTCCGATCCACTCCTACGAGATTCCGTGGGTGATCCTGGGGCCGGCGGTGGTGAAAAGTCCCAGTCGCGTGCCGTATCTGGGTTGTTCGCTGGATGTCGCGCCCACCGTGCTTGGCCTCATGGGCCGGCCCTACGAGACGATGTTCTTCGGGCGGGACCTGCTCAAGAATCCGCCGGAAGAAAACCGGGTGCTGCTGCATCACAATCGCGACATCGGTCTCTACAGCCGCGAGCGCATGGTCGTGCTCGGGCTGCGACAGACGGTCGAGTACTACGTCGGCGATCCCAAGGCGGTGGACTTGCAGCCGCTGGCCACGCCCACGCCACGGGAGGAAGAGTTGGAGCGCGATTGCACGGCGATTTACCAGGTGGCGGACGATCTCTACATCCACCGGCGGTTCAGGATCGATTTGAAGTAGCCCTTGGCTGCGGCTGGGACAGCCGCGCACCATTTGGGTTGTGCCGCCGCACTGGGAAATGTCCCGGCCGGCTGTTGCCGATTTGCCCATCTGCGCAAGGACTTCTTGTTTGACGCGCCGCGCCCAAATCGTTATTTCACCTGTCGAGTCCTAACGACGCAAACGCATGAGCCAACAAACTCGATTCACGCTGTCCCAAGCGGACATCCCGAAACAGTGGTACAACCTTCTCGCGGATTTTCCCGAACCGCTGCCGCCCCCGCTGCATCCTGGCACCAAGCAGCCCGTGCCGCCGGAGGCGCTGCTGGCCATCTTCCCGCAGAACCTCGTCATGCAGGAGATGTGCCCCGATCGCTTCGTGGAAATCCCCGAACCCGTGCGCGACATCTACGCCCTCTGGCGGCCCACGACGCTGCTGCGCGCAGTGCGGCTGGAGCAGGCCCTGCAAACGCCGGCGCACATCTACTACAAGTACGAAGGCGCCAGCCCCGCCGGCAGCCACAAGGTCAACACCTCCGTGGCCCAGGCCTACTTCAACAAGGTCGCCGGCACCAAGCGCCTGGCCACTGAAACCGGCGCGGGCCAATGGGGTTCCTCGCTGGCGCTGGCCTGCAAGCTCTTTGGCCTGGAGTGCAACGTCTATATGGTCAAGGTGAGCTACGGACAAAAGCCTTACCGCCGGATGCTCATGCATACCTGGGGCGCCACGGTGCATCCGAGTCCCAGCGACCAGACCAACTACGGCCGCAAGCTCCTGGCCGAAGACCCGGATTGTTCGGGCAGCCTCGGCATCGCCATCAGCGAAGCCATCGAGGACACCGTCACCCACCCAGACACGAAGTATTCCCTCGGCAGTGTGCTCAACCACGTCTGCCTGCACCAAACCGTCATCGGCCAGGAAGCCATTCGGCAGATGGAGATGGCGGGCGAAGAGCCGGACGTGGTGTTCGGCTGTGCGGGCGGCGGCAGCAATTTTGCCGGCTTGGTCTTCCCGTTCATCCAAAAGAAGATCAAGGAAGGGAAAAAATACCGCATTGTCGCCGTCGAGCCTTCGGCTTGTCCGTCCCTCACCGCCGGCGAACTGCGCTACGATTTCGGCGACACGGCGGAGACGACGCCGTTGCTGATGATGTACACCCTCGGCCACAAGTTCATGCCCCCGCCGATCCATGCGGGCGGCCTGCGCTACCACGGCATGTCTCCGATGGTGAGCCACGCCTACAAGCTCGGCCTGATTGAGGCGCAAGCCATTCACCAGACCAAAGTCTTCGAGGCGGGCACGCTCTTCGCGCGCACCGAGGGCATCGTGCCCGCACCCGAATCCGCCCACGCCATCGCCGCCGTGATGGACGAAGCCGCCGCCGCACGCGCCGCGGGACAGAAACGCGTCATTCTCTTCAACCTTTCCGGGCACGGCCTGCTCGACCTCAGTTCTTACGAGAGCTACCTGTCCGGCAAAATCCAGGACGTTTAACCCAATCCCCAAGACCCTCACAAAGCAAACCATGAAGATCCAACTCAAGTCTGTTCTCCTCCTCGGCGGACTGCTGGCCCTGCCCAGTCTGCTCCAAGCCCAACCCACCGCTCACTACATCACGGGATTCGAAGGCATCAAGGGCGCCTCCCTGCCGCCGCCCGGCGTGTATTTGCGCGACTACACCATCGGTTACTATGCCTCCCGCCTGAACACGGCGTCCGGCCAGGACACGAAGACGCCCAACTTCCGGGCCTATACCATTGCCAACGTGCCCCGCGTGCTTTGGATCACCGAAACCAAGTTCCTCGGCGGCTTCGTGGGCGTGGATGCTTTGCTTCCACTTGTTTATCAGAACCTCCAGGCTGGTCCTGGCCCAGCCAAGAGCGACACCTTTGGCATCGGGGATTTCTTTGCCGAATCCACCTTGTCTTGGCATACGAAGCAGTTCGATTTTGCCGTGGCCGCTGGCCTGCACATGCCCACGGGCGACTCGCCCAACCAGCCGTATGAGTTCATGACCCGCGCCGGCCTGGGCTACTGGACTCCGATGTTGACTGCCGGTGCAACGTGGTACATCGACCAAGAGAAGACTTGGGCGGTATCGGCGCTCAACCGATATGAGTTCAACACCGAGCAGCGTAACACGCAGGTCACCCCTGGACAGGCCTACACCTTGGAGTGGGGTGTCAGCAAGACGCTCAACAAAACCATCGATGTGGGCGTCGTGGGGTATTACCAGCAGAAGGTGACCACAGACACCGGCGCGAACGCCGTGAAGTTCCGCGACCGCGTCGCCGCGGTAGGGCCGGAGGTCAGTGTGGCTTTCCCCAAGCCCATGCTCTTCGTGTCGCTGCGCTATGATTACGAGTTCATGGCCGAAAGCCGTGCGCAAGGCCACACCTTCGCGCTGACCCTGACGAAGCGCTTCTAGTTTTTCGTTCCTCCAAAAAACCAAAACGCGAGCGCGGACGTTTGTCCGCGCTCTTTTTGTTTCCCTACGGACTGTCGGCATTTTGTTACAATTGTAACAAAATGCCGACAGAAGCTTCTGCCTTAATCCGGGAACTGGCTGGCCACGATTTCCCGCGACCGCTGCAGCCACGCCTGCCGTTGTTCGAGTGTGCTGGTGATGACGGGGCTGATGAGTTCTCGATGCACGGTCTTCACGCCGCAGAAGCCCCACACGCAACGCTTCCACCACGCGTCCGTCGGATCGCCGTAGAGCGTCACCTCTTTGTCCGGCGGGGTGTTGGATGTGACGAACACGACCGCTGCCTTGGCCCTCAGCAAGCCGATGATGATGCCTTCACCATTCGGCCCGGTGCCGAACTTGTAGGCCACGCCGGGCCGCAACACCCGATCCAGCCAACCTTTCAAAATGGCCGGCGCTTGGCTCCACCAGTTGGGATGCACCACGATGATGCCGTCGGCTTCTACGATCTCCCGGCAGTGGGCGGCGATCTCCGGCGGCACAGCAGCCTTCATCGGGATTTCCTCCGGCGGCAGCAGCGGATCGAACTTCTCCGCGTGGAGGTCGTGGTAGCTGACCGAGTGGCCGTGACGTTGGAGTTCCGTGACGGCGGCCTCGGCGA
This sequence comes from Verrucomicrobiota bacterium, assembly GCA_016219875.1. GTDB lineage: Bacteria > Verrucomicrobiota > Verrucomicrobiia > Limisphaerales > JACRJZ01 > JACRJZ01. The sequence goes on along the minus strand of JACRJZ010000146.1, from coordinate 155,859 downwards.
GGGCGTGGTTGAAGCTTTTGGGATTCGGGTGGGCGACGATGACTGAGATGTTCATGTTCGTAAACGGCGACTATTTACGCAGCCCGGCTCCTCCCCGAGTCAAGAAAACTGTGCGGACTGCTGAGCCGGTTTTCGAGCCTCCCCAACCCTCACCCTGTCCCGCTCCCGTCCGACGGGAGAGGGAAGGCGCGGCACGCCCTCATGGCCAACGAACGCTTGCTTCGTCAAAGCGCGAGATCGTCTCTCCCTCTCCCATCGGATGGGAGAGGGTTGGGGTGAGGGAACGGCACCCTTGGCTGCTGCAACGCCGGCGCTTACTCCCACCGGGAATTCCGTGCCGAACCAGAAATGGCGGCGCTCTACCGAAACGCCGCTACGGCCGCGAGGTCTGCCGCCGCAGATACGGAATGGTCAGCGGCCCTTGCGGCAGCACGGCCACTCGCGCCTTCGAGCCTGACACCGCAAGGCGCCGCGCGACCTCCGCGGAGATGTCGTGGCAAGGCGTGAGGTGGACGGCGCGAAGGGTTTCATCGGAAAGCGAACTATGGACCAGCACCTTGGCCTTGCGTTGAATGAGAGCTTGCGTCTGTGCCTGCCACTGTTCTGCCGTGGGCGAGCCGGAGGAGGAAATCGCCGCCAGCACTTCCTCCGGGCCGGCCGCTGCCCGAAGAAAGCGGTCGCAGGGGCTGCCGTCGGGCACGCCTTCGCGGCACTCCGCAGCGAGGATGATCGTGCCGCCCGGCTTCACGATGCGCGCCGCGGCGCTCATGCCTTTCACGCCTTGGTAGAGATTCAAGTCCAGCGGATAGCCGCTGTTGGTGGTGACCACGAGGTCGAACGGCGCGTCCACGGGCTGCATGGCGGAGCGGCGGACGAACTCGATCCCCACTTTGTGAGCGGCGAGCATGTCGCCGGCGAAAACGCCTGTGATGCGGCGCTCGTGGTTGAGCGCCACGTTGAGCAAGAAGTTCCGCCCGCAGCGCAAAGCGACGTCCCGCATCTCTTCCCAGAGCGGGTTGCCGTCCGTCACGCCCCACGTCGCGTTCGGGTCGCTGATGTGCCGCGCGCCGTGATTGCTCATCACGGTGCCGAGCCAGGCCACGCCGGGCAGGAGCGCCTTCGGACCGCCGCTGAAGCCCGCGAAGAGATGCGGTTCGATGAAACCGGTCAGGATGCGGAGGTCCGCCTCGAGGGCGAGTTGGTTGATCATCGCCGGTGTGCCGTCGCGGGTCGTGCCGACCTGCGCGCAGGCAGCGCGGTCTTCCGCGTCGTGGTTCACGACGCGGTAGCCGGCTACGACTTCCGGCGTCAGCATCTGCTCCAGTTCCGCCTTGGTGTTGGGCCGGTGCGTGCCTGTGGAATTGAGCAGCGTGATGTTCTCGCGCCGCACGTGGGCAAGTTGTTGGAGCAGCCAGGGAATGAGCCGATGATTCGGCGTGGCACGGGTGATGTCGGTGAAGATGATGCAGACGCGGTCGGTCGGCTTCGCCTGCTCGCGGAGTGGAGCCGCGTTGGTGGGAGACTCCAGAGCGGCGACGACGGCGGCGCGCTCGTCGGGAAGCGCGGCCACTGGGGACGGCTCAATGACGGTGGTTCGTTCCGCCGGCAACTCGACCGGCAACTGGCCCTGGCCGTAGGCAAGATTCACGTTGATCGCTGGCACGCGGAGAAGGTAGCCGGTATTCCAGGAGTCGCCAAGCCCGCAAGATCGCTTTCAAAACCGTAGCAGCCGACGTGAGGAGGCTCCGTTTCCGTTGGAGTTTGAGCCTCCTCACGTCGGCGGCGACGGGGTTTTGCTCACGCCCGCGGGTGTGCGGCGTCGTAAGCTTTCTTGAGCCGCTCGGTCGTGAGGTGGGTATAGACCTGGGTCGTGACCAAGTGCGCGTGGCCCAGCAGTTCTTGCACGCTGCGGAGGTCCGCGCCGGCGTCGAGCAGGTGCGTGGCGTAAGAGTGGCGGAGTTTGTGCGGTGTGAGGTGCGGATCGAGTCCGGCGGCCATGAGATAATTCTTCAGCCGCACCTGGAAGACGCGCGCGGAGACGGGCTTCACCAGCTTGCGCGTCGGCAGAAACACCGGATCGCGGGCGCCCGGCGGCGTCAGGAGTTGCGCCCAGTACTGCTGGATGGCGGCCAGCGCCGTGGCGCCGATGGGGACGATGCGCTCTTTCTTCCCCTTGCCGCGGACGCGCACGAGTTGCTCGTGGAAATCGATGTCCTCCACGCGCAAGCCGCAGAGTTCGCTGATGCGCAAGCCGCAGGAGTAAATCGTCTCGAGCATCGCGAGGTCGCGATAACACGCGCTGGCCTCGAGGGGGCGGCCCGGCCCTTTGCGTTCGCGCGGCTGGTTCAACTGGCGGGTGGGTTGTTCCAGCAAGCTGAAGACTTGTTGGATGGTCAGGAACTTCGGGAGCCGCTTTTCCTGCTTGGGCAGCACGATGTTTTTGATCGGCGAGGACTCCACGCGGCCGCGCCGGATGAGGAACTTGTAGAAGGTGCGGAGCGCACTGAAACGCAAATGCGTGGTGGCCCGGCTCAGCTTCTGGCGTCCGAGTTGGCGAAGGTAAGCGCGGAAATCATCGCGCTGGAGTTTCTCCCACGGAGGCGGGGCGTGACGGTCCTGCTCGTGCCAGTTGAAGAAGTCCACCAGGGCCTCGGAGTAGTTGCGGACAGTGCAGGGCGAAGCGCCGCGGTCGGTGGCGAGGTGCTGCAGGAACTGCTCAACGGCCTCGTCCGCGCGGGCGTGGCGGCTGGTTTCTTGGTTCGATGAGGAACGCGATGCGCTCTCAGCAGGCTTCATCGCGCGACAGCGTGGCTGGGCAACACGCGGTTGGCCAGCGTGAAGTGGGTTTCGGATTCAGTCCACAGGTTGAAACCGTCCTGGACCTGCTCCATTGTGTCGGGCATGGAACTGGACGAGTTGCTCGCCTGCCGGCTGGATTCGGGTCACCGAAAGGTTGAGCCGTGTACGGTGGTTATTTTCGGCGCGAGTGGCGATCTGACCGCGCGGAAGTTGATCCCGGCCTTGTATCACCTCCACAGCGGGAAACAGTTGCCCGTGCCCTTTCGCGTGCTGGGCTTCGCCCGGCGGGAAAAAGCGGACGAGGTCTGGCGGACGGAACTCAAGATTGCGCTGGAGAACTACTCGCGCACCAAGCGGGCCGAGGCGGCCACTTGGGAGGCCTTCGCGGCGGGCATCGCCTATTGCCAAGGTGACATCTCTGATCCGGCCGCTTATCTCCGGCTGAAGAAGCGCATCGACGCCGGCGACCTGCGGTTGTCCGAGAACCTCTTGTTCTACTTGGCGGTGTCGCCGAGCCAGTTTGCGGAGGTGGTGGAACGGCTGCATGAAGTGGGCTTGTTGCGCAAAGACGGTTCCGGGCCAGGCTGGCAGCGCGTGGTGGTGGAGAAGCCGTTTGGCAAAGATTTCGATTCGGCGCGGCAGTTGAACGCGGCCCTGATCCAGTTCATCCACGAGCGGCAGGTGTTCCGCATCGATCACTATCTCGGCAAGGAAACGGTCCAGAACATCCTGATGTTTCGCTTTTCCAACTCGGTCTTTGAGCAGATCTGGAACCGACAGCTTGTCGATCACGTCCAGATCACCGTCAGCGAAACGCTTGGTGTCGGCTCACGCGGCGGTTTCTACGAGGAGGCCGGCGCGTTGCGCGACATCGTGCAGAACCACCTGCTCCAGGTGCTGGCCCTCGTCGCGATGGAGCCGCCGGTGTCGCTTGAGGCGGAAGCGATCCGCGATGAAAAGGTCAAGTTGCTCAAGTCCGTGCGCCTGCTGCTCCCCAGCCAAGTCGCGGCCAACGTGGTGCGCGGGCAATACACCGAAGGACCGAACGGCATGGTCGCGTATCGTCAGGAGCCGAAAGTGCGGCCCGGATCGAACGTGGAAACCTACGTGGCGCTGCGGCTCTTCATCGACAACTGGCGCTGGGCGGGCGTGCCGTTTTACCTGCGCTCCGGCAAACGCCTGGCCTTGGGCGCGAGCGAAGTGCGCGTGCAGTTCCGGCCCACGCCAAACGTGCTCTTCGCCGCGCAGTGCGGTCCCAAGCTCGACGCCAACGCCATCACGCTGCGGCTTCAGCCCAACGAGGGCATCACGCTTCGCTTCAATGGCAAGGTGCCTGGCCCCACCACGGAAATCCGGCCGGTGCGGATGCACTTCAGCTACAACACGGAGTTCGGCGCCTACACGCCGGAGGCCTATGAGCGGCTCTTGCTCGAAGCGATGGCCGGCGACGCCACGCTCTTCATCCGCCGCGATGAAGTGGAGGCGGCGTGGACCATTGTGGACCCGATCCGCGAAGCCTGGGACGATCATCCGTTCAGCGAAACGGAGTTCTACCCGGCTGGCTCGTGGGGACCGGTCGCGGCGGACCAACTGCTCTCGGTGCGCGATCACGCCTGGCGCAATCCGCAGCCGGTGGAGTGAACGCCGGGTGAACGATTTCCAAACCTCGTAGCAGCCGACGTGAGGAGGCTCACTCTGATTGCAGGTTGCAGGTTGCGGATTGCAGATTGGAAACGGAGCCTGCCAAGGAACGGAGCGCGGCTGTGTCCGCAGGACCAGCCGCAGCACACCAACCCAGGCGCGGGGCGTGGGAGCTGTCCGAGCTTCGTCCTCTGGAGCGTGCTGCGGCTGGGTCTTCGACCACAGCCGCGCTCCGTTCCTTGGCCCGAGGCAGCAACCGTCGGCGGTTGCTCCAACTCTCCTCACGTTGGCTGCTACGGGGTTGGAAGAAGCTTGGATTTCAGATTGTATTCTGCCGCGGCTCTTGGGAGAAACAGGCCATGCGCACACCTGCATTGACCCGTCGTGATTTCGTCGGCCACACCATCGGCGTCGCCGCCTTGGCCGCACTGGCCCAGCCGGCATCGCTCTTCTCCGCTCAGCCGGACGCGGAAGCAGGCCGGCCCCGTGCCATCCGCCTTGGCGGCCCAGCCTTCGTGAAGGCGGACGATCCCGAAGCGTTTGCCCAAGCGCACCGCAAGCTGGGCTACAGCGCGGCCTATTGCCCCGGCATCGCGGTCAAAGACTCCGACCGCATCAAAGCCCTGGCCGAGGCGTGCGCGCGGCACGACGTGGTCATCGCCGAGGTGGGGCGCTGGGTGAACCTGTTGGACGCCGATGCCGACAAGCGCAAACAGAATCTCGACACCGTCATCGACGGCCTCGCCCTCGCGGAAGCGGTCGGCGCGCGTTGTTGTGTGGACATTGCCGGCTCGTTCAATCCGAAGATTTGGTACGGCCCGCACCCCGACAACTTCACGCCGAAGTTCTTCGACGCCGTGGTGGAGAACGCCCGCAAGATCATCGACGCCGTCAAGCCCAAGCGCGCGAAGTTCTGTTACGAGATGATGGGCTGGGCCTTGCCAGACAGTCCCGACAGCTACCTCAAGATGATCCGGGCCGTGGACCACGAAGCGTTCGGCGTTCATCTCGACCCCTGCAATCTGGTGAACTCGCCGGAGCGGTTCTATCGCAACACGGACTTGCTGAACGAGTGCTTCGACAAACTGGGCCGTTGGATTGCGAGCTGCCACGCCAAGGACCTGACCTGGGACGTAGAGATGAACGTGCATTTCCGGGAGATCGTCGCCGGCCAAGGCTCGCTCGACTACACGACCTACCTCAAGCGCCTGGCCCAGCTTCCGCAAAGCCCGCCGCTCATGCTGGAGCATCTTTCCAAAGCGGAGGAGTACGACGCCGCGCGCCGGCACATCCTCGAAACCGGACGCCAGGCAGGACTGAGTTTCGCCTGAGTCGCAGCCATGCAGTCAGGGAACCACGAAATACACGAAATACACGAAAAGAGAAATCGAGCCGAGTCTGGGGTGGACGCCCCCGCTTCACCCGAAGGTGACCAGCCGGCGACCGTCCTCGGTCCCACGTTCTGTTTCTTCGCTGCCCCCCGTTTCTTTCGGTGTTCCTTTCGAGTGTTTCGCGTGTTTCGTGGTTCAACTGAATGGTTCCGCCTGAACCGGCAGGCAGATTTACGTTTTACGTTTCACGCTGTCGTCCTAGAGTCGCCCACGCATGAGCGTTTTCGACAAACTCAAGTTCAGCGCCGACGGCCTCATCCCGGCCATCATCCAGGACGCCGCCAATGGGCGCGTGCTGATGATGGCCTGGATGAACCGCGCCTCGCTGGAAAACACGCTCGCCACCGGCAAGACCCATTTCTGGAGCCGGTCGCGCCAGAAGTTTTGGATGAAAGGCGAGTCCAGCGGCCATACGCAGACCGTGAAGGACATTGCGTTCGACTGCGACGGCGACGTGCTGCTCATCCAGGTCGAGCAGATCGGCGCGGCCTGTCACGAGGGCTACCGGTCTTGTTTCTTCCGTTCCGTGGAGGGCGCCGGGCAGAGCTTCAAGATCACGGAGGCCCAGCTTGAAACGCCGGAACAGATTTACGGGAAAAAATAAATGGACGACGCCGTCGAGTTTGGCAGCCGGTGGTATCTGATTCTCCTGAACCTGCTGCTCTTTGCACGCGGTATGGACTTGCTGAGCACTTGGCTGGCGACGCCGCGGCTGGCGCTGGAGGCCAACCCCATCGCCCGCCGGCTCGGCTGGAAATGGGGCCTGCCGTTCAACGTCGTGGTCTGCGCGGTCTTCGCCGCCTGGCCGCTGCCCGCGGTCATCATCAGCACGACCAGCGTGCTGGTGGCGGCGCGGAATTTTCAGTCCGTGTGGCTGATGCGGACCCTGGGCGAGGAAGCCTACCGCCAGTGGATGGTCGAGCGCATCCACGAGACGCAGCCCGTCCTCTACCTGGGTTGTCTGCTGGCGCAAGTCGCGCTGTTCGGCACGGTCGGCGGAGGGTTGATGTTCTTCAGCCGCGACTGGGTCCCGTTTGGCATCGGCACGGGCATCCTGGCCTACGCGGTGGCGGTGCTGCTGTTCACGCTGATTTCGCTGTGGCGCATCCGGCGGGAATCGCGTTCAATGGACGCCAACTGAAATGGAACCGGCCATGTATTCACCAACGCAGACGGAATTCCTGAACTTGAAGCTGGCGGAGCAGGGGAACCTGATTCCGGTCACACGCCGGTTGCTGGCGGATTTTGAAACCCCACTCTCGGCTTACCGCAAAATCCGCGGCCAGGGCGAGTCGTTCCTCCTCGAATCTGTCGAAGGCGGCGAACACGTCGGGCGGTATTCGTTCGTGGGCTGCAATCCGCGCGCCGTCATCCGCCAAACGGGCGAGCGCGTGGACGTGCTGGAAAGTGGCAAGGTCGTCGATAGCTTCCTCGTCGCGCGTCGCACCGATCAAAGCGGGACCACCGCGTCTCCGACTGCGCCCCACGTCAAGGATGGCCTCGAAGTCGTCGAGCGTGTCATGCGTAAGTTTCGCCCGGTGCCCTGGCGTGGACTACCGCGCTTCACGGGGGGGGCGGTGGGGTTCATTGGCTACGAGTTCATCCACGACGTGGAGCCGGTGGTGCCGCGGCCGCCGAACGACGAGTTGCAGACGCCGACGATGTATTTCCTCATCGCGGATGAGTTGATCATTTTCGACCGCGTGGCCCAGACCATCACCGTGCTGGTGAACGCCGTGATCGAACCCGGCATCAGCCCGGCGGAGGCTTACGAAAACGCGATCAGTGAAATCGAGCGGCTGGTGTCTTTGCTCGAACAACCGTTGGAGTATCGTCCGGTGACCGTCCCGGCCGAAGTGCCGACCGTCCCGGCTGAGTCCAACATGGCCCGCGAGAAATTCCACGAGAACGTCCTCAAGGCGAAACAGTACATCACCGCCGGCGACATCATCCAGGTGGTCGGCTCGCAGCGGTTTTCCGCCACGGTGAAGGCATCCGCGCTCGATATGTATCGCGCGATCCGCTCGGTGAACCCGTCGCCCTACATGTTCATGCTGGAGTTGGAGGGCTTGGCCCTGGTGGGCGCGTCACCGGAACTCCACGTTCGCTGCGAAGCCGGACGGACGGAAATCCGTCCCATCGCCGGCACGCGCTGGAGGGGCAAGACGCCGGAAGAAGACCTTGCGCTGGAAAAGGAACTCCTCGCCGATCCGAAGGAACGCGCCGAGCACGTCATGCTGGTCGATCTGGCCCGCAACGACCTGGGCCGGGTCTGCGACTTTGGCACGGTGCAGGTCAAAGACCTCATGATCATCGAGCGCTACAGCCACGTCATGCACATCGTCTCGCAGGTCGAGGGCCGGCTCTCGGCCCGGCACACGGCCTACGACCTCATGCGCGCGACCTTTCCGGCGGGCACACTCAGCGGCGCCCCGAAGATTCGCGCCATGCAGATCATTTCCGAACTGGAAGGGACCACGCGCGGACCGTATGGCGGCTGCGTGGGCTACTTCTCGTTCAACGGCAACCTCGATTGCTGCATCACCATCCGCACGGCGTTGCTCAAGGACGGCAAAGCCTACGTGCAAGCCGGCGGCGGCTGGGTGAACGACTCCACGCCCGAAAACGAATACCACGAAACCGTGAACAAGGCCAAAGCCATGCTGGCCGCCGTGGCGCTGGCGGAGAGCTTCACGAAAGAATAGTTCAAAGTTCAAGGTTCAACGTTCCACGTTGCCCGAGCGATCCCTGGCTGGCTTTTCAACTTTGAACTTGGAACCTTGAACTCGGAACTTCCCATGGACCACGTCCGACACATGTTTGAGCACGACCTGTTCGCGAAGCACGCGGGCATCGAGTTGATCTCCGTTTCTCCCGGACAGGCCACCGCGAAGATGAGCCTCCAGCCGTGGCACCTGAACGGCGTCAACACGGTGCAAGGCGGCGCCATCTTCACGCTCGCGGACTTCGCGTTCGCCGCGGCGGCCAATTCCCGCGACAAGGTAGCCGTGGCGGTCAACGTCAGCATCACCTTCATGAAAGCCGCCACCACCGGCACCCTGACCGCCGAAGCGCGCGAGGTGGCCCTGAATCCCAAACTCGGCACTTACACGGTGAACGTCACCGACGAGCAAGGCAGCCTGATCGCGATCTTTCAGGGGCTGGCCTATCGGAAGAGTTGAGCGTGGGCGGGCAAGGCTGTATCAAACTCGGTTCGGGAGCACTCGTAGCGCAGACTTTCGAGTCTGCCGCAGCGCCGGTTTTCCGACCGGCGAGGGTTGGAAGAGGCCAGCCGGCTGGAAGTTTCACGGCCTTGCCGACTGGAAGTCGGCGCTACGGCAGGTTGAAAACCTGCGCTACCCTGTGTGCCGGGCAGGAGCTTGATGCAGCCTTGGTGGGCGGGCGGGCGTGCCGCTGCCGGATTGACGTCTTGGTCGGGCCGCCCTAGCATCGCGGCCGTGAACAAACCGATCGGGATTCCACTGGCTTCCTGTCGAAACTGGGCAATGCCGCTGCATTGCCGGCAGGGCAGGACGGAATGCCGTCGAAGAAAGGTTCCACAGATGAAAACCACTAAACTCCTCGTTCCCTTGTTGACCCTCGCCTGCACCTTGATGCTGTCGTCCTGCAAGACCGCCGATTCGCCGGCGACCAGCGCCCCGAGCAATGTGCTCTACGTCTGCGGGTGCGGTGCGGACTGCAAATGTAACGTGGCGAGCACCAAACCGGGCAAGTGTGGCTGCGGCCACGCGCTGAAGCCGGGGCACCTCTGCAAAGTGGAAGGAGACACGGCCTTGCTCTGCATGTGCGACGTCGGATGCAAGTGTGCCGTTGACGCCAAAGAGCCGGCGAAGTGTGGCTGCGGCAAGCCCCTCCACAAGGTGAGCTTGAAAGGGACCGGAATTTACTTCTGCAACTGCGGAGGCTCCTGCACCTGCAACACGGTTTCGGACAAGCCAAGCCAGTGCAAGTGCGGCATGGCACTCAAGAAGGTTGACTGACGCCGAGCCACTCCGGCGTCGAGGAAGAGGCGAGATTGCGAAACTCCGTAGCAGCCGACGTGAGGAGGCTCAAACTTCAAGGGAAACAGAGCCTCCTCACGTCGGCGGCTACAGTTTTGAAAGAGGCTCATTGGGAGCGGGCGGCCTGCGGTTCGCGCCGAGAAACCGCCCGCGCTCCAAATGGAGTGAGACAGCTCACCGGTTGCGAATCATCAGCAACAACTGGCCGTCTTCGACCGTGTTCCGCGGTGGAGCCGACGTGGGCCGGTGCGCTTGCACGTTGAACAGCCAGAGGTCGGGTCCGAGCAGAGACGATACGTCAATGATGCCGCTCGTTTCCCACACGCCCGATCCGATCGGGATCCCGTCGCGACCGAACGGGGCCAGCGCCGCGACGATGTCTGCGGAATGGCCGCGCCGGTCGATCCGCCAGATGTTCCCCTGGCGACCCAGGGCGCCCATGACAGCGCGGCTCGGAGTGGTCCCGTCTTCGCAGATCATGAAGGCGTCGTCAGTCACGGCGATGTTGTCCGGGCTGATGGCGATGTCGCCGCCGGCGGCGATGACTTGGTCGGCGTTGTAGATGACCGTCAGCCGGGCCGGGCCGAGGACATTGTCTTCGTTCAGGTCCAGCCGATAGAGGCGTCCGAGCACGTTGCCCGGCGCACCACCGGTCGTGACAAAGTAGAACTCGTTTGGGTCAGATGGCCGGAAGGCGCCGTCCTCGATGCGAATGAAACCAAACGCGCCGGCGGTGTCCGCGGCCGTCTCCAATTCCACATCGGTCAGGCTGTCGGCGTTCGGAATGCGGACCCAGCGTCCGCGGATGCTTCCTTCCTGGAAGTTGACCTCGTTGGTCTCGGTTTCGCTGTCCGCCTTGAGCACGTAAAGCTGGCCGTTGTCCAGGCCGTTGCGACGGAGCGCGGTGGTGCCGCGGCGGCGGTCCTTGGAACCGACATACATGTAAAGCTGGGAGTCGGGCGATTCCGGGCCGTCTTCCAGGCCCATGATGACGGTCTGCCGGTCGCGGTCGGGCCGGATGGCCGCGTTCTCCCAAGCGATGCGGCCCGCTTTGGGCAACGTGTGCAGTTCGTTGTCGAAGATGGCGACGAGCAAGCCGCCGCGTCCGTCAAATGTCCCCGGACTGCCCGACTCCTCGCCACAGAAGTAGATCGGGCGGTCGAAGCCGGCCTCCTGCCAGGCCAGCGCGCCGGAGCAGAGACGCGAGAAACCCGGCGTCGTGTTGTTGGTGTCGGGGGCCGGCCCAAAGAAGGTGTTCTCGACGAAAATGCGGTCGTAGGCGCGGTCGCCGGAGAGCACGGAGGCATCGGGACCGAGGATGAACTTGGAAACGATCGCGCCCCGGTTGAGCGCTTCACCAAAGCGCGGTTCGTGGGTGACGGCGTTGCCCATCTCATGGTTCATGTAAACGCTGATCGTGCCGTCGGGGTTGCGATGCGCGCCGAGACCGTCCGGGATGCCCACCATCTGGTATTCCAAGCCAGGCTGGCCCGTGCGCGGCACCCGATCGCCGCTGCTGAGCAAGGGCATCATCGTGTATTTGGAACCCACCGGCAGTGCATACGGCGTGGTGTGGGTCAAGAAGCCGGGCGGGACCAGGCGGCCCTGATTGCTGGGAACCGTGACGCTCGTAGTCTGGATGGAACTGTTGCCGGCCGCGTCGGTGCAACGGACGGTGATGAAGTAGATGCGCGTCAGATGGTCTTCGTGTCGCTCGGCGCGAAGATTCACGGTCAACGGACCGGTGATTTGCCAATCGGACGAACGGTCGCCGCGACGGCGGTTCGAGTGGTCATCCGACGAATCCTCGAACGGGGCGTTGCTGGTCACGCGGACGATCTCGCATCGCGGATTGGGATCGCAACCGTCGGTGACGGTCACGGACAGGGTCACGGGCACCATCTTGTGGTTGGGCGACCAAAGCTGCCGCAGGCTCGGCGTCAGACTGGCGATGTTGGGCGGCGTTTGGTCAACGACGGTCACGGTCGCGGCGCAAGGCTCACTGTGATTTCCCGCCGCGTCGATGGCGGCCAGCGTGACGGTGTGCGTGCCCAGACCCAGCATCGCGCCGGGGGGAGGGTCTTGAACGATGGTGAGAGGCGCGGCGCTGTTGTCGCTGGCGGTCACGCGGGAACGGAGGTCCACTGTCGCCACACAATTGCTGTTCGCGGCCAGGGTGATCGTACCGGGACAAGCCACCGTCGGGGGGATGTGGTCTTCGCCGATGCGGAAGGCCAGCAGCATGCTGTCGAGCGTGACGTCGTTGGTGCCCACGATCTGGCCGTTGTGATAAACCAACGGGGCCTTGAAGTCGTTGTCGTTGCCAACCAGCAGGAGGTAGTCGTTCGGCGCATTCGGATCGTTCAGCGGGATGACCGCCAGACCTTCCCACTTTTCCGTGAGGGTGTTGTTGTCCCAGTTCGTGCGCGTGTTCAGGCCGAACTTGGCGAGTTGCTGGGCATCCGCGAGATCAACTAAATCCACGCGGGCCGCCGCGACAATGTTGCTGGGCAGCGTCGCACGAGGCAGGGAAAGCTGGCCGGGCGCGCCTTTCTCGAAATCGTAGCCGGTGCCCAGGATGTTGGACGCCTGGCTCACATCCGCCAGCACAACGCGCTTGTAGAGGATGGGGCCGGAGTCGCCGCCGCGCCCGCGGCTGTCGCGTTCGAGGACGAGGAACCGCGTATCGCTCAACGCCAGGATTTCGCTGATGGGCGTGTGACGGTTGCGGGCTTCGACCGCGTTGAGGGTGCATTGATAGACGTATTCCGCGATCGGCTCGTGGTAGGTGGCCGACGCCGGATTGATGTCAAAAACGAGGATGCGCGTGTTGCGGCTGGGATTGCGGTTCTCGCCGTCCTGAATGCAGGGCGACTGCAGAACAGCCACGAGCTTCCGACCGTCGGGCGTGATCGAGAGGCCCTCCAGGCCGCGGTTCACGAAGCGGCCCGAGTCATTGGTCGCCACTTGCGGAATCGCCAGACCGAAATTGTTGACGCGCGGATAGGCCGAACCGCTTTTCGGAATCAAGGCCGCGGGCGAGACCAGCACGTCCTGGAGCACGCCGCTGCTGTCGAAGCGATAGACGAGCGGCCCGTATTCATCGCTCACGTAGAAGCCACCGTCGCGCGTGCGCACCAGGCCCTCGGCATCCAGACTCCATTTGCCGGCGCCCAGGCTGGCGAGCGGCGACTGCGGGTGGGTGGTGACGTTCGTGTCGTCCGGATTGTAGCCGGTGAAGAACGAGCCGCCCGTGGTGAACAGCAGCGTGCCAGTGTTCGCCAACTGGATTTGGTCCTGGCTCGGCGCGGGAAACGGCCCGTAGTAAGGCGTAATCGCGAAGCTGAAACTCTGGACGCGCGGATGGTAATCCGTCAGTCCGTCGCCGAAGCCGCGATCCGGCAGGCCGAAGAGCACGCCGCTGTAGGTACCCTGGCTCTGGGCCACGCCGGCAGGGTCCAGATACAGCCCGGAGAAAATGCCGCCCAGCGTATCGACGTTCGGTCCGAGGGCATCGAAGGAATTCGCCGGGAGCCGGCCCACTCCGACCGGGCCGAGATTGACCAGGGGCTGAGACTTGAGTCGTGGGCTGAGGGCCAACGCGATGGCGGACACGAGAAACCAGAGACACGTTTTCTTCATAGGAGGATTCAGTTGGGTTGCGGTTCGCACGGGATGAGCGGTTCGCTCGGAACCACGGAGAAGTGGCCCGCCGTTCGATCCAGTTGGGCTTTTCGCCAACATAAGGAAACCCCTTGTCCGCGCAGGTTACGGCCACGGGGCGGACCCGTGACAAAACGGTGAACTTGCCCAGCGACGTCCACGGCGTTGGGTTGGCTGGCGACCCCGGTAGAGTGCTGGACGTTTCAACGCAGAACGAAGGACCAACTGGAAAGCGGTGTGGGCGCAGCGCCGTCAAGCAGGACTCTTTCGCGACCGGAAAACGAACTTGAGTGGCGACGGCGGAGAGGGTTACTTTGGTCCCATGACGGTAATGGAAGCACCGAAAACAGTCGCTCGTGGCCCGCAAGTTTGGCCGCTCGGCGTGAAAGCCTACCATGCGCTGGGCGACTTGGGCCTCATCCCGGAGAAAACCGAACTGCTCTACGGCCAGATCTTCCACCAAATGCCCAAATCTCCCCTCCACCGGTTCCTGTCCCAACGGCTCCTACGGTTGCTTCAGCGAGTTCAGCCTCAAAATTGTTTCGTCTGGCAGGAACAGCCGATCACCTGCGCCGAGTCCGAGCCGGAGCCGGACCTCTCGGTCATCCGCGGCAACGAGGATGACTTCTTGACCGAACACCCCCGCACTGCCGAATTGGTGATCGAGGTGTGCGTGAGCAGCCACGACTACGACCGCTCCAAGCTCCACGCTTACGCCAGCGCCGGCGTGAAGGAAGTCTGGCTGGTGCTGGGACCGGAGAAACAGATCGAAGTCCACCGCCAGCCGACAGGCGAGCAGTTCGCTGAACACGCGCTCCATGGTCCCGGCGGAACGCTGGCCAGCGCGGTGGTTCCCGGTTTCACGGTCGAGTTGGACAGCCTCTTTGCGGCGTGATGGGAAGGTCAGAAGTGAGGACCTGGTCACCGTCGTCACCGCGGGAGTTCTCCACGCCGCTCCGGAAGCGTCAAGAATGCGGGGAGGCTGCTCTCTCCCGCCCTTACGTCCCTGCCGTCACCAGGAGCACCTGCTCCAGAGTGGTGCCCCCATCGCGCGCTTTTTCCAACGCCACCGAACGAAGCGTCTTCATGCCCTGGCTGACCGCAATGGCGCCAATCTCCATGGCGCTGCCGCGATTGATGATGGTCTTGCGGATTTCGTCGGAGATGCTCATGGCCTCGATGATCGCCGAGCGCCCGCTGTAGCCGGAGTTGCCGCAGCGGTCACAGCCGCGGCCACGATACAGCGTCGCGCCTTCAAAGAATTCCGGCGGGATGCCCAGGTCCATGAACATCTTCGGTGGATACGTGACCGGTTCCTTGCAGCCGAGGCAAATCCGCCGCACCAGCCGCTGGGCGCAGGCCAGGATCAACGAGGAGGAAATCAGGAACGGCGCGATGCCCATGTCATCGAGGCGCGCAATGGCGCCCGCGGCGTCGTTGCAGTGCATGGTGCTCAGGACTTGATGGCCTGTGAGCGCGGATTCCACGGCGATTTCTGCCGTCTCGGTGTCGCGGATTTCGCCGATCATCACAATGTCCGGGTCCTGACGAAGGATCGAGCGCAGGGCGTTGGCAAAGGTAAGGCCAATCTCCTTCTTCACCGGCACTTGGTTGATGCCCGGCACCTGGAACTCGACCGGATCTTCGACCGTGACGATGTTGAATTCGGAACTGTTCAGCTCGTTCAAAGCGGAATAGAGCGTCGTCGTCTTCCCGGAGCCGGTCGGGCCGGTCACGAGGATCAGGCCATGCGGCGCGGCCACCGCCGCGGCGAAGCGCCGGAAGGTGTCCTGGTCCATGCCCAGCTTGTCCATGCTGGCGGAGAGGTTCGACTTGTCGAGCACGCGGAGCACGCATTTCTCGCCATGCACGGTGGGCAGGAAGGAGACACGCAGATCGAAGTCGCGTCCGCTCACCTTCACCCTCATGCGCCCGTCCTGCGGCAGACGGCGCTCCGCGATGTCCAGGCTGCTCATGATTTTGAGGCGCGAGATCAGCGGCACAATCAGGTTCCGCGGCGGCGGGGTGCGTTCGACCAGGGTACCGTCGATGCGGTAGCGCAGCCGGACGTACTTCTCGAAGGGCTCGAGGTGAATGTCACTGGCGCGGTCCTTGATCGCTTGCACCAGAATGACGTTGGCCAGCTTGATGACGGGCGCCTCTTCGACGGAGGCGGAGAGCTTGTCGAGGTTGACCTCTTCGGTGGTTTCCTTGACGGTTTCCAGGCTCTCGGCATCGGCCTCTTCCTCGGCCTGTTTTTGCGCGTCCTGGATGATGTCTTCCATCGTGCCCGCTTTGCCGCTCTCGGCCTGGGCCAGTTTGTCCTGGATCGCCTTCTCCGAGGCGATCATGGGCACGATTTCGAGTTTGGTGATACGGCGGACGTCGTCGATGGCCAGGACGTTGAGCGGGTCGGCCATCGCCAAGTAGAGACGATTCTCGAGGCGCGAGACGGGCACCACCTTGTAGTTGTGGGCGACGTCGCGCGGCAGCAAGTCCGTGATGTCGGCACTCACAGAAACCCGGGCTAGATTGATGGGCGGCACGTGCAGCACGCGGCCCATCGACACCACCAGGTCCTGCTCCGTCACCTTGCCCTTCTCGACGACGAGCTTGAGCAGACGGACGCCTTCCTTCTTGGACTGCTCGAGCAACTCCGCGACTTGCCTCGCCGTAATCAGGCCGTCTTCGACGAGGGCGTCGGCGATGCGTTCACCAAATGTCTTGACGGGAGCCATGTGGGTCAGCGGAACGCTTTCTTGAGGGCGCGCATGATGTCCTGGGGCGGCGAGAGATACCAGAGCAGGCGGGCCTTCGCGGCGACTTCAAGCTCCTTGGCGGCCTGGCGATTGTAGGGATTGGCGGTCGCGACGAGGACGGATTTGCTCATGCGATCGAACGGCAGCACGCACCAGCGGCGGCAGACATCGGCGGGGAAGCTGCGGATGAGATCGAAATCCACGTCGTATCGGTCGATCGGCAGGTAGGCGAGGCGCGACTTCTCGCAAAGAATCTTCATGGACTTGTCGATGGGCACCGTGCCGCGATCCGCGAGAGCTTGCACGAAGGGATCGATCACTTTGCCTGCTGCGCCGTTGATCGCGTGCTGCCAGCAGAGGTCGAAGTCGCCGGCGGTGATGACTTTGCTGTCCACAAACAGCTTGAACATCGTCTGCCGCCCGTCATCGACCTCCTGAGGCACGGGCGCCTTGCCGGGCATCACGAGGGGCGTGGGTTCAGCGGGGACCAGTTTAGGCGGCGGCTCCGGTTCAGCGGCGATGGCGGGCATCGACGTGACCGTGTTGGCCGTGGTCTCGATGTCCGCGAGCGCAGCCAGCACCTCTGGGTCTTCAGGCCGTCGTTGGAGGATGCTTTCGTACTCGAGGATGGCGGAAGACAGTTGCCCGAGTTGCACGTAGGCCTGGGCGATGCGGCGCGAAGTGCGGACCAAGTCTTCCTCGCGGTTCAGCTTGGAATAGGCCTCCTTGAGGATCTCCAGCGACTGATAGTCCTCCGGCTGCGTCTGGGTAATGATCTCGAACATCTCAATTGTCTGCATCAATTGAGATTGCTCGTTGCTGCTTAAGTTCCCGACCATCGTTGTTGCGTCATCAGTTTCCGCGGCACCCAGTTCCAAGTAGTCTGTCGGCAACGCGCCGCGGGTTCTTTAGCCGCCGGCGCTGACACCACGCGGTAGTCTCGCACCAGCCCTGCCGTCCACGGCTGATTCAAGAGAGCGTAGCAGCCGACGTGAGGAGGCTCTGTCTAGATTTCGGATTTGAAAAGTGAGCCTCCTCACGTCGGCTACCACAAACTGGGGATTCCTGAACCTATTGCGCCCGCCTGCCGCCGGCCCATCTTCCCGCTTGTTGCGCCGCGGGCTTTCCGCGAACATCGCGCCGCGTTCACGACCATGCGCACATTGATCAAACACGCTCTCGCCTTAACGGAGCCGAAGAGCGGCCTCGTCCTAAAAGGCTGGGTCCGCACCCGGCGCGACTCAAAGGGCTTCTCGTTTCTTGAACTCAACGACGGCTCCTGCCTGAGCGGCCTTCAGGTGGTCGTGGATGCGGGCATCCCCGGCTCCGCGGACCTCCATCGACTGACGACCGGCGCTTCTACCGTGGTGGAAGGCAACCTCGTGGCCTCCCCTGCGGCCGGCCAGAAGTGGGAGTTGCGCGCCACGCGCCTCGAATTGGTGGGCGAGGCCGATCCCGCGTATCCGCTCCAAAAGAAGGGCCACACGCTGGAGTTCTTGCGCACCATCGCCCACCTGCGTCCGCGCTCGAACCTCTTCGGGGCCGTCTTCCGCACGCGCAGCCGGCTGGCCTACGCGGTCCACCAGTTCTTCCAGGAGCGCGACTTTGTCTATGTCCACACGCCCATCATCACCGCCAGCGACTGCGAAGGGGCCGGCGAGATGTTCCGCGTGACCACGCTCAAGGGCAACCTCGACGAGAACCCCGCCGCCGATTTCTTCGGCAAACCGGCCTACCTGACGGTGAGTGGCCAGCTTGAAGGCGAGACGTTCGCTTGCGCGCTCTCGAACATCTACACGTTCGGCCCCACGTTCCGCGCCGAGAACTCGAACACGGCCCGGCACGCCGCCGAGTTTTGGATGATCGAGCCAGAAATGGCCTTCTGCGATCTGCAAGGGGACATGGACCTCGGCGAGGAGTTCGTGAAAGCGATGGCGCAGTTCACCCTCGACCATTGCCAGGAGGACCTCGCCTTCTTTGGCAAGTTCGTGGACAAAGGTGTGCAGGAGCGGCTGCGGTTTGTCGTGGAGCGTCCGTTCCAACGCGTGCCTTACACCGAAGCCATCGGCATCCTCCAGCGATCCGGCCATTCCTTTGAATACCCGGTGGACTACGGGCTCAACCTGCAGTCCGAACACGAGCGTTACCTCACAGAGCAACACTTCAAGTCGCCGGTCACGGTGTTCAACTACCCGCGCGAGATCAAACCCTTCTACATGCGGTTGAACGACGACGCCAAGACGGTGGCGGCCATGGACGTGCTGGTGCCCGGCATCGGTGAAATCATCGGCGGCGCGCAACGCGAGGAGCGTCTCGATCACCTCCGCGAAAACATGCGCTCCCACAAGCTGCGCGAGGAGGACTACTGGTGGTACACGGACCTGCGGCGCTTTGGCACCGTGCCGCACGCGGGATTTGGACTGGGCTTCGAGCGCCTGTTGATGTTCTTGACCGGCGTGTCAAACATCCGCGACGTGGTGCCGTTTGCCCGGACTCCGGGCAACGCCGAGTTCTGAACGGCGGTGAAGCGGGGAAGAGGGGAGGCGTCAAAGGGTTGAAGTGTTGGCGGCTCCGGCATTGGGCGAAAGCCGTCCCCGGAAGCCGCTTCAACGCTTCAACGCTCCAACCAACCGCCGACGAGTCCTTCGTGCTCGAGAGTCCCAACCACTCTTTAGACTTATTCCAACTATTGACATCGCTTCAAGGTGTGCGACCTGTGGCTCGGCATGAAACCAGGTTGCCAAACCACAACGAGCAACACGCTCAATGCACGACTGGCCACGGGCGGCTTCCGCTCCACGGCGCAGCGCCAGCAGGTCTATGAAATCCTGCAGGCGCAGCGCGATCATCCCACGGCGGAAGAGGTCTTCATCCGCGCCAAGCGCGAGATGCCGGACATCTCGATGGCCACGGTTTATAATTGCCTGGACGCGCTCGTGAAGTGCCACTTGATCCGTCTGGTGAACCTGGACCGCGGCGCCACCCGCTACTGCGCGAACATGGAAGACCACGCTCATTTTTACTGCAATCTCTGCGGGCGCTTCTTCGACATCGAACCCCAAGCCGTGACGCTGGCTCTTCCCGAAGGCTTTCAAGTCACGCACACCGAACTCTCCATGCGCGGCTCGTGCCCGGAATGTGGCGCCAACCACAAGTGACTTTCTTTTCCTCATGAACACGACCCTTGATCCCATCGAGAACCTCGTCCAGAGCGACTACAAGTACGGCTTTGTCACCGAGGTGGAAACCGACTCGGTGCCGCCGGGGCTGAACGAGGACACCATTCGCCTGATCTCGGCCAAGAAGCACGAGCCCGACTTCATGCTCGAATGGCGGCTCAGGGCTTACCGGCACTGGCTGACGATGACCGAGCCCAAGTGGGCCAACGTCCACTACAATCCCATCGACTACCAGAGCATCGTCTATTACTCGGCGCCAAAGAGGAACGCGAACGGCCCGAAGAGTCTGGAGGAGGTTGATCCCAAGCTTCTCGAAACCTACGAGCGGCTCGGCATTCCGCTGCACGAGCGCGCCAAGCTGGCCGGCGTGGCGGTGGATGCGGTGTTTGACAGCGTTTCGGTCGCCACCACCTTCAAGGAGAAGCTCGGCGAAATGGGCGTCCTCTTCTGCTCGTTCTCCGACGCCGTGCTGAACCATCCCGACTTGGTGAAGAAGTATCTCGGCTCGGTGGTCCCTTACACCGACAACTTCTTCGCCACGCTGAACTCGGCCGTCTTCAGCGACGGCTCGTTCTGCTACATCCCCAAGGGCGTCCGTTGCCCGATGGAGCTGTCCACCTACTTCCGCATCAACGCGGCCAACACCGGCCAATTCGAGCGCACGCTTATCATTGCGGAGGAGGGCGCGTACGTCAGCTACCTGGAAGGTTGCACCGCCCCGATGCGCGATGAGAACCAGCTTCACGCCGCAGTCGTCGAACTGCTCGCCCTCGACCGCGCGCAGATCAAGTATTCCACGGTGCAGAATTGGTATCCCGGCGACGCCGAAGGCCGCGGCGGCATTTACAACTTCGTGACCAAGCGCGGCCTCTGCAAAGGCCGCCACTCCAAGATTTCCTGGACGCAGGTGGAAACCGGCTCTGCGATCACCTGGAAGTATCCGAGTTGTGTGCTGTTGGGCGACAACTCGGTGGGCGAGTTCTACTCCGTGGCCGTCACGAACAACCGCCAGCAGGCTGACACCGGCACGAAGATGATCCACATCGGCAAGAACACCAGCAGCACCATCGTCTCCAAGGGCATCTCCGCTGGCCACGGCCAAAACAGCTACCGCGGGATGGTGAAAGTTCAGAAGAGCGCCGCCCAGGCCCGAAACTTCTCTCAGTGCGACTCGCTGCTGCTCGGCGACAAGTGCGGCGCGCACACGTTTCCGTATCTTGAAGTGAAGAACCCGACTGCGCGTGTCGAGCACGAGGCCACTACCTCGAAGATCGGCGAAGACCAGATCTTTTATTGCAACCAACGCGGCTTGGCCACCCAGGACGCTGTGAACATGATCGTCAACGGCTACTGCAAGGAAGTCTTCAAGCAGCTCCCGATGGAGTTTGCGGTCGAAGCCCAGAAGCTTCTCGGCGTGAGCCTCGACGGCAGCGTCGGCTGAAGAACAAGTCCCAAGCCACCCGACTCATTTACGTTTTACGTTTCACGTTTTACGCACCACGCATCACCGACCATGAACCCCCTGCTCGAAATCACCAACCTGTCCGCCGCCGTGGACGGCAAGCCTATCCTAAAAGGCCTCAATCTCACCGTGTGTGCCGGCGAGGTCCATGCGATCATGGGACCCAACGGTAGCGGGAAGAGCACTCTCGCCGCGGTCCTCGCCGGTCGCCCCGGCTATGAGGTCGCGGGCGGCGAAGTTCTCTTCGACGGCGCCAACCTGATCGACATGAAGCCCGAAGACCGCGCCCGCCAGGGGCTGTTCCTCGCCTTCCAGTATCCCGTGGAGATTCCCGGCGTGAACAGCACCTACTTCCTGAAGGCCGCGCTCAACGAGGTCCGCAAGGCCCGCGGGCTGCCGGAACTGGACGCGATGGAGTTTCTCGATCTCGTCAGAGCCAGGATGGACGTTCTGCATCTCGATCAATCGCTCCTCAACCGGCCTGTGAACGAAGGCTTCTCCGGCGGCGAGAAGAAGCGCAACGAGATTTTCCAGATGGCGGTCCTCGAACCGCGCCTCGCCATCCTCGACGAAACCGACTCCGGCCTCGACATCGACGCGCTCAAGATCGTTGCGGAAGGCGTGAACAAACTCCACCGCTCCGACAACGCCCAGGTGGTCATCACCCACTACCAACGCCTGCTGAACTACATCATCCCGGACTACGTCCATGTGCTTCACGACGGGCGCATCGTCCGATCCGGCGGCAAGGAGTTGGCCTACGAGTTGGAAGAGCGTGGTTACGACTGGGTGACCGACCACGTCAAGAGCGAGCGGCCCGAACTCGCCGCCGCCTGAGGAGGACGTATGACCCGCACCTTGCCAACGACTCCCGCCGAGCCTCGCCCGCTCGAAGCCCACTTGGCCGCCTACGAGGCGTTCGAGAGGAGCGCGACGGAAACCTCTCCGCCCTGGCTGCGCGCCCTTCGCACCTCGGGCATTTCCTATTTCGCGGAACTCGGCTTTCCGACGACCGAGCACGAAGAGTGGCGCTTCACCAATGCCGCGCCCCTCGCGCAGTTCCCGTTCAAGCCGGTCCACCGAGCCTTGCGAAATGCGGTCACCGCCGCCGATCTGGCGCGTATCACCTTCGGCGGCCTGAGGGCCTGCCGCCTGGTCTTCGTGGACGGCCATTTTGACATGGCGCTGTCGGAGTTGCTGCCGCATTCCACCGGGGCGGTGATGGGCAGCCTCGCGGCCGCCATCGAGCGGCGCGGCGATCTCGTGGAAGCGCGCTTGGGCCGCGCCGCGCATCACGAATCCAACGCCTTCGCTGCGCTGAACACCGCCTTCATTCAGGACGGCGCGTTCATTCACGTCCCGCCCCGCGCGGTCTTGGAAGCGCCGATTCACTTGCTGTTCATCGCGACGAAACCGGGCACGGTGAACCAGCCGCGCAACCTCATCATCGCGGAAGAGCGCAGCCAAGTCCGCGTCATTGAGGACTACGTGAGCCTGGCCGGTTCCGCCTACTTCACCAACGCCGTCACCGAGATTTTCACGGGCCAGGACGCGGCCATCGAGCACCTCAAGATACAGCGTGAAGGCACGGCTGCCTTCCACGTCGCGACGATTGAGGCCCACCACCAGCGCCAAAGCCGGGTGCTCTCCCACAGCATCTCGCTCGGGGCGCGTTTCGCCCGCAACGACATCAACCTCCGCCTCGACGGCGAAGGCTGCGAAAGCGTCTTGAACGGCTTGTTCCTCGCGACCGGCGACCAAGTGGTCGATCACCACACCATTGCCGACCACGCCCGACCACACTGCGCCAGCCACGAGTTCTACCACGGCATCTTGGGCGGCCGGGCGAAGGGCGTCTTCAACGGGAAGATTTACGTGCGCAAGGACGCGCAGAAGACCGACGCCAAACAGACGAACAAGAACCTCCTCCTCAGCGACGAGGCGTCGATCAACACCAAGCCGCAATTGGAAATCTTCGCCGACGACGTGAAATGCACGCACGGCGCGACCGTGGGCCAGTTGGACGACCAGGCCATTTTCTACCTCCGTTCACGCGGCATCGGCGAGGAACTCGCGCGGCAGATGCTCATCAAGGCTTTTGCCAGCACCGTGCTCAATCGCATCACCGTCGAACCGGTGCGGGAGGAGTTGGAGCGGCTGCTCGAAGAACGGCTGGCTCAGCCCAACGCATGAAAGCCATGTCAGTTTCCGAACATCATTTCGTGATCGAAGCGGATTCTCATGCTTGGCCCTTGCGGCTATGGCGCAGTTCAGGCGACGGCGAGGCTGCGCCCGGCGTATTCCAGAACAGCCTCGACTTGTTCGTGGCTCACGCCGGGAAACCACTCCAGGAAATCGTCCACCCGCGCCCCGTCCTCCAGGTTCTCGAAGAGCGCCTTCACCGGTACGCGGGTGCCCTTGAACAGCCAAGCCCCGCTGACTTTGCCGGGCCTTCGTTCGACCGCCGCACACTGTTGCCAATCGAGCATGGACGAAGCTATTCCGCCGCGCACCCGAGGGCAAGCCGCCATTCCAGAGAGTCAATTTCAAAACCCCGTAGCAGCCGACGTGAGGAGGCTCAAACTTCAATGGAAATAGAGCCTCCTCACGTCGGCTGCTACAGTTATGAAAGAAGCTCCAGTGACGAGGTAGTTTCCTATGTTTGACAACCTCAATGATCTCTACCAGCAGGTCATCCTCGACCACAGCAAGGCGCCGCGGAATTTCGGCGAACTGCCAGGCGCCGACCATTTTGCCGAGGGCCGCAACCCGCTGTGCGGGGACCAAGTCAGCGTGGCGGTGAAGATGCAAGGCGACGTCATCGAAGACATCCGCTTCAAAGGCTCTGGCTGCGCCATCGCCAAAGCCTCGGCCTCCGTGATGACGACTGCGCTGAAAGGCAAAACCCTCAACGAAGCCAGGACGCTCTTTGAGAAGTTCCACGAACTGGTCCTGACCGGCCAAGCCGCGCCGTGCGCGCAGTTGGGCAAGCTCAGCGTGTTCGGTGGCGTGCATCGCTACCCGGCCCGCGTCAAGTGCGCGATCCTGGCCTGGCACGCGGCCCTCGCCGCGATGGCCGGCGACCAGAAAAAAGTCAGCACCGAGTGACATGCCGAACGACGAACCCATCCAGCTCCGACGCGGGTGCGAAGCCATCCTGATTCCGTCAGGCGAGAAGGTGCGCCTCGAAGCGGGCTTGCCGGTGACTGTCGCGCAGTCCTTGGGCGGCAGCTACACGGTCGTGGCCGACGGACGCTTGGCCCGCATCGACAGCAAAGACGTGGACGCTCTTGGCTTCACCCCGCCGCCTCCTCCCGCCGCGACCCAATCGGCCAGCAGCGGCCCGGTGGACGAACAACTCGTCTGGAAGCAACTCAAGACCTGCTACGACCCGGAAATCCCCGTGAACATCGTCGAACTGGGCTTGATCTACGACCTGCGCATCGCGCCACAGCCGGACGGAAGCCAGCGGGTCGAAGTGAAGATGACGCTCACCGCCCCCGGCTGCGGCATGGGGGCGATGATCGCCGACGACGTGCAACGCAAAATCCTGGACGTGCCCGGCGTGAGCGACGCGAAGGTCGAACTCGTCTTCGACCCGCCGTGGAACCAAGCCATGATGAGCGATGCGGCGAGGTTGGAATTGGGCTTGATGTGAACGGAGTTTCTCAGCCATGACCGCGGAAATGACTTTGCCACCGACGAACACCCGGACGATCGATTGGGCCGCCCTGCGCGAGGACTTTCCCATCCTCCACCAGCGGGTACATGGCCGGCCGTTGCTCTATCTGGACAACGCCGCCACCACGCAGAAGCCACGGGCCGTGCTCGACGCGCTCTGCGGCTATTACGAGCGGGACAACGCCAACGTGCATCGCGGCGTTCACGAGTTGAGCAACCGCGCCACCGCCGCCTACGAAGGCGCGCGCGAGCGGGCCGCCCGCTTCCTCAACGCCCGCCGCAGCGAGGAAATCATCTTCACCCGTGGCACGACGGAAGGCATCAACCTTGTCGCCAACACCTGGGGCGCGAAGCACCTTCAGTCGGGCGACGTGATTCTCCTCACCGAGATGGAGCACCACAGCAACATCGTGCCGTGGCAACTCCTCGCCGGACGGACGGGCGCGAGACTGGCCTTCCTGCCCATCACGGGCGACGAGGGTCTGCTCGACCTTAGCCGGCTGGACGAGTGGCTCACTACGGACGTGAAACTGCTCGCGTTCACCCACATCTCCAACACGCTCGGCACGATCAACCCTGCCGCTCAGCTTTGCTCCCAAGCTCGCCAACGCGGCATCGTCACGTTGGTCGATGCCGCCCAGAGCGCCGGCCACCGCCCACTCGACGTGCAAGCGATCGGCTGTGATTTCCTCGCCCTGAGCGGCCACAAGATGTGCGGTCCCACCGGCAGCGGCGTGCTCTACGGCCGCATTGAGCGCCTGGCTGACATGCCGCCGTGGCACGGCGGCGGCGACATGATCGAGAGCGTCGATTACCACCACAGCACCTGGAAACAACCGCCGCACAAGTTCGAGGCCGGCACGCCCAACATCGCCGGGGCCATCGCGCTCGCCGCGGCGATGGACTACCTCGACGCCGTGGGCCGAGACAAGATCGCCCAGCACGATGAAGAACTGGGCGCCTACGCCTTCGAAAGACTGACCGCCTTGAAGGGCCTGCGCCTTCTTGGGCCGCGCCTGGGTCGTGCGGGCGTGGTGAGTTTTATGCTGGGCGACATTCACGCCCACGATGTGGTGACGTTCGCCGACCAAGCCGGCATTGCCCTGCGCGGCGGACACCACTGCAATCAACCCCTGATGAAAAAGCTCGGCCTCGAATCGACCTCGCGCGCCAGCTTCTATCTTTACAACACCACCGACGAAATCGACCGCCTCACCGAGACGCTGCGCGAAATCCAAAAGTACTTCACAACCGCCTCAGCACCGTCGGCGTGAGGAGGCTCTGACTTCAAATCTGTCATCTGCCATCCGCAACCGAGACGCTCCCATGAACATCGAGATCACTCCTCAGACCGCCATGCAGGAAATCCTGGAGGCCATTCCGTACGCCAGCGACCTGCTTTTCGAACGCTACCACTTGGGCGGCTGCGCCACTTGCAGCTACCAGCCCGAAGAAACCCTTGAAGAAGTCTGCCGGCGCTTCGAAATCCCTGACGTGGCCGAGGTCATTCACACTCTCCGGCACGAGCGGCCCACGCCGCCACGCTTCACGGGCACGAAAATTCCGCTCGCGGCGCCGTCGGTGAACACCGGGCCGATGGACGACGCTGACGCTGTCGGCATGGTCGGCAACGCCGAGTGTGGCGAGATGATGACGCTGTGGCTCAAGTTCCGCCAGGAAGCCGGACGCCGCGTGATCGACCGCGCGACCTTTGAGAGCTTCGGGTGCGAAACCGCCATCGGCATGGCCGCGCGCGCCACGGAATTGCTCCGCGGCCGCACGGTGGAAGAAGCCCTGGCCCTGCCGCCCAGCGATCTCGTCGGCGCCGAAGGACCGTTGCCGCCGATCAAGATTCACTGCGCGCAACTCGTCGAAGGCGCCCTCCGCGCGGCGCTCCAGCCAGACAAGGAGACGGCCCCGAGGCCCGCTTCCACCATCGCTTAACGGTTGGTGGGGCGAGCGTCGGTTTGATCCCCCTGATCCGGTCGTTCCGTCCGTCTTCCCAATCCAACCGCCGCTGGATCGGTTGAGCGCGGGGAACACGGAGCGCTCGCCGGTTGGAAAACCGGCGACACGGCAGGCTCGAAAGCCTGCGCTACGACAGGCCGTGTGAAAGCTTCGGGCCGGGGGGGGTGGGCTTTCGCGTGTTCGTTCCAGGTCGGTGCCTCCCCAAGTTGTCGGACTACAGCCGCTACTCCCGTTCCGTCCGGCGAGTCGCCTGTGCTGCCCAACGACAATGTTTCAGCCAGCCTCTAATAAACTCCCGCCGTCGGTGTCGTATCCTGTGACCGCGCGTTCCGTAAATACGCGGGAGCAACACAACAGAAAATCGGTCTAACATGACGGCATAAACCAAACAGGGCATGGCCGTGGCGCGACTAGACGAAGCACCCGCTGAATCTCCGCGATTCGAACCGATCGAAGAGCTCTTCCAAGCTCTGGAGTCGCCGCTTTTGAGTTATGCCCTGCGACTGCTCGACGACATGACACTGACGGAAGACATCGTTCAAGAGGCGTTCCTGCGGCTGCACGCGCAGTTCCGCGAGGTCCGCGAGCCGCGCCGCTGGCTCTTCCGCACCGTCCACAACCTGGCCCTGAACCACCGCCGGGCCGCCCGCAAGATTGTCCCGTTGGCCTCGCCCGCTGAAGATGGCGACGCCCCTACGGTGGCGGACACGGCAGACCCTGCTCCGCTGCCCGATGAGCAGATCGCCCGCTTGGAGGGCATTGGCCTGGTCCGCCTGAGCTTGCAGAGCCTTGATGAGCGCAGCCGCGAACTGGTGCGGCTCAAGTTCCACGAAGAGTTGTCCTACAAGGAAATCAGCGCGCGCACCGGCCTCAAAGTCGGCCACGTGGGCTACTTGCTGCATCACGCGCTCAAGAGCCTGGCCGTCGAGTTGGCCCAAACCGGAATCGTGCCATGATGAAAGCCCAAATCCGAAATCCGAAATCTGAAGCTCGAAATCTCAAATCCGAAACCTTCACGGGCCGACAGGGTTTCGGATTTGCCGACTCGGATTTCGGATTTGTTTCGGATTTCGATTTTCGGATTTCGGATTTTCCTTCTGGAGGCCACCTATGAAACCGGATTCCTCCCCCACTCCGCCCGAAACTCTCGAAGCCCGCCTGACGGCCCTCCTGCTGGGCGAACTCACGCCCGCCGAAGCCGCCGAAGTGCGCGCCGCTCTCGCGCAAGACGCTGAACTCGCCCGCCTGCACGAGCGCCTCAAGCTGACCATCGCGCTGGTCCGCGAAGCCGCCGCGTCGCCCGCGGAGAAATCGGCCCCGCCCGCCGTGCCGGTGAAGATGTCTCCGGCGAAACGCGAGAAGCTGCTGGCGCGATTCAAGGTGATCGCGCCGAAGGAACTGTCCCAGCCCCGGCGGCGCATCCGGTGGTACATTCCCGCAAGCATCGCTGCCGCGGTAATCGGGTTGCTGACGCTGGCGGGAATCCTCTTTGGAAGTCTTTTCGGAGCGCGCTTCCAGATCGCCACCGAATCAGCGGCACCCGCGACAGCAGACCCCGAGAAACTCCACTTGCGGCTCGCCAGATCAGAAGTGCTCAACGCAAAGTCAGCCAGTCCGGCTCAGCAAGTGGCTTTGCTGCACGATACGGCCCCCGCCGCCCAGGCTGAAGAACGGAGACGGCTGCTGACTGTCGCTGCTGAAGTGCGAGGCAAGCCCGCCGCCAAACCGGCGAAAACTGATCTCTATCTGCCCGCCGTCCCGGAAGGTGATGCGCTCGCTTCGATTGACCCTGGCCTCAACCGTAGCGACGTCAACGGAATCAGCCAGGAAGGGCCGGGCGGATACTCAGGCGGTGGCGGAAGCGGAAGCCGGTCTTCCTGGTACCGCACCGCCCCAGCCAGCGGGCCGGCACCGACGGGGGCGGAAGCCGCAGGTCTAATGGGAGGCGTAGCCGGACAAGGCGGAGGAGGCGCGGCTGGCCGCTGGAACTTTGGCGATGGCGTGCAAGGGGCCACGCCGTCCCTTGAGCCCCCGCCGGCGACAACGGCTCCCGCCGAATCCAAGCCAGCTTCTGTCATGCTTGAAGGTGTTGCGCAGGCCGAGAGCAGACTCGCGCCGCTGCCGCTCAAGCTTCCCGCGCCCAGCTTCAAGGGGATGCCTGCGCAGTCCCAAGACGCTTTCTGGGCCGAGACGGCGGAGAAATCAGGTTCCAGCTTTGGCCTTGCTTCTGACAGTCGTCGTGCCGGCAGCAGCGTGCGAGGTCGCAGTTCGAGCACCATCGCAGCCGATGGCTCTGAAGTTGCGGGGCGTGCCAACGTGGCGGGCCGGCCTGCCAATCCGGTAGAACCCGGACTCGTCGCCGGAGACGTCCTTCGATCTCACGTGACCGCGGACTTTTTGACGCCAAAGGACAGCCTTGCCCGATTACCGGCAGTCGGCGGTGTGATGCCACGCGAGCAACCGCTTGGCGAAGTCGCAGAGAAGGCCGTCGTGGATTCGGCCTCCATCCCCCAGAACTCAACGGCTGTTGCTCTGGGGCTGGAGCCAGCAGCGGCGGAACAACGCAAAGAACTGAACCAGCCCACCCCACCTCCTGCTGCTCCTACGGCTCCTGCCGCAAAGTACAGATTTGGCGCATTCGAGAGACGAGCCGAAGCGCCGACCGACCCCGCTGCCCAACCGCACGGCAATGTTCCACTGCTGGGGGACGCACCCGCGGCAGGACAGCTTTTCTTCCGAGGCGGGGCGGGGGCTGCCGCAACCAAGGGCGCGACGGTGGCCACGACGCCAGCAAGAGCACCGTCCGTCGGCCAACCGGCGGTCGTCGCCGGCGGAGCGGCCAACATTATCGTTGCGAACGAAGGAGAGCCGCAACCGATCAGCCGCACACTGACGGTGGCGCCTGGCCAGAAGGCGGCTCGCTTCAACGACGAGAACAGTGATCGAGCTTCGGATGTCACCCTTGAATTGGCGCGCACGGCGTTCAGACAACGGTTGGCGGCGGTGGTGAAGAAGGGGGATGCGGCTGGAGTGTCGGCCGCTGGAGGTACTCGGCAGGCAGAAACGACCGAAAGGCTTGGTGAGGTTCGCGCGGGAGCGATTGTTGTGAACGGCGTGGACAATTTAGGCGTGAGCGAATCAGGTCCCGCCAGGGACACGGATGAGAAAAAGTCCAAGAAGCTCGTTGGTGAGAAGCCCACCACCGAAAGATACGCGGGCTATGCAATCTCGACTGCCGGAATCGCGGCGGGGAAGAAGGTTCAAGTCGAACTTCCGAAGTCCGAATCCGAAAGTCTTGGGCGGCTTAATCGACTTGAAGACAGGGCCGCTGAAAAAGCTCCGGAAGGACGAGAGTTGGGCGAGAAGAGGGCAGGAGGGGTCTATTCCGCGGAGACGGTGGGGTTCGTCAACCTCGCTGCCACCGTTACGAACGCGATATGGGGCGTGCGCGGCCTGGAAGGACCTGCCGTTGCTGCCGGCAAGCGCGTTGAGATCGCATTGCCTTCTGGCGACGCCGGTGGCCATCAGAATGGGGTGGTGCGTATCGAAAGCCTCGCTTCGACCGTGCCGACTGCGGGCATCATCTCGCCTGCCCAAGTTCCCGAGCTTCAAGTCGCACGCAGCACCGTGCCCGCCAAGCCCACTGAGGAAGACCGCGCGGTGAAGCGCCCCGCGAATGCGCCCATCCCGCAGCCCGAAGTCGCCACCGCCGACAACGCTTTCTCCACTTTCTCGCTCAACGTCAGCGACGTGTCGTTCAAGCTGGCGGCGGCCAGCTTGGAGAAGGGCATCATGCCTGACGTGAGCACGCTGCGCAGCGAGGAGTTCATCAATGCGTTCGATTACCGCGATCCAGAGCCGCCGCCCGGCGTGCCGGTCGCGTTTGCTTGGGAGCGGGCGCGGTATCCGTTCGCGCACAATCGCGACCTGTTGCGCTTCTCGGTCAAGACCGCGGCGCGCGGACGCGAGGCTGGCAAGCCGCTCAACCTCACGCTGCTTCTCGACAACTCCGGCTCGATGGAGCGTGCCGATCGCGTGCGGATCATCCAGGAATCGCTCCGCGTTCTGGCCAGCCAACTCAAGCCGCAGGACAAGATCAGCGTGGTCACGTTCTCCCGCACGCCGCGTCTTTGGATTGACGGCTTGGCCGGCAGTCAGGCGGGCGGCTTGGCGAAGCGTGTCGGGGATCTGGCGCCGCAAGGCGGCACGAATCTCGAAGATGCGATGGACCTCGCGTATCAGACCGCCGCGCGGCATTACCTCGCCGGAGGCGTGAACCGTGTGGTACTGCTCACGGACGGCGCGGCCAACCTCGGCAACGTCGATCCCGAAGCGCTCAAGCAGAAGGTCGAGGCCCAACGCAAGCAAGGCATTGCGCTGGACTGCTTCGGCATTGGCTGGGAAGGCTACAACGACGATTTGCTCGAAGTGCTTTCGCGCAACGGCGACGGTCGCTACGGCTTCGTGAACACGCCGGAAGAGGCGGCGACGGAGTTTGCCGGCCAACTCGCGGGCGCGCTTCAGGTCGCCGCATCGGACGTGAAGGTGCAGGTGGAGTTCAATCCGCGCCGCGTGACGGCTTACCGCCAGATCGGCTACGCGAAGCATCAGCTCAAGAAGGAGCAGTTCCGCGACAACACTGTCGATGCCGCCGAGATCGCCGCGGCCGAAGCGGGTAACGCACTTTACACGGTCGAAGTGAATCCGAACGGCGAAGGCCCGCTGGCCATCGTGCGTGTGCGCTTCAAGGTGCCCGGCACGAGCGACTATCGGGAGCACGAATGGGCCGTGCCATTCACTGGCAACGCGGTGGCGATGGAGCAGGCCAGCCCGGCGATGCGCCTGGCGGCGAGCGCGTCGGCCTTCAGCGAATGGCTGGCGTCGAGTCCGTTTGCCGTGGAGGTGACTCCAGACCGGTTGCTCGGCTACCTGCGCGGCGTGCCGGAGGTGTTCGGCGCAGACGGGCGGCCGAAGAAACTCGAGTGGATGATCCGGCAGGCGAAGAGCCTTGCCGGAAAATAGAAACCAACAACAGAAAGCAGAACCAAAATGAAAACCATCATCGGAATAACCATCGTGGCCAGCCTCATCGCCAGCGCGGCGTTGGCCCAGATCGCCAAAGAAATCTCGCTCAAAACTCAGCCGCCCTCGGTGGTCAAAACCGTTCCCGAAGCGGGTGCCACCGACGTGGACCCGGCGTTGAAGGAGATCACCGTCACCTTCAGCAAGGACATGAAAACAAATCGCATGTGGGCGGTCTGCCAGATTTCGAAGGAATCGTTTCCCGAAACGTCCGGGCAGATTCACTACCGCCCGGACCAGCGCACGTGTGTCGTTCCGGTCAAGCTCCAGCCCGGCAAGACCTACGTGCTCTGGTTCAATCGCGGCCAGTTCAACAGCTTCCGCGACACGGAGAACAATCCTTCGGTGCCGTACCTGTTGGTGTTCGAAACGAGAAAGTAAAACGGTTCAGCCACGAAAGCGGCAGGCTTCAGCACGAGTCCTTCCTTCCTCAGAGCTATGACGATGAAAAATTCAACGGTGGTCTGGACCTTGTTGGCCGGGTTCCTCTTGGCGGCCGCTCGCGCCGACGAAACCAGCGCGCCAACGCTCGCCATCTTCACGACCGGCGCAGGACGACCGCGGCCCAACCCAGGCCCCAAGATCCTTGCCGCGTTGTGGAGCGACGGAATGGTTGTCTGGTCGGCCTCCCGCATCGAAGGTGGTCCGCCTTACCAGCGGGGCCGGTTCGCGCGCGCGAAGCTCGATTCACTTCTGCAAGGACTGGAGCAGAAAGGGGCGTTCACCAACGCGGCCCTGGCTCGCGGCTGGTTGGGGCCGGACGCCAGTTTCACCACGATTGCGATCAACGACGGCCCACGGCGGTTGCGGATGAGATCGTGGCACGAATTGTCCGGGCAGAGAACCAACCTCGTTGTCACGGCCCACGGCGTGGAGCTTTTGGGCAAGAGAGACCGCGAACAAGTGATGCGAGAGCAGCCGGCCTCGTACCGCCAATTCCAAAGCACTTGGTCGGAGATTCGGCAGGCCGTCGCCGCGCTGATTCCAGAGGCCGGCGAACCCTACGAAGGGAAGATTCAACTCCCCAGCAGGTGATGAGCGTTATGAAAACGTGCAAGATGTCGATGGCTGGAATCTGGGTTGTCAGCACCGTGTTTTGTACCGCGCTGGGGGTGGCTGAAGCCACAGGAAATTGTTCCACCAACGCCGCGCCCGCTAGTCGGCGGCTGCATGGCCTGACCAACCTCGTGGCGAGGACCGCGCCGCAAGCGTTGCGTCCCGGACTCTACAGCGCCGCGCCTTACTCAATGCTGGTGCTGGTTCCCCGTCCCGTGGACAACGGCATCTTACATCCAGCGCCTTCGCCGGATCGTTTCCCTGGACGAGTGATTGAACCACCGCTTCGTCTCGAACCCAAGAAGTAGCCATGCGTGCGAAGATGGTTAGTTCCTTTCTACCCGGCACAGCAGAATGGCAGCCGAGACGGTGCGCGGCTGTCCCAGCCGCAGCAACCTTGAACGCTCCCGCCCCTCGGTGTTCAGCCGCAAGTCTGCGGGTTTCGAGTGTTGCTGCGGCCGGAACAGCCACGTGCCCTGCCTTGGGTCATCTCCGTTGCCGTAACCTGAAGAGCCTCTTTCAAAACCGTAGCAGCCGACGTGAGGAGGCTCTGTTTCCCTTGAAGTTTGAGCCTCCTCACGTCGGCTGCTACGGAGTTTTGAAATCGCCTCTGAATTGACTATGAAAGCCTCATCCTTCCTCGCCCTTGCACTCCCAGCAGTTCTCGCCGTCTCCTCTCATGCCGCCGACTCCACCACCACGGAAGTGAAGAACGCTTCGATCAACGGCGGCCTCCAGGACGGCAAGGCCCGGCTCGTCATCGAAGCCGATCTGACCGGCGTGAAGACGGACAAGGAGAAACTCCTGTTTGCCGCGGCGCTGGAGCACGTCGTCCAAGTATCGCGCGAGAAGGTCGCGCACAGCTTCGCGGTGAAGATCGACATCCTCCAGGGCGAGGCCAAGGAAATCCCGCTGGCCATCGCGGGCGAGGGCGAGATCAAGCAGGTGACGGGCGATGGCTTGCAGGACTGGAGCCTCCGCCAGGATGCCAGCGGAACGCGCTTCCTCGTCGTGCGACCCAAAAAGGAGAAGGCCACGAACCAGCTCGCCTTCACCGTCGCAGCGGAGCGCGAGCTGAAGGGCTGGCGGAATCCGATGCCGCTCCTCACGCTCACGCCGCCGCAGCCGGCCCTCTTCAGCGGCTACGTGAAGATCGAAACCACACCGGAGCACGGCGTGCAGGCGACGAACCCGTCGGGCGTGGTGCCAATCGAAATCAAGTTCCTGCCCGAATCGCTGCGTGCCGAAACCAAGCCGGACGAAGCGGAGCCGCTCGCGTTCCGGTTCCAGGGTTCGGCCTATTCCATTCCGCTGCAGATCAGCATCGCTGACCCGGAGATGTGGCGCGTGGTGTTGACGGACTTGCAGCTCGCCGGCCAGCTCAGCGACGACACCGCGGCCTTCACGCTCACCACCACCGCGCGGGTAAAGAACCCCACGGGACAGTCGCTGATGCTCCTGTTTGGCAACGTGGCACTCACCGAGTTGACCTCCAGTCCTGACTGGCGGATCAAGCGCGACCAGGACCGGTTCGTCCTCGTGTTCGACAAGCCGGGCGAGTTCCCCATCCAACTCAAGTTCAACGCCGCGGTGAAGCCCTCGAACGGTTGGAGCACGGTCGATTTCCGCATCGCGCCCGCGGCGCTTCAGCCGGTGACTTTCCGCGGGCTTGCGGCGGACACGCAGTTTCAGTTTGCCGGCGCGGCGCGGCCCGAGCGGTCGGGTAACAACTTCACCAGCTTCCTTCCCGCCGACGGCACGGTGAAACTCGCTTGGAAGGAAACGCGGGCCGAGGTGGAAGGGAAACTCTTCTATTCCGCCGAAATGTTGTCGCAAGTCAGCATCAGGCCCGGAGTCATCCTCCAAGTCGCACTGCTGGATGGAAAGGTGATGCAGGGAGAACTCAACCGGATGACGTTGCGGTTCCGCGGCCCGGGCCGGATCACGGCTTTGGACGGCGTCTATGGCACAGGTGTGCTGGCCTGGAACGTCGAGCCGGTGCCCAATTCTGCCGACACGCGCGTGACCGTGCAGTTCAATCGACCGCAGAAGGACACCTTCGCCCTCCAAGTATCAATGCAGGCCGAACTCGGGGCCTTTCCGCAAACAATGGAAGTGATGCGAATCGTCCCCGAGGGCGCCACGCGCGTCACCGGCCATGTCCGTGTGGTGAACGACGGCGCCGTGCGGCTGGAGGTGCTTCAAGCGACAGGTCTCTCGCAGATTTCGCCGGAGAGTTTTCCGAGCAGCGACAAGATCGGATGGCAACCGACCAGCGGCAACCAGCGCTTTGTGTATCGCTTCGCGAGTGTGGACTTCGCGCTGCGCGTGCAGGCGGACAATGTGTTGCCGGAGTTGAGCGTGTCCGAGGTGATCGCGTATCACCTGGGCGAAACGGAACTGGCGATCGACGCGGAGGTCGAACTCGACGTCCGCGAAGCGCCCGTGCGGGAGTTGACGTTGCGCGTGCCCAAAGGCTTCGCCCTCGCGCGCCTCAACGCGGCCGGCCTGAGCGACTACTTCCTGCGCGAGCCCGCCGACCAGTCCGACGCCGAACTGCGCCTCGTGTATGGCCAGCCAGTGAGTGGGCGACAGGTGATCCAGCTTCGCCTCGAACGCAACAAGCCGCTCGCTGAGGCCGCGTGGGTGCTGCCGAAGATCGAAGTCAGCAAAGCGAAATCCACCCGCGGCCACGTGGGCGTTTCGGCGGACGCGGGGTTCCGTCTCACCCCGGAAACGACGCAGGCGCTGACGGACATCGCGACGGCCTTCTTTCCGAAGAAGCTCGCGAACATCCAGGCGGCGTTCCGGCTGACCGAGCCCACTTGGGCCGCGACGATGCGGGTGGAACGGCTGCCGCAGACCGTCCAGGCCGACGCGTTTCACCTTTTCAGCATCGGCGAGGGCATCGCCTACGGGAGCAGCGTGTTGAACTACCTGATTTCCGGTGCGCCGGTGTCGGCGTTCCGCATCGAGTTGTCGAACGAGTACTTCAACGTCGAGTTCACCGGCAAGGACGTGCGCAACTGGACCAAGACGACGAATGGCTATGTCGTCCAGTTGCACACACCCGTCAGCGGTGCCTTCACGCTGCTCACGACCTACGAGCGGCCCTTCCGCGCGCAGGGCGACACGCTGACCTTCACCGGCGCACGCCCGCTCGACGCGCAGACCGAGCAGGGGCACACCATCGTGGTGAGCGCCTATCAGTTCCAGGTGCAGCCGGCGCAAGTGTCGGCGGGACTGCTCGCGCTGGAGACGGGCGAGGTGCCGCCGGAGTATCGGCTGTTCTTCGACGCACCGATCCTCGCGGCGTATCGCTACACGTCGCGGCCCTTCAGTTTGCGGCTCGCGCTCAGCCCGCTCGCGCAAGGCGAGACGCTGGGGCAGGTCGTGGACCGGGCCTCGCTCACCACGCGCATCTCGAAGGAAGGGCAGGTGATCACGGACGCGCGCTACTTTGTGAAGAACCGTGGCGTGCCGCACCTGCGCCTGACGTTGCCCGAAGGCACGGAGCTTTGGTCGGTGACCGTAAACGGCGTCGCCGCCGTCCCGGTGAAGGATGCCAAGTCGAACCTCATCCCGCTGCCGCAGCGCGCGGACCCGAACGCGGTGTTGACGGTGGACCTAAAGCTCGCGTCGCGGTCGAAGAACCCGAAGCGGGTGTCGGTGAGCGCGCCCATCGTGGCCGCCCCGGTGATGCTGGGCGAATGGAAAGTGGAACCGGACACGAAGCAGCGGCTCGTGTACCGCGCTGGCTCGCTCACGCCGGCAGGCGGCGTGGCGGACGTGTCGGGGTTCGCCGGGTTGACGCGAATGCTCACCGGGCGCGAAGGCGGCTGGGCTTTCACCTGTCTCGTTGCTGCTCTGGTTCTGACCTTAATCACTATGCTACTCTTTCGCTGGGCCAGTGCGGAAGGCGTTTACCGATTCAGCGGCCGCCATGTCGGGTGCGGGCTGCTCGGATTGAGCGCCCTCGTTATAGCCACCGTTGCGTTTGTCATCCTGAGCCGCGTCGCTGAGCGAAACGAAGGGTTCATGCCACGCAATCTGTCTTTCCTGGCGCCGGTGCAGCAGGCGGGCAGCGCCCTCAGCCTGGAAGTGGACAACCTGAAAGACGAGTTGTCTGTCGGCGTCGTGGCTGGCCGGCTCTGGCCGGTGCTGCTGGCGCTCGCGATTTGGGTCTATGCGTGGGCGACGTCGCGGACGTGGTTCCGCCCTGTGGGTTGGATTCTCGGCTGGACTTTGCTCGCGTGGGTCGCGCTGCGCTGGCCCAACGGCGCGGCGGGATTCCTTTGGCTGCTGTGCGTGTTTGTGGTGGTGCAAGTCGTAGTGCCCGCGCTGCGGCGCCTGTGGCGGATGCCGTCCAGGCCCGCGCCGACTCCGCCCGGCGAAAACGGCGTGGCGACCGCGGCGGCGGCGGTGATGTTCATGGCCACTCTCCTGGCCAGTGGAACCGCCTCGGCGGCTTCAACCTCCACTCTGTCGAAGGAGCCGCCGATCGCCGAGTCCGTGACGCAGCAGATTCGCGTGGAAGACAAGTTCGCGTTCGCGACGGCGAAGGTCCGCTGGCCCGCCTGGAAAGGCCAGTCGCTGCCATTGCTGTTCGAGCCGGCGGTGGTCACGCAAATCAAGTTCCCGACTAACGCGCTCAAGCTTGTCCAGTTCTACACCGGCTCGAGGCGCGGCTACCAGTTGCTCGCTCAAGCGGACGGCACCTTCGACGTCGAGGTGCAATACCAGTTGCAGGTCGCGAAGAAAGACGCCGGCGAAAGCGGGTTCGCGCTGCCGACGCAGTTCGGACTCGTCAATCGCCTCGCGCTGGACGTGGACCTCGACGTGGATGTGGCGTCGCCGCAGGCCGTGTCCGTGCAGCGGGACGCCGCGGTGACCAACCGCACCGTCGCCAGCCTGGTCCTCCTGCCGCTCAACGAACCGTGGATCGCCTGGAAACCGCGCAGCCGCGACGTGAAGCGCGAGAAGGCCGTGTTCTACGCGGAGGTGTTCCAACTCTACGTGCCGTCGGCGGGCGTGATCGAGGGCTTGCACCAAGTCCAAGTCCGACCCGCGCAAGGCGAGTTGAGCGAATTGATTTTCGACGTGCCCGGCGGGGCGACCATCTCGGATGCAAGTAGCAGCCGACGTGAGGAGGCTCCATCTTCAGGTCCGACAACCAAAACCCGAAATCCGAATTCAGAACAGAGCCTCGTGACCTCGGCTGCTACGAGCTCATTGATTTCCCTGTGGCGCTTCGATCCCGACACACGAAAACTCCGCGTGACGCTGAATCCGCCGCAGTCGAAACCGTTCACGCTGACGATCCGTTCGCAAGTCGCCACGGGGCCGCTGCCGTTCGAGCAGAGCGTCGGCCTGATCTCGGTGAACAACGCGGCCAGCCAGCTTGGCTTGCTGGGCATCGCCACCGGCTCGGAGGTGCAACTCGACAGCGTGATCGCCGAGCCGTTTTCCTCGATCAACCTCGAAGATTTCCCGGGCAGCGTGCTGGGACCGCTCCAGGCGCAATTCGCCGGTCTGACCGTGCGTCGCGCTTTCCGCTACTCCGAGGCGCGCGGTACGGCCTCCCTGAAGGCTTCGCCGGTTGAACCGGATGTGCGCGTCGAGGCGCAACAGACTTTGTCGCTGAGCGAAGACCGCACCGTGCTCGCGGCGAACCTCAGCGCCGAGATCACTCGCGCTGGGATCTTTCGGTTGAGCTTCATTTTGCCGACCAGCCTCGAAGTGGAAACCATCAGCGGCCAGGCCTTGAGCCACTGGACCGAGTTGAAGACGACGACGAATCGCACCATCACGCTGCACCTGAAGGGCAAGACCGTCGGGCAGCAGCAGTTCGCCATCAGCCTCGTCGGGTCGGGCGTGCGCGCGGCGACGAACTGGGCGGTGCCGCGGCTCATTCTGCGCGAGGCGAGCAAGCAACAGGGCCAGCTCGTGATCGTGCCGGAGCAGGGGATGCGCTTGCAGCCCACCACGCGCGACGGCGTCACGCTACTTGATCCGCAGCGCGCGGGCATCCGACAAAAGGGCGTCCTCGCGTTCCGTCTCCTGCACGGCCAGTGGGCGCTCGCGCTCGACCTCGAACAGGTTGATCCGTGGATTCAGGTCACAAGCTTCCAGCACGTCACCGTGGCCGAAGCGCAGGTCAAGGTCGCGGCCAACCTGCAATACCAGATCGAGAACACCGGGCTGAAGGCGTTCCGGATCTCGCTGCCGACGAACGCAGAGAGCGTGCGCTTTGTTGGCGAACAGGTGGCGGACTTTCTGCCGGTGGCGGGCCGCGTGAGCGACGGGATGCAAGAGTGGGAAGTGAAGTTGCACCGCCGCATTATCGGCAGGTCGCTGCTCCAGGTGACCTACCAATGGCGCGTGGCGGAGAACGCCGCCGAGACAACCCTTCGGGGAGTGCAAGCGGGCGGCGTGAATCTTCAGCGGGGTTTCGTCACCGTGCAGAGCGGCGGGCGCCTCCAAGTCCGCACCGCGAGCGTGCCCGCGGCGTTGCAGCCTAGTGACTGGCAGACCGTGCCGCGCGTGTTGCGGCAGGACATCGAGGCGGCGTCGGCGAACTTCACGTTCCGACTCGTGGAAGCGGCCTATGCCTTGCCGATTCAACTGGAGCGTCACGAAGCCGCGAAGCTCCTCCCGGCCCGCGTGAACAGCATCGTCCTGACCTCGGTAATCTCCGACGAAGGCGTCATGCTCACCCAGGTGCGGCTCAATCTCATTCCGGGCGACAAGCGTTTGCTCCATCTCACACTGCCGACGAACGCGAATTTCTGGTTTGCCTTCGTGAACCAGAACGGCGTCTCGCCCTGGCGCGCGAATGATCAGGTTTTGATCCCGCTGGAGCAGCAGACCCGCGGCGGCCAGGCCGTGGCGGTGGAACTTTTCTACAGCAGCACCATCGGCAAGCCCGGCACGCGCGCGCTCGATTTGTCGTTGCTCGGGCCGCGGTTCGATCTGCCACTGGAGAACATCCAGTGGCAGGTCTATCTCAGCGAGAAGTGGCAACTCCAGGACTGGTCCGGCACGCTTCAGTTGCAGGACCAAAAGACCGTGGCCGCGCCCGTGGCCATCGACGTGCAAACCTACTTGCAGAACGAGGCCACGCTGCAACGCCAGAAGACCCAGCAGGCCGAGCAGATGCTCGCCCTGGGCAACACCGCGCTCGAACAGGGCGACCCGCAGCAAGCCCGACAAGCCTTCCGCGCGGCGTTCGGACTGAGCACGCACGACGACGCTTTCAACGAAGACGCGCGCGTGCAGCTTCACAACCTCAAACTCCAGCAAGCCCTGGTCGGCTTGAACGTGAAGCAAGCCGCGACCGCCGGCGAGACCGGCGCCGTCGCCGGCAAGCTGCGCGATCTGCGCGCCCGCAAGGCCCTCAACTACACCCAGCAGGAAGCGAAGCAGATCATTGACGCCAACACCGCGGAGGACAACACCGCGCTCATGCGCCTGGCGGAGCGGATGATTCAGCAGCAGGACGCCGCCGTGAGCGCCCCGGCGGCGATCCGCGCCAGCATTCCGCAGCAAGGCCGCCTGCTCACCTTCGTCCGCGCGGTGCAAGTGGACACATGGGCTGATTTGAGGATCGGGATTGAAGCGCGAGCGGCCAAGACGGCGTCGTTCGGCGTCAAACTGGGGATTCTGGCCGGAGTCTTCGCGGCGTTGGCGCTGCTGGCGTGGCCGGCGAAGTCGTGGTTCGGCAAGAAAGCGAGTGAGGGCTGATCTCGACGGGGGCGCCTCTTGACCCTGCCGCTGTCGTGGCGCGGGCGCCTCGCCTGCGATAGTCGAACGGGCGACTCGCCCGTCGTGCCGCGCGGCAACCGAGTCGGTTGCCGTGATTCGCCTGAAAGCCGTCAACTTTGCGCTGACATCCAGGGGCCGCCTGCCATACTGCCGCCCAACATGTGCATTATGAAAACGACCTTGCTCACTTTGGCCGGCCTGCTCTTCATCAGCTCCGCGCCGCTTATTGCCCAAGACGTAGCGCCCGATGTCGTGGGGGACAACCTGTTCTCGCCCGACTTGCTGAGGAAGCATCACGAAGCACTCAGCATTACCGAGGAGCAGAAGACATGGTTCCAGCAAGAGTTCGAACGCTCACAGCAACGCGTGGCCGAGTTGTCGGAGAAGCTCCAACGCGAAAAGAGCGCCCTCGGCCCGTTGTTGAAAAAAGAACGTATTGACGAAGCCGCCGTGCTGGCGCAATCCGACAAGGCACTGGAACTAGACCGCGAAATCAAGCGTGCCCAACTTGCGCTGCTCATCCGCATCAAGAACAAGCTGACGCCAGAGCAACAGGCCAAACTCACGGAGATCAGGGCGCACGGCGTAGTCCTCCAGGAGAAGCTGCGCCGCGCGCAAGAGATCGCCAAACGATGGCAGGCGGAGGGAAAGAGCCTATCCCAACTTGAAGACCTCAAGCGTGAATT
Organism: Verrucomicrobiota bacterium; assembly: GCA_016219875.1. Classification (GTDB taxonomy): domain Bacteria; phylum Verrucomicrobiota; class Verrucomicrobiia; order Limisphaerales; family JACRJZ01; genus JACRJZ01. The sequence goes on along the minus strand of JACRJZ010000146.1, from coordinate 114,706 downwards.
GGAGCCGCTCGTCCGCGAGGGCAAAGTGAAGGAAGCCGAAGCCGTCCTCGACAAGGCATTGAAAATTTTGGAGGCGAAATAGTGTTCTGCCGAACCTCTTACCCTTCTAGGAAACCGACGCCATGAAAGCTTCACCCAAAGTCGGCGACATCGGCGAGTTGCGCTTCACCGTGGAACGTCAGCACGCCGTGGATTTTTCCAGCGAGGGCATGCCGCTGGTGTTGAGCACGCCGTCGCTGCTCTGGTTCCTGGAGCACGCCGCGCGCGAGGTGCTGGTGCCGCTGCAGGAGCCGGGCGAAAGCTCCGTGGGCACGGAGATCGAACTGCAACATCTGGCTCCCACACCGTTGGGCCACGCCGTTCGGTGCGTCGCACGGGTGACGAACGTCGAAGGCAGCCGCGTGTCGTTCCAGCTTGAGGCTCATGACGAGCGCGAGCTGATTGCGAAAGGATTCCATCGCCGCTTTGTGGTGCGGGCGGAACGCTTCACGCACACGGTGCAAGGCAAGGCGAAGGGCTGACGCGGAATCCCGGTCCACTACGTTGCAGGCGAGCCGCCGGCCCTGTTGTCAGCAGAGGCGCGCCGATGGTTGCGTGCCGCACTTTCTTGAGTATCATCTTGGCAGCTTTGGAAAGGAACCCGGATATGGACCTAAACAAGTTTACGGAGAAGTCACAGGCGGCGCTGGCCGAAGCGCAGGCGATCGCAACGCGCAACCAACATCAGGCGGTCGATGTTGAGCATCTCGCCCTCGCGCTGGTCGGACAGGAAGGCGGATTGGTGCCACGGCTCTTTGAGGGGCTGCGGCTTTCGGCGGACCTCGTCCGGGCGAAGCTTGAGGAGGAACTTGCCAAAGTGCCGCGCGTGAGCGGTGACGCCACGACAGGGCAGGGGATCTATGTTACTCAGCGGCTCAACAAACTCCTCGTCTCCGCCCAGGACGAAGCCAAGAAGCTCAAGGACGAATACGTCAGCGTCGAGCACCTCGCGCTCGCGATGTTCGAGGAGCCAGCCGCGACCAGCATTGGCAAAGTCTTCAAGGCCCTCGGCGTGAAGCGTGACGATTTCCTCAAGGCGCTCACCGAAGTCCGCGGCAACCAGCGCGTCACCAGCCAGAACCCCGAAGCCACCTACGAAGCGCTGGAAAAATACGGCCGCGACCTCACCAAGCTGGCCCAGCAGAACAAGCTCGACCCCGTCATCGGCCGCGATAACGAAATCCGCCGCTGCACGCAGGTCCTCTCCCGCCGCACGAAGAACAACCCCGTCCTCATCGGCGAGCCGGGCGTCGGCAAGACCGCCATCGTCGAGGGCCTCGCCCGCCGTATCGTCGCCGGCGATGTGCCCGACAGCCTCAAGGAAAAGCGCATCGTCGCGCTCGACCTTGGCGCGCTCATCGCCGGCGCGAAGTTCCGCGGCGAATTCGAGGAGCGCCTCAAGGCCGTGCTCCAGGAAGTCACGAAGGCCCAGGGCCAAGTCATCCTATTCATTGACGAGCTGCACACGATGGTCGGCGCCGGCAAGGCCGAGGGCGCGATGGACGCCGGCAACATGCTCAAGCCCATGCTCGCGCGCGGCGAGCTTCACTGCATCGGCGCGACCACGCTCGACGAATATCGCAAGCACGTCGAAAAGGACGCCGCGCTCGAACGCCGTTTCCAGCCCGTGCTCGTCGCCGAGCCGACCGTCGAGGACACCATCAGCATCCTGCGCGGCCTCCGCGAGCGTTACGAGCTGCACCACGGCGTGCGCATCCAGGACGGCGCGCTCGTCGCTGCTGCACAACTTTCGCACCGCTACATCTCTGACCGTTTCCTGCCCGACAAGGCCATTGACCTCATTGACGAATCCGCCGCCAAGCTCCGCACTGAAATGGAATCCATGCCGGAGGAATTGGAGCAACTCGAGCGCCGCCTCATGCAGCTCGAAATCGAGCGCGAAGCCTTGAAGAAGGAAAAGGACGCCGCCAGCAAGGAACGCCTCGCCGCGCTGGAGAAACAAATCGCCGACGTGAGGCACGAACGTGATTCGCTCAAGGCCCAGTGGCAGGGCGAAAAAAACGCCATCGGCGACGTCCAGAAACTTCGCGAAGCCATCGAAGTCGCCCGCAACGAAATGGAAAAAGCCCAGCGCAAAGGCGACCTCGGCCGCGTCGCCGAGTACCAGTACGGCAAACTCCCCGGCTTGGAGAAGCAACTCCGCGAGTTGGAAGAACGCGCCTTCGCTCCGCGCGATGACTCCCTCTCCCGTCGGACGGGAGAGGGCCGGGGTGAGGGGGCGACCGGGAAACGCCCTTTGCCATCTGCTCCCCCGCGTCTCCTCCAGGAAGAAGTCACCCCCGACGAAGTCGCCGAAGTCGTCTCTCGTTGGACCGGCATTCCCGTCTCGCGCCTCCTCGAAGGCGAGAAGGAAAAACTCCTGCGCCTCGACCAGATTCTCCACCAGCGCGTCATCGGCCAGGACGAAGCCGTGCAAGCCGTCGCCGACGCCGTCATCCGTGCCCGCTCCGGTCTCAAGGACCCCAAGCGCCCCATCGGCTCCTTCATTTTCCTCGGCCCCACCGGCGTCGGCAAAACTGAACTCGCCCGCGCCCTCGCCGAGTCCCTTTTCGACAGCGAGGAAAACACCGTGCGCATCGACATGAGCGAATACATGGAGAAGCACGCCGTGTCGCGCCTGATCGGCGCGCCGCCCGGCTACGTGGGCTACGACGAAGGCGGCCAGCTCACCGAAGCCGTCCGCCGCCGGCCCTATTGCGTCGTACTCTTCGACGAGATTGAGAAGGCCCACCACGACGTCTTCAACGTCTTTCTCCAAATCCTCGACGACGGACGCCTCACCGACAGCCAGGGTCGCACCGTGGATTTCCGCAACACCATCATCATCATGACCTCGAACATCGGCAGCCCGCTGATCCTCGATTTCATGGGGAGCGCACGCGGCTCGCGTGCCTCGTCGGGCGGCCCGCCCGACGACTGGTCTGCGCTGGAGAAACAAATCCTCGCCGAATTGCGCCGCCACTTCCGCCCCGAATTCCTGAACCGCGTGGACGACACCGTCCTTTTCAAGCCGCTCACGCTCGCCGACATCAAGAAGATCGTGGAACTCCAACTCACGCTCTTGCGCGCTCGCCTCGCCGACCGCCACATCACCCTCGACCTGAGCGATGCCGCCAAGGAACACCTCGCCCGCGAAGGCTACGATCCGGTCTATGGCGCCCGCCCGCTGAAGCGCTTCCTCCAACGCGCCCTCGAAACCCCGCTCTCCCGCCAACTCATCTCCGGCGAAATCACCGACCACAGCCGCATGACGGTGGAGTTCAAGAAAGGCGAACTGGTCTTCGAAGCGAAGGCGGGGAAGAAGTAGGACAGTGCGCCCATGGGGTGGAGAATAGTCCTGTAGGTTCGCGGCATGTCGGAGTTTGGCGAGAGCCATCAATACAATCTCGCTTCCATGTTAAAGCTGGTTTCTACTCCTCGCATGGCGAACACGATACCGGTTCACTTCGGTGCCTCTCTGATCGGAAGGCTTGCGAATACGGAGCTGTCAGCGGCTCACGGTTTGCAGCCTTTGTACGAGGCCATCAGCAACAGTCTTCACGCCATCGAAGATAGCAAGCGAACGGACGGGTTGATTTCCGTTCGCGTCTTTCGTGATGACAGCCAGGGCCGAATCAAGGATGAGCACGGCCACTTCGTTTGTCGTCCCATCAAAGACATCCAGGTGGATGACAATGGCGTTGGATTCACAGAGGAAAACCTTCAGTCTTTTTGCACGGCTGACAGCCTCTACAAGAAGAAGCGCGGCGGCAAAGGCATCGGTCGCATTCTTTGGCTCAAGGCTTTTGAACGGGTTCAAGTCACGAGCGTGTTCCAGAACAACGGAAAGCGAATGAGGCGCGCGTTCCTGTTCCGGCCTGACGATACGTCCCCTGTTGACGAGCACGTGGTTGCTGAGGCCGAAGCGAAGGATCGCTTGACAGAGATTCGCCTCCAGACCTTCCGCGAGCCGTTCAAAGACGCTTGCCGTCACAAGCCTGAAACAATTGCTGACCGCATCATCCGACATTGCCTGCTGCAGTTCCTCAAGGATGGTTGCCCGACGATTGTTCTGCATGATGAGGATGCAGAAACGGCAATTGACTTGAACAGGCGGCAGAAAGAAGGCCGCGTGGATGAGATTGACACGGACTCGCTCGTGGTTGGCCCCCACGCTCTGACCGTTCATACGATGAGGGCAAGGACTTCAGAGCAGGATTCCCACCGGCTTCATCTTTGTGCCAATGGCTACGAAGTTGAAGCCATCAACCTTGAGAGGCGCCTTCCGCATCTCCCCGACAAACTCCCCGACGAGCATGGAGGGCAAGGGTCCCGTCTTGCTGCCTACGTCACGGGAAAGCTGCTTGATGAAAAAGTGAACCAAGAGCGTACGGGCTTTAATCTCCCCCGTGAGTCTCAGCCCGACATGCTGGAGCCATCTGCAGACGAAATTGTCGGCGCGGTCTGTACTCACTTGGGGAAGAAGATCGAACCACTCCTGAACGCTGAAAAAGAGAAAAGTCGCGTGAGGATCAGGCGCTTCATCACCGAGCGCCGGCCAATGTATCGGCCCCTGTTGAACGAACTCGATTCCTTCTTGTCGGAACTCGCCCCGTTGGAGGATGAGGAGGAAATTGACCTTCGGCTGAACACGATAGCCCGAAAAATTGAAATCCGTGCGGAAGACGACTTCAAGGATTTGCGCGATGCCGCTCGCCAACAAGTGGAGGCTGCGTTTGAGAAATATTGGAGGACGATTAATAACGCAGCCCAAGTCCGCCTCTCGCAATATGTGGTCAGGCGTAGGGCCGTGCTTCACGCGCTCCGAAAGCTAATGGATGTAACCGACGAGGGGAAATATCAGCGCGAGGCAGAGATCCACGACCTCATTTTCCCGATGGGGAAGTCATCGGATGATGTGACGCCCGAGCGGTGGAACCTTTGGGTGATAGATGAGCGGCTCGCCTTCCATGACCACTTGGCATCCGACAAGAAGTTGAAGTCCATCGAAGCAGCGAGCAGCGATTCAGGCGACGAACCAGATTTGATCGTGTTCAATCAGCCAGGCGCGTTTGCCGATAGTTCTCGGCTCCCGCACGAGTCGGTGGTCATCATTGAGTTCAAACGCCCGATGAGAGAAATCCGAAAAGGCGATGAACTTCCGCATGAGCAGACGCAACGCTATATGAAGCGGATTCGCGAAGGCACCGTGGCGGACAAGAAGGGACGGCCGATAACGGTCACGGCCACGACCCGCTTTTACAGTTATCTGCTTTGCGATTTAACCCCCGCTCTTCGAGAAGTATTGACTGATCGAGGATTCAAACCGACGCCGGATGGAAGCGGGTTCTTTTGGCACTTGGCAGAAGCTGATGCGAAGCGGTTCGAGTATTTCGAGTACATCTCGTTCACCAAACTGCTCGATGATTCCGAGAAGCGGAATCAAGCCTTGTTTCATAGGTTGGGGATTGTTGATTCTCCAACGGTGTAGAGAGTTTTGCCGCCGATTCAGATCAATATGACAACGGAGCAATTCTTGAAGAAGCTGCAGGACCACACCGGATCCTTCGCCGCCGCTGTGGCGACGAAAGAAGGCGAGTGGATCATCAAAGGCTTCATCGACATCTACCGCCGCATCTACACGATTTCGGTGGACACCAAGATCGTGTCGAAGGTGCTGGAGTTGCTCCTGTTCCCGATGTTCGTGGAGTTCGGCAAGAAGCATGGGCTGCAAATCGAGCTGTGTCCGCAGCAGAACTTCTACCCAGACCTGACGTTCACTGAGCCGAAGTCGGATCGGAAGTTCGCGGTGGACATCAAGAGCACCTACCGGACGAGCGACACCGAGGTGAACGGCATGACGCTGGGCGCGTTCACGGGCTACTTCCGCAATCGCGAAAGCAGCAAGAACACGCTCTACCCATACGGCCGCTACGCCGGCCACCTCGTCGTCGGTGTGATCTACTCGAAGTGCGACGACGTGGCGGACGAGCGGAGGCAGTTCAAGCTGGACGACCTATCGAAAGTTCCTTCGGTCATCCGGGATTTCCGCTTCTTCGCCCAGCCGAAATACCGCATCGCGTCCGCCCGCCCCGGCAGCGGGAACACGAAGAACATCGGGTCGATCACAAAGATCGAGCAACTCGTCAAGGGCACGGGGCCGTTTGCGACCCTGGGCGAGGAGGTCTATGACGACTACTGGATGTTTTACCTGACGCGCGACATGGCCCAGGCCCTGAGCGTCAAGCGGCCTTACGCGAATTTGCAGGAATACGCGGACTACAAGCAGAAGGGCATTGAGTCCATCCGGGCGCACGGGAAGCAGATCGCCAAACTCGCGGCAGAAGAACCGGCGGGGACGGACGACGGCGCGGAAAACGAAGATTAGCATGAGCACACCGCCGTTGGTTCCACCGATCAAGTGCCAGGGGATCAAGACCAAGTTGGTCGAAGAAATCCGCGCGCTTGCGGCCCAGCAGGACTATGAACGCTGGGTGGAGCCGTTCTGCGGCAGTTGTGTGGTGCCGCTGAATCTCCAGCCGCAGCGAGCGCTGCTCTTCGATTCAAACATCCACATCATCCGGCTCTACCAGGACATTCAAGCCGGCCGTTTGACAGCACCAATGGCGAAGGCGTTCCTGACGGAGGAGGGAGAGAAGTTGCGCACGCGCGGCGAGGACTACTTCTACGAAGTTCGCCAGCGTTTCAACGACGGTCCAAGCTCGTTGGATTTCCTGTTCTTGAACCGTTCCTGTTTCAACGGCGTCATGCGCTTCAATCGCTCCGGCAAGTTCAACGTGCCGTTCTGCCGGAAGCCCGACCGCTTCGCCGTGCAATACGTCTCGAAGATCACGAACCAGCTTCGGCGGATTGGAGAGGTGATCGCGAACAAGGACTGGACTTTCGAGGCTGCGGATTTCCGAGCGGCGCTGGCGAAAGTGAAGCCGGGAGATTTTGTCTATGCCGACCCGCCGTATGCCGGGCGGCACGTGGACTACTTCAACTCGTGGTCGGAGAAAGATGAAAACGATTTGGCGGAACGACTGAAGCAGGTTCCTTGCAAGTTCATCCTCTCGACCTGGCACAGCAACGAGTTCAGGACGAACCTGCTGCTGGAGCAGAATTGGACCGGGCCGCGCTTCCAGCTTTTCACCCGCCAGCACTTCTACCACGTCGGTTCCACCGAGGATTTACGCCACCCGATGACGGAGGCGCTGGTGACAAACCTGTCCGGCGTGCGCTACACAACGACACAGCCCGCCTTGGAGCAGATGGCTTTCTTTGAGAAGCCTGCTGACGACTACGGTGCCACTGCTCCCAAGGCGCCTGGTAAATCGTAATCGAAGGCAAAAAGGAAGAGCTCCTGCGTCTCGATCAAATTCTCCACCAGCGCGTCATTGGTCAGGACGAAGCCGTGCAGGCCGTCGCCGACGCCGTCATCCGTGCCCGCTCCGGTCTCAAGGACCCCAAGCGCCCCATCGGCTCATTCATTTTCCTTGGTCCCACCGGCGTCGGCAAAACCGAGCTGGCCCGCGCCTTTGAGGGACCACGAAATACTCGAAATACACGAAAGCGGATACGGATGTTCCCACTCATGGCACAATGGGCTTGCTTCATCGTCTCTGGCGGCAGGGTTGCCAGTCCGCCCTCCTCAGTGCCCCTTTCGTGTGTTTGGTGTATTTCGTGGTTGATCCCCGAAGCCGTCCGCCGCCGGCCCTATTGCGTCGTGCTCTTCGACGAAATCGAGAAGGCCCACCACGACGTCTTCAACGTCTTCCTCCAAATCCTCGACGACGGCCGCCTCACCGACAGCCAGGGCCGCACCGTGGACTTCCGCAACACGATCATCATCATGATCTCGAACCTCGGCAGCCCGCTGATCCTCGATTTCATGAACGCGCACCGGAACGACTCCCTTTCCCCCACTGGGAGCGTCGGCGTCTCACCGGCTCTTGGGGAATCTGCGCTCCGTAGCCGGCGTGACGCCGGCGCTCCCAGTGCGACTCACGCAGATGGGGCATGGGCGTCCCTCGAAGAACAAATCCTCGCCGAACTCCGCCGCCACTTCCGTCCCTAATTCCTGAACCGCGTGGACGACACCGTCCTCTTCAAGCCGCTCACGCTCGCCGACATCAAGAAGATCGTGGAACTCCAACTCGCTCTCCTGCGCGCCCGCCTGGCCGACCGCCACATCACCCTCGACCTGACCGACGCCGCCAAAGAACACATCGCCCGCGAAGGCTACGATCCGGTCTATGGCGCGCGTCCGCTCAAGCGTTTCCTCCAGCGCGCCGTGGAGACGCCGCTCTCCCGCCAACTCATCTCCGGCGAAGTCACGGACCACAGCCGCGTGACGGTGGAGTTCAAGAAAGGCGAACTGCTCTTCGAGACGAAAGCGGCGAAGAAGTAGGACGGCGCGTCCTGCCTGTCTCGGAAATCAACCGCGAAGACGCCAACGAAACAAAAACCATGCTCGCATTTTCAATCTGGCAGGCTAGGCTCTGACCATCGGCAACGACCATTATGCTGACCAAATACATTGAGAACGCGATGCGCTTGGCTCATTACGAGTTGATGGAGAACGGGCGCTTTTATGGCTCCATCCCCAAGTGCAAGGGCGCGTGGGCCGAAGGACGTACCCTGGAGGAGTGTCGTGAGGAACTGCGCGCCGTGCTGGAAGACTGGGTGCTGCTGGGCCTGCAACTGGGCCACCGGCTCCCGGTGGTTGAGGGCCTGAATTTGAACCGCAGCAATCGCAAGGCGGTCGCTCATGCCCAAGCCCATTAAGCACCGCGAAATGTTGCGCCGGCTGCGGGCGGCAGGCTGGGATTGGCCTTACCATCGTGGGCCGCATCCGTTCATGGTCAGGGGCGACGATCGTCCCACGATCCCCAATCCACATCACGGCGACATTGATTGGTCGCTCACGAAGCGCATCATCCGACAAGCGGATATTTCCGTGGAAGACTGGGACAATCTCTGATCTCCGCTCCACCTTCGGATTTCGAACTTCGGCATTCGGACTTGGCAACTGCTCTCCCGCCAACTCATCTCCGGCGACATCACGGACCACAGCCGCTTGACCGTGGAGTTCAAGAAAGGCGAACTGGTCTTCGAGGCGAAGGCGGGGAAGAAGTAGGGCAGCGCGTCCGGCCTATTTCAACTTCACCGAATGCAGCGATCCGTCCTCGTCTTGGCGCTTCTTTTCTGAGAGCGAGCTTGCCCAAATGCTTTGTGAAACCTACAAATTCTCGCGTGTCAACGAATCCACTGGTTGAAATCAGGAACATCCGGCTGGGCAAAGCGGCGTCGCTACGGGGCTTGGGACTGAACCCGTACCCTTCGCGCTGCCGCCGCACGCATTATGCGAAGGCGATCGTGGACGATTTCGCGGGTCACGAAGGCCGGACCGTCACTGTGGCCGGGCGCCTGATGGCTTGGCGAAAACAGGGCGCTCTAGCGTTTGGCCATGTTCAAGACCAGTCCGGTCGCATCCAACTGTTTCTCCGGCGCCAACTCGTCCACCCGAGCGACGCCGCCACGCAAGCGTTGGGCTACGCCGACTTGCCACTGCTCGACTTGGGCGATGTGATCGAAGCCACCGGCAAGGTGATCAAGACCGAGCGCGGCGAAATCTCCGTGCTGGTGGAGCAACTCCGCATGCTCACCAAGGCGATTCGCCCATTGCCAGATCAGTGGTCCGGCTTGAAGGACCGCGAACAGGTGCTGCGCAAGCGGTATCTGGACGTGATCCTCGACCGCCAGCCTCACGAGCGTTTTGCGGCGATCAGCCGCATGCTGGCGGCCATCCGCGCCTTTCTGGACGAGCGCGGCTTCGCCGAGTTCCCCACGCCCGTCATTCAGCCGCAGTACGGCGGCGGCACGGCCAAGCCGTTCAAGACGCACGTCAATGCGCTGGGTTGTGACATGTATCTGGCCATCTCGCACGAGCTCTATTTGAAACGCCTGATCGTGGCCGGCTTCGACAAGGTTTATACGATTGGCCGGTATTTCCGCAACGAAGGCATTGACCGGAGTCATCACCCGGAGTTTTCGATGGTGGAGACCATGACGGCGTACGAGAACTACGAATACAACATGAACCTGATCGAGGACATGTTCCGTCACGTTGCGTTGCAGGCTTTCGGCCGGACACAGTTCAACGTGCGAGGTCACTTGATTGACTTCGCGCAGCCGTGGCGGCGCGTCAGCATGGCCGACGCAGTGAAGGAGAAGACCGGTGTGGATTTTCGCGCCTGCCAGACGGCGGACGAGGCCAATGCCCACCTCGCTGCCCTGGGCATCCACGAACCGCAACTTTCGGTGGGGGAGGCACTGGTGAAAGCGTTCGAACTCGTCGAACCGGACCTGATCCAGCCCACGCTGGTATTCGGGCATCCTGTGGAAATCTCGCCACTGGCCAAGCCGCTGGCCGACGATCCGCGCTTTGTCGAGCGGTTCGAGATCTTCATCGCGGGCATGGAATGTGGCGATAACTGGTCGGAGCAGAACGATCCAGCGCATTTGCTGGAGACATGGCAAAAGGCCTACCGCGCGGAAGAACGCGACCAAGGCAAGTTCCACACGCTGGATTTTGATTTCATCGAAGCGCTGGAATACGGGATGCCGCCGACCACGGGCATTGGCCCGGGCATCGAGCGGATGGCCATGATCTTCACCGAGCAGGAGAACATTGACGACGTGATCTTCTTCCCGCTCATGCGACCGTCGGTGTCGGCGCTCAACGCTTCGATCTTCGGCGTGCAGGAACCCGCCCTCGCGCCGGTGGAGGACTTGGTACTCTCCTGCGAGGACTTCGAAGCCCTCTGCGACGATGGAGTTCTGAAGCCCCACGCGCATCATCTCACCGTTACGCCCCATGTGCGGTTGTGGGGAGTGCGATCACCGCTGGGGCGATCACGGGCCTCCGGGCACGTGGACATCGAGGGCTTCCTGCCGGCCAGCGTGCTGAGGCTGGCGGGATACAAGATCAAGTCTGAGGAACCTCTTTCAGAAGCCGAAGAACAGAAGAAGATTCTAGATTTACTCGACCTTTCGCTGGTGCAGTTCCTGCGCAAGACTTTCCCCGAATGCCAAGTGACGGTTTCACCTGCGACCGTTCTCCGCAGTCCATAACGACTTGCTACCCATGCGCGCATGGTCGAAAACGAGGCCCGATTGAAGCCGTTGCTGTCGGCCTCAATGTGCCGCTTGGCTGCCTCTTGGGAGGCTTCTCGGAAGACAGATCGTGCGCGGCGGCGAGTCGCTGCTGGTCCACGGCGTTGGCCTGACCACGAACGTCGAGGAAATCGCCAGCATCGTCATCAAGGCGCAAGGCGGAACGCCGGTGCGGGTACGCGACATGGCCACGGTGAAGGAGGACCACGAAATCCGCCGGGGCGCGGTGACTGCCGATGGGCGTGGCGAGGCGGTGCTCGGACTTGGCTTCATGCTCATGGGCGAGAACAGCGCGGTGGTGACACACACGCTCAAGGCTAAGCTGGCCGAGGTGCAGAAGTTCCTGCCGCCAGCCGTGAAACTGGAGGTGCTCTGCGACTGGACGGAACTGGTGGACAACGTGATTTGGACAGTCGACCACAACCTGCTGGTCAGGGCGCTGATTTTCGCGCTCCTCGGATCGCTCATCCTGGCGCTGACGCTGACGCCGGTGTTGCCGGCGCTGTATGTTTGCGTCGGAAGAGGAGCGCCGAAGAGGACGTGCTCCGCGGCGGGGAACAGTTGAGAGGGCTGGAGGTTGATCTCCTGGTTGAGCCAGTGGGCCGGGGCTAGGACAAGCCAGGAGTAGTGGCTTGGGAGCTAAGTCGCACTTGGCGGTGTGCTTGGACTTGGTGAGTTGGAGCACTCCGGCTTCACCGGGCCGGTCAAGGTCATGACTAGGCAGGCGTCGGCTTTCAAGGCGGCGCTCAGAGTGTAGCCCATGCTGGTCGCAAACGCGCGCGCCAGCGAAAGGCCCAGCCCAGAATGGGCCGCGCCGGAGCGGGCGGTATCCTTGCGCCAAAAACGATCGAAGAGATGCGGCAGATCTCCGGCGTTCAGTGGGCCGGCGGGATTGGCCACGCACAGGGCGAAGCCGCCATTCCGCTGTTCGCTTTGGATGCGCACCGCGCTGCCTGCCGGAGCGTACTCGACGGCGTTCTCCAGCAGGTTCGTCACGATGGAGCGCAAGAGCACCGGGTCGCTGTGGATGGGAGGAGAGGGCGAGAGGTCCGTTTCGATGGCCAGGTGACGAGAGGCCGCCCGCGGCTGGAGCGGTTGACAGACGGTTCGGATGAGGTCCGCGACATTCACCGGCTCCGACGAAACCGCTACCGGCTCCTGTTCGCGGCGGGCGATGGCCAGCAAGCGGGTGACGATCGATTCCATCTGGACCGCGATGGCGAGGGTGGTGCGGTCGGTGTCTGCGGTGCGCGCTTCCGGCCATTTCAGCGACAGTTCGGCCAGACTGCGAAGCTCCGCGATGGGCGTGCGGAATTCGTGCGCGAGGTCGTTGCTGAACTGACGCTCGCGCTCGAACGCCGTCTGCAGCCGCTGCAGCAGGTCGTTGAGCCGCGCGGTGATGGGCGCCAACTCGCCGGGGAGGTCCTCGGTCGGAAAGCGCGTGGCCAGGGAGCCGGCATCGATGTGTTGGGCTTGGTCCGCCACACGGTCTAACGGCGCCAGTTCGCGTCGCAACAAGACCGGCCCCAGCGCGGCCGTGAGGAGCAACACCAACAGGCCCGATCCGCCCAGAACCAGCGCCAGCGTGGCGAGCGCTTGGTCCAACTCACGCCGGTCGGCGGCCACGACGAGGATGGCTTCGACCGCGGCGGTGGGCGCTGCGGAATCGTCGGCCACCTTGGGCTGGAACCTGAAGCCCACGGCGCGAGCGGGCAGAAGCACACTTTGCGAAGTGTGCTTGGCGTTGCCAGGTCCGTCCAAGTTCCAAAACTCGGGCGCGCCCAACGTGCCGCCGCGCCGGGGCAGGTCCGCGCCGTGCAACGACGGCGAGCGGTCCACGACAGCGCCGTCGCCTCGCCAGAGTTGGTAGAAGGCCGTGCTGACATCAGCGTCGAACTCGCGCATGAACAAGTCGGCGACCTCCAACATGATTTCGCCGCGATCCTGTTCGGTGATGGTGGTGAGGGCCAGGGCTTTGGTGCGCAGCGCGTCGTCGAACTGCCGCGTCAAGGCTGCGCGCGTGGTGACGTAGGCCACGCCGCCGCCGAGCAGGAGCAGCAAGGCCCAGCTTGCCAGCAAGCGCCGCGTCAACCGTTGGCGAATCGTGCTCATGGGGCTTCGCCTTCCAGCACGTAGCCCAAACCGCGCCGGGTGTGAATGAGCGGCGCGGGATTCGCTTCGGCGAGTTTTCGGCGGAGCGAGGAGAGGACAGATTCGACGACGTTGCTCATCGGCTCGGCATCGGCATCGTAAAGGTGCGCCTCGATCTCTGTTTGCGTGACCACTTCGCCGCGGCGGCGGGCCAGGTATTCGAGGAGTTGGTATTCGCGCGGCTTGAGTTTCACGGGCTGGCCGGCGCGCGTGACTTTCTTGGCGGCGGTGTCGATCGCCAGGTCGGCGACCACGAGGCGGTTTTGTTTGCTGCCGTAAGCGCGACGGCACAACGCTTCCACGCGGGCAAGCAATTCCTCCAGAGCGAAGGGCTTCACGAGATAATCATCGGCCCCGGCGCGTAGGCCGTGGACGCGGTCCTGCACGGTGTCGCGCGCCGTCAACAAGAGGACGTGGGTGGACCTGCCCGTGGCGCGAAGCCGCTCCAGCACGGACCAGCCGTCCAGCTTCGGGAGCATGAGATCGAGCACGAGGACGTCGTAGTCCGTGTTCTCTGCGCGCCACAACCCGTCCTCGCCGTCGCCGGAGACATCGACGGCGTAGCCCGACCGTCGCAACGCCGTGCCGACGGTCTGCTGGAGACGGGCCGAATCTTCAACCAACAAGACGCGCATATTTTGAGAGCGGCTCTGGGGGCAGTCTAGGCTCCGGAGCCGGCGGACGCGAGACATCGTATCAGAACCACCTTAACGGAAGCTTACCGTGGGCTGGGAATCACCATCGGCTTCAGAGCCGCCCAGGGGTCGCACAAAGCTGCATCAAGCTCGTTCCGGAGCACGGCTGTCCCAGCCGCAGCGACCACGAACGATCGGGCGCCTCGTGAAGAGGCTTGAGCCAGCGGGTTCCGAGCGTGGCTGCGGCCGGGACAGCCGCGCTCCGGGCGGCCCCAGACCGAGCTTGATGCAGCCCTGGAGGTCACAAGTTCGCTGCAAAACGATCTCGACTTTTCCCGCGTTCACCTTTGGACTTCGCGCAGGGTCATTGATGTCATGAAGGCCAGTCTGCTCATCGTGGATGACGAGAAGCACACGCGCGAAGGATTGCGCGCGGCGCTGGAGGACCGCTACGACGTGTTCGTGGCGGAAGACGCGGCCGCGGGCTACGCGCTGTTGGAGTCGGAGAGCTTCGATGTCCTCCTCACGGACTTCCGCCTGCCGAGCGAAGACGGCATGAAGCTGATCCGGCGGGCCAAGTCGCTGCCCAAGCCGCCCGTCTGCATCCTCATGACCGCTTACGGCTCGGAGGAACTCGCCGTCGAGGCCATGAAGAGCGGCGCCGACGACTACATCGCCAAGGGCCGGCTGCAAATCGATGAGTTGGAAATGCGCATCGGGCGCGCCCTCAAGCAGCAGTCGCTCGAAGTGGAGAACGTCTCGCTCCGCCAGCAGATTGAAACGAAGTTCGGCTTGGACAATATCGTCGGCGAGTCGCCGGCCATGCACGAGGTGTTTGAAATGGTGCAGCAAGTCGCGCCCACCCGCACCACGGTGCTGATTCTGGGCGAAAGCGGCACCGGCAAGGAGCTGATCGCCAAAGCCATTCACCAACTCAGCCCGCGCCAGCGCGCCCCGCTGGTCACGGTCCACTGCGCGGCGCTGCCCGCCACCCTGCTGGAGGCCGAGTTGTTCGGGCACGAAAAGGGCGCGTTCACCGGCGCGCACGAACGGCGGATCGGGCGCTTTGAGCAGGCCCAAGGCGGCACCTTGTTCCTCGATGAGATCGGCGAGATCGACGCCACGATCCAGGTGAAGCTCCTGCGCTTCCTGGGCGAGCGGACGTTCGAGCGGCTGGGGTCGAACAAGACCCAGACCGCGGACGTGCGCCTGATCACCGCGACCAACAAGGATCTGCCGGCGCTGGTGCAGGCGGGCAAGTTCCGTGAGGACCTTTTCTTCCGGCTCAACGTCATCGCCATCCGCCTGCCGCTGCTGCGTGACCGGCATGAGGACATCCCTTTGCTGGCGCAGACGTTCATGAAGGAGTTCGCGGACGAAAACTCCAAGAAGGTGACCGGCTTTACGCCCGACGCCAACGAAGCGCTCGAGGCCTACGCCTGGCCGGGCAATGTGCGCGAGTTGCGCACGGCCATCGAGCACGCCGTGGTGCTGTGCCGCGGAGAGCGGATCTCCGTGCGCGACCTGCCGGCCACGGTGCGAAGCCGGACGCCAGAGATTGGGGCCAGTTCGCCGCAGTCTGTTCTTGGCAGCGGCGAACTCACGGTGAAGGAAGCCGAGAAGCAGCTCATGATCCGTGCGCTCAAGGACTGCGGCGGTAGTCGGACCGAAGCCGCCAAGAAACTCGGCATGAGCCGGCGGACCCTGCACCGCAAGTTGCACACTTACCAGTTGGAGAAGCTGTGAGCTAAACCTGATTTCCGCAACGCCCCTCTTATGTCATTTCAAGTTCAGGACATCATCCACGGATTCACGCAAGGCGCCGGCGCGCGCATCTTCAAGGTGTTGTTTGTGCTGATCGTCGTGGTGGCCGTCGGCGCGCTCTACGACACCCTGGTCTATCGCAACTTCGCCAACCGCGAAGCCATGGACATGGCGCAACTGGGCCGGAACCTCGCGCAGGGCAAGGGGTACACCACGCTCTACGTCCGGCCGTTCAGCATGTTCCTGCTGCAACAGCACCGGAACGACCACTCGCCGGAACTGAAAACCGATCACCCGGACATCACCAACCCGCCCGTGTATCCCTACTTGCTGGCCGGGTTGTTCAAGGCGCTCCCCGCAAAGTATTTCACGACCGCGGAGAAGGGCTTCACGATCTACATCCCCGACATGGCGGTCGCGTTCCTGAACCAGTTTCTGCTGCTGATCGGCGGCATCCTGCTTTTCTTCCTCGCGGAGAAACTTTTCGACACGACCATCGCGTGGATCACCGCAATCCTCTACGCTGGCACGGAAGTGTTCTGGCACTTCAGTGTGGCGGGCCTGAGCACGATGCTGCTGATCGTGCTCTTGTTGGCGCTGGCGTGGGTGCTCGTCTGGCTGGAACAGTGGACCCGCTATGGACGGAGCGACGTGCTGCTCGTGGGCCTGGCGATTTTCGCGGGCGTGCTCGTCGGCGCGGGCGGGTTGACGCGCTACTCGTTCGGCTGGCTCATCGTTCCGCTGCTGCTGTTTTTCATTTCGTTTTTCGGCAAGAAGCGCGCGGTGTTTGCGCTCGCGGCCCTGGGCGGATTCCTCGCCGTGATGGGGCCGTGGGTGGCGCGGAACTACTCGGTGAGCGGCATGCCCTTCGGGACCGCCACGTTCGCGGTCTGCCAGGGCACCGGGACGTTCCCGGAGGACCGGCTCGAGCGCGCGTTGAAGCCGGAACTGCGCAAGGTGACCTACGTGGACTTCGCGCGGAAGCTCCTGGCGAATACCCGCGAGGTATTCCAGGAAGTGCCGAAGATGGCCGGCAGTTGGATCGCGTCGTTCTTCCTGGTGGGCTTGCTGGTGCCGTTTCGCAGCCTCTCGCTGTCGCGGCTGCGGTGGTTTCTGCTTTTCAGTCTGGTGGTCTTCGGCGTGGTGCAGGCGATGGGGCGCACGACCTTGTCCACCGAATCGCCGGAGATCAATTCGGAGAACCTGCTCGTGTTGCTGGCGCCGTTGATCTTCATGTACGGCGCGGCGCTGTTCTTCCTGCTCATCGACTCCATCGCGCTGCCCTTTCCGTCGGCGCGGTTGGTGCTGATGGTGAGCTTCTGCCTGGTGGGCGCGCTGCCGCTCCTGCACACGCTGCTGCCGCCGCATCCCAGCCCCATCGCCTATCCGCCGTACTATCCGCCGCTGCTCCAGCGCATCGCCGGCTGGTTCAACGAAAAGGAACTCATCATGTCCGACATGCCGTGGGCGATGGCCTGGTACGGGCGGCGGCAATCGTTGCTCGTGACGCTGAACTGGCGCGAGGACGTGATCGAGATCACCGATTACCACAAGCCGATCAAGGGCCTCTACCTCACCACCCTGACGACTGACTCGAAGTTCCTGTCGAACTGGGTCAAGGGCGACAACAGCAACTGGGCGTCGTTCTTGTTGGAAAGCCTCGTCTTGCGCGAAGTGCCGAAAGGCTTCCCGCTGCGGCGCGCGCCCGAGGGCTTGTTCCCCGAACAACTGCTGCTGACGGACTACGACCGGTGGCGGTTGAAGAAGGAGTAGGGCAGGGCGGGGCCGTCCGCGGCTTGGCCGGGATGGGAGCGCGAGGTCAGGCGGAACTTGATGCAGCCTTGTTGGAGTGTTTCTCGCGCCTCATTCGCGCGAATGGGGCGTGCCAGCCCCGGCTTCCTGCACCACCCGGCTCATCGCTGCCTCGTTCCGCTCAAACGACTCGACCATCTTGAACTGGACGCGGGCGCGATCTGCGTTGTGACCGTCGCGGTGGATTTTAAAATAGCGGTCGCCTTGGAGATAGTCCGTCAGGAACCGCAGGCCGATCTCAAACGTGATCAGCCGCGCGGAGAACACAAGGTGGTCCTTTTCCGCGGCGTTGAGGAAGTCGCCGGCCGACGCCAGATAGCCGCGCACCAACGCCTCGAACATTTCCAGACGCATCTCAACCTTGGCGAGGTCGCGCTCGTCCTCGGCCGTCGGACGACACCCTGTGCGGCACAGGTCGCCAAAATCGTAGAGCACCAAGCCGGGCATCACGGTGTCCAGGTCGATCACACAAATGCCCTCGCCGGTGGCGTCGTCGATCATCACGTTGTCGAGCTTGGTGTCGTTGTGCGTGACGCGCTCCGGGACAAGGCCGCGCGCCTGCAAACCCAGCAGCACATCGACCATGCGCTCGCGTTCCAGGCAGAATTCGATTTCGTCCCGCACACTGGCGGCGCGGTTGCAGGTGTCTTCCTGCATCGCCTGCCGCAGCGCGTCGAACCGGCTGCGGGTGTGATGAAAGTTCGGGATTGTGTCACGCAGCCGCGGCGCGGGCAGGTCGGCCAGCATCTTCTGAAACGCGCCGAACGCTTTGGCCGCCTGGAAAGCTTGTTGGGTGGTTTCAATCTGGTCGTAGGTCGTCGCCTTTTCGATGAAGAGGTAGCAACGCCAGTGGTTGCCCTCCGCGTCCATGTCCCACGTGCGTCCGTCGTGCGTGGGCACCAGGGTCAGCACGCGGCGGCTGATCTGGTCGGCCCCGCTTTGTTCCAGCTTTTCGCGAAGGTGGGCCGTGACGCGGCTCACGTTCTCCATCACGGCGGACGGGTTCTTGAAGACGTGATGGTTGATGCGCTGGAAAATGTAGCGCGCCGGGCTGCCGCTCTGGTTGAAGACGGCGGAGTAGGTGTCGTTGATGTGGCCGGTGCCGTAGGGCGCGGCTTCCACGAAGTCGCCGTAGATGTGGAACAGGCCGGCGATGGAACGGAGGTCGTGCTGCGCTTTCTTGGTGTCCATGGCTCAAGGCCTGTTGCCGGTGGTTTGCTGCCACTCCGCAAGGTTTACGGTGCGCCTCGTCAGCCGCGCTTCCTCGGCGGCAAAGGCGATCAGATGACTGTGAACGGTCGAGTCCAGCCCGGCTTCGAGCGGCGCGCCGGGAGGCTTGGTCATCTCGTCGTAGAGCGCGTTGACCAGGCCCGTGTCGCCGCCACAGTGCAACTCGTAGCCGCCGTCCTCGGCTTGCACGGTGTAGCGCACCGGTTCGCCTTCGTGCGGCAGTAGAATGAGGTGCGTGCCGAAGTGCTGGCGGTAGCTCTCGCCGCCTTTCAGCACGCCTCGTGTGCCGCAGATCTCGATGTGCCGTCCGGTGGCGAACGCCGTCATCGTGAAGGTGCCGGTGACGCCGCCCTCGAACTCCATCGCCAGGACTTGCCGGTCCGCCGCGTCGTTGTCGCAACGATACACGCAGCGGCCCCACGGACTGGTACGGAGCCAAGCGGTGATCTCGTCAACGCTGGCGGCCTGCGCACGGTCATACACCATCGCCAGCCACGGGAACCGCATGTCCGTGGTGTAGCGGAGAGCGTTGTAGGGACAGGTGTCGCCGACGGGACAACCATCCGTGCAGCGCAACGGCGCGCCCACTGGAGCGCGTTCGGGCCGGAAGAATTCCAGCGAGCCAAAACTGGCGATCCGCACGCAGCGCCGTCCGACCAGCCAGTGGACAATGTCGGTGTCGTGGCAGCACTTTGACAGGATCATCGGCGAACTCCTGCCCGCGACCGACCAGTGCCCGCGCACAAACGAGTGCGCCTGGTGCCACGGATTCACGCCCTCGTTCGCCTGGATGGAAACGATTTCGCCGAGCGCGCCCGACTGGATGATCTCTTTTGCCTTTCGGTAAAAGGCCGCGAAGCGCAGGACGAAGCAGACCATAACGCGCCGGTTCGCCTGTGTGGCCAGCCGCTCGATTTCCAGCACCTGTTCGGCGGTGGTGGAGATCGGTTTCTCCAGCAGCACATCGTAGCCGAGACGCAACGCGCCTTGGCAGTGCTTGAAATGGAAATTGTCCTGTGTGGCCACGATCATCACGTCGGCGATCTTGCCCGCGGCCAGTAACGACTCGGCACTGTCAAAGCCCTGAAAATCCGGACGGCCCGAGATGCGGCGGATCTTTTCGACGCGCTCCGCCACGGGGTCCGCGCCGGCGACGATCTGGAAGCGGTCTGATTTGCGGGCGGCCAACGCGGTGTAAGTCTGCGCGCGGGCGCCGCAGCCGATGCAAGCCAGTCTGAGTGCGTGTGGCATGAAGAAACGAAATCACGTTCCGGCCCGGACGGCGAGAACGAAGATGGCGCGGTTTTGATTCCTGCCCCAGTCCCGCGCCGGCCAAGCCAGTGATGCCTATGGAGGGTCTTCGGCAAAACCACGTGCTTTGAGGCTCTTTCAGAACCTCTTGGTGGGTGGGGCGAGCGTACTCGCGAGCCGGGGAAACACACGGCATTCGGCTCGCGAGTACGCTCGCCCCACCGGGGTTTTGAAAGAGGCTCCTTTGAACGTGTTTTTTCAGGTTCATCTCTTCACCCCTTCGCCTTGCCTCACTTCGTCCCCGCCGCGTTGGTGGGCGAGACAGGATCAGCCGGTTCCCCCGTGCTGGGCGCCTTGGACAGCGGTGGGGCTGAAGGTACGACGTCCGAGGCCACCGGCCTTGCCGTCGGCGCAACGTCCGCCCCCGCCAGTTCTTCCGACAAGATCGTGATGGCGATGCGGCGGTTCTTGGCCCGGCCTTCGGGCGTGGCGTTGTCCGCCACGGGGCGGAACTCGCCGTAGCCCACCGCGCCAACCCGGCGTGGATCGACTCCCGCCTTCTCCGTCAGGAACCGCAGCGCCGCGGTGGCGCGCGAGGTGGACAATTCCCAATTGCTCGGAAAGCGGCCCCGCGCGGAGGGCCGGATCGGCACGTTGTCGGTGTGGCCGATGACGTGAATCTTCAACTGCGGATGTTGGGCCAGGACGTTGGCGACCTTCTGAAGCACCGACTGGCCGTCCGGCTTGAGCGCGGCTTCGCCGGAATCGAACATCACCCGATCAAGGATGTTCACGGTCAGCTTGCCTTGCAGTTGCGAGATGGTGACATCCTTGGATTCGAGCGCGGCGCGCATTTCCTTCTCCAGGCTTTGATGCGTCTGCGTCGCGGTCTCCTTCTCTTGCTGAAGTTGCCGCTGCAATTCCTCAATCTTGGCTTGGCCGTTGGTGATCTGCGCCTTGAGGTCATCCATCTGGAGCGTGTCTTTTTCAATCGTGCGACGGGCGTCGCTCAACTCGCTGGCGGCTTGTTCCACCAGTCGGCCGTTGCGCCAGGCGCTCAAACCCAGGAAGAAGAAGATCGCGAGCACGGACAAGACACTGGCGATGATCAAAGGTCGCTTCGACATGGCGCGAAACTAGCGAAAGCCGATGCGGAGGCAAGAGCAGGGCAGGGGAGGTTGTTCACCATCGGAATCAAGAAGGAATCAGATGGGGTGGGTCTGAACTTTGGCCGTTGAACTTCCTCGCTACTTCGCTTCCGTGTTCAGAATCTTCTCCACCAACCGCGCGACGTAACCATTCGCCCGGCCTACGGCGTTGGGGTCTTTGGTCGGCATCGACTTTACCATCTCGCGCAGACTGGACGCTTTGTCGCCGAGGGCGTCGATGGCGTTCATGGCCAGGAGCGAGACGTAGGCGCCGTTCTTGTCGGGCGCAGCCAATTGACGCAAGACCGACAACGCGAGTTGCAGGTCTTCGGCGTTGCCGTGCTGCCCCAGCGCGCGCGCCGCGGTGACCCGCACCGATGGCGACTCGTCTGCGAGCGCCTTGCGCAGGTCCGTCCGCGCGGCTTCGACGGCGTGGGTGCCGCGCATCAGGAACCCCATCACCGCCCAGTACCGCACCGCGCTGTCCGAGTCGTTCAGGCCCTGGCGGAGTTGCGGCAAGGCCTCGGCGCGGAGGAGGGAAGCGGCGTCGGCCATCGCCAGGATTTTCTCCAACGGGTATCGCTTCGCGTCGTGGCCTAGTTCGTAGATCGACGTGCCGGCGCTGCGGGAGTGCATCTCGGCTTCGGAGAGGAAGCCGACGTCCCGGATCGCGAGCGCGTGCTGGCGCTGGGCTTCCCGGAGTTCCCGCAAGATCGTTTGGTGGGCCGGCGAATCGACGAGGTTGATCACCTCGCTCGGATCGGCCTGGAGGTCGTACAATTCTTCCGGCGGCTTCGGCTCCCAGAAGAACGTCCGCGGTGGACGGAGTTGGCCGTCGTCGTAGAGCTTCTTCCACGCGCGCGTCGTCGGCGTCTGGAACATGAAGTCGATGTACTGGCCATAGATCAGGTGCGGCATGTAGTTGCGGACATAGATGAACCGCTGATTGCGCACCGAGCGGACAAGGTCGTAGCGTTCGTCCATGCGCCCGCGGAATCCGTGCAGGTACTTGGTTGGCGGCGTCGCGAAGCGGCCCATGAAGGCGTGGCCCTGCATCCAGTCAGGCGGCTGCATTCCCGCGAGACTCAGCAACGTGGGCGCGAGGTCGATGAAGCCCACCAAGCGGTCGCTCGCTCCGCCCGCCAAATAATTTGTGGGCGCAAGACTCTTGAACTTCTCTGGCACGCGCACGATGAGCGGAATATTCAGCCCCGAGTTAAAGGGCCAGCGTTTGCTGCGCGGCATGCCGCTGCCGTTGTCGCCGTAGAAGAAGACGATCGTGTCGCGAGCCAAGCCGTCGTCCTCCAGTTCCTTCAGCCGCGCGGCGTACTTCGCATCCATCTCGGTGATCTTGTCGTAGTATTGCGCCCAGTCATGGCGGACTTCCGGCGTGTCGGGATGATAGGCGGGCAGGGGAGCCTTGGCGGGATCGTGGACCAGCCGGTGCGGGCGCGTGCGGATCTGGCTTTCGTGACTGGTTTCGATGTTGAAGACGGCGAAAAACGGCTGGTCCGGCTGGCGGTTTCGCCAGTGGGCTTTCTTGGAAGACTCGTCCCACACCTTGCCTGGCTCGCGGAGGTTGTAGTCCTCCTTGGCGTTGTTGCTGCAATAATAGCCACGCTCGCGGAGGAACTGCGGATACATCTTCATGAAGTCCGGCAGCCGGACCAGGCTCCGCATGTGCTCCGCGCCGCTGCTCGTGGGATAGACGCCGGAGATGATCGTGGTGCGGGCCGGCGCGCAGACCGGCGCCGTGGACCAACAGTTGCGGTAGCGCAGGGCGCCGGTAGCGAAACGGTCGAGGTTCGGCGTATCGGCGTAACGGTCGCCGTAGCAGCCTAGATGCGGATTGATGTCCTCGGCGGTGATCCAAAGGATGTTGGGTAGCTTCTCCTCCGCTGCAAAGAGCGAGGCGGCGAACAGGGTGCCAAGGACGAGCGCCGAGCCGGCGAGGATGCACGAGAATCGGTTCATGGGCCGGACGGTGACGAGCCAAGGCGGGCGTTGTCAAACGGCAAAGCGCGTATCAACAGAGGCGATTTCAAAAGAGTAGCAGCCGACGTGAGGAGGCTCCATTCAGAGGTCAGCAGTCAGACGACAGCCGGAGCTTGCCAAGGAACGGTGACGGCGGACGTGCGAAACCAGAAGGAGACAGCGAAGGCGAGGGCGACTGGAAGTGCACACTTTTAAAAGTGTGCACTTCCAGTTTCAATCCCGAACCGGCCAAGTTCCTTGGCCCGATCCAGCAATCATCGGTTGCTCCGACTCTCCTCACGTTGGTCGGTCAATCTCGTTTTACGCAGCGTTTACACACCACCGCGTCTGGCTCTGGGAATATTCCCGTCAGCAGCGTGTCAAACAAACAGATCAGTGTGGTGTTCAACCATGAGTTCACTATGAAGACTCAAACTTCAGCCTCCTCGGGCCGGTTCGGTGGTTTCTCCTCTTTGCGTTCTCGGCGTTGCCTTGCCTCCCAATTCTCCCGGGCCGAGATGTTTCTTCCGACGCCCTCGGCGCGCGGCTGTCCCAGCCGCTGCAATGTTCGAAACCCGTGGCCTTGGGCAGTGCCGCGAAGCGCAGGACTGTTCGAGGTTGCTGTGGCTGGGACAGCCGCGCGCCGTTTTGGCTGCGGCTTGGCGGGGCTGCGTTCTCTCGCGGCCATTGTTCTTCTGGTCGCGTTTGCGGCCAAAGCGCAGACGCTTCTCAACCTCGACTTCGGCGTCGGCACCGCCAGCGCCAAGTCCGGCCTCGCGGCGACCGGCATGACGACGAATGATTTCTGGAACCTCTACGCCCACTATTCGCCGCGCCTCACCCCCGGCATGACGCCCGTGCCCGATGGCCGCCGCGACGGCCTCAAGCTCTCCGACGGCACGCCCATGAGCGTCTCCGTCTCTGTCTCAAACGCACCTGGCGTTTGGGGCAACACCAGCGGCGACCCGATGTTCGACACCTACCTCTTCGCCCCGAACGGCAGCAACATCACCGTCGCCATCTCTGGCCTCGAAGCGGGCCGTTACCATTTCTACCTCTACAGCCACGCCGACGCCGACGTGACCGGCCCGCAGGCCAGCGTCTTCACGCTGCGCATCGGCACAAACGTCTTCGGCCCGCTGCCCTCGCTCGGCGCGGCGGGCTGGCGCACGAACCAGCCGTGGATCGAGCGCAATCAGTTCGTCCTCTTTCGCGATGTGCCGGTCGAAGCAGGCAAGCCTGTCCTCATCGAAGCCGCGCCCGGCGTCAACGGCGTCGCGGTCCTGAACGGAATACAAATCCTCTCGCGAGGCACGAGTCCGCCGAAGCTCCCGTCCGCGCTCGTCAAAGCGGCCGGGCCGACGAACCCGCCGCCTTACGCCGCCACGAACGTCCTCATCCACGAAGTCCGCTATCAAGGCAAGGTCAGCGACACCGAGGCGCGCTTCCACGTCACCGCCCAACTGGAAACCGAGAGCACCAACACGCTCGCCGTGCCGCTGTTCTCCGGCGACGTCGCGCTGGTCGTGCCGGAGCTGCCCGAAGGACTGCGCATCGTGAGTTCGGCGAACCAGTATCGGCTCCTCGTCACGGCGCCGGGCCGTTACGCGCTGGCGCTCGACCTCGTGGCCAAGATCACGAAGGCCGAGCCGTGGAACCAGATCAACTTCACCGGCCCGCCCGCCGCCATCGCCTACGTCAACGCCGAAGCCGCCGCACCGGACGTGGAGATGCAACTCCTCAGCGGCCTGCAATCCGATGGCGAACAGAAGGCGACGAGCAAACTCGGCGGCGTGCTGGGCGCAGACCGCGTTCTCTCGATGCGCTGGCAGGGCAAGGCCACCGAGATCACGCGCAAGTCGCTCGTCACCGCGGACACGACGGCGACCGCGACGGTCAGCCCGTCGGTGATTCGCTTCACCACGCAGTTCCGCCTTGAGATTCTCCAGGCGCCGTTGCCCAAGCTCGTCATCGGCCTGCCCGCCAACCAGACGCTCACCAAAGTCCAAGGCGACCAGATTCGCGACTGGCGGCTCGACGTAGGGCAGGCGTCCCGCCTGTCTCCATCTAATCAGGTCCTCACTCTCGACTTCCTCAAACCTGTCGAGAAGTCCTACACCCTCACGCTCCATACCGAACAAACCATCGAGTCCACGCCCGCCACCGCCACGCTTGTTCCGCCCGCGCCCAGCGAAGTCGAACGCGAGTCCGGCTCGTTCACCGTCAGCGCGGACGACACGCTCGTGGAGATTGATTCCGCGCCGGGGCTGCGGCAGGTCAACGCCACCGGCGGCGCGCTGGCGGCGTATCGCTTCAACGGCCGGCCGGTCTCCATCTCCGCGCGACTCCGCCGCATCGAGCCGGTGCTGAAACTCGCCGACCGCGTCACGGCCCGGCTCGAAGAAACCCGCCTGCTCGTCTCGCACGCGCTGAACCTGACCGTCGAGAAGGCCGGCCTCTACGCGCTCGAACTCACGCCGCAGCCCGGCTTCGTCGTCAGCGAAGTGAAGGGCGAGGCGCTCGACGACTGGAAAGTTTCCGACGGCAAGCTGCGCGTCAGCTTCGCCAGCCGCGTCCTCGGCACACGCAAGATCGACGTGCAATTGGAGCAAGCCCACAAGCAGTTCCCGGAGACGATCACGGTGTTGCCGCTCGTCGTGGCGGGCGCGACCAACGTGACGGCGCAAGTTGGCGCGGCGTCGTCTGCGGGCATTCGCGTGAAGACCGGCGAGTTGACCAACCTCCGAGAGGTGCCGGTGGCGGCGCTGTCTCGTGGGGCAGGCGGCGCGCCTGTCTCTGACTCGAGAAGAATGGAGACAGGCGCGACGCCTGTCCCGCTAAGTGACGAAACCCTCGCCTTTGTCAGCGAGCAGCCCGATTGGAAACTCACGCTCGCGGCGGAGAAGCTTTCCGCCCGCGTCATCGCCGAAGTCTTCAACCTCGTCACCATCGGCGACGGCCTGGTGGGCGGCAGCGCGACGGTGCGTTACGGCATCTTCAACCAGGGCGTGCAGGAGTTCCGCGTGCAGTTGCCGGCGCATTGGAAGAACGTCGAGTTCACCGGCGCGAACATCCGGCGCAAAGAACAGACCGCAGGTCGAGGGTCGAACGCCGAGCGTCGAGCGCCGGACGCAACTCTCGACACTCGGCCCTCGACTCTCGACACCAACTCTGCCGTCTGGACGATCAGCCTCCAGGACAAAGCCTGGGCCGGCTACACGCTCGTCATCACCTACGACTACCAGTTCGATCCCAAGGGCGCGACGCTCGACCTCGCCGGCGCTCGCCCGCTCGACGTGGAGCGCGAAACTGGCTCGCTCGGCCTGATGACCGCCGCCAGCCTCAAGCTCACGCCTGCCGCGCCGGCGCTGCCGTTGCGCCGCGTGGACGAGAGCGAGTTGTCCGAGAGCGACCGCGCCCTTTGCACGCGCCCGCTGCTGCTCGCCTACCGCTACGCCGGCACGAGCTACGCACAGACCGTGCAAGTGTCGCGCTTCGAGGAAGTGCCCGTGCTGGACGCCGTGGCCGACCGCATCGAACTCACCACCGTCGTCACCGAACAAGGCCAGATGCTCACGCAGGCGGGCTTCATGGTGAAAAACAACGAGAAGCAGTTCCAACAGTTCAAGCTCCCGCCCGGCGCGGAGTTCTGGTCGAGCTACGTGAATGGCCAACCCGCCAAGCCGGAGCGCAATGGCGACTGGTTCCTCGTGCCGCTGCCGCGCGACGCGAACCGCGACCAGGCCTTCGCGGTCGATATCGTCTATGCGCAGAAGATCGACCTCCAGAAATCCCTGTTGCCGCGCCGCGTGGCGCTCGCCGCGCCGGTGACGGACATTCCGAACACCTACGCCGAGTGGCAACTGTTCGTGCCCGTTTCGCAGCGCCTGAGCGGCTTCGACGGAAACATGACCGTGGCGCGCGGCACGACTTACGAGTTGCGCGACGCGTGGGAGGAGTTCGTCCAGTTCTACGGGAATTTCATTGAGCGCAACGGGGGCCTCATCTTGTTCTGCTGCGTGATTGGCCTGCTGGCTCTCCTGGTTGTCGCGGCGGTACGACGCGGATTCCAGGGCGCGGTCACGGTGTTGGTGTTGGTTGGGGTTCTAGCGGTGCTGGCGGGGATGATGTTGCCGGCGTTGTCGAAAGCGAAGGCCAAGGCAACGCGTATCCAAGGCGTCAGCAACCTCAAGCAGATCGGCCTGGCTGCCCAGTTGTGGGCGCACGACAACGGCGGTTACCTGCCTGCGAGCTTCGATGTGATGACGAACGAACTCGGGTCCGAAAAAGTTCTCCGTGATCCCAGCACCGGCCAGCGCTTCGTCTATGTCGGTGCGGGCAAGAGGGCGGACGACGTGAGCGCCATCGTAGCTTACTCGCCGTCCGATGTGAACGGTCGCTCCGTGGTTTTCGCGGACGGCAGCGTGCAGATGATGACGGCGGAGAAATTCCAGGAAGCCCTGCAGCGCGATGCCGTCGTGCCGCGCGCGGTGTTCTCAGCCAACCAGCCTGCGTCCCAGTCGAGCACGGTTGCCCCTATGGAGCAATCGCCCCAATTCATGTCGCCAGCACCCGCCGCGCCCGGCAGGCCGATGGGTGGCCTCGTTGGCGGCGGTGCTCCAATGACTGCGACCGCCAGTGCCGCCCCTGCTCCCGCCCAACCCCAGGCTAAGCCCACCGCCGCCGGCGTTCGCTCGATTCACATCGACGTGCCGCGCACCGGACAGGCGTTCAATTTCACGAAGGTCCTCAATGCCGGACGCGAGCCGCTCAGCGTGAGCGTCTCGATGATGCGGATGAAGGTTTATCGCCAAGCCATGATGGTGGTGCAAGTCTGCGGCTTCCTGATCGGCTTGGTGATGCTGTGGGCGTTCGCCTCGCGCACGGCCCGCAGCAGCTTCTGGCTCACCGTGGCCCTGGCGCTGGTGATCGCCTCGGTGAGCAGCCTGCTCTACATCTGGCGCCTGCTCGGCACTGGCCTCATCGTGCTCCTGCCACTGCTGCTCATCATCCTGATGGCCTGGGCCGCCCGTCAATGGTGGCTGCGCCGCGCCGTAGGACAGGCGTCGCGCCTGTCTCCATCTTCTCCTCCTCCGCTCGATTCAGCCCCTTCAGCCGGCGCTGCCGCGATTGTCTTTCTGCTCGGCTTCACATCATCACTGTTCGCCGATACCCAGTTCTCTTCCTCCGCGTCCGCCTCCAACGCTGTCACCCTCGTTTCCGCCAACTACAATGGCGCGGTGCGCGAGAAGGTCGCCCAGTTCGACGCCGCCATTCAGATCAGCTCGGTCACCACGAACCAGCTTGTCCCGCTCTTCGCCGACGATGTCGCGGTGCAGTCGTTCACCAACTCCGCCGATGCCAGCTTGGTGCGCCAGGGACGCAGCGTCAGCGTGTGGCTGCCCAGCCGCACCAACGTTACGCTCCACCTGAAACTTCTTGCCCGGCTCGGCGGCGACGTGAGCAAACGCACGCTCGCCTTCGGCATTCCACCCGCGCTCGCCAGCCGCGTGAGTGTCAGCATTGACGAGGCGGACGCGGACGTGGAATCCCCCACCGCCGTGGCCCTCCAGCGCGCCAGCACCAATCAGCAGACGCGCGTCGAAGCCATCCTCGGCGCTGGCGACCGCCTGGAGATGCACTGGACCCCGCGCGTGAAACGGGCGGCCGAAATCGCGGCGACCGTGTTCGTGCAGAACGCCGCGCTGGTCACGCTCGGCAACGGCGTGATGAACGTCCGCGCCACGCTCGATTACCAGATCAGCCAGGGCGAGTTGAAGCAGGCGCGCGTGGCCCTCCCCGCCGGCCAGCGGCTCTTGCGCGTGGAAGGCGAGTTCATCCGCACCTGGGAAATCAAAGTGGGACAGGCGTCCCGCCTGTCTCCATCTTCACCCCCTGGCGCCGAGGAAGAAATCCTCGTCGTCGATCTGCTGAAAGGCGTTTCTCCCGCTTACAAGCTCACCGTCGAAACCGAGAAGGTTCTTGAGAAACTGCCGGCGACCGCGAAGGTCGAAGTCCCGCACGCGCTCGACGTGAAACGCGAAACCGGCTTGGTCGGCGTGCGCGGCAGCGAGGAGCTTTCGCTCGCCGTCGAGGACGCGAAGGAGTTGCAGCGCGTGGATGCAGAGGAATTCCACCGCGCCGCGCCCGATAAGAAGGACGGCCTCTTCAGCGCCTTTCGGTTCCTGAAAACCGACTTCGCTTTGCGCGTCCGCGCCGAAGCGATCCAACCCCAGATCGAAGCCGTGGTGCGGAACAACGTGCGCATCGGCGCCGAGTCCGTGCGGCTCACCGCGCAAGTGGATTACACGATCAAGCGCGCCGGCATCTTCAGTCTCCGCCTCGCCCTGCCGGCCGGCTGGCGGCTCGACAGCGTGAGCGGGAACAACGTCCTCCAGTGGGCCGAACGCGACGACGCGGGCCGCCGCCTCGTGGATGTGGCGTTGAAGGAGCGCACCCTCGGAAGCTACGCGCTCACGCTCACGCTGGCGCAGAGTTACAGGGAGCCGCCCAAGACGCTGGCCATCGCGGGCGTGCATCCGCTCGACACCGAGAAGCTGAGCGGCTTCATCACCGTGACCACCGACCTCGGCATCGCGGCCAAGACGGAGAGCTTTGACGGCTTGACGGAAGTGCCCTTCGCCGCGGGAAGCAGCAGCACTGTGAGCGGCGGCAGTGCGCTGGCTTACAAGTTCATCGCCACCACTCCGACGCCGCAGGCGGCCTGGAAGTTGAACGTGGCCACCGAGGCCGTGGAGCCGTGGGTGCGGGCCGAGATCGCGAACATCGTGACGCTGACCGAAACGCTGGTGAGCGGGCGGACGTTGATCAAGTACGACGTGGCCAACGCGCCGGTGCGGGAGTTCCGCGTGCGCGTGCCGGCGGCGTTCAAGAACGTCGAGATCACCGGCGCGAACATCCGCCGTCGCGACGAGACCAACGGCGAGTGGCGGGTGGAACTGCAAGGCAAAGTGCGCGGCGACTACGTGCTGACCGTGACCTGGGAAGTGCCCAAGAGCGAGAAGACCAACTTGGTTGAACTCACGGGCGTGCAGGCCCTCGCCGTCGAGCGCGAGACGGGCTGGCTTTCGCTCATCGCGCGTCCGCCGCTGCAGGTGGCCGAGCGGGGCGCGAGCGAGCTTTTGAGCAAGATCGACGTGCGCGAGTTGCCCGAATGGCTGGGCCGCGCTGACGCTGCCACGGTCCTGGCGTATCGCTATCTCCGTCCCGGCTACAAGCTCGCCGTGGAGGCCCGGCGCTTCGACGCTGCCGAGGTGCTGGAAGCCTTGATTGACAGCGCCCGGCTCACGACCGTCGTGGCCGACGACGGCCAGATGATGACGGAGATTTCGCTGAGCATCCGCAACCACGGCCGCCAGCACTTGGAGATCGAACTGCCCCTCGGAGCGACCGTTTGGTCGGCATTCGTCGCGGGCGAACCGGTTCGCCCCAGCCGGCGCGAGGGAAAATTTCTGCTTCCGCTCGAACGCAGCGTGGCTTCGGACGCGCCCATCGCGATTGAACTGACGTTCATTGGCGCGGACAAGTTCCCGAAGCGGCGCGGCGAAGTGGCGCTGGCCTCGCCGAAGTTCGACGTGCCGCTCAAGAACGCGCGCTGGGACCTCTACCTGCCGCCGGATTACGACTACGGCGCGTTCGAGGGCACGATGAGCCGCACCGCCGACACGGGGACACCGCTGGTGCAGGTCTATTCGCTGGCGGAGTACAACGTCCAGCAGCGGGCGCAGGAGGAACAGAAGAAGGAGGACGTGAAGAGTGAATTGAAGTCGGCGCGCGAGAACATCAAGGGCACCAACCTCCGCCAGGCCATCACCAGCTACAACCGCGCCAAGACGAAAAGCTCCCAGGTCCAGCAAGAGGTGGACGAAGCACGCAGCCTGAAGGAGATCGAGAAGGAAGTCCGCGAGGTCCAGGGCCGCAACCTCATCATGGCGCAGAACGCCTACTTCCTCGACAACAACGCCCGCCTGGGTGGCCAGCAAGTGCCGATGCAAGTGCTCAACGCCTCCGCCCAAGGGGCCGAACAACAGCAAGCCCGCCAGCCCGGCCCAACCGCGCAGCCGCAAATGTTCCTGAACTACGACGCGGAAGTCGCCGGCCAGCAGTGGGACAAGTTGGAGAAGGCGCAGCAAGTTGCCGTCGCGAAAGTCGCCCCGCTGCGGGTGAACCTGCCGACCCGCGGCGTGCGGCTTGCCTTCTCGCAGGTTCTCCAGACCGAAGTTCGCAAGCCCATGACGATCCGGCTCGTGGCCGAGAATGCGAAGGCGCCAAGTTGGATCACGCGCATTGGACTGGCCGGGCTGGGCTTCGTGGCTCTGTGGGGAATTGTGGGGCTGAGTGTGGCGCGACGAGAACGCTAGTCGTCTGAGCCTCTTTGTCGGCTACTACGGGGTTCTGCCATTGCCTCGCGCGGTCCAGCCGTGTTACAAGCGGTCGCACTTCGGATGGCGGCGGGCAGCCCCGCCCCACCGGAGCAGAACAGCGAATTGAAACCGACATTCTTTCAGAATCACCGGCGCGGAGTTGTCGCCCGTGAAGTGAAGCCGGCGATCCGGTTTCTTCCACGACTTTGCTCGTGACTCAGGACGCTTCCACGCGCGATTCGGGGCCGGACCCGGCTGTCGAACTGGACGCCGCCGCGGCGGAACGTCTCGCCCGGAAGCTCTGCGCCGCTGCGATGGCCTGGGCAAAAACCTTTGCCCTGTGCGTCGGCCAGGACGGGCCGGCGCCAGAGGAGGGGCTGTTCGACGAGATCCTGGCCTTCGCGCTCAGCGTGCTGGAAATGCGGCTGCGGAAGGCGGATGGCGACCGCGAAGGCTCGTTCCTCGCGCAGGTGAAACGCGGCTGCCGCGCGCTCCGGAAACGGAGCTTTCGTCCGCGCGGCGCCAGCCACAATCTGCTGAGCGTCCCGCAGTCCGAACCCGCCTCCTCGGAGTTCATCCGGCAGTATTTGATTCACGCTGCGGAGACGGAGCGCGATCTGCAGCTGACGCGCGAAAGGTTCGAGGAGTTTTGCCGCAGCACCGGCTTGAGTTCGCCGGCCCTCGTCGGCTGCGGCGAGAATCTGGCGTCGCTGATCTTCTACATTGTGGTTCACGGAGTGTTCGCCGCGAACGGCGGCCTCTCCAGGAAGCAGATGACGGACTTGCTCCGCACGGCGCAGGAATGCCGGACCCACCTGCAATCGTCGATCGACCATTGGATGACGCCCGTGGCGGCCGGCTCCGAATCGGCAGGGCAGGGGAGGGCGTTGCGGGCGGGGGAGCCGGCTCCATCCCCGCCTGGGGCTGATGACGGCGTGGCTTGAAAGACCCAACGAATGAAAACGCTCTATTGCTTGCTGATGATCGTTGCGTTCACCTGGCCGAGTCCGGGCGCGAGCGCGAGGCTTGCGAACGAACTGCCGAAGCGCCCAAACATGGTCTTGATCCTGACGGACGATCAGGGCTACGGCGACCTGTCGTGCCACGGCAATGCCGTCCTCAAGACGCCGAATCTGGACCGGCTGCACCGCGAGGGACGGCGCTTCACCGATTTCCACGTCAGCCCCACTTGCGCGCCCACGCGGACGGCACTGATGACCGGACGGCACGAGTTCAAGTCCGGCGTGACCCACACGATCCTGGAGCGCGAGCGCATGAGTCTGAAGGCCACCACGCTGGCGCAGGTGCTCAAATCGGCGGGCTACGCGACTGGAATTTTTGGGAAGTGGCACTTGGGCGACGAACCGGCCTACCGGCCCGACCAGCGCGGCTTCGACGAGATGTTCATTCACGGCGCCGGCGGCATCGGACAGACCTATCCGGGCAGTTGCGGCGACGCGCCAGGCAACAAGTATTTCGATCCCGCCATCCTGCACAACGGGAAGTTTGAGAAGACCAAAGGCTACTGCACCGACGTGTTTTTCGGCCAGGCCCTCCACTGGATTGAGGCGCAGAAAGGCCGCCGTCCGTTCTTCGCCTACATCACTCCCAACGCGCCGCACGCACCGTTGGATTGCCCAGCAGACTACGAAAAGCTCTACGCGGACCGGGTGCCGACGAACGCCGCCAAGTTCTTTGGCATGATCGCGAACATCGACGACAACGTGGGGCGGCTGCTGGCGAAGTTGAACGAGTGGAACCTCGAGCGCGACACGCTGGTGGTTTTCATGAACGACAACGGGGGCACCGCCGGCGTGCGCGTTTTCAACGCCGGCATGAGGGCAGGGAAGGGAACGCCCTACAACGGAGGCACGCGTGCCGTTTCGTTCTGGCGTTGGCCGGGTGTGTTGCCGCCCGGCGACGTGGACAAACTGGCCGCGCACATTGACGTGTTCCCCACGCTGGCCGACCTAGCCGGAGCGCGGATCGCGCCGGAAGTGTCCGCGAAGCTGGAGGGCCGAAGCCTGGTGCCGCTGCTTACGGACCAAAACGCGCCCTGGCCTGATCGCTTGCTCTTCACGCACGTCGGCCGATGGGCCAAAGGCAAGGCGGAGGCGTCGAAATACCTGAATTGCGGCGTCCGCAGCCCGCGCTATCACTTGGTCTGCGCCAGCAAAGACGGCGCGAAGCGATGGGAGCTTTATGACTTGCAGGCTGATCCGGGCGAGAAGCAGGACATCGCCTCGCAGCATCCCGACGTGGTGGGCCGGATGGAAACGGCCTATGACCGTTGGTGGAGCGAAGTGCGGCCCTGCCTTGAGAACGAGAATGTCATCGGCCCCAAGGTGAACCCGTTCAAGGCGCTTTTCTGGCAACAATTTGGCGGCGGGCCGGATGACGAGATGCTGAAAATTATGAATCCGGCCGCCAGCGCGGAGCCGTCGAAATGAGCCAGGTTCGGTGGCTGGTTTCGGGACGAAGACGAGAGAGCCAAATCCCTGAAACGATCCGTTGACAAAGCGGCAGCCACAAATATTCTTCGTCCCTCCTGAGTGCCTCGGTAGCTCAATGGTAGAGCAGCTGACTCCCGACGGTTGCCTGACGCACTTTGCAAGCGGTCCTTCTTGTGTGCCGTGGCTTCATCCGCTAGAACTTCCCGCGAATCCAGAGCGAACGAATGACAGCAGCAGAGTTCAAGAAGAAGTGGGGCCGCTTCACCGGCAAGGAATCCGCTGCCTACCAGTCGCACTTTGACGACCTCTGCCGCTTGCTGGGCGTCCCGCCGCCGTTGGAGGCGGACCCGTCCGGCGAAGTCTTCTGCTTTCAAAAGCGCGTGGTCAAAGACGCGGAGCTTTTCGACGTGGAAGCACCGGACGCGACTGAACCGAACGAGCGCGGCTTTGCCGACGTGTGGAAGAAGGGCTGTTTCGCTTGGGAGTACAAGGGCAAGAAGAAGAACCTCGACGAAGCGTATCGGCAGCTTCTCCGCTATCGCGAATCGCTCCTGAATCCGCCCTTGCTGGTGGTTTGCGATTTCGACCGCTACATCATCCGCACCAACTTCAACGGCACGGTGCAGGCCGTCCACGAGTTCAACAACGCGCAGATTGACGATCCGAGAAACCTGCAACTACTACGCCACGTTTTTACGGATCCGGACTACCTCCGCCCTCTGCAGACGACGGCCGAGGTCACGGAGAAACTGGCCGCCCAATTCGCCACGGTGTCGCGCTCGCTGCAAAATCGCGAGAGTGTGGAATTGGCGGATGCGTTCACCCGGAAGGAACTGCGCGTCGCGCAGAAGAAGAATCTCCGCATCGCCCGTTTCTTGAACCGGGTGATGTTTTGTTTCTTCGCCGAAGACACCGGCTTGCTGCCCAAGCGCCTGTTTTCGGAGATCGCCAAGATCGGGCTTCAGGACAAGCAGCAGTTCGCCGAGGCGCTCGAACAGCTTTTCCGGGTGATGGCCAAGGGCGGGCTTTTCGGTCATAACAGAATCCGTCAGTTCAATGGGCATTTGTTTGAGGATGTCACGGTCTTTGAACTCACGGACGAGGAAATCTCCCTGCTGGCGGAGGCGTCGGAGGCGGACTGGCAGTTCATCCAGCCGAGCATCATGGGCACGCTGTTCGAGCGGGCCTTGGACGACAGCCAGCGTTCCCAACTCGGCGCACATTACACCAGCGAGGAGGACATCAAGACGCTCGTCGAGCCGGTGCTGATGGCGCCGTGGCGCCGGGAGTGGCAGAAGTTGCGCGAGGAAGTCCGGCAGGTTCATGCGGCAGCATTGCGCGCGGTCAAGCCGGGGCAGAAGCTGCACGCCACCGCCACTGGCTTCAAACGGCACAGCACCACGCTCCAATACAATCTGCTCAACGATTTCGTGAAGCGGTTGGCGACCGTCCGCGTGCTCGACCCGGCGTGCGGCAGCGGCAACTTCCTTTACGTCTCGCTGCGGCTCATGCTGGACTTGCAGAAAGAGGTGATCGCGTTCGGCACGGAGATCGGCGTGCAGGTGGACTCGCGGGTGAGCGTCCAGCAATTGAGCGCCATCGAGATCAATCCTTACGCCTTCGAGTTGGCGCAAGTCTCCGTGCAAATCGGCTTCCTGCAATGGCGGCGCGACAACGGTTTCGACAACGACCGCTCGCCCGTGCTGCAAAACCTCGACGGCTTCCAAAACGAAGACGCCTTGCTGGTGCCCCACTTCCGCAGCAAGGCCAAGACGTTGAAGGAAGCGCAAGCAGGCGAACACGCGGGCGACGATGCCTTGAAATTCTACAGTGAACGCGACTGGCCCAAGTGTGACGTGATCGTGAGCAATCCACCGTTTCTGGGCGACAAGCTCATGCGGGGCCAGCTTGGCGACGGCTACGTTGAAGAACTCCGCCGCATCTACGGCAACCGGATTCCCTCTCAGTCTGACCTTTGCTGCTACTGGTTTGAAAAGGCGCGCAACCTGATTGAGCGCGGCAAGTGCAAGCGGGCCGGTTTGCTGGCAACGCAGAATATTCGCGGTTTGGCCAACCGTGAGGTGTTGAAGCGCATCAAAGAGACTGGCGACATTTTCTTCGCCGAAAGCGACCGCGACTGGGTGCTTTCTGGGGCGAATGTCCACATCAGCATGGTGGCTTTCGACA
The DNA here is from genome assembly GCA_016219875.1 of Verrucomicrobiota bacterium. Lineage (GTDB taxonomy): Bacteria > Verrucomicrobiota > Verrucomicrobiia > Limisphaerales > JACRJZ01 > JACRJZ01. The sequence continues at coordinate 78,500 of JACRJZ010000146.1, read as the reverse complement.
ACGGCGCCGAAGAACGTCGCACGCTCGACGGAGTGGCCGTCCCGACAATCAACGCGAACCTATCTGGCCATGCGAACGTCGTGGCCGCAGTGCCGCTCAAGAGCAACGTCGGACGCGCCTTCATCGGCAGTTGCAAGGGTGGCTCTTTCGACATTGCAGAGCTTGAAGCTGTCTCCTTGCTGAACACCAGCGGCAATCCGAATCTGAAACCGAACAGCGATCTTGTTCGACCTGTGGCGAACAGCGATGACTTGGTAAAGTCCCGCGAACGCCGGTGGATCATTGACACGTCGGACCTGCTTCTCGAAACGGCAAGCCAGTACGAGGCACCGCATCAAGTCATAGTCGAGCGTGTGAAGCCTCATCGGGACAGCAACCGCGACAAGTGGCTTCGTGAAAACTGGTGGAGGCCACAACGGATGCGGCCTGAGATGCGAAACGCGGTTGCTCCTCTGTCCCGGTTTTTCGTCACACCAACAACTTCCAAGCACCGCGTCTTTGTCTGGTTGGCCTATCCGACTTTGCCGGACCACAAGCTCACCGTTTTCGCCTTTGCCGACGACTACCGTTTCGGAGTACTTCATTCGCGGTTTCACGAAGTCTGGGCGCTGAAGACAGGCACCCGGCTGGAAACACGTCCCAACTACACGCCCACGACCTGTTTTGACCCATTCCCATTTCCTTTCCTGGACGATTTGCAGTTCCCGCCACCCACGTCCGCCGCTCCCCCGGCAGAACAGGAGGCAAGGGAACTGAATGGCGGCATGGCCAGCATGGTGAAGAGACGGTTCCTCGAATTGAAAGAAGAACCGCCGCCCTATGGCCGTAGCAGCCGACGTGAGGAGGCTCCATCTTCTTCCATTGCTGCAAAACAGAGCCTCGTTACCTCGGCTGCTACAAAAGAAGAACACCGCGCCGCGATTGCCGCCGCGGCGCGCGAGTTGAACGACTTGCGCGAACGCTGGCTCAATCCGCCCGAATGGACGGAAACCCGTGTGCTGGAATTCCCCGGCACCGTGGGCGGCCCGTGGGACCGCTACCTTGACCGCAGCACCGTCCGCGACGCCGGCGGCTTCCAAGTCGGCACCGTCCGCTATCCGCGCCTGGAACCGCGCGACGCCGATTGCGCCGCCCTGCTCAAGAAGCGCACGCTCACGAACCTCTACAACGAACGCCCCGCCTGGCTGGCCCTGGCCCACAAGAAACTCGACGCCGCCGTTGCCGCCGCCTACGGCTGGCCCGCCGATTTGACGGACGAACAGATTTTGGAACGGTTGCTGGCCCTGAACCTTGAACGTGCCGCAGAGGAAGCCAAGGCCGCGAAAGTGAAGAAGCCGAAAGCGACGCGAGAAAAATACACCGACGAATTGGTTTGAATTTGTGACTCGCAAATCATCCCAAGTGCCCACAATTCGGCGCGGCCCTTACCGTGGCGACCAGTTGAGCGTGGACCACATCATTCCCCGCAAGGTGGCACCGGAACTGGACAACGTGATTGCCAACCTTGAATTGATGCCTTTGAGGATGAACGAAAGCAAGAATGCCACCGTGGGCGACCGGCAGAAAGACTTGGCAAAACGTCTGAATAGGGCAGGACTCTTAAGCGATTCGGGTCTGAAGGCAATTCAACGCCTGACAAACCAATAATTTTGAGGCGACTTGTCCACAGCCTGTGAAGAAAGTTGTTCACCAGTGGCGCTCGCGCGGACGACAGCGAGATTACGTGAAAAGTTGACTGCGGAGGAGAGCTTGATTTTATTGATTGCTTTGCAAATGGGGTCTCGCACCAAATCCACCGCGCGGTGAACAAGCGGTGCATAACAAATCGTTGTCAGCCTGCTCCTGCAATGTAGAATGATACCTAGTAATGAAATCGGACTTCAGGGCAAACTGAAGTCCGATGATTGAGTAGCGAACAACGCGCGGTTATGAAACGCAACATCTTCATCTACCTAGTGAGAGTATTGGACCGGTTTGCCCAAGAAGGCAAGCGCGATGAACAAGAACTTCTTCACAGAGTTATTCACCGTCCCCACCCCCGCTTGAAGGAAACCAAATCAGTGGGGAGCGCGCTGATTCCCTGGATTATCTTGACTATGCTCCTTGTGAAGTTGGCGCTCATTTTGTTTGGCAGCGGGAAGTAGTCTGTTCGTTGCACCACAGAGCGAAGGGCGTTCAAGGGATGAAATGCAACCAGCCGTTTGCATCTGCCTGCAAGTGGGCGACAAAGCGCCGGGAACGGGCAAGGGCGCGGTAGGCGTTGGTTTTTGGGATGCAGTAGGGCGCGGCCTTCAAGATTTCCACCGCGTCGCGGCGCGAGAGCGGACGCGTGCCGTTGTGAAAGATTTCCCGGAGAATTTCCAGCGTGATGGGCTGAGACGCGGGAAATTCGCTGTCAGCGAAGTTTTGATCGGGCGGGGGCGGCTCTGAGTTCCCGCTGCCGCTGTTCTGTGCGGCGGCATTGCCAGCAGGTTCTTCCGTGTCGGAAAACAACAACAAGGCCAGTGCGCCAAGACCAAGAATGACGAAAAGGGGATTCATAGGGGCAAGAACTCCAATACTGGTTTTTCTTCCCGCCTTTTCGCGGGAAAACACTGTGCTGCATTGCGAACAATGTCACAGTCAAGCCGACTGTCGTTGCGGGAATTTCCCGCAATCCGACGGGAAAGAACTGTGCAAAAACCAAGGCGGGGTTTTTTTTCCCGCGGTTTGCGCGGGAAGACTGCGCGCAAAAACAAGTGCTTGCAGTTTTTCCCGTGGTTGTCACGGGAAGCCAGCGCCAGCAAAAAAGCACTGTCGGCTAGTCCTTGCGGCGCGAGATTGTGCGCTGATTGTTTTGATTGTGGCCCAAGGGAAGGCGTCAGGCGGGCCAGTGCGGCTGGTTGCCTTCTCGGAAAATCACCCTCTGTCTCCCTCATCCCCCTCGAAAATGAGGGAGACAGAGGGAGAGAGAGGGGGTGTTTGCAATTTGGTTCTGCGAATTCAGTTTCGCGGCGTTCCTTCCCCTTGGGCCACTCCAAAGGGAACGAAGCGCGGCAAAAGGTGCGGCTTCGGGAATTCGTGCGGCGTTTGTTTGTCATCGGCTTACCTCGCATGGAAAATGCGATAATGCGCCCGGCCTTCCCGGTCGGTCTTCTTCACCCGGTCGGGAACCATGCGGGAAAGTTCCGTCAGCATCCGCCCGGCGCTTGTGCTGCTGGTGAAAATGCGGTCTAAAACGCTGGCGGTGTCTTTGGCTTTCAAGGCGCGCTCAAATTCAGTGGCGGTGCCTTCCCAAAGCGGAGCGTCCGCCCCGATCAAGTCCAAGCCGTCAATCAGTTCCAGCAACCGCATTTCGGGTTGCATGTCGCGCAGTGCTGAGACAAGCGCCGGGTGCCAGAAATTGGCAATGCGCGTGCGCGGGTCCAAGACCATTTCGGGCGTTGGACGCCAAGCCAACAGCCAAGCGGCAAACGCCGGAAGTTCTGCGCGAATGGTTGCCGCCCATGAATCGTTTTCTTCGTGAGTTTGGGGCAAGCCTTCCGCCTGGCGAGCGCGAAGAATCAGCAACTTGTCTTTGAGGCTGTCAGACAAGGCCGGGCAAACTTGCAACCCCGCGTCGTCATCATTGCCCGCCATCACCAGCCGCCAGAATGGCCGGAGAATCACGGCGTCCGCGCCTTTGCCTTCCATGCGTTGCTCTGGTTTCCAAATCAGGTCTTTGACGCCTTCGCCCCGCTGGCGGCGTTCGGCGAGATTTGCGGATGCGCCTTTGTCATCAAGGACCAACAGCGAAGCGGCAAACAGGTCTTTGTTGAACTTGGGTTCCCGCAAGTAGTTCATGGGGTCCGCCTTTCTCCCGCCGAAAAGGGGTGTCAGAATCAAGTCAACCAGTGCCGTCTTGCCGCAACATCGCGGGCCGAAGATGGCCAGCGCCGGACAATGGCGGAACGGCCACGGGGGGAGCTTGCGTCATGCGACGCCAGAAGGAGGCAAAGGACTCCGACGCCCAAAGGTAGAAGTGCGCCGCCTGGTCGTGGCTTTCTTCCTGCAACATCGTTTCGACAAGGCGGCGAATCGTCGGGCAGGGGCCGGGCGCGGGCGTGATGAGACGCGGAGATTCCGTCACCAACACTCGCGCGCCTTCGAGTTCGTGACAGCCTGCCGGATAACCGGCCAAAGGTCCGGCGTAAGCCACGGCGCGGTTTTGATGAAGCCAAAGCATGGCGCGCTCCGCAGCGGTGTTGCCTTGTCCATCCTTCACGCTCTTGTTGAAGCCGTATTCCGCAACCAGCGACTTCGCTTGCGAGTCGGACAAGTGGGCAAATCCGTTTTGGCCGTTCGGACCATACCATTTCGAGCGTTCGGCGTAGTAGTGAAGCGGGACAGCGGCAATTTGGCTTTCGTTGGCAATGCGAACCAAGCCCGCGCCGGTAATGCGTTCTCCGCTGGCGTCCGCCTTGCCTTTGCCGCCCTTTGGCGCGGTCTTTGGGGTTCGCTTGGGGCGATAGGGGCCGGGCGTGGGGGAAGTCTTGTCAGGTGTCATGGGAAGAGATTCCACAAGCAACGGTGTTGCTCGAAGTCGTCCGCGTGGATTGCGGCAAGGTCGTTGAAGTCTTTGACCGGCTCGCCGTCTGTGCGGCGCAAACCGGCGAGGTTGAAAGCGTCAACCTCTGCGCCTGCGTCGGCGAGTTGCGCCGCCCAGCGTTTCGCGGCGTCCTGGCCGGTGTCGTCAACGTGCGGAAAGAGGCGGATGCGCTTTCCCCTGAACAGCGGCAGGGCGTCAGGGTGAATTCTCGCGCAACCGCCCAGCATGGCGACGGCGGCGCAATCATTTCCCCGGGCCTCGGCGGCAATGAAGCAATGCGCGGCGAGTAGATCGGGGCCGCCTTCGCAGAACGCCACCACGGCAAACGGGCGCGCTTCGTCTGCGCCAACGGGCCAGTTGGCTTTTGAACCGGCCAGCGTCCAGGCTTTCGCGTCCGGTGTCCACGGCTGGCCGTCGAGGCGCCGGGCCTGTGCCATGCGGTGCGTGCCGTCCAGAATGAACCAAGCCGCGCGTGTCCGGTGTCCGCCAAAGCGGAGCAAGCCGCGCGCAGAGGCAAGCCGCAAGCCATCGGCGGCAAGTCCGCGCCGGGAAGCCAGCGCCGCGAAGTCTTGGGCCGTGCCAGCGCGCAACGGTGGCAAGGCGGGCCGTCTGGACGGCGGCAAGGGTGAAGACAGCGGACACGGGGACAGGAAGTTTCTGGCGGCAAAGCAGGCGCGCGGCGCGGTCGTGCGGTAGGCGTCGGCCAGTTTGTGGCGCAATTCAGCTTCCGTCCAGGGCGGTTGGCAGTGCGTCAAGTTCCAAGCTTTGAGGATCTCCAGCGCGTCCGCCTCGGCAACGTCAAACTCCACCAGACGACAGGCCGCCGCAAACGTGGCGGCGTGTCCGCCTTGGCCGGAGATGGCCGGGGGCAACTTGGCGAGATAGGCGCGAGCGCGGTCGGGCGGCGTCATGGTGCCATTTCCCGAACTGTCAGAACGGCTTTTCAACCGGCACATAGCCATTGTCGCGCGGTTCAAGGCGTCGGATGAGATTGTCTTGCGCGGCAACGGCGGATGTCGGCGGCGTTACGCGGACGGCGACTTCCACGGCGTTGCGGTCGTAAGTCTGGTGGCGTCGCTCGGCGTCATCGCTCCAAGCGTAGAAGTGGCGCTTGAGCGTCTTGGCCAAGTTGCCGGTGTGACTCTCGCCGACGTAGAGGCATTGGGGACCGCTGAACAGCCCGGCGCGCTTGCGGATGACGTAAGCGCCGCTCTGATTCCGCAGCGCGTTCACCCAGGGCAGAAACTCGCCGCGTCCGTCGCACACTTCGCGGTAAACAAGGCTACGCATTGCAGCCTCCTTCGCTGGTGGTGTCCCGCAAGAACCGTTCAATTTCGGTGCGCGGTATGATCTTGTTGCGGATGGCGTCAGAAGCGCGGAGTTTGCCCCGCTGCAAGAGTCGCCAAACGGTGATGTAAGAAACGCCAAGAATTTCTGCCGTCTCGCGCATGGTGTAGGCAAGGCGGGGCAGTTGTTGGCTGGCGTCTTCAGATTTTTGATCAAGCGATATTTTGTTCATATCGCTTATCCATTTATTGCCCCCTTTCGCTCTTGCCAACGAGTGAATTACTCCAAAAGTAATTCACTCGGCCAGATGTCATTCCAAAGGTGTGTGAAGCCGTTCATTTGCATCCGGTATCTCTCGTCCTGGTCTGAAATGCGCATGTAAACAACCGCGTTATCGTTTGGGCTGACAGGCAAATTGTTCTTCTGCTTCTGACGCTCAAGCGCCTCCAAGAAAACCTCGGAAAGCCGCCGCGCTCGATGTCGTGCTTGACTAAGGCTGTGACGCTCTCCGGCCTCAAGTGGGCGCAGCTTGAAATCTGCAATATCCAGGAGTTCGGCCCATCGCCACGGGATGCCGCGGTTCTGCCTTCCAGAATTAGGGCGGGGGCGGCGAATCCCCTGCACTTTTCGGTGGCTGGCGACGTGTTTAAGAAACTCCCTTGCAAGCGTCGCATCTGGTAATCTGAGGTTCCATTGCACACCGGGAGGTGACGCAGGAGTCCATCCGCGTTCTTTCTCCATGCCAGAGGCGAACGCGTTTCGCCAATTCCGGCTGTCCAGTGGAAACAGCGTCTCAAGGATGGTTGCCAACAGCCATTCGTTTGGGCCGGGCAGCTTGTTGAAAGGAAGAAAGCGTTTTTCCCGGTTTACACGCCGAATCAATTCGTAATCGAAGGCAAGGCGAGATCGCTGATTGGCCTTGTTTCGCCCTCGCTGGCGCCACCACCAGGCGTTCTTGCGCAGTTGTCCGAGAGTTATTTTCTGCACAGATTTTCGGCTGTTTCTGAGGCGAACGTCACCCGTTGCGCCATCGTGGCGGAGTGTTCGCGGCGCAAGTGGCCATAGGTCCGCATGGCCAGTGCGCCGCCGTCAGAGTGGCCAAGCCATCGGCTCACGGTCGGAATGTCCACGCCGGATTCAATGCAGCGCGTGGCGAAAAGGTGTCGCAAATCGTGGTGCGTAATGCGCGCGATTCCAAGCAACCGGCACGCGCGCGTCAAGGACTTCTCACACTCGCCCACATTGCAGACCAGCGTTTCAGGGGCAGGGCTGACTTGCCTAATCCGCGCCAGCAAATCGCGCATCGGGGGAATTATCGGCACAAAACGCACTGAAGCCGCGTTTGAAGTCATCGCCCGCTTGGCCGTATGCACGCGGATTTCTTCGCGCTCAAAACTCACGTCAGCCCAGCGCACTTCGCGCGCTTCGCTGAGACGGCAACCAGAGAACGCGAGGAAGCGAACGAAGTTGGCGCAGTCTTGCGACTGTCGAGCGCCCGCCGTTTCAATGATGCGTAGCAATTCCCCGAACTGTTTCGGCTCTGGCAGATGCAATTCTTTCGGCTTCACGCCCAGCTTCTTGACCTTGAACGCCGGGTTATCTTCGCGCCCAATGCCCGCACGCTCCAAAATGTGGCGAAGCGTGGCAAGCGTGTTGTTAAAGAAATGTTCGTCGTATGACTCCGCAAACTGCCCCGCCCATGCGCGGCAATCGGCTTCGGTGATCCTGGCCGGAGTCTTGGCGTCTAAACCGGGCCAAGTGCGGAGCAATGCGTTGATGCAAGTGTGGCGGTATCGCTTGCTCTGTTCCTTCAACGTGTGGTCGGCGTCAATGTCGGCTTCAAAGAGAGAGAGCGCCTCGCCGAATGTCCCGGCGACTGGACGCACGGCGCGCTTGTGCTGAGTCTTGACGAAATCCCCCAAGCGAAGCTTGGCCGTGGTGAAGACACTGGTTTTGAGCGTCTGACGGGTGAGCTTTCCACCCACTTTGACACGCCCAAAGAACATGCCGCTGGGCACATACTGAAGCAAGTGGGGCACGCGCGGGAAACTTTTCCACTTGCCATCACGGGACAGGTTTGTTTCCTTCTCTCGCCTTCGCGGATTCCCTGAATCCGCCCGTAGTTTCAGTTCTTTGGTGTTCATAGCGTAGAACAGACAATGCGGGATACAACGGGCGGATACAATGAAAAAGCGATTCAGGATAAAGTCCTGATAATAAATTGGTTGCCTCGGTAGCTCAATGGTAGAGCAGCTGACTCTTAATCAGTTGGTTCTAGGTTCAAGTCCTAGCCGGGGTACCACTCTTGGACGTCTTGCCCCTCCGCGAAGGCCAGCAAACCGCCGTGTCGGAGCAAACGTTGGCGCCGCGGGTTTCGACTCGGAAAGGCATCCCTCGCTTGTCGAGGAGGTTCGTGGTGTCCTCACACTCGGTCGGCCTCTGATGCACTCGAGGTTCACCGAACGGACGCCGGCTTGATCGACGCCGACTGCGCGGGCCGTCGCTCCAGGAGCAAGGCCGCGTTCGCCTTGCGCAGTTCTTCGAGGCTCCGCTCTTGCTCCGCGCTGAACGCGCCCGCCCTCTGCGCATAGGTGTCCATCCAGGTGATGAGCCGCTCCAGGCTGTCGGTGTTGAGTTTCACGCTGTAGTGGCCTTCGGGCTTGTCCAGCAAGGCCAGCAGCGCGCTGCGGCGGGCCGGACCTTCGCCTTCAATGGAGTGGCCGCGGCGGTAGCCTTCCCAGACTTGGTCGCTCAAACTCGGTTTGCCGTAGCCGACCAACGCGGCGTAGGACTTCGCAGGCGTGAGATCGAACTTCGCAGCTTTCGCGTCTTCACTCTTGGGGCCGTGGCAGGAAACACAGTGCTGGTCGAGCACCGGCTGGACGAGTTTGTCGAAGCGCAACGTCCAACTGCCTTCCGGGCCGACGGCGATCTTCGACGGCTCACGCGCGGCGGCGAGCGCAGGCTTGGCAGGCGGTGCTTGCTGGCGATGTTCGTGACAGCCGATGCAACTCAGTGTCTGGCCCGGCTGAACGTGCGTCGCGCTGCGCATGGTCTGCACCGCCAAGCCGCGCGCGTCGAGCGCCTGGAAGAAGACAATCACACCCGACGGCACTCGGAAGTGGGCCGAGCCGTCCTCTTCCACGGGCACGGTTCCGAGCACGCATTTGCCAGGATCGTCGCGCGTGATGCCCATGTTCGGAAAGTCCATCGTCGGATGCGTTTTGGGCGGCACCGCGACGAGGCGCAGTGATTTAATGTCGCCGCGTTTCACGGTCTTGAGTCCACGGTACACGTCCGTGAGCAGAAAGCGTCCTTCCTTGGGCCCGTCCCACGCCAGCGCGCTGGCCACCACCGGCGGACGTTCGCGCGGACGAACGGGGATCGGGTCGCTCAGTGCCGTTAGCGGGTCGGCCCACAGCAATTCGCGCGTCTGCGTGGCGGCGTCGAAGAGGTAGAGGGCCATGCCGTCGGCTGGACGCTGCACGGCGTGCCAGCGATTCCAACCCGACGGGCCGGGCACACGCGCGCCTTCGTGGCCCCAGGCCACCACGTAGAACCGCTCCGACAACGGCCACGGGCTGGCGTAAGAAGTCTTGGGCCAGGCTTCGATCTCGGGGAACGGCACTTCCGGCGTCAGCCGCGTGATCGGCTCACCGCCCTCGGTGCCGGCGCTCGGATCGAGCAACACCAGACTCCCCATGGTTTGCGCGTGGTGCGCCGACGCCGTGAAGACGATTTTCGGCGAACCGGGAACCGGCTTTGGCTCGAAGGTGCAATGCGGCGCCTTGGTGTAGTTCTTGAAGACCATGCGGGCGTTGGCGCCGTCGGGGTTGATGGCCCACAGGCCCATGTAGGGCATGTTGTCGCGGTCGATGTAGTCCCAGCGCGAATAAAGGATCGACCCGTCGCGTGCGATCTCCGGCGTCCACTCGAACATCTCGAACGGCGAGATCGCGCACAGACCGGAGCCGTTGGCGTTCATGGTGTGAAGCGTGTACACCGCCACCGGCCGTTCCGGGCCGCCGCCGCAACGGACGTAGCAGTCCGGCAAATCCGGCTGCGTCAGCGTCCGCTCCGCGGTGTCGCGCCCCGCCTGCAGGGACTGCCCGCGCCGCGTCGAGAGAAACACGATGCGGCCATCGGGCAGGTAGCGGCCGTCGAAGTCGTCGTACTTGCCGCGCGTAATCTGCCGCCGGCCGGAGCCGTCCACGTTCATCTCGAACAAGTGGAAGAAGGCGTCTTCTGGGACGTTGGCCTTGTCGAGCTTGTTGGTGTGGTCGGCCAGGTGTGGATAATGCCGGCACCAGGCGAAGAGGACTCGCGTCGCGTCGTAGGACAGCGTGGGTCGGAGGAAACTGCCGGGTTCTTTGAACGAGGTGGTCAGACATTCTTCCGTCGGTGAATCCGTCCGAAAGTTTCGCAGCAGAAAGATGCCGCCGCCCGGCTTCGAGAACCAGCCGTAGTACTGGTCGGACATGTGGTTGAAGCTGCCGGGCACGCGCTTGGTGAAGAGGAGCGCGTCGAAGTCGAGCAACGGATTTTGCAGCGCCAGCCGACGCTGGAGTCGGCGGGCTTCCAGGAAGAGGGGAGGCGTGGTATCGCTGGCTCCTTGCGTTGTCAGTGCGCCGGCTTCGCGGTCAAGGCGCTGCAAGGTTTCACCGTCGCGGGCGAGATCGGCTCCCGCGCGAGGCGACTCCGCGAACAGCGTCTGGCAGGTCGCCACGACCGTCTTGGTTCGCGCCCGCCAATCCGGCTGGGCGGGCGGATCGTGCCGTCGCGACCACTGGGACACGCTTGTTTGGTCGGCAGGCCGATGCAGCGCCAGGTTCTTCACCGGGTCGTCCACGCCGAACACCTCGACCTCTTCGAGATGCAGGAACTCCTTTCCCGGCAGTTGCACGCGGACGAACCGTGCTGTTTCGTTCGTCAACCGAATTTCCAGCGGCTTCTTGTCCGTGAAGCCGAAGAACACCGCACCGCCATGCTGATACGCGGTGCGCCAGACCTTGCCGTCGCTCGAAAGCTTCACCATCAGGCGCGACGCCCGTGCCGCGGCCTCGCAACGGTTCCAGATCACCACGCGCGCCACCGGTTGGGCCGCGCCCAGATCGACTTGCCACCACGGCAGGCTGGCTTGCGCGGTGTGGAAACCCCACTCGCCATTCACGACGCCATCGCACGCGCCGGCGGCATCGGCTTGAGTGGTGACGGCGCTGACGTTGGTGTCCTCGCGAAGCTGCTCGGCAGTGATCCAGTCGGATTCGAGGCGCTGGGACCAGGACCGCGGCTGGCCTTGTTGGGTGAGGTCTGCGAAGAGCGCCGGGGCCATCGCGAGAAGGAAAACGAGCGCGGCCAGATGGGATCTGCGCAGAACCGAGAAGGAATCCAACAGCTTCATAGATGGTCGATTTCCCGCGAGTAAGCCCGAATCTCCGGGGCAAAGCAAGCGCGCTGGCAGACGGGAGGAGGTTTTTCGCGACCAGCCGAATGGGTCTGACTTCCAGCTTGTCAAAGGCGCCACTTTGCGGGACTCTCTCCGCCGAAATGCCAGCACAGGACCAAGCCCTTTCGAGGATGAACCGCATCTGGCTAAGTAGCCTACTGGGCGGCGCCCCATGTGCGGATGCAAATGAATCTGAAACCAAGAGGCCAATATGATTGACGATCCCCAAAGCGAACCAGGTAGAAATCAGGCACCGGACAAGAAGGACAACGAAATCGAGATGCGGATTCTGCAGGCGAAGTTCGATACTTTCGAGAAAGCGCTGCGAGAATCCAACCAGACAATACGAGTCTTTGGCGCTTCGATGGCAACGGTTTTGACAGTGGTAGCGTTGGCCCTCGTTGGCTGGAACGTATTTCGCACGGTGTGGTCAATGCCGGAGGAGAAGACAATGTTCAGGAGAGAACTCAGTGATGCAGTAAACACTCAAGTAGTGTCGGCGAGAAGTGAGCTAGAAACAAACCTCGCCCAGCGATTCATCGCAAATCAGAAGGCTTTCGATGAACGGATACATGGAATATCGAATTCACTCCAGGCTGTGGCGACACAATTGGCATCTGGCAACAACATGTTCATGGCCATGCAAGCAGTTGACCGGGCCAAACAGGCAGACACGTGGTTGCGGAACAGCAACTATCTTGACGCGACTGTGAATTTCGCGGTCAGCACTTCTTGGTTTTTAAAGACAGGTTACGAGCCTGATGTCCACACTGGACTAACCCAACTCACCAAGAGGTGCTTGCCTCAACTGAACAATGAGCACCTTGAGATGCCTTCAAGAGCCTACCTTGTGAACATGCTCGTTTCAGCCCATTTGACGAATCTCATCATCGATCTGGAGAAAGCCGACCAAAACGCTCGTTACACCTTGGAGATCGCCGAACTCAAGAGTGCAGTTCGACAGGCCCAAGCGAGAAAATAGCCGGGCTGCGTGGAAGACGTGGCTTCACACGTTGGCGCTACAGCAAGCAGTCGCAAGGTTCTCCTGTCTGGCATGATCGCGGGAAGCCTTAGACCGATTAAGTGGTAACGGAGCGTTCTTGTTTCGCATTCGATGGCAGGACGACAATCGCGCCGTTTTTCTCGAACCCAATTCGGACCGTTGCGCACTCAATGCGGTTTGGCATAGGCGCTTCTCCTGCCGCGTGCAGAGCGCGTGGTTTCCTCTGCTCAAGAAAGGAAGCGACCCAGGCGTTCATGCTCCGAATCCGAGGAATCCGAAATCCGATTTCTCCCTGAATCCAAGGGCGTCACGGCCCGATGGTCTCAGCCAAGGTGGAGACTCCTGCCACCTCCCGCATTCGTTCCAGGATCAAGTCCGCGAGAATCGGCTCTGTGCCAACGCACCGTGACACCCAGACCCGCTTGCCGTGCTTTTCCGTCGGATTGCGCCACGTGGACTGGCCGGTCTGCAGCCGCGCTTGCACGTTGGCCGTGGACTCGCCCAGACGGATAGGAATGTCTTCGGCCGTGTGCAAGCCGTCAGCCATGAAGAACGGAACCAGAACAAAGTTTGGCGCGCGTCCCAACGCGTAGCAGTCCCCGATGAAGGGCGGCTCCTCCAGGAACACCGAGTGCACTTCCGCGTAAAGGCCCATCGCGCGGATGGCTTCTGCTTGCTGATCCACCGCCGCCCGGGATTCGTCACTTTGCGTGGTGCCATGCGCGGCGAGGAACAGCGCGATGTCTGACGGTGGCGGCGGGCGTGGAAACGGATGACACGCCACCACGTCCTGGGCGCGGGCCAGGATGACCTCGGTGATCTTCCGGTGCGTGCCGACAGGGTGGCAAAAGTGGAGCGTCTTCCCGCCGCGCTGCTGGACGCGGGCGAAGCCGGTTTGGTCCTCGGTCTTGAGGCCGAGTGCGGCGGGGAGGGCTTCCTGAGTGAAATAGCCGTCGCTCAGAAACAGCGGCATGAGGAAGACACGCGGCGCACGGAGGCGGTCCAGCACCTCGTGGACTTTCGGCTCCACCATCCAGAAGCACTCCGCGACTTCGCGGAAAATCTTCCGGCGACGAAGCTCTTCACCGTGCTGATACGTCGTCGCGGTGGACGCGGCGTTCTTCGTGGAACCGTGGCCGATCAAGACCAGGGCGGCGTCGGAAAAGTCATAGTAGCGATGCAACATGGATGTGGTCATGCAAACTCTCGTGAAGACAAGCTCCGCCCACCCGCGCCGTCCTACTCCAGCAGCCCGCCTGTGCGCAGCAAGACAGTCCGAAACTCCAAACGTTCCGTGGCGTTCATCGTGAGGAGACTGGCCGTCGCGCGGCCCATCGGAGTCGAACCAGCAATTACCGGCCCACGAAACTCGAAGTGATCTTCCCACCGGTGCCGACGAGGATCAAACAACCGTACCAGTTGTCCGGTTTCAGGATCGATTCCTGTCAGGTTGGGACCTTTATGCCGGTTACACCGAAAGCACGCCCAGGCCAGGTTCTCTGGCTCACCGGTGCCTCCATGCTGTCGCGGGCGGATGTGCTCAAGGTGGAACGGACATCCAGGCAGGTCTTCCTGGCGCAATCGGCAGTACTCGCAACGGTCGCCAGCCCGAAGCCGCACCAGTTGGCGCAAAGCGGAATCCATCAGGCCGCTTTTCTCTGCGTCAACAGCGCTCGCGCTTTGGCCTGAAGAATCCCCATTAGATCACAGGCTGAAACCCAGGCGTCATACTCCGCCAATTCTTCCGGCGTCAGTTGGCCCGCCGTGTTCCGGGTCGCGAGCTCTTCCAAGCGGTTCCGTGCTTGGTCGTCCAAGCGCAACTCCAGGATGGAGCGGGCCGCTTCCAGACTCAGGCTGCGGCTCAACGGATCCAGCGCCCGATCCAGCACGCCGATTACATTGCTGCTCATGGCGGGACTATAGCAGGGGTCGAAAGGGACGCGACCTCATTTTTCGCCGCCCCGATACGCCTCCGCCAGCAGCGTGATCGGATGAACCACGCGCACCGGCAAGCCCTGCTGGCGCACGCCGTTGATTAGTTGGAGCAGGCAGCCCGAATTTGCCATCGCCACCACGCCGGCCCCGGTGGCGCGGACGTGCCGCAGTTTCCGCTTCAGAAGTTCATTCGCCATTTCCGGCTGGACGAGGTTGTAGATGCCGGCGCTGCCGCAGCACCAGTTGCTCTCGGGCAATTCGACCAGCGTCAGGTTCGGAATTGCGCGGAGCAGTTGGCGCGGCTGGGCGGTGATCTTCTGCCCGTGCGCCAGATGGCAGGATTCGTGGTAGGTCACAGTCATCGGCGGCGTCTGGGCGGGCGGAGGCTGAAGGCCGATCTGCACCAGCCACTCGTGGATGTCTTTGACCTTGCGGTCCCACAAGATCGCGCGGTCGCGATACGCGGGATCGTCCGCCAGCAACTTCGAGTAATGCTTGAGGTGCGAACCGCAGCCGCCGGCGTTGCTGATGATGGCGTCGAACCGCTCTGGCGGGAACTGATCGAGATTCTTCCGCGCGAGTTGTCGCGCGAGTTCCCACTCGCCGTTGTGCGCGTGCAGCGAGCCGCAGCAATGCTGGTGCGGCGGGGTGAAGACTTCGCAGCCGTGGCGCGCCAGCACTTCGACGGTGTCGCGGTTGACATCGCTGAAGATCAAGTCCTGCGCGCAACCGGTGAGCATGGCGACGCGATACTTGCGCCCACCCAGCGCAGGGGTGATTGGCGCAATGAGTTCGGCGGAGAACTTCGGCTGGATGACGGGCGTCATCGCTTCGAGTTCGCGCCAGCGTTGGGGCAGCCACGGCAGCACCCCGCTGCGGCGGAGGAGCGTTTGCAGGCCCAGTTCCTGATAGAGACGGATGGCCGCTCCGAGAAAGTGGAGCCGGCCCAGTTCGCCGAAGAGCCATTTTACGGCCAGCGCGCGGATGAGATTGCGCTTAGGCGAACGGAGGAGGCCGGCTTCCTCAATCTCAGCGCGGGCGTGTTCGAAAAGCTCCGCGTAGTTTACTCCCGCCGGACACGCCGACATGCAGGCCAGACAGCCGAGGCAGAAGTACATCTCTTCGCCAAAAATGGCCGTGACTTCGAGCCGGTCATCCGCGATCGCTCGCATGAGCGCGATGCGCCCGCGCGGGCTGTGGCGTTCCAGCTTGGTGGCGTCGTAGGTCGGGCACATCGGCAGGCAGAGGCCGCAATGCATGCACTGCTGGACCACGGAATAGTCCAGACGTTTCAGATGCGAGTGCCGTGTTGGCGGAAATGCAGACATCGCGCCGAGGGTTAACGCAAAGACGCGAAGACGCGAAGACGCAGCGATGCTCGAGAAAAAGTCTTTGCCGTGCTTTCTCTCAACATCGTTGCGTTCTGCGAAGCTCTTTGGAGTGCGGGGGCAAACGAAGTGTGACCCCGCTTTGGCTGACCGCGAAGCCGTGTTCGGCCTGAGCCAAAGCGCCGTCGTCGCTTCGCTCTGCCGGCGCACTCCAAAGACCTTTGGTTGCGGCTCTGCCGCGCTGTGCCTCTGCGTCTTTGGGTTAAGTCTGAAACGGTCTTCATGGCGTCGCTACCTCACACGCCGGGCAACCAGGAAAGCGTTGAACATGAGATAGCGCAGCGGCGTGAGGTTCAGGCAGAAGTCGATCGGCTTGGCCACGTAACGGTCCGTGCAGGCCACGCTTTCGACCTCACAGCCGGCGCGCTCCAGGAAGAATTTCATTTCGACGGCGTTGGTCGCGATGATCGCGTCGTCATCCGGCGTGAACGGCTCTTTCACGATGGGCGGCATCCGGTCGAAGCGCACGGCGTCGGGCGTGGCCTTGATGCCCCGGCACTTTTCCTGGAGGCGTTGCCAGTTGCGCCACTTGTTGCCCAGGCCGCGCATCCTGGGGTGGTAATCGCGAAAGCCGAAGACGCGGAAGAAATTGGGGCTGGAGAGCACGACGCGCCCGCCGACTTCGGCGACCCGCACCAGTTCGGCGATGAACGCCTCCGGCTGCTCGACGTGCTCCAACACGTTCAGCGCGCCGACGCTGGCGAAATGCCCATCCGGGAACGGGAGCTTCTTGCCGTCGTAAAGCTGGCAGCGCGGGCAGAACTGCTGCGCCCGCTGGATGTTCGGCTCCGAGACATCGACGCCGTGCCCCTCGAAGCCCGCCTCCACGAGCCGCGCCACGACCTGGCCCACGCCGCAGCCGACGTCGAGCGCGCGTGCGCCCAGGCGGGCGGGACGCAGCGTGTCGGCGTACTTGGCGTAAAAGGCGGCATCCCAGCCGGCGAGGAACTCGGCGTAGGCTTCGTTGTGACGGTAGGTTTCCTGGTGGCCCATCGGCTGTCAGTTGTTGCGTGGGGATTGTTAGTTTCGGGCGCGGGGGGTGTCAAGAAACGGCGTGTCGTCGAAGGCCGCCTCTCCCGCGCTGCAAAAGGTTTGCCCCTCCGGCGGCGCTGCGGCATTTTACGCGGCCGTGCGAACGACGCTGTCTTCGACCGTCTGGAGTCGAGCGACCAGGCATCCCCTGATCGCGTCGTTCATCATTTCGTTGCTCATCCACGGGATGCTCTACGGTTCGTATCGGCTCGGCGTCCGCTGGGGCATGTTCGGCGGCCGGGGCATCCTGACGGACCTTATCGCGAAGTTCACGCAGACGAGCCGCCGCCAGGAGCGGCTGCGGCAAGAGATGAACCAGATCAAGAACCAGCGCCTGTTCGAGGAGATGCTCAAGCAACAGCAACAGCCGGAAATCCCGCTCACCTTCGTTGAAGTCGATCCAGCCGCCGTTGCGGCCCAGCCGCCCAAGAACCCGAAGTTCTATTCCACGCACGACACCGTCGCCGTCAACCCGGAGCCAAATAGAGAAAGCCAGCCCAAGATCGAGGGCAAGCAGACGAAACTCGCCCGCCTCTTCGACAATCCCAAGCCGCAGCCCAAACCGGAGCCGCAGCCGCTCCAGCCCACGTTCCCGAAGCAGCCTCAGCCGCCCTCCGCTGCCACCGCCCCCAAGGAAACCGAGTCAACGCAAGTACGCGACGACGCCAAGTCGGACGCGAAATCCGAACCGGCAAGACCGCTCGAAAACCTGGCCGCACGCACTTTCGAGAAGACGCCGGAACCGCCCGACCTCAAACCGCCCGGCGGCGACAGCATCGGCGATCTCGCGCTGGCCACGCCGCAGAAAGTGACCCTGCCCAACAAGGCGACCGGGGCCGGCGCACCGGTGTCCGCCAATCCGCTCATCGCCGAGCCTAGCCCACCGCAACAACGCCAGCGGCCCCGCACTCTGGCGCAGGCCTACGCCCAGAACCCGTCCTTGGCGGGCCGGACGATGCAGCAGGACGGCGGCGTCAGCCGCCCAGGGCGCATCGTGTCGGTGGATGCGAAGGGTTCACTATTCGGAGTGTATGACGCCGCGTTCATCGCCGCGGTGGAGGAACGATGGTATCAACTCATCGACTCCTATCGCGACAACCGCGGCGTGTTGAGGCAGGGCAAGGTCGTGCTCGATTTCAAACTCCGCTTCGACGGCCGCATCACCGATCTGGGCGTACATGAGAAGACGGTGGACGAAATCCTGGGCGTGCTGTGCCAGCGCGCCGTGTTGGACCCGGCGCCGTTTGCCCGCTGGCCGGCGGCGATGCGACAGATGATCGGCACAGACCAACGCGAAGTGCGTTTCACTTTTTACTACGAATGAGCCTCCTTCAAAACCGTAGCAGCCGACGTGAGGAGGCTCTGTTTCCCTTGAAGTTTGAGCCTACTCACGTCGGCTGCTACCAAGTTTTGAAATTGCCTCGAATGACTTGAACTCGCCGGCCGGCCGCGTTGAATGGCCGGCCGGCTCGCGAAACCAACCTGATTGAACAACGATGCTTGACGACTTTTTTACCGGATCATTGATCCTGACTTCGATTATCGCGGTCGCGTTCATGGTGGAACGCGGCCTGGCGTTGCGCTGGAAGAAAGTGGTGCCGACACCGCTGGAACAGGCGGTCGATAATTTCAATTCCCAGGCCGACCTCCCGCTGGTGCGCGCAGCGTGCGACCAGAACCCTTCCGCGCTCAGCCGGTTGCTCCTGGTCATCATCAACCATCTGCGCCAGCCGCGCGTGGAGACGGTGGACGCCCTGGAAACCAAGGCCCGGCACGAGGTGGCCTTGCTGGAGAAGTGGCTGGTCGTGCTGGAGATCATCGTCGGCATCGCGCCGTTGCTGGGCCTGGTGGGCACGGTGTACGGGCTGATCATCCTCTTCGGCGGCTTGTCGAAGAACGTGCTCGGGGACTACGCGGCGTTGTCCCGCGGCATCGGCTTGGCGCTCCACACCACGCTCATGGGTTTGCTCATCGCCATCCCGTCGCTCGTCGCCTGGAGCTATTACACCAAGAAGGTCGAGACGCTGACGGTGGAGATGGAGACGATCTGCGACGAGTTCCTCCGCCGCGCCTACCGCAAGAGCGACGGGGCGCCCAAGCCTTCCAAGTCCGCTGACGCCAAGCGCGGCGACGCCAAGCCCTGAGCCATGCGCTTCGCCGTCAAGAAACGCCGTCAGCCGCCCGCGGTGATCATCGTGTCGCTCATCGACATCTTGATCGTGCTGCTGATCTTCCTGATGGTGACGACGACGTTCAAAGACACGCCGGCCTTGCGGATCACTTTGCCCGAATCCGCCCAGGCGGCCTCCAAGCCGGGCGTGTCCGAGAACCCGCCGCTCATCATCACCATCACCACGAACCGGCCCACCTTCTACGTGGGCAAGACGCCGGTGACCCTCGAACGCCTCCAGGCGGAGCTGATGGCGAAAGCCCAGGCGAACCCGAACCTGACCGTGGCCATCCGCGCCGACACCGAAGCCGCCTATGGCAACGTGGTGAAAGTGACCGAAGCGGCGACCCTCGCACGGGTGAAGGAGATCAAGGCCTTCCTCAAGCCGGCGATCAAGCCGTAGCCTCGACCCCAAGGTCGATTCAAGAACTCCGAAAGGGAATGGGGAGCGCGCCCGCCGCGGGCGCTGTTTTCCGCGCCTTCGCGGAAAACTCCGAGGCCGTGGAAGTATGCGCAGCGCCCCACTCCATGCGTAGGCCCAAAGGGCTGGACGCGAGGGCGCGTCCAGCTACGTCCGGGGCGGGCGCGCTCCCCAACTTCGGAGTTCACGCTTTGGTGGATTCTCGAGGCGGCTCTGCCGAGGCCACCTTGCGCAGGAGTTCGAAGTTGCAGAGACGGAAGTCCACCTTGCCCATCGTGTCGTGGACGAGCTTTTTCTCCGGGTTGAACGAGATGAGCAAGTGGTCCGGTTTCAACCGCAAGTCCTCAAAGCCGGCGCGGCTCAGGCGGCGCTGGGCGCGCTCCAGCAATTCGGTGAGCATTTCGGCGCTGATGGACTGCTCCAGATAGGCCTGCTCGGCGCTGATGCCGCGATAGTACTGGCCGTCGCGCGCGGCCAGGAGTTCATCGGGGCCGTTCCAAAACCCCCAGATCGTGATGTATTCGCGCTCCTCGAGCAGCAGCGGGTCGCCGTCCGGCGTCGTGAAGGTGCGGAAAGCCGCGTAGCGCTGGAAGTCGGCGATCTTGCGCGTGCTGGCCTTGCCCGTCATGTAGATGGCGCGGGGATACGTGGTACGCACGCCGCTCTTGGTCAGTTCGAGCGCGAAGGCGAACTCCTCGAACGGGCTGTTGTAGCCGTAGTTCACGATCTCTTGTGAGCGCGCTCCGGCCCCGGCCAGCCACGGCGTGTCCCCGACGCGGGAGACGCGCCACACCAGGTTGATGTTGTCCTTGGTGCGCGTGCGGCAAACTTGGTTGTTGCTGGACAGGGCTTCCTTGGGCGTGCGCCGCCAGCGTTCGGGGAGGAAGTAGTTGAACAGGTCCGGGTCTTTGCCCACCACCCAGAGCGAGCCGCCCGTGCTCTCGGCGTGGCCGAAGACATAATCCACGCCCAGGACGTTCATGGGCTTGAGATGCGCCGGCATCGGCTTGGCGGAACTGACCTCGAACCGTTTCGCCATGTGCTGGAGGTAATGGCGGCGGTGGACGGTGCGCACGACCTGCTCGTGTTCGGGCGTGCGCTCCATCAATTCGTAATCCACCAGCGCGTAAGCCAACTGGCCGTTCCGGTCGCGCACCAGCCGTCCGTCCGGCTTGAGCCGCACAATGACGTGGGCGGGCTTCATGTCCACGACGTGATAGCCCTTGGCCTCCAGTTCATGCACCACCAAGCTCGTGGCCCGCGCGCAGAACTGCTCGCGCTCATCCAGGCTGATTTGCATGAGCCGGGACACCTCGATCAAGTCCGCGCCCTTGATCCAGCCGTAGAGCAACACGTACTGCCGGAGAATGTCGAGTTCCACGCCGGGATGCCGCGCCAGTTTCGCAGCGATCTTGCTTTCGGAGCGGCCCGTCTGCCAAAGCTGCAGGCGCTCGGAGGGCACGTAGATCGCCAGCGGTTTCTGCGTCCGGATGCGGATGCCCGGCGGCCCGTGCGCGCCTTCGCGCAGTTCCATCAACAGCGAGAACTCCTCGAACGGGCTGTTGAATTCCGCGTTGATGAACTTGTTGATCGTGAGCGTGTCCATCGGCACGTCCTCGCCCACGCGCGACCACTTCACCACCAGTTCGAGCGCGCGCCCGTTGATCGTGCGGGTGGGCAGCCGGTACACGATGCTCGTGCCCGTGAGCCGCTCGCGTTTGGCCTCGAACCACTCGCGGGCGTACCAGTTCTGCGGCAGGAGATGTTCCCAGAACGGCACGCCGTATTTCGTCAGATAAAGGTCCCCGCCGTCGTCCGTCTTCGACCGGGCGTAACTCACGCCGAGCAGGTCCACGAAACTCGTACGCTCCGGCAGGCACAGGAAGAACGGCGCCGGCTCGACCGAGCGCGCGGCGCGGGCGGCGGATTTACCTGGGATCGTGGCCGGCTCCATAGAGAAAGGCAGGGGCCGTCACTGCGCGCGCAGCAGTTCGGCCTCCTTCGGATCGAAGGGCGTGCCATCGGCCTTCAACACGTCATGTTGCCAGACGGCGGGCTTCGGGTCGCCCTTCTTCGATCCCCACGGCATGTAGGTCTGCGTCTTGCCCGCCACGAGTCCCCAATGATACCAGCCGGCTTGGCTGAGATTGAACAACGGCAGCATGGCCGCAAAGGTGTTGCCCTCCTGGCGCCGGAGCCATTCCGTGCAGAGGATCGGCCGGCCCGACTTGCGGCAGATCTCGATCTTGCGCTTCACGCCGGCCGGCGCGTCGTAAGCATGGAACGACACCACGTCTGACAGCGCCATCACGCGCTTGGAGAGCGAGCTGTAGAAGTTGTCCCACACGCCAATCGTGAGCGGCTGCGAGGGCTTGGTCGCGCGCGCCCACTCGAAAGCCGCTTCCGCCAGCGGCAGGCTCTTCTCGCCGAGGTTTGAATGGCCCGGCTCGTTGTAGAGATCCCACGCCAGCACCCGCCGGTCATTCGCGAAATTGCCGACGAGGTCTTTGACGTAACGCTCCAACTCCGGCCACGCGGCGGAGTTCGTCACCCGTTGCAGCCCCGGACTCGGCACCCAGCCGCTGTTGTGGACGCCGGGCACGGGTTCGTCTTGCTTGCCTGGATACGGCTCGCGTCCGGCGAGGGCGCAATCGTCGAACAGGACCGGCATGACCGAGAGGCGATGCTTGCGGGCGAGATCGAGGAACTGGCCGAAGCGTTTCTTGAAGCCTTTGGCGTCCTGCTGCCAGACGACGAACTGCACGAACACGCGCAGGCTGGTGTAGCCGAGGTCCTCCGCCCAGCCGAGTTCCTGGTCGATGGTCTTGGGATCGAACGTCTCGGCCTGCCACATCTCCGTCGAGTTGACGGCGGTGCGCGGAAGATAATTGCAGCCCCGAATGGAGCCGGCGTCCTGATACCAGGTCCACGCCTTGGCCACGGTCCACTGGTCCGGCCCGCCCGGTTCCACGCCGCCGACCTTGTTCATGGTCCCTTGCGCGCAGCCGAGCCACGGCGCCAGCAACAATGGCAAATACCAACGGAATTGCATCACGCGACATGTCTAGCCTGCCGCGCGGGCGGGTTCAATGGGTTTGTTCACGCGGAGGTGGTCGCTCACTTCACCTTGCTCAGCGCAACTTGTCCCTGGCGGGAGAAGTCGATCGATTCACCGAGAATACGGACGGCTTCCTGCGGCGCGTGGAACCCGGTGGAGTTCTCGGCTTCCACGAAGTCGAGGTAGAACTGGGCCTTGCGCTGGAAGTCTTGCGCCGGGGCGAGATCGGCGTCTGCTTTGCCGGCGGTCTTGGCGGTCTTGATGTCCTTGATGAGGTCCATGAGCGCGTTCATGGCGAGGTTGCGCATCCGATGGGTGCGATCCTGGATGGTTTCGACTCGGGCTTTGAGTTCTTCTTCGGGCCATTTGTGGCAGGTTTGACAGGCGCGATTGACGTTCAGGAGCGGGCTGCGGACATGGTGGTCGCTAATCTTGTGCGCGCCGACCCGCTTGTAGGGCATGTGGCAATCCGCGCAGGCCACGCCGGAACGGGCATGAATGCCTTGGCTCCACAACTCAAACTCCGGGTGTTGGGCCTTGAGCGCCGGCGCGGCGGACTCGGCATGGGTCCAATCCTTGAAAGGTTTTCCGTCCGCGCCTTTCACCTCGTCGTAATACGCGAGGATGTTCTCGACCTTCAGGCCTTTGTGCCACGGGTAGGTCAGCCGCTTCTCCGTGCCTTTGAAGTAGTACTCGACGTGGCACTGGCCGCACACGTAGGAGCGCATTTCCTGCCGCGTCGCCGTCGCGTTCACATCGTAATCCTTCACACCGTCGGCGGCTTTGAGCGCCTTCATCCCCTCAATGAAGCCGGGCCGGGTGACGCGCAACTGCATGGTGGTCGGGTCGTGGCAGTCAATGCAGGCCACCGGATGCGTGACGAGCTGGCGCGCTTCGGCGAACGGCATCTGATTCATCTTCTCGAATCCCTTGAGGAGGTCGCCCTCGCCCTGTTTCCGATACGGCCCATAGACGGAAGCGTGGCAGTGCAGGCAAGTGCCGGGCTGTTTCACGACTTGTTGACGCTCGGTGTAAGTCTGGTCGTCGAGCATGTAGGCGTGACCGCGCTCTTCGCGGAAATCCTTCGCGAAAGCGTAGCCAGCCCACATGGTTTTCAGGCGCGGATCTTCCTCGAGCTTGGACTGGGCCACGCGCGAGCGGGGGTCGGCCAGCGTGGGTGTGCGGGGCATGGCCTCACTGCCGCCGTACCTCGTGCGGACCTGGTCCACCGTCCGGCGGTAATCATCATACTGGAGAGGGAAATTCTTGCCCCAGATGGCAGGATCTTCCGTAGTCTCGGTCAGTTCCACCACGCGGTAGAACGGATTCCGAGCCTCCTGTTTTCGCTCCATAATATTCACCAGCAGCGCCATGCTGCCGGCGGCCGCCACCGCCGCGAGCGCAATAATCAGAAACAGCGTCAAGGCGGAGTTGCGTTTGGCGGAAGTGGAGGTTCCAGGGGTTGGATTGGCTGATTCACTCATGGCGTTTTCGGGTTGGGGATTAAGCGTTGAAGGCTGCCTCGGACGACCTCATGGGTGGCCCACAGAGCCGTGGCAGCGAAGGCACGAGAGGTCCTTCGCCTTCGCGTGCGGGCCGTCAATCATGCCCACGATATCCGTGTGGCACTTGCGGCAGGCCCGTTCGGTGACCGTCCGGTCGTGCGGCGTGATATGGATCGCGTCCGGATAGCGGCCAGTCGTGAAGGCGAAGGAGTGGCGGAAACCGTTCTCCGCCTTCGTGGCGTACTTGGGAATCAGGCCGGGCGGCGTATGACAATCGTTGCAGGTCGCCGCTTTGCGGTGGCTCGATTTCACCCAGCCGTCAAACTGGTCGCGCATGATGTGACAGTTGGCGCAGGCGGCGGGATCATTGACGAGGTACGAGTATCCCTTCGCATACACGAAGGTGTATCCACCCACGCCCAGCGCCAGCCCCGTGACCAGGGCCGCCAGGGTCAGGTTGACCATGCGCAGTTTCATCTCAAGTTGTTTTCAGATCGCCCAAATCGCTGAACGTTTTATTCTACCGCGGCCACGGAAACATGACGCAGATCAAATCAATAGAAGTCAACTCTCCAAACGCTCCCTTCGCACCCTGGACAGGGCTGATTCAAGAAGGAGCGCGGGCAGCCTGCCCGCGCTCCTGTCCGCGTGTTTCTTGAATCAGCCCTGGCACCTTGGAAGCCTGTCTCACGCTCCCACTCGCCACGCGTCGCCTTGCTTTGGACTGGAGCCAAGCCGGCATCTCCCAGGCCAGAAACGACGAACGGGTTCTGGCGGACACACAGAAATACTACCGCCAAAACCCGTCGTCCCCTCACACGAGGGGACAAGTTCGGAAGGGCAAACTCCTGTTCGCGCCTTCGCGATTCACAGTGGCACATCGCACGAAGTATGCCAGCGAGGACTTCAAGATTTCCCCATTCCCCCTTCCGGCGACGGGGCTTGTCAACTGCGGGAGCGCGGGCCATCCCATCGCCCGAACTCGCTGGCGCCAGAAAGCTCACCGCCGTGGGCCGGAAAGGGATGGCGCTTCTCCCACACCGGGAAGCTGAACCGCCGGAATGGCAAGACTGTGCCCAGCCAAAAGCCGGACGCCTGCTCCCAGGCCAAATCCGCCCTGCCCTGCGAAACCCTTGCGTGGACGCTAGACAGGCACAGGATTTTTTGAAACGGTACGCCGCGTGATGCAATCAGACCCGTTGAGAACCAGCGGACGATCCAGCCGGCAACGCCGGCGTATCGTCGCCCTCAGAAGCATGTTGAACTGACCGTGCCTATGCCAACCCCGCGTCTCTACTTTGTCGATCTCCAGACCCAATACCAAAACCTCAAGCCGGAGATCGACGCCGCCATCGGGCGGATTTGCGCCCGCGGCGACTTCGTCCTCGGCGAGGACGTGAAACTGCTGGAACAAGAATTCGCCGCGTTCTGCCGCGTCCCTCACTGCGTCACGGTCGCCAACGGCACTGAAGCGTTGCATCTCGCGCTCCTGGCTTGTGGCGTGGGACCGGGAGACGAAGTCATCGCCCCGACCCACACGTTCATCGCCTCGATCATCGCCATTCACGAAACCGGGGCCAGGCCCGTGCTGGTGGACTGCGATCCGCGCTACTACACCCTTGATCCCGTGGCCACGGCCCGCGCCATCACGCCGCGCACCAAGGCCCTCATGCCGGTGCATCTCTACGGCCAACCAGCGGACATGGACCCAATCCTCGACTTGGCCAACCAGCACAAGCTGTTCGTCGTGGAAGACGCCTGCCAGGCCCACGGCGCGGAATACAAAGGTCGCCGCTGCGGCTCCATCGGCGACATCGCTGCGTTCAGCTTTTATCCCGGCAAGAACCTCGGCGCCTACGGCGATGGTGGCGCGATCACCACGGCACGGAGCGATCTGGCGGAGAAAGTCTGGCTCCTGCGCAACTACGGCCAGCGCGTCAAATACGAGCACACTTGCAAGGGCTTCAACAGCCGCCTTGACACCATCCAAGCCGCCATCCTTCGCATCAAACTCCGCCATCTGGAAAGCTGGAACGACGCCCGCCGCCACGCCGCCGGCCAATACGATCGTTTGCTCGCGGGTCTGCGCCTGGGCCTGCCCGCCCTCGCGCCGTACGCCAAGCACGTCTATCACCTCTACGTCGTGCAGACCGACGACCGCAAGAAGCTGCAAGGCGCGCTCGACGACGCCACCATTTCGCATGGCATCCACTATCCGATCCCCGTTCACCTGCAACCGGCCTTCGCCGACCTCGGCTACCAGCCGGGCAGTTTCCCGGTGACCGAAGCCCTCGCGCCGCGCCTGGTCTCGCTGCCGATGTTTCCGGAACTCACCCAGGCGCAAATTCAGCGTGTCGTAGAAGCCTGCCGTGCCGTGGCCTGATCCGTGTCCATGAAGCAATCGATCGTCACCCTCGACATGGAAGGCGTCCTGACGCCGGAAATCTGGATCGCCGTCGCCGAGAGGACCGGCCTGGCCGAACTCCGCCGCACCACACGCGACGAGCCGGACTACAACAAGCTCATGCGCTACCGGCTCGACATTCTGGACCGGCATCACATCACGCTCCCGGCCATCCAGGAAGTCATCGGCACGCTTCGGCCCTTGCCCGGCGCGCTGGACTTCCTGAACGAGCTTCGCGCCTTCACCCAGGTCATCATTCTTTCCGACACCTTCGAGCAATTCGCCCAGCCGCTGCTCCGCCAACTGGGCTGGCCCACGCTCTTCTGCCACCGCCTCGTGGTGGAACACGACCGCATCACCGACTACGCCATCCGCATCCCGGAGCAGAAGCAGAAAACCGTCGCGGCGCTCAAGCTCCTGAACTACCGCGTCGTCTCCGGCGGCGATTCCTACAATGACACCGCCATGCTCGCCGAAGCCGACGTGGGCCTCCTCTTTCGCGCACCCGACCAGGTGAAGCGCGACTTCCCCCAGTTCCAAGCGGTCGAGAGCTATGCGGACTTGCTCGCCCTGATCAAAGCCGCGTTGTGAGTTTGGCGGGGGGGGGGTGAAAGAGTGAAGAGTGAAGGGTTGAAGAGGCTCAGGACGCTTGATCCTGTGGAAATAGCGTGGTCCGCCCGGTGAGGGCACCGGGCCTACAAGGTCGCGCGAGAGCTGTAGGCCGGGGTTCCAGACCCGGCGAATTGGGATCAGCGTCGTTCCATGCGGCCTCAACTCCCAGCCGAGGAATCAGGAGTCCTGCGGCTCTGGCATCGGGCTGAAGCCATCCCATGAATCCTCTTCAACCCTTCCCTCTTCAACTCTTCCCTCTTCAACTCTTCATCCTTCCCCTCAATCCTCCGCCTTCAGTGCCCGGCCCAACAAATCCTGGACCGCCTGCTGCACGTTCTTGCCCTCGTAGAGCATGGCGTGGACTTCGTCGATGATCGGCGTGCTGACGGCGAGTTGCCGCGCCAGCCGCACCGCGGATCGCGCCGTGGGATGGCCTTCCGCCAGTTTTGGCGCGGACGCGAAGATCGCCTCCATCGTTTCGCCGCGGCCCAGGCGTTCGCCCAGCGCGCGGTTGCGGCTGAGCCGGGAGAAGCACGTCACTGTCAGGTCGCCCAGTCCGCTCAGACCGGCGAACGTCTCGGCCTGCGCCCCGCACGCCACGCCGAAGCGCCGCATCTCGGCGATGGCCCGCGTCACCAGCGCGGCCTTCGAGTTGTCGCCGTAGCCCAAGCCGTCGCACACGCCCGCGCCGATGGCGATGATGTTTTTGAGCGCGCCGCCCAACTCCACGCCGAGCGTGTCCGTGCTGCGATAGACGCGGAACGTGGGCCGGTGGAACATCGCTTGCGCCTGCCGCGACACCGCATCGCTCTCGCTCGCGCACACAATGGCCGTGGGAATCCCCCGCGCAACTTCCAGCGCAAACGACGGTCCTGACAGCGCCGCGATGCCACAGCCCGGCGCGGCTTCCTGGAGAATGCGGCACATCGTCAGGCCCGTGTCGTACTCGATGCCTTTGGTCACGCTGACGAGAATCGGCGCCGGCTTCACGAGCCGCGACGCCACCCCGCGGAACACGCGCGACGGCACCGCGAACACCAGGCAGTCGCGTCCTGCCACGGCGCGGTCCCAGTCCAGCTCGGTCGTCCAGTCCGTTGGCAAAGCCACGCCCGGCAGGTACCGCTCGCTGTGGCCGGCGCGCAGTTCGCCGAGCGTCCGCGCGTCGATGTCCCACAGCGTGACGGCGTGGCCGTTTTTGCGCAGCAGTTTTCCCAGTGCCGCGCCCCACGCCCCCGCCCCCAGGATCGTCACGTTCATTTCCGTGTTTCCTCCGCGTTGGTTCTCTTTCCGTAGCAGCCGACGTGAGGAGGCTCTGACTCCCTTGAAGTTTGAGCTGCGTCACCTCGGCTACGACCGGCTTCTGAACTCGCCTCCTCGGTCTTCTTTCTGCCAAAGCGATGCTCCGTCCCGTTGAGCAACCGCTGGATGTTGGCCTTGTGTTTGAAGATCGCCAACGCACCCAGTGCCCCCGCCACCGCGATCAGCGTCCCGCTTCCTCCCGAAACCCACACCGCCACCGGCAACGCCACCGCCGCCGCGATCGACGCCAGCGACACGATGCGCCCCAGCGCGAACACTGCCAGCCACACGCCTAGCCCGATGGCAAAGGCCAGCGGAAACAGCGCCAGCAGCACGCCCGCCGTCGTCGCCACGCCTTTGCCGCCTTTGAAGCCGAGCCAACAGGTGTAGTTGTGGCCGAGGATCGCCGCGACGCCGGCTACGACGCGCAACGCCTCCAAGGTTACGCGAGAGTTGCCGCCGCCGAAGACGCCGAAAGCGATCCGCACCACGAGCCAGCAAGCGAAGAATCCTTTGGCGGCATCGACCAACAACACCGCCGCGCCCGCCGCCTTGCCCAGCGTGCGAAATACATTCGTGGCCCCGATGTTGCCGCTGCCGACCGTGCGGATGTCGAGGCCCCTGGCCTTCCCGGCCAGGAACCCCGTCGGAACTGATCCCAGCAGATACGCCGCGAAGACCGTCACGATGTAACCGATGACTTCCACGCCGCGACTCTACGGAGGGGCGCGGGCCAGTTCAAAGTTCAAAGTTCAAAGTTTCATGTCACCACGCGCTCAAGCCTCTCCACGCCTTTTTGCCCCGCTGACTTTGGACCTTGGACTTTGGACCTTGGACTCTGGACTCCTGCCTTTTGCCTTTCCTGAACAAAACCTGCGCCGTCCCCGTCTCTTCCTGCGTTAATCACGGTCACACTGAACACAAACATGAAACGTAACAGCATACTTCTGACGGCCGGCCTGCTGGCGGGCTTGGCCACCACTACCTGCGCCGCCGACTGGCAGGACCTCTTCGACGGCAAGACCCTCAAGGGCTGGGTCCAGCACGGCGGCAAAGCCAAATACACGGTGGAAGACGGCTGCATCGTCGGCACCTCCGTCCCCAACACGGGCAACAGTTTCCTCTGTACGGAGAAGGACTACGCCAACTTCATCTTGGAAATCGAATTCAAGGTGGACTCCAAGCTCAACTCCGGCATCCAGATTCGGAGCCAATGCTTCGACCAGCCCACCCCTTGCACCGACGCCAACGGCCAGCCCGTCAAGGACGCCAAAGGCACCCCGCTCAAAGTCCCCGCCGACCGCGTGCATGGCTACCAAGTCGAGATCGACCCCAGCCCGCGGGCTTACAGCGGCGGCATCTACGACGAAGGCCGCCGCGGCTGGCTCTTCGATCTCAAAGGCAAGCCCGAAGCCCAGAAGGCTTTCAAGAAGGACGCCTGGAACAAATACCGCATCGAGTGCAAGGGCGACTCCATCCGAACCTGGGTCAACGGCGTGCCCGCTGCAGACCTGAAGGATGCCGTTACTCCCAAGGGCCTCATCGCTCTCCAAGTCCACGGCATCGGCAAGGACGAAACCAAGATCGGCACCAAGATTTGCTGGCGCAGCGTCCGCATCCAGGTCCTGGACTGAGCCTCTTCGCGTCGGCGGCTCCAGGGTTTTGAAATCGGCTCGGACGCTTCCCGTCGCGGTACGATCATCGGGGCCGATGTGGCGAACGTTTCCGTCCGCTGCCAGAGGAGGCTTCCAAAACTGGCTTCGGCTCCGGCTTCCGCCGGCTTTGGACCCAGTGGAAGGCGTATTTGACCAGTTGCGGTGCGTCCCGCAGCCCCAGTTTCTCCTTGATGTGTCCGCGGTGCGTCTCGACCGTCTTGACGCTCAGTCCGAGCGCCTCGGCGATTTCCCCGGAAGCAAAGCCCCGGCCCACGTAATCCAGCACTTCGATTTCCCGATCCGACAAGCTGTCCGGCGAAAGATGTTCCCGGCGTTGAGAGTTCGGCAGCGTCTTGGTGATGAGCCGCGCCTTCGATTTCTCACTGAGAAACAACTTGCCTCCGGCGACTTGCCGAATGCCTTCCACGACCCGTTGCGAGGCTTCATTTTTGGAGACGAAGCCCAGGGCGCCCGCACGCAGGACCCGCTCGGCATAGAACGCTTCATCGTGCATGGACAGAACCAGGCTCTTGGTGTCGGGGCAGCGGATGCGGAGGTCCTTGAGCAAGTCCAGGCCGTCGCCGTCCTTCAGGCTCAAGTCCACCAAAGCCACGTCGGGCCGCTGTCGTTCGATGCCCTGGATGGCGCCATGCGCGGTGTCGGCCTCGCCGCAGACCGCCAAATCCGGCTGCTGGTTGATGACGGTTCGGAGGGCCAGCCGCATCAGGGGGTGGTCATCGGCGATGAAAACTCGGAGTTTGCCGGGCGGCGAAGTTTTCTTGGCCGGTTTGGATTGGGCCTTTGGCATAAACGCATTTCCTGTCGCACCACACTCGCGAACGGCGCGGCGCCACTTCTGAACTTTCCAGTTAGACGGGCCGCCCGTGCCGGTTCACTCCCCAGCGGCGCTGCGCCGCTCAGGACCGTTCCGCGGGAACGCCGGCCAACGTCTCA
Organism: Verrucomicrobiota bacterium; assembly: GCA_016219875.1. Lineage (GTDB taxonomy): Bacteria > Verrucomicrobiota > Verrucomicrobiia > Limisphaerales > JACRJZ01 > JACRJZ01. The sequence continues at coordinate 47,764 of JACRJZ010000146.1, read as the reverse complement.
TAACCGCGCCCATCTGACAATCTCAGTTTTCACGAAGCGATTTCAAAACCGTAGCAGCCGACGACGTGAGGAGGCTCTGTCTTGATTTCAGATTTCAGATTTCAGATTTGAAGAGTGAGCCTCCTCACGTCGGCTGCCACGAGGTTCTGAAATTGCCTCTCACGTTCGACCTTTTCGCTTTACCCGCGTTCGCTCCTGCGCTAGATGTTCTCGCGCATTGAGCCTCCGATTGTCAGCAGGCGCCACAATCAGACCCGGACTGGAATCCCCGGCAGTGGCGCCTGTGCCGGAGCATGACTGCGCACCATGGAATCGCATCTGACCGAAGAAGCCTTGTGGGCCAACGGAGTGGCGGCCCGCCTGCGTTTGATCCAGGCGAACTTCGCCGACGACGAAGCCTCTCTGCGCCAGAACTACCTCAGCGAGGAACTCGAGCGCTCCCTCAAAGCCGTGGCCCCCAGCCGGCGCGACGGGCACCTGCGCGCGCTCGGCGATTTCTTCCCGGCCTGGGGCGGCGGGTCCGCGCCGAGAGCGGCGGTCGTGGCTGAACCCGGTGCGCCCGCCCCGCCGGAGACGCCGGAGGAAATCCTCAACCGGCTGATCGATTCCGCCGCGTTGCTGACGGAGGAAGAGAAAGCGGCCTTGGCCCGGCGTCTGCAGCAGGCCGGCCTCGCTCCCAAGGAATCGGCCGGCGCCTCCGCCGAGGCCACGCCCGAGTTCTGGAAGTTTTTCGGCTTGGCTACGCCGAAGCCCGTCAGCGCCGACCGCGCGCACAAGATGCTGGTGGCGCTGAGCGGCGTGTTCCTCGCGCTGGACCAACTGGCGTGGACCTTGTGGCGGCAGTTCAACGCCAAGTCCATTTACCGAAAAGAAGCGGAGTTCGGCAAACTGGCCGGGCCGTACTTGGCCAACGATCCGGAAGTGTCCACCGAGCAAATCCGCCAGCCGCTGGAGCGCACGCGCCGGCTCATCGCCGCGTTGCTGGGGGCGCTCGGCCGCGGCAGCGCCAACTTCTCCCGCCGGCAGAGCACGAACCTTTCGCCGGAGTCCATTGAGAATGCCGCCCGCATCGAGAAGAAGGCCTGGGAGAGTCTCGAAGCCACCAGTTGGCGCAAGTACAAGGAGCTGTACCGCGAGTATTCCACCGAGCAGATGATCGAGAGCCAGGTCCAGACGGAATTCGTCAAGGCGGCGGAAGAATTGTTGAAAGGCATCGGCAGATAAACCCGACTATGTCACTCCACATCCATTGGGCTGAGGGCCTATTCCTTCAGCCGCACCATTTGCAGCGCGCCCAGCACAGCGCCGCCGAACAACTCCGCGCCGAGCGCCAGCTTGGCTGGCCCTACCCTTGGGGCGTCGTCGAGGCCAAGCTCTCGCGCGACGAACTGGAGAACATGCGCATCCGCTTCGACCGCTTGCGCGTGGTCATGCCCAGCGGATTGGAAGTGAACTACCCGGAGAACGCCGACCTGCCCACGCTGGACATCCGCCAGGCGTTCTCGAAGGGCGCAGGCACGTTCGGCATCGGGCTGGGGGTGCCGCTCTGGCAGCCGAACCGCGCCAACACGTTCCCGCTCGGCCAGCCCGTGGATCCGCGCGTGAAGCTGCTTTACCGCGTGGGCGAAGTCGAATACCCGGACGAGAACAACGGTGAAAACCCCAAGCCCATCCAGGTCCGCAAACTCAACGCCCGGCTCATGTTCGAGCAGGAGGACCCGTCGGACATGGAGGTGCTGCCGCTGTTGCGCATCGTGCGCGCCGCCGGCGAAGAAGTCGGCCTGCCGCGCGAAGACACCGAGTTCGTGCCACCGTTGCTGCTCATCAGCGGATCGCCCGTGCTGCGCGAGATGGTCCGCGACCTATCCGCACAGGTCGAGGCCAGCCGCAAGGAACTGGTCGTGCAGATGACCCGCGGCGGGTTCAACCTGGAACAGATTCGCGGCCTGCAAATCGAGCAGATGTTGCGGCTGCGCTCGTTGAACCGCTTCAGCGGCCGTTTGCCCACGCTGGTCAACGCTCCGGGCGTCACGCCGTTGGAGTGGTACTTGGAACTGCGTGATCTCCTTGGCGAGTTGAGTGCGCTTCAACCCGACCGCGATGTCTTCGATGCGCCGGACTACAACCACGAGAGTCCGTATCTGTGCTTCCGCGAACTGTGCGACCGCATCCGCGGCTTCTTGCGCGGCGCGGTGGCACCCAGCTTCATCAAGGTTCCGTTCAAGGACGTGGACGGTAAGCCGGTCGCCGCGCTCACGGACGAACATTTTTCCCGGCCGACGGCATATTTCCTGGCCATCAAAACGAAGATCGATCCGCAGGCGCTCGCCGGTTACGTGGAAGACCCGGATCGGTTCAAGCTCATGCCAGTGAGTCTGGCGGATCGCGCGATCCGCGGCATCGAGTTGAAGGAAGAGCGGCATCCCCCGCTCGAACTGCCCGCGGCCAGCGACCTGCACTACTTCCGCCTTGGCCATTCCGTCAGCGCCCGCATGTGGCAGCAAGTGCAACTGGAGAAAGCCGCCGCCATCCGCTGGAAGAGCGCCGAACTGGATTGGACCGATGTGAATTTCACCCTCTACATGACCGTGCCCAACACTAAGTGAGTGCGATGCAACGACTCCAAGAACCGGAGCGCGGCTGTCTCAGCCGCAGCAACGTTCCCAGTCTCCACGGCGTGGGTACGGCCCAAAGCACTCACCCCATTTCGGTTGCTGCGGCTGAGACAGCCGCGCTCCGGAGCGGCGCTCTGCCGAGACGCCGCTCCGCCGAGGTTCACGAAAATCCCCTTTGACCTATGCCCGCTGCCCCACCCACCTCAACCAGCCTGACTCTGCTCGACGTTGCCGAGCCGCTCTTCCAATACATCGCCCGCCTCAACCGCGCGGCCCGCCGCAGTGTGGGCGCCGGCGCGACGCCCACGGGCGGCTCCATTGGCGACACCGCCTTCTTCTCCAAGCCAGCCACCGGCACGGCCCCGTCCTTCGCGGCGCGCAGCTTGAGCATGGACTACGCGATCGTCCGTTCGGAAGTGAAGGCGCTCCTCGAAGACATGGTGCAGAAGGCCGCCTCCGATTTCCGCCTGGCTTCCCAGGCGCGCAAAGTCGAGGAGCCGCTGATGTACTTCGTGGATTCCATGATCTGCGAGAGCCGGCTGCCGTTTACTGCGCAATGGAACCAGAACCGCCTGGCCTACGAACGCAACGAACTGGCCGGCGATGAGAAGTTCTTCGACATCGTGGACGAAACGCTCAAGGATCCCAGCGAGGAAGCCTCCGAGCGGCTTTCCGTGCTCTACGTCTGCCTGGGCATGGGCTTCACCGGGATCTATTTCCGGCAGCCGGAGTTTCTGCGCAAGACCATGCTCGCCATCGCGCCGCGCATCCGCCATCTGATCGACAGCGAACAGATGGCGCGCATCTGTCCGGAAACCTACGAGCACATCGACACGCGCAACCTCATCCGCCCGCCCAGCAACCGGCTGGTCGTGGTGGCGATCCTCTTCCTCTGCTTCACGCTTGCCGTGGTGGTGTCGTACGTTTTCATGTATCGCGACGCCTCCGATGGCCTGAACTCCGCCCTCCGCGCGGTCCTCGCGCAAGAGCCGGCCAAAAAGTAATTCCCTCTCAGTATGGACACGAACCCTACCTTTTCTCCCGCGGCCAAGCTCGGCATCGGTGGTGGCGCCGGCGCCACGCTGCTCGGCGCGGGCTATTTCTTCGGCAAAGGCGGCAAGACGTTTTGGATCTTCCTGCTCATCGCGGTTGCGCTGCTCCTGCTGCTGCTCGGCGGCTACTTCCTCTGGGTCTATCTCAAGCGCAAACGCCAGAGCGCCAAACTCAGCGGCGAACTCCACCAGCACAGTTCGGCGTCGCCGCGCGGCATCAGCGACCCCGGCCAGCGCGCCCGGCTCGACGATCTGCGCAAGAAGTTCGACGAAGGCGTCGCCGCCTACCGCTCGCGCGGCAAGGACCTCTACAGCCTGCCGTGGTACGTGATTGTCGGCGAACCCGGCTCCGGCAAGACCGAGGCCGTCCGCCACAGCAACGTGGGCTTCCCGCCCGGCATGCAGGACGAATTTCAGGGCGTCGGCGGCACCATCAACATGAACTGGTGGTTCACCAACAACGCTGTCCTGCTCGACACCGCGGGCCGCCTCATGTTCGAGGAGGTCAAGCCCGGCGAAACCAGCGAGTGGAAGGAGTTCCTCAACCTGCTGAAGAAGTTCCGCCCCAGTTGCCCGATCAACGGCCTCATCCTCGTCATCCCGGTCGAAAGCCTGATCAAGAACACCGCCGACGAAATCCAGAAGAAGGCCGGCAAGATCGCCCAGCAGCTCGATGTCATTCAGCGCACGCTGGACGTGCGGTTCCCCGTCTTCGTGGTCATCACCAAGTGCGACTTGGTGCTGGGCTTCCGCGAGTTCTTTGACGGCCTGACCGATCCGCAGCTTCAGCACCAGATGATGGGCTGGTCGAACCCCGACCCCCTGGATGCGCCCTTCCGCGCGGACCTCGTGGACCAGCACATCGCCACGGTGGTCCAGCGCCTGACGCGGCGGCGCCTGGGCCTGTTGCGCGATCCGGTGCCGGAAGCCGACAAGCAGGAAGCCCGTCGCATCGACGAGGTGGACACGCTTTACGCCTTGCCGCATTCGCTCCAAGCCATCGTGCCGCGCCTGCGCCGGTATCTGGAAACGATCTTCATCGCCGGCGAATGGTCCGCCAAGCCGCTCTTCCTCCGCGGCATCTACTTCTCTTCCTCCATGCGCGAAGGGTCCGCGCTCGACCAGGACCTCGCGGAGGCGATGGGCGTGCCCGTCGATGCCATTTCCGACTTCAAGGTGTGGGAGCGCGACCGGTCCTACTTCCTCCGCGATTTGTTCCTGGAAAAAGTCTTCCGGGAACGCGGCCTCGTCACCGGGGCCACGAACACGAAAGGCATGTTGCGCAAGCGCAAGATTCTGCTCTACACCTGCGGCTTCGCCGCCCTGGCCGTTTTCATCCTCGTGGCCTTTTTCGGCATGAGGAACCTCAAGCAGAGCGTCAAGACCCAGAGCGATTACTGGCGCGCGGTGGCGGACATCGGCTGGGACGACCGCAGCGTGGCCAAGAAGGGCCTCGTCCGGCGCGACGACAAAGGCATCTACATCCCGGAACTCAACACGGCGAAGATCGAGTTACCGAACGGCGAGAAGGTTTCGTTCGGCGAGTTCCACGCCCGGCTCCGCAACGTCGCCACCACCAAGCTCAAATCCAACTGGCGCTATCCCGGCTTGGCGACGGAATACAACGAGAAAAGCCTCAAGGCCCACCGCATCGCGTTTGAAACCAGTGTGGTCAAGCCGCTCGTCGAGGCCGTGCGGCAGAAGCTGCGTACCGAGCTGCCCCTGCAAGGCGACGCCGCGCGCCGGCAATCTGAGGCGCTGGCCGCGTTGATCCAACTGGAAGCGGACATCTTGAATCGCGCCGGCCCGACCAACACCGGCATGATCGATGCCGCCGGGGTCAAAACGTTCACGACGCCGCTGCTCGCTTACTTGACCGGCGCCGCCACCACGCTGGACACCAACCTGGTGGCCGTGTGGTCGTGGCTTTACTCGGAGAGCGAAGCCGGCAAGAGCACGGAAGCGGGCAGACGCGACTGGCCGATGGTCTGGCTCAGCGGGAGCTTGAGCGCGACGAACACCCTGGCCAACCATCCCGCGCTGGCCGCCGGCTTGAACAACTTCATCCGCAGCGTCACCAACAACGTCACGTCCCAGCGCGGCGACTGGAACCAGATCGTCGAACTCCAGAACCGGCTGCTCGCCTATGAGCAACTGGAGAAGGCGCTCCTCACGGACATCCGATTGAACAACGCGCTCAGCTTTGACAACCATCTCAAAGAACTCCTCGGCAAAAAAAAGGAACTGCAGCAATGGATCGAAGACGCCCGCGCCCGCTCGCCGCTCTTCGCCAACGGCGTGGATTTCACCAATGCCTACGCGGTCTTCTCGCAGGGCCTCCTCAGTTCCACCGCCGGCGCGCTGGATCGCATCAAGCAGGCCAACGACCGCGCCCAGCTTCAGCATCCGGCGGCGCCGCTCTTCCGCGATATCCAGGGCCGCCTCGCCGAAGTGGCCCAGGGCATCAACAGCGAAGTGCGGCAACTCGTGCCGGAGGCGGGCCTGGCCGAAATGCGCCGGCTCCAGGCGGACTTCCTGACGCGGAGCGGGCAGAGCTACGCCTTCGCGGCGCGGTGCGACCTGTACGAGAACGCCGCCCAGTTGATGCAGCGGGGCGTCACCGGCGGCGCGTGGCGGGCCGGCATGAAAGGCAAACCCTTGCAGGATTTCCTCCTGGGCGAGTTCGAGCCGACGCGGAAACTGTGCGACGGCTACGCCGGCGGCGCGCGCGACACGTTTACCAACGTCGTCAACTTCCTGCTGTTCCGCGCCCAGACGGCGAAAGCTGGCGAGTATTTCGCCACCTACATCAAGCAGGCCGGCGCCGAGTTGGCCAAGGTCGTGGGCTTCCCGCTGGTGCGCGACCACACCCGGATGCTCACGCCGGCCAACATCGGCGAATGTGCAGACTTCGTGAAGCTCGTGACGGACGATCTGCGTTCGCCGGTCTTCCAGACCTACAACCCCAGCCCGAGCGCCGACTGGCTCAAGCTGAACACGAACATCGCTAACCTCACCGCCGTGCGCGCTGCCCTGCTCGGCCAGGACAACGTGCCCGGACGGGTCAACGTCATCCTGATGGGGATGCTCACGAGTTCGGCGGCTGGCAAGGACGCTTGGCGCGCTCCGCTCCGCAAGATTCGTCTCGAAAGCGCGGCCAAGCGTGAAGACACGAACACGCTCGAAGACACCCCACTCGGCGCCGTCGGCCTGAACGATCCCTTGTCGCTCAGCCTCACCGACCAGTTCGAGCCGCCGCGGGAACAAGCCCAGGGCCAGAAGACGGAAGACTGGGGTCCGCTGCGGCTGGCGCTGGCCGGCGGGCGCGAAGACAAGGCCGACAAACGCGTCTGGACCGTGGACTGGGCGTTCAAAGATCCGAAATACGCGAGCATGGGCGACGTGCGGCTCAAGCTGCAATTTGAGCGCCCGTTGCCGGACCTCGCGTCCTGGCCCAGCCTGCAACAATTCTGAAACGAACGATTGAAAGGGCCTCCCATGAGCGATTTTCTCAAGCAATTCCTGCGTGACGATGTTCGCAAATTGGCCCCGGACACCGGGCGCGCGCTGTTTCTCGGCGCCTTTGGCAAACACCCCGGCTGGGACGATCACATCGAGGAAACCTCCCTCGCGCCGGACCTCGGTCTGCGCACCCAGAGCCTCGTCCTGGCGAAGACGGTGCTCTACGTCCACGGCATCGGACGCAACATCGACACCGGACATTGGGAGAAACTCGAACCCGCGCAGCAACTGGCCGGCTTCAACCACGTCTATCTCTGGGCCGCCAACGACCAGTGCATCGTGGGCCGGCTGTGGTCCTCCAGCGACGGCAAGGGGCGCACGCGCTATCCGATGGGCGTCCAGGCGCACGCCGCCGGCGTCTCGCTTTCCTGGGTGCTCTCGGTGGTGGTGCCGCGGATGGAGCAGTTGCGGCAGGAATGCGGCGCGATTTCGACGGCGCTGGAGGTGGCACAGGTCTTGGGCCGCGCCCGCGAAGAACTCCGTGGCCTGCTGCCGGAAGACGGCCGGAGCGTGCCCCCGATCACCGAGATGCTGGGCCGCTTCGTGCGCCACCCTCAATTCGGCCCCGGCCACGAAGGCTTGCTGCGCGTGCTGTATCAACTCCAGAGTCAGGTGCCGGCCTACGCGCCGGGCCGGTTCAATCCGCGCGCCGGCGCCTCGGCCCTGCGCCCGCAGGACGTGCGCGTGCCCGCCGCCGGCCACGAGCCGGGAGAGATTTTTTGCGCCTGGACCAACCTGCTCCGAAGTCTGGTCGATCCCGCCGCGCCGATCCTCTTTCTTTGGCCCGCGGCGGAAGAGTGGCTCGACATCCTCATCGGCGAACCGGAGCCGGACCAGTTCTTCTGTCTCCGTACCACCCCGGTGAAGTTCCCGTGCGCGAGCGAAATTCCCTTCAACCTCGACGCCAATTTCCGCGCCCAGGCCCAGGGCCGGCTCGACGCTTTTGTCCGCGGCGAGACGCCGAAGGTGGCCGAGTCCAAGGTGGCACGGCTGTTCGGATCTTTGTTTAAGAGATGACCCCAATCCCACTCCACTATGAGCGCTCTCGTTGAAAAACTTCTCCAGCCCGTTTCCGCCGAGCAACCCTGCGGCCCGGACCTTTCCTACGATCCGCGGTTTGACGAGTTGGAAACCCTGCTCAAGGGCCAGCCCGAAGTCGAAATCGGCTCCGTGGTCAAGCCCGCCGAGCCGCCGGAGTGGCGCCAGCTCCGGGACGCCAGCCTCGATCTCCTCGGCGCGTCCAAGCATCTGCGCGGCGCGGTCATGCTGTGCTGCGGGCTGCTGCAGGTGGACGGGTTGCCTGGCTTCCGGGACGGCCTGCAATTCATCCGCGGCCTTCTGGAGCAATACTGGGGGCCGGTTTATCCGCTGCTGGACCCGGAGGACAACAACGACCCGCAACAGCGTCTGAACATCCTTGGCGCGCTCACCATGGAACGGCTGGGCCGGGCCGGAGGCTGGCTTCAGATCATCGACTACCTGCACCACGCGCCGCTCTGCCGCCCGAAGGGTCTGCCGCCGCTCTCGCTTGACGACGTGCTCAACGCCAAGAAACGCGAGTCCGGCGGCGAAGGCGCGCCCGCCACCGGCCCCGACACTTCCGCCGTGAACCGCGCCTTTCAGAACGCCAAGCCCGACGATCTCAAGGCGAACCACCAAGCCGCGGTCGAAGCCCTCGAAGCCCTCGGGGGCATCGATGCCTTCCTCACCTCCACGCTGGGCGCCGGCGTGACGATCAGCTTCGAGGAACTCCGTGGCGTCTTGCAGCAGATCGAGCGCATTCTCCAGGCGAAGATCGCCGAAACGCCGGGGGCCGAAGCGGCGGCCGGCACGCCGGATGCCGCCTCCGCCGGCGGAGAACCCGCCACCGCCGGCGGCGGCGCGCCTGGTTTCGCGGGCATCCCGATCACCGGTTCCATCCGCTCACGCGACGACGTGATCCGCACGCTCGACAGCATCTGCGAGTATTACCACCAAGTGGAACCCGTCAGTCCCGTGCCGCTCCTGTTGCGCCGCGCGCAGAAGCTGGTGAAGATGAATTTCATCCAAACCATGCAGGAGTTGGCCCTCGCCACGCCCGACGCGCTGAAGCCCGCGATGGGCACGGCGGTCGATGACGCCCTGGCGTCGTCTGCCTCCAGCGAGACGCCGCAGTGACCCGGCGGCTCTCTACCCCAGCCAGAGGCCGTAAAGCCGGATTAACTGGGCGCCCATCTGCCTCTGGCGTTCCGCGCAGACCCGCCCACGGAGCCGATGGAGGTCGCGGGCCTCGACCAAATGAATCGGGGACAATTTGCAGAGGGTTGGCCTTTCCAGGCCATCGGCTTCGTCCAGCGTGATCTCATGCCGGAGATCGGCTTGGCGGGCCGAGTAGAGAGTGGAGCAACCCAGCACGTTCAAGAAGGGCTGGCGGCAAAGGGCGGTGGGCGTGAGCACGACCACCGGATGGTCCTGGTCCCAGACCTTGGCAGTGCAAATGTCCCATTGGGCCACGGTCATAGCCGGGCCTTTCGCGACGTGGCCACACTGCGGCGGGCCATCCGCACCAGGACGGGATCGTCTTCGGTTTGAGCGGCGAGGTCGGCCAGGTCGCGTTCCGTCAAGGGGGCGAGTGAAGCGTTCTGTTTGGCAAGCATGTCTCGGCGGAGCAGGTCGCGCACGTACTCACTTGCGTTGCCGAACTCGCCGCCCAACTGGGCTTGCACGTGGCGGGCCAGCTTGGGCGTCAAGGAGACGTTCATGGTGCAAAGTTTCACGGCGGCAATATGGGCCGCTTGGCAATAGATGGCAAGAAAGCAGTCCAAGTCCAACTCTTCACCCTCGCCGGTGAGGACCGCGGACTACGGCGCGAAGAGCCGGAAGAAGTGCCCGCCGGCGTTGGTGGCTGGGATCACGATCGGCGGCGTCAGGTTCGTGGCGATCGTCAGCCAGGTCCGCAGGTCCGTGGACGCTTGCAGGCTCAGCGCCTCGGAGGGCACCAAGCCCGGCTCCAGTTGCAGCACGAGTTGACCGCCGGCGAATCGGAGGTCGCGCAGTTGCGGCCAGGCGGGGCCGCTTTGCAGGATCGCTCCCTGATTGCCGACCGTGAAGTATCGGCCGTCGGCTCCGGCGTGAATGTCGTGCAGGTTCACGGTGGTGCGCGAGCGATGCTTCGTCCACGTCAGGCCACTCGTCAGACTGGAGCCGGCGCTCAGATTGGAAAGCCAGTTGGTGCCGCCGGGCAGGGAGAAGAGCCGGCCTTCGTTGCCCACGGTGGTGAAGTGGCCGTTGGCGTAGTGGACGCGGCGGAAGTTGTAGTAGTCTTCCACCAAGCCCCGCTCCCAGAGCCAGCCGTTGGTCGAAACCGCCCAGTTGCCGTCGTTGGCCACGAGCACGAAACGTCCGCCACCGAAGGCCACGTCGCGCGCGCGCACGCCGAGGTTGATGGACCCGAGCAACCAAGTCTGGCCGTCGGTGGAGTAGTAGGCTGTGCTGTAGGCGCGGGTGGTGAAGTAGCCGCCCGCGGCCACCCACACGCCGTTGCCGTAGGCGATGCCCTCATGGTCGGTGTAGGGCGAGCCGGTGTTGCGAAGCGTCCAGTTGAAGCCGTTGGTCGAAGTGCAGATGGCACCGCGCTCGCCGACGATGACCCACAGGCCGTCGGCCCAGCAAATGCGTTCGAGGTACGTCGTCGTGCCGGAGTTCTGCTGGGTCCAGGTGGTGCCGTCGGTCGAGGTGAGGATCGTGCCGTTGCGTCCGGACGCCACGAACAGCCCGTCGGCGTAATGCACCGCGTGCAAGTTGCCGGTGACACCGGAGGCCTGCGGTGTCCACGTGCGGCCATCCGGCGAGGTCAGGATCGTGCCGTCGTCGCCCACCACCACGGTGAGGTCCGGCGAGTGCGCGAGGCCGTAATGATTCTCTTGCGGGCGGACTAAATTCGGTGACCAGTTCGTGCCGTCCGCCGACAGCATGATCGTCCCACCTTCGCCGGCCACGAGGAATTGCCCGCCGCCGAAGGCCACCGTCTCCAACTGCTCGTTGACGTAGGTGTCGATATTGGTCCAGGAAAAACCGTTGGACGAAACCAGAACGTGGCCGTCCCTCGAGCCCAAGCCGACGAAGCAGCCCGGCGCCGCGGCCACATCCGAAACGTAGCTCGTCAAAACGACTTCGTTCCACCCAGCCGTTTCCGTGAAGACGTAGCCGTAGCCACCGCTGCTCACGACGATGGCGTCGTCATTCGCCGCCACGCCGAGCGGATAGATGCTGGAGTCGGAGAGGCTGCGTGTCCAATCCACGGCGTTGGTCGATTCGTAGATGCTCGAAGAATGCGCGGCGATGAAGCGGCCCTTGCCCCAGCCCACGCGCGCCGCGGGCACGGTGTTCTCCCAAGGCAACTGCTGCGGAGTCCAGTTCCTGCCGTCGGCCGAGGTGTAAACAAAGGCGCGGCCATAGTAGTACGGCGCGGCGATGAACTGCCCGCCGCCGAAGGCGATGTCTTGCAGTGAATCGAAGTCCGGCGCGTGGCCCACGGACCAGTGCAGGCCGTCCTCCGAAACAAACACCACGCCCGCGGTGTCGCTGACGCCGGGGGCAGAGGAGACGTAGGTGGAGTACGTCCGAGTCGGTCCCGCCGCCACGAAGACGTCGTTGCCGAAGGCCACGGCCTCGAGGTCGGCGTTGGCGTCGAGCACCACGAGGGTCCAGTTCGTGCCGTTGGTGGAAGTGAGGATGGACCCGGCGTTGCCCGTGACGACCCAGCGGCCGGCGCCCCAAGCAGCGGACTTGAAGCGATTACCTTGTGGCAGCGGATTGCGCCAGTTCCACAGATCCAGGCCGGTGGCGTGCCGAACGTTGAGTTGGGCGCTGACGTCGGTTTGGCCGGCGGAACTTTGCGCTCTCACTTCCCAAGCGCCGCTGTCGTTGGTGGTGACGTTCTGGAGCGCGAGAGTGAAGTTCGTTTCGCCCGGCAGGTCCGCGCCGAGGCGCCGCCACTGCATCGTCGGCTGCGGGCCGCCGCCCGCGTAGGCGTGCAGGGTGACGGTGTCGCCCTCGATGACGGTGTTCGTTCTGGGATACAGGGTGAACACCGGCGGCACCGGCACCACTTCAAGACGGATCGGCGAACTGGAAGCTGAACCGAGGATGCTGGTGGCGACGAGGGTGACGTAGCCGGCGTGGTTGCTGGTCAGATTGGAGAGGTGAAGATAGAGATTGGTCTGGCCGAGAAGGTTTGTTCCGTTCAGCCGCCACTGCGGCGCGGGCGGCGGGCCGCCACCGACGCTGCCATAGAAGTTCACCTCGCCGCCCAGCGGCACGCGCACGCCGTCCGGCAGGTTTGTGCCGCCCGCGCTGTAGCTGGACACGGAGGCCGAGGCGGTCGGTGCCTGCGAGTTCACGGTCAGCGTCGCCACCCGGCTCGTGATGCTGGCGAACGGATTGGAGGCGATGGCGAAGTACTGTCCGGCGTCCGACGGCTGCACCGCGTTGAAGGAGAGATAGGCATTGGTCCGGCCGGGGAGCGGCGAGACGGGGAGCGGCGCGCCGCGGAACCATTGGACCGTGTAGGGCACACCGGAATAGACCGCGACGCTGAGGCTCCCACTGTGGCCCCACAACACGGTGGCGTCCACCGCCCCGGAGAGGTCGATGGCCTTCACGACGACCTGGGCCGTGGCGCTGGTCGTCAAGCCCACGATGTTGCTGGCCACGCAGAAGTAACTGCCGGCGTCCGCGGCGACCACGTTCGTCTTGCGCAAGAGCGTGTCCGTCGCACCGGGCAGGAGCGCATTGTCTTTGAACCACTGGTAGGAGATCGGCTGGGTGCCTTCTGCGTTGGCCTGAAGGCTCAGCCATCCGCCGAGATACACGGTGCCGCCGGCGGTGAAGTAGGTGAACGTCGGCTTGGAAACCGTGACCGTCAGGCGCGCCACCGCGCTGGTCACCGAGCCGTAAGGATTGGTGAAGACCACATCGTAGTCCCCGGCGTCGCCCGGCGTGACGTCATACAAGATCAGGCCCCAACCGATCTCGCCCGAGAGCGGCACGCCATCGTGCCGCCACTGGATGAAGAGCGGTTGCACCGGAGAATAGGCGTAGGCGTAGAAGGTCGCGCTCTGTCCGGCGGGCACGCTTTGGGATTGCGGCGAGGATTGAATTTGAATGGGCAGCACGCGCACGTCCACCGCCGGCCCCAGCACGGCGCCCAAAGCGTTGCTGGCGCGGAGGCGGTAGGCGCCGGACTGGCTGGGGTAGCTGGGAAACAACTCGAGCACTTCGTTCGTCGCGCCCGTGACCGGCAGGCCGCCTTTCCACCATTGCAGCGACATGGGTTGTTGCCCGCACACGGCGGCTTCCACGGTGATCCGATTCATCATGAGCGCAGTCACCGGGTTGGTGGACAGCACGCTGACCTCCGGCAGGGTTTCACCGGCGGAGGAGAACACCAAGTGCGCGCTAAGCGGTTGAGAGTAGAACAGCAAGGCCTCCCTGCTGTCCGGGTCTGTGTCCAAGCTGCTCACCACCGCACCCAGGGCAAACGGCTGGCCCGCGGCGGCGTTGAGCGCGGCCAAGCCGGCGGGCGTGAACGGCACCGAGACGAGCGTGCCGAAATCCATGTTGGTAAAAGGAAACTCGGAACCTTCCGACACCAGGATGGGTCGCGCGCCCAGCATCGGGCCGTCGGCCAAGTCGAGAAAAAGGCTGGCGGGATTCGCGGTGCGATTGGTCAGCGCGCTGGGGGGCGTGGCCAGCGAGTGCAGCTCAATCGTCTCGGAGTTCGTTGGGCTGAACACGGTCGCCGGCTGAAAGCGCAACTCAGCGCGCGTGACGCTCGTGGTGAACGCCGGCAGAGGGAAGAGCAGCCAGGCGCGAATCTCGTTCGTGGCATAAACCCCGCCCCCAATGCCGTAGGACGGCCAGTAATCAAGGTGGCTTCCAGGACTGACGCTGCCGCCGTGATCGGTGGCATAAACCACCGAGGAACAGGCTGGCGTTTGGCCGTGGACTGGGAGGGAAATCGTGGCGAGAGCGATGACGCCGATCAGGAGTAACTGCTTCATGGCACGCATTGGGTCTTGTTTGCGCGCGAGGCAGTACCACAGCGCCAACCAGAATGCACGCTCTTTCTAAACCTTCACCCCGCCTCCCGCCTCAGATCGTCTGGCAGAGGAAGCCGCCGTCCACCTTGATGTCGGCCCCGGTGACAAAGCCGCTGGCCTTGCTGCTGGCCAGGAAGATCGCCGCGCCGATCAACTCGCTGGCTTCACCGAAACGGTTCATCGGAGTGTGGCCCCAGATGGCTTTGGTGCGGTCGGTCGGCGAGCCGTCCGGGTTGAAGAGCAGCGCGCGGTTCTGGTCCGCCGGAAAAAAGCCGGGCGTGATCGTGTTCACGCGCACGCCTTTCGTGGCCCACTCGCGGGCGAGGAACTGGCTCAGGCTCACGACGCCGGCCTTGGCCGCGGAGTAGGACACCACGCGCGACAGCGGAATGTGCGCCGACACGCTGGCGATGTTGATGATGCTGCCTTTGCCGCGCGCGACCATGCCGGGGCCGAACACCTGACACGGCAAAAGCGCGCCGGCGGCGAGGTTGAGATCAAAGTTGCGCCGCCAGTTCTCAAACGGGATCGCCTCGAACGGATTGTCCGCGGTGACGGTGGTCTTGGGATCGTTGCCGCCGGCAGCGTTGAGCAGGATGGTCGGGCCGCCGAGCGACGCGACGATGGCGTCGTGGGCCTTCTGGAGGCTTTCCTTTTCCATGGCATTGGCCTGAAACGCCTTGGCCTTGCCGCCCTTGCTCGTGATGCTTTGGACGCGGGCTTCGGCGGCTTCGAGACGGAGGTCCACGACCGCGACGGTCGCGCCCGCCTGGGCAAAGCCTTCGGCAATCGCCCCGGCCAACGCGCCGCCGGCGCCGATACACACGGCCACTTCGTTTGAGAGATCGAATAGGTTCATCATTGCGCGGCGGACTGTAGGATGGGGCAGGGGAGGGGTGAAGGAAATTTTCCGGCAAGGGGTTCGCCTTCAGGGTCGCTCTAAACTCGGCGCGTGGGACGGCAGGGTGGCCTTCGGGCCCTCACCCCAGCCCTCTCCCATCCGATGGAAGAGGGAGGGCGCAACCGGCGCCGGCTGAAATCTGGAGCCAGTTTCGTGACCCCGCGTCCGATGATCCCCCCTCTCCCGTCGGACGGGAGAGGGTTGGGGTGAGGGGAAGGCCTTGTTCCCCGCGGTGGGGGTGCCGACTTTAGAGCAGCCGTGGTTCGCCTTGCCTTTCCGCGCGGGCGGAATTCGATTGCGCCCTGGCGAGCGCTGGGAAAGATTCAGCCGAATTGAATCGGGGCCTCCTGTTCCCGCCCCGGCGACCCGGCAACATTTTGCCGCAACAGAGAACTATGAAAAGCGACATCATCAAAAAGGGTTTCGAGCGCGCGCCGCATCGCAGTCTGCTTCGCGCCACCGGCAGCATTGAATCCGAAGACGATTTCAACAAGCCGTTCATCGCCGTCTGCAACAGCTACACCGACTGCATCCCCGGCCACGCCCACCTCAACG
The DNA here is from genome assembly GCA_016219875.1 of Verrucomicrobiota bacterium. GTDB lineage: Bacteria > Verrucomicrobiota > Verrucomicrobiia > Limisphaerales > JACRJZ01 > JACRJZ01. Next base: position 32,037 of record JACRJZ010000146.1, on the reverse strand, counting down.
AGGTCGGAGCGCTGGTGAAGCGCCTGGTCCGCGAGGCGGGCGGCGTGCCGTTTGTCTTCAACACCATCGGCGTCGATGACGGCATCGCGATGGGCCACTCCGGCATGTTGTATTCGCTGCCCTCGCGCGAGCTGATCGCCGACACCGTGGAAACCATGCTCAAGGCGCATTGCTTCGACGGCATGGTTTGCATCCCGAACTGCGACAAGATCGTGCCCGGCATGTTGATGGCCTCCATGCGCTGCAACATCCCCACGGTCTTCGTCAGTGGCGGGCCGATGGCCGCGGGCATCGCCGAACAGAAAGCGACGCACGAAGACCTCGCCGGGTACTTGCAGCCCGCCAGCGTAACCTCCGACCTCATCACCGTCTTCAAGGGCGTGGCTGAACTCAAGACCGGCACGATCACCGAGGAGCAGTTGAAGAAGCTGGAACAAACCGCCTGCCCGACCTGTGGTTCGTGCTCCGGCATGTTCACCGCAAACTCGATGAACTGCCTTTGCGAGGCGCTCGGCATGGCGCTGCCCGGCAACGGCACCGTGCTGGCCGTGTCGAAGGAACGCGAGGCCCTCTACGAACGCGCCGCCCGCATGATCCTCAAGCTCGTCGAACTGGACCTGAAGCCGCGCGACATCGCCACGGTCGAAGCCTTCGACAACGCCCTCATGCTCGATGTCGCGATGGGTGGCTCGACCAACACGATTCTCCACACGCTGGCCATTGCCCGCGAGGCCGGCCTCCAGTACGACATCGCCCGCATCGACGCCATCAGCCGCCGCATCCCGTGCTTGTGCAAAGTGTCGCCGTCGTCGAACTACCATGTGCAGGACGTGCATCGCGCTGGCGGCATCCACACGATCTTGGGCGAGCTCAAACGCATGGGCGTGCTGAACTTGGGTTGCAAGACCGTCACCGGCCACACCCTCGGCGAGAACATTGACGAGTGGGACGTACGTTCCGAGAAATGCACCGCGTGGGCGAAGTCCGTCCGGGTCTCTGGCGCCTCGGCCATCGCGGTGGACCCGAACGACAAGCTGGGTCCCGCTGGTCGCACCGCGAACGGCAACCTTGTGCCCAAGCCGATGCTCTTCTTCCCGGGCGACACGCGGGCCATCACGCTTTGGCGCTTGGCCGCCGCGTTCAACGTGGGCGACGCCGCTTCGGCGGCTGCGCTGTTCACGGAGGACGCCGAGTTCGCGGTGGACGAGACCACGACGTGGAAAGGCACCGCGGCCATCGAGGAAGGACTCAAGGCGAAGTTTGCCGAGTTCAAGGGGCTTGTCCGCGCCGAACTCGCGCAGATCAAAGGCACGCCGATGCTCGCCATGTGGCAATACGCCAAGGGCGCTGAGAAGAAGATTTCCTGCCTCGTGCGTGCGGCGCGCTTCCGACACACGTGGCAGATCAGCCGGGCATATCACGACTACGACCCAGCCCTCATCAAGCAGGCCGTGCTCAGCGGGTTGATGCCTTATGACCCCGTCTTCCGCTTCGACGCCAGTGACTGCATCCGCACCAAGGACACGGCCTACACGGCGGATGGCGGGCTTTCGATCCTCTACGGCCAACTCGCGCCGCACGGTTGCGTGGTCAAGACCGCCGGCATCAGCGACGCTTTCAAAGCGTACTGCGGGCCGGGCTTCGTCTTTGAAGGACCGTGCGTGATCTTCGAGAGTCAGGACGAGGCTTGTGCCGACATTCTCGGCGGCAAGGTCAAGGCGGGCGACGTGGTCGTCATCCGCAACGAAGGCCCGCGCGGTGGTCCTGGAATGCAGGAAATGCTTTCGCCCACCAGCTACATCGTCGGCATGGGCCTGAGCGACAAAGTCGCCCTCGTCACCGATGGCCGATTCAGCGGTGGCACCGCGGGCGCGTGCATCGGGCATGTTTCCCCCGAAGCCGAAGAAGGCGGCCCCATCGGCTTGCTCAAGGAAGGCGACCGCCTTCGCATCGACTTCCCGAATCGTCGCATTGACATCGTCGTGCCCGAAAGCGAACTGGCCGAGCGCAAGAAGACCTGGCAGCCGGTGAAGCGCGATCTGAACGGCTGGCTCGCCCGCTACCAGAAGCTCGTCACCAACGCCAGCCAGGGTGGCGTGCTGCAAGCGTGACCTTGGAGCGCCGAATTCCAGTTCGGCGCTTCCCGATCGTTCCGCCTAACGGCGGACTTGTGTGCGCGGGCGAGCGTGAAGGTTGTGTGCTCGCTCCTGGGCTTCTGAAGTTCCGGCGTGGCGATTTTTGAGCCGTGGATTTACGCTCCCGCTCATCATGAATGAACCGGTAGCGCGAATGAGACGGGCGTCCATTTCGTGCAGCGCAGCCATCGTATGGCTGGCGCTGGCGACTGCTACAGCCACACCACTGGCCAGCGCGGTCGCGAATGAATCCCAACTCACCACCGCCACGGCGGATCTGACGTCCGGGTTTGCCAACCCGCCTGATTCGGATCGGCCGTGGGTCTTCTGGTGGTGGTTGGACGGCGCAGCCAGCAAGGAAGGAATCACCCGCGACCTCGATGAGATGCGCCGGCAAGGCATCGGCGGTGTGCTCTTGGTCGATGCGGGCACAGGTGGACCGGACACCCCGAAAGGGCCGCCGTTCATGAGCGAGCCGTGGCGCGAACAATTTCGTCACGCCGTGCGTGAGGCCGGGCGGCTGGGTCTGCTGATGAGCGTGAACTTGTGCAGCGGCTGGAACGCGGGCGGTCCGTGGATCCAACCTGAAGATGCCATCAAGCATCTCGTGAGCGCCGAACTCACTGTCCAGGGACCGGCGAAGCTGGATCAGGCGCTGCCGCAGTCGCGCGTCGAACACAACTGGTATCGCGACATCGCGGTCCTCGCGTGCCGGGTCCAAGACGGCAAGACCTGGACACGCGAAGGACTGCTCGACTTGACGGACAAGCTCCACGAAGGCCGTCTGAAATGTGACGCTCCGGAGGGCCGTTGGACGATTCTGCGCCTGGGCTACACGCTCGACGCCGGCAAACCGGGATTCGGCGTGTCGGCCCGGACGAAGTGCAGTTCGAATTCCGAATCCGAAGGATGGGAAGTTGATCCGTGGAGCGCGCGAGCGATGGACCGTCATTTTGCGGCGACGGCAGGCAAGTTGATCGAGGATGCGGGACCACTTACCGACCAGACGCTGGTGCAACTCCACATTGACAGTTGGGAGACGGTCCAGCCGTCGTGGGCCGACGGCTTCCTGGAGGAGTTCCAGAAACGGCGTGGTTATGACGCCCGTCCGTTCCTGCCGGCCCTGGCGCGCAAGACGGTTGATTCCGCCGAAATCACCGCCCGATTCCAGTGGGACTATCGGCGCACGGCTGCCGACCTGTTTGCGGCCAATCACTACGGACGCCTGGGCGAGCTGGCGCGGCGTCATGGGCTGGGGCAGGACTCGGAATCCGGCGGCCCCTTCTTTTTCCACTCGATTGACGGCCTTCAATGCGAGGGACTAAACGAGGTGCCGATGGGCGAATTCTGGAAACGCACCTGGGAGCCGGATGGCCCAATCTTTGGTATACCGGAGTTTTGGGGCTACGACACGGTCCGGCAGGCGGCGTCAGCAGCGCACATCTTTGGCCGGAGAATCTGTGCGGCGGAAGCCTTCACGTCGTTTGCGGAAGACTGGATTGAAGACCCTTGGTGCTTGAAGGATGTCGGTGACGCGGCGTTCTGCAACGGACTCACGCGAATGGTTTTTCACAAGTTCACTCACCAGCCGCGGCTGGACGTTGTGCCGGGCAATCAATGGGGCCATGTCGGAACGCACATCAACGCCAACACGACCTGGTGGGACATGAGCCACGCCTGGCTGCGGTATTTGCGGCGTTGTCAGTTCATGCTGCGGCAGGGACTGTTCGTGGCCGACGTGGCGTATTACTACGGCGAGGACGCGAACAGCTTCGTCCGCTCCAAGACGATGATGAACCCCGCCCTGCCGCCGGGCTTCGACTGCGACACGTTCAACGCCGAAGCATTGTTGACGCGGGCCGCGGCCAAAGACGGACGGCTCGTGCTGCCCGACGGAATGAGTTACCGCTATCTGGTCCTGCCTCACACGAATTCATGGAAAACATCTCCGGCCGTGCTCCGCAAAATCGCCGAATTGGTGGCGGGCGGCGTGACGGTTATCGGCCCGAGGCCAGCGCTTCAGGCGCCCGGACTGACGGATTATCCGGAGTGCGACCGGGAAGTGCAGCGCCTGACTGAGCGGCTGTGGGGAGAAGAACGGAGTGATGGAGTGGTGGAGCAATGGAGTGATGGGCGGCAGGCGGAAGATGGCGCGCTGGCTTTTCAGCACTCCAATACTCCAACACTCCATCACTCCGCTACCCCAGCCCTTCAGCGCTCTATCGGAAAAGGCCGCGTGGTCTGGGGAAAAACGATGGCGGCGTTGCTGGCGGCGGACGGCCTCGCGCCGGACCTGGAATTCCGCGGTAGCAGCCCGGACGCGAAGTTCAATTGGATTCACCGCCGCGATGGCGGCACGGACATCTTCTTCGTCTCGAATCAAAAGGCCGCACGCGCCTCTGCCGAAATCGCCTTCCGCACGGCGGGACGCCAGCCGGAACTGTGGGATGCGGTCACGGGAGCGATTCGCCCCCTGCCGGAGTTCCGCGAAGCCGATGGGCGCGCGCTCGTGCCGGTGCGTTTCGAGCCGCGCCAGAGTTTCTTCATCGTCTTCCGCCAAGCCGCCGGCACCCAACCGGAACTGCAACGCGAACGAAACTTCGCAGACAGCTTCAAGATGGCTGAACTCGCCGGGCCTTGGGAGGTGTCGTTCGACCCGAAATGGGGCGGGCCGGCGAAGGTGACCTTCAACGCGCTGGTGGACTGGACGGAGCGGCCGGAGGAAGGCATTCGCTATTACAGCGGCACGGCGGTTTACCGCAAGACGTTCGATCTCGCGGAATTTCAAATTTCAGATCTCAAATGCCAAATCCTCCTGAATCTGGGCACGCTGAAGAACCTGGCCAGCGTGAGGCTCAACGGCCGCGATCTCGGTGTGATCTGGACCGCGCCGTGGCGCGTGGAGATCACGGGAGCCATTCAAGCGAGAGGCAACCAGTTGGAGATCGCCGTGGTGAATTTGTGGCCCAACCGCCTGATCGGCGACGCCAAATTACCGCCGGAGAAACGCTTCACAAAATCCAACGTCAAAACCTATCTCGGCGTGCCGTTGGACTTCTCGCCGCCCGGCGGGTGCAAGTTCTGTGAAGCGCGCCAGAAGACGCGCGAACTGGAGAAATCTCTCCTGCCTTCCGGCTTGCTCGGGCCGGTGACAATCGAGCGGTCAGTCATGGCAGTCCCGGCTCGGTGATTCTCGCATCACACGAGCGGAGGCCTAGAGCAGAGAAGAATGAAATGCTTCATGGGCGGCCCAGGTGCTGGTCCGCAAAATCGAGAAACACCTTCCAATCCTCGCGCCGCAACGAGTGGGCGCCGGGGCGGAGGTAGTAACCCAGCACTCCGTCCATCAAGCGGCCATCGGGCGGCAGTTCTTCTGCGGTGAAATCGCCGGCCCCCAGCAGCCGGTAAACCGGAGCCGCCGCCCGCAGCACTTCGAATTGTCCGGCGGGATTGATCCACGTATCGGCCCGGCCGTTGGTGAACAGGACCGGTCGCGGCGCACAGAGGGCCACCAAACAATTCTGGTCGAACGGCAACCGCTCCGGCTGGGCGTTGAATTCCTTGAACCGGGCGTTGAACCAATGCGGAAACTTGTCGTTGATGTTGAACACGGTTTCCGGCGGCTTGGTCTGCGGCTTGTCCAACGTGTTGTAAGCTTTCCCAATCGCAATCCTGGCCCGGCTGGGTGCCGAGCCGCCGCAACCCGCCTGATGCGGAATGGCCAGGGCGATGCGTTCGTCGAACGCCGCGGCGAGCAGGGCCGCCTTGCCCGTTCGGGAATGGCCGGTCACCACGATGCGGCGCGCGTCGATCCCCGGCGCGTTGACGAGGTAATCCACCGCCCGCTGCAGGCCCCAAGCCCACGCCGCGATGCTGCCGCAATCATCGGCCGGATCGGGCTGCCGGAAGAACTTCTGCACGCCGCGTTGATCCGGTGAGTCGGGATCCACATCGCCGTTGTAGAACGTGGCCAGCGCGTAGCCGCGATCGATCACGTCCTCGATCCGCCAAATCTCCGCCCACGAGCCGCGGCTGGCTTCGGTGGCTCGGTTCCCCACCACGCCGGCGCCGCGCTCCGGCATCCAATTGTCCGCGAGCCGCACGTTCTTGTCGCGGACGAGCGTGTGATTACCGAAATAATTAATTGCGAGCACCACCGGCGCGGGCCGCGCGCGGTGGTTGGGCACGATGAGCATCAAGTGAATCGGCGGCGCGTCGGGCGGGCCGAAAGCGAGCGTCACTTCGCTGAGGGTGGCCTTGCCGCCGAAGGACGCGGCGTCCACTCGCTCGATTTTTGGGGTCAGGATCGGCTTGGGTGGAAGCTGGCCATACATGTAGTGCTGGAATAAGCGGAGCAGTTCCGGTCGCCGTTCGTTCCTCCACATCTCGGGCGTGGTCACTTTCCGTCCGTCCAGCATCACGAGCGGGTCGGGCAGCGAAGTCTGCGCGGGGAAATCGGCCGGCTTGCGAAAGAATGCGCCATCGTTCGGCGCTTTCACCCGCAAATGCAGCACCCAATCCGCGTCGGGATCATTGGGTGGGATGAATTCGCGGTTGCCGTTCGCAGCGGTGATGGCCGTCATCGGAAAATACCGGCCTGATTCCGCGTGCAGCCATTCGACGGCATACTGGCCAGCTTCGAGCATGATGCGGTTCGCTCCGCCACGAGGAAAATAGGCCACGTATTCTCTTCCGGGCAGCGCGAGCAGCACGTTGAAAGGCGCAACCAGTTCCAGATGCGGTTCCATCTTCCAGTATTCCGTTTTGCCCGTGATGAAATCGTAGAGCGTTTCGAGGTGTTCCGGGCGGAAGTGATCGACGTCGCTCGCGGTGAAATCATAGGCCACCGCCAGATTCCGAAAGCCGGTGGCAAAGTACCCTCCCGCCGTCGCGATCTTCCACGCTTTCTTCCGGACGGTCGAAGGCGGAGTAAATTGACGCGTTTTGGCTCCGTAGGATGACTCGCCACCCAACTCCACTTGATAGCCGAATTCCGTGTTCAGGACCGGTTTGCCGTGCGCCCAGTCCTCGGCGATGCAGTCTTCCATTCCCGCCGCTTCGAAGTCCCACCCATTCGTGGTCCAGTTCACCGGATAGTAGGTTCCTTGCCAGTTCGTCGAGTAGTACGTGAGGCCGCGCTCAGTGGACGTAAAATTGCCCCAGGTGCGCGGTTGGACGCCTTCGTTGTTCTGCGTGACGTTCAGATCGATGAGACTGTCTTCCCACAGCGGCCACACCACCTGCGGACGGCGCTGAGTAAATCCTTTGTAGCTGGCGAACGGTCTTGGACCTTCGCGCGGCGGGTCTTGGTCGGTGATCCAGACGGACGGGTGGCAGCCGATGGGGTGGACGGTATCGTGGCGGCGAATCTGGGCCGCCACCGTCTTCGCCCACTCCACATCGCCAGGGCTGAAGCTGTAACGGCCATCCGGATACCGCTCGAATTCATTGGCGACCATCCACATGAAAAGGTTCGGGCGGTCCTGGAAACGCTTCACGAGCGTATCGATCCAAAAATTCTGATTGGTCACATTGGCCCAAAGCCCTTCCCCCTGCTCGACGCCATAGCCAAAGAGAATCAACTCGATGTTCATGCCCTTGGCGCCAGCATAGTCAAACACCCAATCCAGTTTCCGCATCGCCGCCTCGTTGATGGCGGTGTAGTCCGGCTTGCGCGGCGTGCCGTCGAACGCCCAATGCCCGCGCGCCATCGGCATCATGCGGACAAAATTGAACTTGTGCGCCCGCCGCGTATCAATGAAGTGCGCGATGACGTTGGTCGGCTGCGCGATCAGGAAATAAGCCGTGTCGCCCATGGGAAAGAATCGCTCGCCGCTCTGATATTGGAACGAATGCGGGTATTCCCGGGCGATGCGAATAGGGCCGGTGCCCGCCACCGCTCCTATGACCAGGACTCCCAAGAATAACGCCAAACCCGCCGCGTTACGTGCCGCACCGAAAGGTTTCATGCGAAAACTGACGAACTCAGCACAGCCGCCATTCAGTCGCGAGGATTGAGAAGCGGTGAAGCGCGGCCATTCACCCTGTTCAGCACAGTCACCGCCGAAACGTCCCCGACGCATCCTGGCCGAAGCGTTGCCAATCGGTTGCGTCCAGTACCTTGCCCATCCACAGGAAGTTTGAGCGGTTGGTTCCACGGAAATAGGTGTTCTCACGAAACCGGTTGTTTGCGGAAGCCGTGAATGCTCCGGTGCCCTTCGTGTCGATGATGCCGGTGCGCCCACCGCCAGGGTCGGCGATTCGAGACGTCACGACATTGCCGTGGACGTTCAGGTTGGTCAGCGTCCAGGGGCCGGCGTTACCAGTGCCGCGATGATCATCGAGGCCGGTGATGCCTTGCCAGTTATCCTCAAGCGTATTGCCGCAGACCTCGACGTTCTGTGAGGAGACGATTTCGATGCCGGCGCCGGTGGTCCAGTGGGGAAAGGCTTTTCCCGTTCCGTTTCGGCGCGCCGTGTTGGTGCGGATGATGGCGTCGTAGCTGATCTCGTGAAAGATCCCGCCGCGTTCGTTGTCTTCGACCGTGTTGTTTTCGTAGAGCGTGTGGATGTTGTTGATGTCGGTCCACAGGCCAGGGCCGCGATTGTGGTGGGAGAAATTGTCGCGGACGATGAGATGTGAGGTGTAAACCCACTTCGATCCGCCCGCGCCCCAGAACGGGTCGTAGCCAGCAAAGCCGTTGTGCGCGATCTCATTGTTCGCGACCAGAATGTGGTCCCCGGCGCCGTGGAATCCGAAGCAACCGTTGTGATGGACGCGATTGCGACGCGCTATGGAACGGGGCCCCATCGCGATTCCGGTGAAGTGGTTCCAGCGCGATTCGCAGTCCTCGATGATCCAGCCAGTGCCGAGTTCGACCGTGGCCTGCTGGGTAGGATTGGCGTATTTCTCGATCGTCAGGTTTCGGATCGTGACGTTGGTGGCAGGGCCGGTGAACGCTTTGGGCGTGACGCTGATCTCGACCTTTTTTCCGGTCGGATCGTCCCCGAGGTAAACTTGGCCAGCATCGTAATCGAAGTGCCACTTCCCGGGTCCCACCTCGGCAAGCGTGGGCATGTGTAGAAGCGGCGCGTCATCGAGGAATAGGTCCTCGGCATGATTGCACCGCGCGTGGCCACTCCGACAAGGGGCCTCACCCGCGGTGTTGCGGTCCCGTGGTATTTGAGACTTGGCGACCCAGCACAAGCCCGACCGACTCAGATTGGCCAGCAGCCGCGCTCCGGACAGCACCGTTCCCGCTTCGCCGGTGAAAGTATCCCCATTCCTGGGGACGACGGACCGCATCCGGTGCGTGCCAGATTTCAGGAGGAACGTCGTGCCAGGAGGCGCGGCGTTCACGCGCGCTTGAATATCTTCGCCAGGAGAAATGGATTCCGCTTGAGCGGGGCGCCGGTAGATGAGGCCCCAGTCGCCTTGCGGCAGAGAGAAATCGACAGCGCCGCCGTCCACTACGCCCAAGGGTGTCTGTGTCCCGTCGCGGGGGGCAACGCGTGTGGCGGTGTAGCGCCCCGGAGCGAGTGTGGCTTTGCCCGTTCCTCCGCCGAGCGTGTAAATGAGGTAGGCCTCGCCGGGTTTGGCCAAGGCGAAAGTAGTTCGCCACGCCTCGCCGCCGAGGGCAACGTTTGCAGAGTTAACGACCTCATTGTGCGGCTCCATCTCCTGGTAAGGAAGGGCGCTCATCACATCGTGAAGAACGCGCACGTACAGATGGTCCGTATTGAGCCCGGCAGTTTTCAACACTGCTGCTCTTTGGGCCGCCGTCGGAAGGGCGTTCTTCGTGACCAACGTGCGCCATCCGCCTTGGGATTCAGGAGGTGGATAACAGGGAGCGGCCTCGCTTTCAGCGGATCGGGAAGCGCCGACGCTGAGCACTGCGACCGCAAGCGCCCATGTGAATGTCAGCAGTGAGTGGGAGACGTTCATCTGCCAATCATCTCGAGTTGAGGAGTTCATGCTCGATCTGTTCCAACGTCTTGCCTTTGGTTTCCGGCAGTTTGGCCCGGCAAAACCAGAAGCCTACTACGCATATCACCGCGTAGGTCCAGAAAGTCGCCGCCGCGCCGAAGCGCTGATGGAGCAGCGGAAACGTGTAGGTGAGCGTGAAACAGCCCGTCCACAGCGCGAAGACCGCGATGGACATGGCGGCGCCCCGGATGCGATTGGGGAAAATCTCCGCCAGCACAACCCACGTGACCGGCGCCAGCGTGCAGGCGTAGCAAGCGATGGCCGACACCACCAGCACGACGAGCGGCAGGCCCTGCACTTTGAAGAAGTAGCCCGCGCCCAGGAGCAGGTAAATTCCGGCCAGGCCCGCCCAGCCGGCCAGCATGAGGAAGCGGCGCCCCTGCCGGTCCACCGTGTGCAGCGCGACGAAGGTGAAGCTCAAGTTCGCCAGGCCGATGATGACGATGTTCAAGAGAATGTCCGAGACCGGGCAGCCCGCGGCGGCGAACACGTCTTTGGCGTAATAGAAAATCACGTTGATGCCGCACCATTGCTGGAGGAACGCGAGCACCACGCCCAGGCACAGAATGCGGCGCACGCGGGGTTCCAGCAGCGCCCGGAAGTTCACGCGCTCGCTGGTGTGCGCCAGGGTGGTTTCAATTTCGGCCAGGGCGTCCACGGCCCAGGCGGCGCCGCCCAGACGGGCCAGCACGCGTTGCGCCTCCTGACGCTGGCCATTGCGGACCAGCCAGCGCGGGCTTTCCGGCACGAAGAGCATCCCGACCAGAAACAACAACAGCGACGGCACCGCTGTGGCCGCAAACATCCAGCGCCAGCCCGATTGCCCGTTCCAGGAATGCAGAATGGCGTCGGCCGTGGCGTCGCGCGGGACCGGTTCCGAGATGAGCCAATTGACAAGCTGGGCCAGCAGGATGCCGATGACGATCGTGAGCTGGTTGACCGAAACCAATTTCCCGCGGACCTGCGCCGGGGCCAGTTCCGCGATATACATCGGTGAGAGATTCGAGGCCAAGCCGATGGCCGCGCCCCCGAGGATGCGCCAGACCACAAAGGCGTTGAAGGTCTTGGCCAAGCCCGTGCCGAGCGACGAGACCGCGAAGAGGAACGCCGCCAGGAGGAGCAGGCGCCGGCGCCCGAACTTGTCGCTCAGCCCGCCGGAGAGCACCGCGCCGATCAGACAGCCCACCAGCGCGCAACTCTTGGCCCAGCCCTGCCGGCCGGCATCCGTGAGGCCGAAAAACTTCTCGTAAAAAAGGTCGGCCCCGCTGATGACGACCCAGTCGTAGCCGAACAGCAGTCCGCCCAGCGCAGCGACCAGGCAGACGGACCAGGTGTAGGCCGCGTTGTACGGGACGCGCGGCTTGGGAACGGCGGGCGCGCTGGGCGAGGTCACGAGTGTCGGAGAGGCGTTCATGGAATTGAAACCGAATCAAGGGTCACCATCGAAGCACGCGCTGGAGGATCGCGGTTTCCTGGCCGGGTTCCACGCCGAGGCACAGGAACAGTCCTTCCGGGCGCATTCGTTCGATGAACGGTTCCAACTCCTCCAGGGGCACGTCCACGACGATGGATTTCCCCGCGGCCTGGATCCGCTTCAGCAACGGCACCCACTGCAAGAGGGCCAGTCTTGGCCCAGGCCTTGCACCCACTGGATGGCGTGAATCTCCGGCAGCGCCAGCAGCGCGTCCAGGTGCTGGGCCACGCCCTTGCCATCGACGTGATAGATGTTCTCCGTCATCCCGGCCATCTCGCGGCGCAGGAGCGGGAGCGAGAATTCCGTGAAGTGCCGTGTCGAAATCATGCTGGCAAAGTCACAGCTTGGAATGTGCAACCGGCCAAAGGAAGGAATGCCCAGCCAGGTGACCGAGGGCTGGCGGCCGGCTTTGAGGATCGCGTCGAAATGGCCATAGATGTGCTGGAATTCGCGGATGGAGAGTTCGAGCAGCGGCTGGAGTTTTTCCGGCGCCATCGCCAAATCCAGGCAGAGGCTCTGCACGCCGCGCCACGCCGCCACGCAATCCAGGCTGGGATGATAGTCCGTGTAGCCGACCAGGTAGCGTCCCGCGCCACGCGCCAGGGCCGCGCGGGTCAACGCTTCCAGTCTCTGGAAATAGACGTTGTCCGGCAGGCGGCTGAAGTCCCGTTGCAGCGGGCTGAGATCGTCGAGGTCGGAAACCACGGGTTCATACCAGGACGTCACCTCGGCAAATTCAAGCCGCCCACCGTAGAAAGCTGAATAGACGTTCGGCCCCAAGTTGGGCCAGAAGACGGGGAACGTCTCCGCGTGAAAGACTTGGCCGTCGAGGGATCGCTCGAAGCTTTCGATTTGGTATTCGACATCGACCCAGCGTTGTTCGAGTGAGGACCAGCGCGCGCGGTCCAACGGCTCGCCCGCTTCGTACTGGGCGTTGTGTTTGTAGAACCGGACGGGCGGACGATCCAACACCTGCTGGTGGAACCAGGCATCGATGCGGTTCATGCACCGATCGAAGTCCGGCTTGCCGGCGAGGTGAACCGGCCAGCGGGCGGTTGAGACTGGGGAAGTTGTCGGAAGGTTCATGGCCTTCACTGAACCTTTGCCACTTCCAGTATTTCCTGCCCGTACACCGGCAAGCTGAGTTCCACGCCGGCGCTCTGGAGTTGACGGCCACTGAAGGAGCCCAGCCGCCGCTCGCTGAACAACGCGCTCACCGCATACTGACGATCCGGTTTGACCCACGGGATGTTGATGGCCCGGCGCTCGGCTCCGGCGCGGCCGCGCACCACGACCACCGCGCCGCAGCCGGCGTCGTTCAGCTTGCCCCACCAGTGCCAGTCGTCGTCGGTGGGCGCCGGCACGCCGCTGAATTGGAAATGACGGTAGATGTCCCACGACTGGTGCGGGCGATTCACCAAGGCGAAGCGTTTCTTGTAGTGCGCGAGATGCCGGTCCGAGAGCGTGCTCAAGTCGCCGGAAAAAACCAGCGGCGCGCCCATCAGCCAACTGACGACCTGCCGGTCTTGCACTTCGGGGCTGAGACTGCCCTGGTGGTCTTCCGTGGCTGCGCCGTAGAATTCCAGGCACTCCAAAGGCAAACCGCGATGCGCGTAGAAAATCTGGCGCGCCTGGAAGCACGCCCCGAGGAGTTCGTCGCGAAGCTTCTGCGGGTTCACGGCGGGCGCATTCGTCTGGCCCGGCTTCGGGCGTGGAGCAATGCCACGGCAGGCGTTGGGCGAGACGTGATACCGCGCTGCGTGCTTCAGGGCGGCCAAGTCGCAGGGCGCGCCGGGCGTGTCCCAGTAGATTTCGTGGGTCAGTTCGTTCATCACGTCGGGCGCGAGAGCGCGCAGCCGGTCCTGGCTTTCCAACAATCCACGCAAGCCGCGCAAGACCGACTCTTTGCGCGTGCGGTTCGGATGCCCTTCCGCCAGGTCGCCGTACATGAGGTTGCTGAAGTCCTGCTTGAAATAGACCGCGCCCGAGCTTCGGTGCAGCCGCGCCAGGTCTTGCGCGTAGAACTCGCGCCAGGGCGTGGTGAAACTCATCGCGATGCCGCTCAGCCGCGTCACGACCGGCAACGAGCGGGCCTCGGGTATGGTTTTGAAATCCGGCGAGTTGGTGTCGCGAAAGCAGGAGAGCCACAATCCCAGCTTGAGGCCGCGCGAGCGAATGTATGAGCCTGTGGCCGCGAAATCGGGAAACTTGGCGCGATCCGGCTCGGTGCCAACGCGGTCGCGCTGCCAGCCGTCGTCCATGAGGAATTGCACGAAGCCCGCGCGCGCGGCGAGGTCCGCCTGCTGACGGATCATGGCGTCGTTGAGGTTCGGCCCGAAGGTTGCCCACGTGAGCCACTGGGGCGCGTCGCAAGGCAGGCGTTCGCCCGCGATGCCCAAATACCGCGAGACGAAGCGTTGGAACGGACCTTCCACGGCGCGATCCAGCGGCGTCGAGCGCGCGGAGATGGTGGTCTCAACCGGGCCGCTGAAGGCGTAGAGGAACACCGGCTCGGAAGTGAACTGTTCGCCCGGCCCCAGCACCCACTCGAAGCGCGTGGGATGGTAGCCCAGCGCGCCGTTATTCCCGATGATCCGCAGCCCCGATGGAACCTCATTCGCCACGATGACTCCGTAGCTGGCGTTTGAGGCCGCGAAGCCGATCATGCTCGTTTCCACTCCGTAGCCTGCTGGCGTCAGCGGCACACGCTCCGACAGGCTTGATGTGAGAGCGACGTCGTCTATGGTCAACTGCTCCAGCTTGCGCCAGACGCGGCCTTCGTTCGCAATCTCCACCCATTTGCGCACGACGGGTTCGCCGCGATAAACCTCGTAGAACAAGCTGACGACAAGCCCGTCCACGGCGGTGTCTTTTCGGGCGCGAGCGCGAACGGCCATGCGAGAAACGTCGGGAGCGGGAGTGGAAACCTCCGGCGTCGCGAGCGAAAAACTTTCCGCCCATTGACTGGCCCGGATGCGCATCGGTTCGATCCATCGGATCGTCTGGCCGAGGCTCGCGTCATCGAAGGAGCCCGGTTCGACGTGCTGCCCCGGCCGAAACGTTTTCACGCTGTCGATGGAACCGCCTTCGCCTGGCTTCAGCCCCTTGGGTCGCACATTCGGCTCGGCGCGCGTGACCGTGAAGCTCAATTCAGCCGCCGGCTCGCCCAGCACGTCTTGATCGCTCACGCGCAAGCGGGTCGTGCTCACGTTGCCGTGCGCGAGTCCAACCACCCGCTCGAATCCCTCCGCGGAGATGCGCACCGCCTGGTCGGAAATTTCAAACGGTTGTGCGGCGGACAGGCCCAGAGACGACAGCAGCCAGACCAGCAGAACCCGCGTGAGGGGAGCGTTTCGTTTCGTGTTCATGGATGTTCCTGACGACTGGCCGGCGTTCCGTCTTCAGTTCATTGTCAACGTCCGCAGTCAAGGGCTGTGAAAGAGAATTCAGCCGTGTGCATGTTGAACGCGGAGTGCCGGACAAACAACAGCAGCACCAACTTGAATCTTTGGTAGCACGAGGAAAGAGTGCCGTCTGCCGGGCGAACGACCCCGCGCCGCGCTTGAATCTCTTTTCACGGCGTGGTGAACTCGTGGCCGCTATGAACAAGCGCGAGTTCCTTCTGAAGACCGGGTTTCTGGGCGTCGCTGGCGTGGCCGGCGCCACGGCGACAACTGCGGCCGAACCAGGCGGCGCCCGAAATTCTTCGGTGTTCAACGTGCTCGACTTCGGCGCCAAAGGCGACGGGAAGACGCCGGACTCGCCGGCCATCCAGAAAGCGATGGATGCCGCGGGCGCCGTCAGCGGCACCGTCTATTTTCCCGCGGGACGCTTTCTCTGCCACGACTTGAAGGTCCCCCCGCACACGACGGTGTTGGCCGAACCTCAGTGGGGTTACCGCGGCGACGCGGGCGCCATGCTGCTCCTCGATTCCGACGAGGCGGAGTGTCTTCTCAACATCACGGGCGCTTTCGGCGTCCATCTCCGCGGCCTGTTCCTGCAGGGACGCCGCGACGCGAAGAAAGCGATCCACGGCGTCTTCCTCAACAATGCCGAGAAGTATAGTCCGAAGGAGGACGCCATCGTGATCGACGACTGCAAAATCGAGCGGTTCTCGGGGCACGGAGTCAACCTCCTGCGCATCTGGCTCTTCATCATCCGGCACAGCATTATGCAGAACAACAAGGGCTGCGGCGTCCAGATCACGGGCTGGGACGGCTTCGTGACGGACAACCAGCTCTCCGGCAACGGCAGTCATGGCTTCGCCTGCGACTCCGTAGGCGCGACCGTCATGTTCACTGCGAACCGCGTCGAATGGAACCGGGGCTATGGCCTCTACCTCTGCGCGGGCGACGCGTGGAACGTCACCGGCAACTGTTTTGACCGGAATGGAGGTGCGGGCGTCTGCGCCATCAAAATGCGCACGACCACGATCACGGGGAATGTCTTCCGGCGCTGCGGCAAAGACAGCAGCCAGTTACCGGAAGGTGAGCGCTCGTGCCAGGTACGGCTGGAGGAATGCAGCGGACTGACCTTCGTCTCGAACGTGTGCGCCGCCGGCCGCGACGACGGCGGCCGGGGCAGCGTTACTCCGCAGGTTGGACTGATGGTGCGGAAGCTGAGTCACTGCGTGATTTCCAGCAACAGCTTGTTCCGGGGTTACCTGAAGGAGATGACGGCCGATCTCGGCGAACACGGACCTGATTACGTGTTTGCCAACAACGTGGGCTCTCCGATGACGTGACCCCAGTGAACGGGAACAGTAAAAGGCCGGTCCATGAATTGCGGGACGTGTTAACCTGCGAAAAGCGTATGAGAACTGTGCTGCGTTGCCTGGTGCTGTTCGGAATGACGGCTCTGCCACGTCCTCTGGCGACGGCCTGCTCGACGATCCTGGCCGGTCAACAAGCCACCGCCGATGGCTCCGTGCTCATGAGTCATTCCTGCGACGGCGATGTCATGGGCTTGGTCCACGTCATGCCGGCACAGTCCTATCCACCGGGAACTCGCCTGCCCATGTACTGGAATGTGCCGCGCCCCCGAACCTACGAGGAGTACCAGGCCAGTCTGCGCAAGGGCTATGATCAAGTGGGAACGCTGCCGGTGAGCGAAACCTATCGCAGCCTCATCCTTGCCGGGAACCTGGAGAGCATGACCACCGGCGGCTTGAACGAGCACGGCGTGAGCATCGCCATCGAGTTCCTGCCCATGCGCAAGGGATTGGCCAGCCGCAAGGGGCGCGTGGGACCCAACAGCAATCACTGGACAACCTCGCTCATCGCCAACGGCCTGCTCCGGGCCAGGACGGCCCGGGAAGCCATCCGGTCGATCGGAGCCATGGTCGAGGAGTACGGCTTCCTGTATTACCGGGCGCCCGACGCCGGCGTCGCGCTGCCCGTCGCAGATGGCCGCGAAGTGTGGATCATGGAGATCTTTGGCCCGGGCGAGGCTTGGACGCCGGAGAGTGGCCGGCCCGGCGGCGTGTGGTGCGCCCAGCGGATTCCGGACGGCGAAGTCGGCTGCAGCGCCAATCGCAGCCGGATTGGCGCCGTCAACCTGAGTGATCCTGATCACTTCCTGGCTTCGACGAACCTCTTCTCGTTGGCGGAAGAACTGGGTTTCTGGAAGCCGGGAACTCCCTTCCTCTGGCACGCAACGTATGGCGGTGGCCCAGGAGATCGGAGCAATTCTCTCCGCGAATGGCGGGCGTTGAGTCTGGTGGCACCTTCATTGGTTTTGAAATTCACGGGTGATCCGGCGTTGGATCGCTATCCATTCTCCGTCAAGCCTGACCAACCGCTCACGGTGCCGAAGCTGATCGAGGTCATGCGGGACAGCTATCAGGGCACCGAGTATGATCTCACCGCAAAAGCGGTTTTCCAAACCCACGGCGGCCGAAGCCCACTCGCCTGCCCTTGGGTACCTCCCGAACTCTCCGACTTGCTGGGGTTACAGCCGGAACGAGCCATTTGCACGCCCACCAGTGGATACGTGTTTGTGGCCCAGTTGCGGAAGGATCTGCCCGCGGCCATCGGAAACCTCTTGTGGTTCGCCTACGGCCCGGCCGATACGAGCTGCTTCGTTCCGTTATACGCCGGCGTCACGGACCTGCCGGACCAATGGGATCATCCGGCGAACTTCACGCGAATCGATCGGCAGCAACCACAATGGAACTTCCGCCTGGTGCACAACCTCACGCACCGATTGCCCCATCAAAAGGTCATCAAGGAAGTCCACGCGATGATCAAACCGGCCGAGCAACGTTACCTGGATTTCCAGCCCGGCCTTGAGCGGACCGCGACGGACGTCTTCCGGAAAGGCGGTCACAAAGCCGCCGAGGCCCTTCTCACCACTTACGCCTCGGATTGCACGACGCGCGTTGGCTCCGCCTACGCCGAGCTTGTCGATTACCTGATGCTTCGGTTTCTGGTGGGCGATCCCGAGTTTGCACGTCCGACTCTGCCGCGAATCGCGGCTCCGACGTTGCCTCAGGCGGAACCGCGGGAGACACGATGAAGGTAACCCGGCTCCGAAGGCATCCTGGAACGATGCCGCGAGCTGGCGAGGTTAATGATGGCGCGGCAAATTCCGGACGGCCGCTTGCCAACGCGGTTTGGCTGCGGCTCTCCTCGTCCTTTGCCTGGAGGCGCTCACCGGTGGTGGTCTTTCGGCGCACGGAGCCATCACGGCGCTATCGGGTTCTTGCGAATGGGGTCGAGGTTGGAACCTAGCGGAGAGAAGATCTCGAGAAGGGGATTCCGATTCCGTTGGAGAAAGGCCGATAAAGGTGGCCGGTGACGACGCCTTGCGTTTAGTCGATCTCCAGCCTTACTTGGTCACGATGCTGATTTCGTCAAAGAACGCTTCCTCGTTCGCCCATTGCCCGTTGGGGACGCCGGCAGCAACCCGCACGACTAGCTCACGGTCTGACCGGCATGCGCGCTCAAGTCGAACTCCAAAGTCCGCCAGTTGTCTGGAGAAGGCGGTGTGCCAGCGTCGGTGATTTCCGACTCGAACCAAGTGAACTTCTCGCCCGTGTAGATTCCGGCTCTCAGGTGAGAGTGACGAAGAGAATGCGCACGAGCGTGTGAGGTGATTTCAAGTTGGACACGCGGGCAATCGTAATAGGCCGACCCGTATCATTTCTTCCATTCAGCGATGGCACTGTGCCCGAGCAAGTAGTTCATCGCGGCTGCGGCACAAAAGGTTTCACGCCGATCTTCCTCAGCCATTTGGGCCAATTGTCCCCGTCGATGATGTCGAGCGTTTGGCTGTGCCAGTGTTCATCGTAGAGTTGAAAGTCATCGGTGGCGTGCCGGTTGCCGGCGTTGACCAGGTCCCAGCCGAACCGCGTGCCGCGAGCCAGCGTGTTCTCCAGGATTTCCGTCATGTCCTTGTCGTCCTGGCCCCATGACCCCGTGCCCGACATGTGCTCGCTGATGGCCCAGTGCTTGCCCGCCTTCCGGTTGACGGCGATTACGTCGTCCCAGGACATCGTCGTCCATACCGGCGGGTGCGGAGCGATCTGGATAATGTCGATCCCCTTCAGTTCGGTCAGGAACACGTCCCGCGTGCCCACCCGCATGGAGTGCCTGTCATCAAAGCGCCCGTTGTAGTCCACCGCGATGTAAACGTCGCGGGCGACCGACCGGATCGCTTCAGCATCTTCGGACACCCACTTGGCCAAGCCCCACGCCCGAAAGTCATTGAACAGCCGGTTGCCGAGCAGCTTGCTCCGCTCTTCAACGGTTGTCGGCCAGTCAAGCTGGGCGCGACGCGGGTCACCTTCCACGAAAGACTTCTGCCACTGGTTGAATGCCGTGTGCGCGGCCTCGTTGAAATCCAGGAACGCCCGCCGCGGGTCCTTGTCGCCGACGCGGCAGGCTCCGGGGTACTGCGGCTCCACCGTGGTTTCGACGAACAGCAGCCGGGAACAACGATCGGCTCCCAGGTCGCTCAGGAAGTTGCGCATGAACGTCCGGCTCCAGGAGTGATACGCGGGATGGTACACCGAGGGAGTCAGTTTGCCGTCTGAGACCGTGTACTCGTGGTCCCGAGCCTTCTCGCCCAGGGCGTTGATCGCGATCGCTTCGGGATGCTGCGCGAAGAAACTCGCGGGCGTGCCGCCGCCCCCGATGTTGTAGGTCTCAAAGCTCAGCGAGTAGAAGACACCGCGTTTCCAGCAATGATCCAGAATGCGCCTGATGTTGGCGTAGGCCTCCTGTCGGGCCGGATCGATTCGTGCATCGCCGTCCGCATCAAAATTGTCCGGATAGATGTTCAGGGAGAAATTGTTGAAGTTCAGCCGGTCCACCATGACGTCAATGTCGGCGATGACCTTGTCGGCCGTCTTCGCCTCCGCGAAAGCCCGCAGGAGCTTGCCCGTTTTGATGAAGACCCACTTGCCGTTCCGGTAGAATCGGCCTTCGCGCATTTCCCAGTCTTCACCCTGGGCCATGTGACGCACCGCTGGCCGGGGCGCCGGAACCTCGGTCGCTGCCGGCGTCTGGTCAGCAAACAAGGGCAGCCAGGGAAACAAGGGCGTGAGAATGGCCGCTGTGGCTTTCACCACAGAGCTGAAACATTGCGCTGCAAACGGCATGGACATCAGACGTTCTCCGCGAATAACCGCTTCACCTTGGCAGGGCGCGTCAGTCCCCTGCGCACCGTCAGCCTGCTTCCCACGTCCGGCGCGCTCGAGGGGGCGAGGGTCATGGCGTTGAGAATCCAGCCATCGTCAGAGCGTGACATTCCGTGATGGTGGGAGGCTCCAGTCTTTCCAGCAGCCGCTCCATGCGTGTCCTGCTGGCAGACGGCTATCTCCCGCGCCCACGGCTGGGCTTGTGCCCACTCCAGGATTTGCGCGTTGGCGGCGCGGGTGAATTCGGACCATCGTGACATACGGAGCTTCAGGATACCGCACCCGGCCGGCTCTGTGCGAGAGTTTGACCAAACCCGCCCGTCTCGGCTATTTTCTCACCCGTGACGCTCACGTTGCCAGACACTATCGAGAACTTCCGCCTGACGCCCGGCGAGGTCAGGGTTGAACTGGCTTGCGCTCTGTACGCCCGCGGCCTGATCGGGCGCGTGGGCGCCACGGAACTGGCCGGGGTTGACTTCTTCGCCTTCCAGCACGCCTTGGGTGAACGCGGCATCCCGATCGTCACCGCGCAAATGTTGGAAGACGATCTGGCCTCCCTTAAAGTCTTGTTCCCCCGGTGATCGTCGTGGCCGACACGTCGGTGCTGCTCAACCTCTGCCGCATCGGGCAGGTTGAACTTCTCGCCCGCCTTTTTCACGAAGTGGTGATCCCGCTGGAGGTCGCCGCCGAGTTTGGCCGCCTCGCTCTTCAGGCTTCGCGCTTTCAAGGGCTAGCCTTGCCCGGCTGGGTTCGGCAACAACAGGCGTCCGCCATCTCTGCCGCCATTCGCGCCGCCAACCTTGATCCGGGCGAAACCGCCGCATTGGCGCTCGCGCTCGAAATCCACGCCGACGCCTTGCTGGTGGACGAACGCCGGGGCCATCAAGTCGCGATTCAGTTGGGAATTAAAACGATTGGAGTCCTCGGCATCCTTCTCCAGGCCAGGACTTCGGGACTGGTTCCACAAGTGCGCCCGCTGCTCGACCAATTGGAGCAGGAAGCCCAGTTTTGGATCGCGCCTTCGGTTCGCCAGCGAGTCCTGCAACTCGCCGGGGAATAGCGGGAGCTTCGGGTCGCGCTCGGCGTGCCACTGCGCGTCCTGCTGGCAGGCACCTATCTCGCGCGTCCACGGCTGGGCTTCGGCCCAGGCGAAGATTTGGGCGCTCGTGGCGCGGTTAAACTCGGACCATCTGTTCATGTTGACTAGATCATCGCAGGTCAATGCCCGTTGCTGCAACCAATCTGCAAGGGCTGAAAGCCCGACAGACAATAGCCCAGGGCAAGCGAGACGAAGTCCGCGCCGCCCTGGGTAAATCGACTAACAAACTCTATTCAAGCCCTGTAGGGGCGGCAGAGTTCACGCCACCGCGCAAACGACACCGCCACAAATCATTCAACACCGCGCGCATAAGACTCTGATTTGAGAATCAGCGAATTCGCACTTTCGTGAACAAAATCGTGTTCACCTTGCGTTTGATTGCATAGGCCGCTGCAACAGCCATTCCGTATTCGAAAAACAGCTTCGCATTCTCGACAAGCGGTTCCTTTCGTTCGAAGCCGGGCACTTCCGAGACGAAATAGATCGATGCAAAGTCATTCGCCTTGTCGTTGCCGACTTCATTGACGATGAGGTGAATGTAATCCAGCGGAACAACCAGCGTTTGTTCCTTCTCCTTCGCATCTTCAAGGAGTGACATCGCACGGTGGTGAAGGACTTCGCTCGAAAACTCGCCGATATCGGAAAACAACCAGCGCGTTTTGGGTTTCTTGATCCACTGTGCGAAGTCTTCAAACCTTACCTCGATGAGAACCAGTGGCTTTAACGGCTCTGTCGATCCAAGCTCTTCATCGGGATAGGATTTCAGCCAATCGCGATATGTGTTCTTCAATCGGGCTGCCGACGGCATGGCATCCTTGAAACGCTTCCACTCGTGGTCAGACAGCAAGGGGAAAGTGCGTGCTACTGGCGGACAATTATGGATGCCGGAAGTGTTATCGCGCGGCGCGGCGCCAGTCGGCCAAAACGTTGATTGTGGCATGCCCGGTGCAGGCTTGATGTAGCGAATGCTGTCCAACTCAAACATGAGATCGATGACAGGCATTCGTCCTTCTGAGAACGGAAGCGGATTCCGAATCGCCTCCGTCATCAATGCATTTAGATAGCTACCCCACGCTTCTCCCAAAGCGTCGTGGCTCGGAAATGAGCGACCTAGATTGATGGGAAGGTCTTCAAACCGCGCAATCACGTAGTTGTCGAACTTGTCGCTGTGAAAATAGATTCCGCCGCAAACCAACCAGTCGATGCCGCTCGTGTCGTTGCGAACACATTTGAAACAAACATCCTTGAACTCATCTGGTGAAAGCAGCGTGTAGCCCACATTCAAGATAACCAGGACCCGCACGGGTGGCTGGCTGTCACGCTCGGCAGTGATTTGCAACTGCTTCGATGCCTTTTTGCACGCGTTCTTGATCGGAACTTCGACGATTCGGTAGTAGTTCCTGGAGTCAGACTCATTGAGTCTTTCTGGATTGATGAGCACGACCGGCCGATTCGGTTGCGTTTCGCGAAACAGCTTTGCGAGCTTCCTTTGGCGATCCGTTTTCTCAAATCCTTCTTCACTGACCAGCTTGAGCTCGATGATCGCCTCGTTCAGGCGATAATCTGCCGAACCTTCTTCAAGAATCCGAAACCCTCCTGCTGACGTGATCACTTGGTCAAAATCCTCTTCAGTGACAGTTTTGATTCGGATGTATTCCATGTTCAGAATTTGGCCATGGTTCGCCGCATGATTATCGCAACTTCGCGGTGTCTGTGACAAGCGGGCGTTCGTCTCGCGAACCTCGGTGGGTGAGGAAGCCTGCGATCCGGCAAAGATGTTGTTCGGCTAACATGACGGTGTTGAGATTGTTTGATCGCGACGATGTTCACGAGCGCGGTCCGCATCCAGTTCTATCTTTCGCCCCTACAGGGCTTAATTTGTCTTGGGCTGATTACCCAGCGCGGCGCTCGCGTTGCCTCGCTTGCCCTGGGCTGTTGTCTTTCGGGCTTTCAGCCCTTTCACTTTGAGCCGATTCACGTCGGTTGCGGAGCGGACAAATTTCTTCATCCCCAAATCTCCACCCCTTCCGCGAGTTGATTCGGCACCATCGCTTGATGCTGCCAGTGCTCGCTTTGTTTGACCTTCTCCACGAATTCGGGTCGGTCCATTTTCGCGCGGCCCGTGACGTGGCCGCCGGCTTCGATGCGCACGTAGAGTCCTTCCATCAGGTGGTCCGTCCTGCCGGTGACAGGATTGGCGAACGCGCTGTCGAAGGCGGACGGGCCGATGAACGCGCGCAGTTCTTCGGCCGTGGCGGGGCCGCGATGGAGCACGGGCACAGTGTGGAGCCCGGTGCCGTCGAGCTTATGCAGGCGCGTGGCGAGGTCGAGGAATTGCGCCGCGTCCTTGTCGTAGAGGTCGAACTCGAAGAAGTAGTGCGGCAGCGCGCGGTAGTGGACGGAGTGCATCGCGTAGAGCCATTCGCCGTAGAGGATGAACCGGCTGCCGAGCATCGCCTCCAGCACGGGGCGCTTCACGGAAGTCCACTGCTTGAAGAGGTCATACTGCGGGTGCATGCCCTCGTTGATTTCGTGGCCGCGGCATTGCAGCACCATCCGACCGCCCGAGGTGAAGTGAATGCCCACGTTCGTGCCGTCGAGTTTTTCCTCCACGATGAGCGACGGGTCGGCGATGAACGCCTCGGATTCCTTTCGACCAAGGTGTTTGTCGTCGTCCGTTCCCTTCGAGCCGAAGAGATGCGGCGTGCGCGGGTATTTGATGAAGTCGTCGCGGGTAGCGCCCATGATTCACCTTTCGCCCGTGGCGGCCATTTCTCGCCGCGCCTTGACGAGAAAGCGATTCGCCGCGTCGTAGTCGGGGCGTTTGGCCGGCTCCAGTGCGGAGCAGCGCCGTGATCCGGGCAGGAAAAGTCTCGCTGCTTCGGTAGGTCGGTGCCTCATGACGGATCCCTTGCCGATCATGGCTTTGGATCGAGAGCGAACTCGAAGTACGCCGTCGGGCCGTTGACCAGACGGGTGGTGTCGATTCGCGTGAGGGCGCGGCCGTCCTTGGTTTGAACAGGGATTTCCGATTGTCGTGTGCCGTTCGCCGCCAGAGCCCAGAGCCGCAGCGCACCGGGGCGGCGGTGCTTTAGCGAGACTTCGACTTTGACCACTCGGGCCAGCACCGGGAGACTGCCCACGGTTTCCAGCACCTGCCGTCGTTCGTCGGCGAAGCTCATCCCCGTGTTCACCGCGTCGGATGCCACGATCAGCAGCATCCGGCTGCTGTCGGGCAGGTCTTTGCTGTCGAGGGAAGCGATGAAGATCGTAGCGGGCGTCTTGTCGCCGCTCACCGCGAGCGTGGACAGCGTCACGCTGGGCCGCTCCGGCATCAGCGTCGCGCCCTCGCTCTTTGGCGTGACGACCTCGATCGTACCGCGCCGCGCGTCCGCCCGCATCTGGCCGGTGCCCGATTCGTAGAGGCCCGCTTTGAGGTCGGTGCGATTCGTCTTGGAAAGGATTCCCTGCTCGCGAAGTTGTCGTACCCAAGGTTCGGCGAGCGCCGCGGCGTCCTGGCCGGAGGCTTTCACGCTGGCCGCCCAGAGCTGGGTTTCGGTTTCCGCTCCTTCACCGGTGTTCAGCGAGAGACTCGCGCGATAGGGCGCTCGTGGCGCGGCGTTGGACACGCCCTCGACCCGCACGCCGAAGCCCGCCAGGAGCGACAGTTGCGTGAGCGAAGCCGGCAGCGCACGCCAGCCGTGGAGCCTGTCGAAGATGGTTTGGCGGTCCAAGCGCACCTCGATCCGGTGGGGCGAAGCGCTCACATCGCCGCGCCGGTAGAGCAACGCGCTCATCCGCTCGGCGGCCTTGCAGGGCGGATCGAGCGCGACGTTGAAACCACTCAGCGGATGGCGTCGGCGGTCTGTTGCCCGCAGGGTGACGCCGAGGGCGAATTGCGAAATCATGCCCCAGTCCTGGAGCGCGGCGAACGCGGGCAGGAATAGGCCGATCTCGTGGCGCCACGGATTCCAGAAGGGCTGGCCGACCTCGCTGACCATGAACGGTCGTCCGAGGTGCCGAGTGCCGGCCAGCGTGCGGAGGTAGTTGCCGGGCGGTTCGCTGCCCACGGCGATCGTGCTTCCGCCGGTCTGGCGCGAACCGCGATCCATGTAGGCCGATGGATGCTCGTGATAGGAGTGATTGTCCACCACCGGCAACAGCTCGCGTGGGATAGCGTCCACCACCGACGGCATCACGTTGTAGTCGGTCACCAGCGCCCGCGTGCCGATCTCGTCCCTAACCACGCGCATGAACCAGCGCAGTGTCTCGCACTGCGCATCGGCGGCGAAGCGGTAGAAATCGTCCGTGGCCGGATGCGAACCCCAGAATTGCGAGACCTCCACGTCGTCGATCGTCTGCCCGGCTTTGAGATAGCACTTGGTCTTGTCGCCGTCGCGCACTGTCCACGCCTCGCGCAACGCGTCGGTGGTCCGGTGGCGCTTTTTCAGCCAGGCATGCCAGGCGATCAGCAGTCCCGGGTCGGGCGCCAGCTTTTCGCGCTGCTCCGCGTTGAGGCAGAAGATCAGGCCGGATTCGTTGCGGAATTGCATCACCAGCACCATGGGGTCGTCCTTGAGAGCCAGCCCGGTATGTGGGTTGACGTGCTCCAGCAGCGCGCGCATGCCCTTGGCGCAAGCCTCGCGCACCCCGGCGTCCCAATAAATGCGCGTGCGCCGGCGCAGTTCGCGCCCCTGCGGCGTCCAGGGATTGACGTTGAGGTAAAGGCCGTAGGTGGTCAGATCGAGATAGAGATAGATGCCGCGCTTCTTCATCGCGACCGTCATTCGGTCCCAGACGGCAAGCTGGCCCGGGTCGAGTGTGCCGTCCGCGCGAGCGTTCTTCGCCAAGAAGGAATCGACGCTGTGCGGGCGCCACGCGTTATAGCCGGCCCGCTGCATCTGCTCGGCGTAAGCTTCGATGTCCTCGTCCCGCAGGTAGGGCACGAGCGGCATGTTCTCGTTGTTGCAGAGAAAGCGCACCGGCTCGCCCGGCCGCGCGGCGAAGGCCAGTTGGCCGTTCGTGTTGACGATCACCGGCCCGTATTTGCCCGCGGGCGCATCGTTCAAAAACGAGAAATCCAGCGCTGTGCCGGGCCGAACGATCAGGTCGTCGAGGTTCACCGGTCGCCACTGCTCACCTGCCTGGAAACCGCCGGCGGGGAACTCCGCGCTGACGTTGGAGATGCCGGCGCATAGCCCGAGGAGCAGGGCGATCCCGGTCTGAACGCTCGATGATGTTTTCATGATTCTGTTTCAACACAATGCTTCATGGCCGGCCCAGGTGCTTGTCCGCAAAATCGAGAAACACTTTCCAATCCTCGCGCAGCAACGAGTGCGCGCCGGGGCGGAGATAGTAACCGAGCACTCCATCGTTCAACCGGCCGTCCAGCGGCAGTTCCTCCATCGCGAAATCGCCCGCGCCCAGCAGCCGGTAAACAGGAGCCGCGGCCCGCAGGACTTCAAACTGTCCCGCTGGATTGATCCACGTGTCCGCCCGGCCATTGGTGAACAGGACTGGCCGCGACGCGCATAGAGCCACCAGGCAGTGCTGATCGAATGGCAACCGTTCCGGCTGGGCGTTGAATTCCTTGAACCGCGCATTGAACCAATGCGGGAACTTGTCGTTGATGTTGGCCACGGTTTCCGGCGGCTTGGTCTGCGGCGTGTCCAGCGTGTTGTAGCGTTTTCCGATGGCAATCCTGGCCCGGCTGGGCGCCGATCCGCCGCAGCCGGCCTGATGCGGGATGGCCAGGGCGATGCGTTCGTCGAACGCCGCCGCCAGCAGCGCCGCCTTGCCCGTTCGGGAATGGCCGGTCACCACGATGCGGCGCGCATCGATCCCCGGCGCGGTGACGAGATAATCCACCGCCCGCTGCAAGCCCCAAGCCCACGCACCGATGGTGCCGCAATCATCCGCCGGGTCCGGCTGCCGGTAGAACTTCTGCAAGCCTCGTTGATCCGGCGTGTCGGGATCAATGTCGCCGTTGTAGAAGGTGGCCAGCGCGTAGCCACGCTCGAGCAGGTCCTCGATCGGCCAGAACTTCGCCCACGACCCACGGCCGGCTTCGGTGGCCCGATTCCCCACCACTTTCGCGCTCCAAGCTCCCTCGCCGCCCCATTGGGGCATCCAATTGTCCGGCAGCCGTACGTTCTGGTCGTGAACCAGCGTGTGATTGCCAAAGTAATTGAGCGCGAGCACCACCGGCGCGGGCGCGGCGCGGCGGTTGGGTACCACGAGCATCAGATGGATCGGCGGCGGCCCGGTTGGGCCGAACGCCAGTGTCACCTCGCTCAGCGTGGCCTTGCCACCAAAGGCTGTGGCGTCCACTCGCTCCACCTTGCCGGAAACCGCCACCGGCTTCGGTGGTAGCTGGCCAAACATGTAATGCTGAAACAAACGGATGAGTTCCGGCCGGCGCTCGTTGAACCATTGCTCGCGCGTGGTGACCCGCCGGCCATTAAGCATGACCAGCGCGTCGGAAAGCTCTGGATGCAACGGTAGCTGCGACACCGCTGGCAGCTTGTCGCCAGACTCCAATACGAGAACCCAGTCGTGATCTTCGCCGCTACTGGGCGGCGTGAAGGTTTGTGTCCCTCGTGCTTCGAACACGCCGATGGGGGTCGAAGCACCGGTGCGCGGATCAAACCAACCGGCGTTCACGATGGCGGCCAGCTTGTCCATGCGCACGGTGATTTCTTTTCCCATTGGCGAATACACCAGAGCGGAGCGGTCCTGCCTTGTGCGCGTTGCCCGGAGATGGTCCCCGCCTGACCCGGCATCGCCGCTCAGCAGCGATTGGCCGGGAACACGCATCGGGTGCGACTCCATCAATGTTCGCAAGTGTCGCATCTGGTTGGCGCCGGGGGCATCGAGCGATTTGAACCAAGGGATATGCGCGCCCCAGCGGTTGGTCTCGCCCTGGCGCGTCCAGGCAATGAAGCTGCGATGGCCGTAGGTGAAGCCAAAGCCTCCGGCAAACACATTCCAGTAAGCGGCGCGGCGGACGTCCCACGGCGCGATCCGGCGTTCCTGAGGCTCGGTCTTCCAGAGCGACAAAGAACCTTCGTAAGCGACTTCCGCATCCAAGGTGGGCTTGGCGGGCGTAAGCGCGTAGTCGGCAGCCACCGTCTGGTAGTTGGCGAATTCAAATTTCGTGGTGGTCTGAATCATGTTGAAGTCCAGCCACGGTTCGGCGTGCAAGTGCTTCGAGGAGGATTGGCCACCGCCACGCGGATGATAGGTCATCAGGGTCGAACTCCAGTCGGCCCGGCCATCCTGCCGGTCCTCGCCATTGACGCCGTCGGCGAGGCCCTCGGCCATCGCACGGATCATGGTCAACCGCTCCGGCACCCCGACATCGCGCGCAGGCGCGGCATCGCCGCCCAGGACCCAAATGAGGTGCGTGCGGCCGGCATAGCGTGCGCCAAGGAAGTGTCCGTAGCGATAGGCAATGGCGGGGTTCTTCACCATCGGATGGTTCGTGGGCACGAGATCGTTCCACACGGGCAGCAAGGCCAGATACATCCCGTGGTTGGCGGCCTGATCCACAAACCAATCAACGTCGTCCCAAAAGTCGTTGTCGGATCCAGGCAGGACGCGCGGGCGAGCGAAGTCCGCATCAAGGAAGGGCGCGTGCCCAGCCGCGTTGGTCTTCGAATCCGGATGCACCAGGACGGTCTGGCAGACGTTGAAACCTTGCGCAGCCCGCTTCTCGAAATAACGCTGGGCCGAGGGCTGGTTGTCCCGGTCCACGCGCGAGGCTCTTTCGATGAACCGCCACGCGGTATCACCCAGCCAGAAGAACGGTTTGCCGTCGCTCGTCACGAGGAAGCGCCCGTTTTCGCTCACGCGCAAAGCAGGCGGCGCACTGGCCGATACAGGGATTGGCAGGGCCAAGGCAATCAACAGCCCGACCGGGAGAAGGAAGTCACACAGCGAGCGTGAGTCATTCATCATTTGGCCTTTCTTGATAGTTGCATTCAGTCCCGCCCGGACACGTCAAGCGGGTGGGTCGTTTCTCTAGCGGTAACGACGGTTCAGAGCAAGACTCGGATGCCACTCGTGCGTCTCGTGAAACGACAGGGCTATCGTTGTCCGCGGGTCACAGAGGAAGAAGGGCCGACGAGTACGAATGGTGAGCTGGCGGGAAGCGTCAGAGCGAAGGCGGCTGACTTACTGAAAGTGAAATTGACTGAAACATGAAGTCCAATGAAGCATCGGCATGTGGGCCATCCACCGCGGTTCAAACCACTACCCAGCCTTGTTGTTCTGGCGAGGAAGCCTCGAAGCGCAGTCACCCTGCCGCGAGGCGGAAACATGCCCGGTCGCCCATCGGTCTGCCGCTCCTGTGGTTGATCCTTTTCATTCGCGGAATGGAGGTAGCCTTGGGCGCGGCGGCGGTGATGGTGCAGGACTTTGAGAAGGCTTCCTCACAGCCCAACACATGGGTCGTCAACATTCCCAACGAGAATGCGTCGGTGAAGCTGTCCATCGACCAGCCGCACGATGGGCAACAGTGCCTGAAGCTGCACTATCGTTTTGTCGGCAGCGGGCAGTTCCAATACCTCGGGATTCCAAACAAGGTAAACCTTCAAGCCCCCGTCCACCGGCTGCATTTCTGGCTCAAGGGGGACAACTCCAGGTGTTCCTATGGGCTGCAGGTGAGCGACGCCAGCGGCGAGACGCACCAGTATCGCTCGCTGTCCACTGGCCAGGGGCAAGGGGGGATCATCAATTTCAGCGGCTGGAAGGAAGTCAGCTTCGACTTGGTCGCTCCTCATGAGACTTGGGGCGGAGACAAGAACGGCAAGTTGGATTATCCCATCACGACGATTGTCTTCACCGTGGGCCAACCGACGGACAACGGCAAGCTGCTGCCTGCCGAGGGCGACCTGTATTTCGATTCCCTGATCGTGGATTCCGAAACGGGCGCGGCGGAGACCTTGGGGGTCCCAATTGCCGTGGTCTCTCCAGCTTATTGCTCAGACGTGAAGGGAGACACTGTCGTCAGCCTTGCGGCTCCCGGCTTCAAGAGCGTCATGGTGAAATGTTGGAAGCAGGGCGACGGTTTTGGCTCCGATTCCACCGTGGCCACGGCGGCGCTGGATGCGCAAGGCAAAGGGGCGTTCCTCTTTCCCGCGGATCGTTACCCTCATGGTCCTGTCACGGTGCGGATCAGCGGCGAGGTCGGCGCCGTCAAAGACAACTGCTACCTCCAGCTCTACAACCAGGGCGGCGTTTCCTGGAACGAAGGAATTCCCAAAGAACCGCCGGCGGCGGCGCACGGCATGCGCCTGGTCTTTGCGGACGACTTCAAAGGGCCGCTCTCCATTTCGAGCACCGATCCCAAGGCGACCTATTATGATCACAAGCCGCCGGGCGGTTGGCAGGACTTCAGCACACTTCGGTTCACGAGTTTTGACAAACCCAACAACCCTTTCAGCCAGGTGGATTCGTATCTGCGCATCCGGGCGAGCGAGAAGGCGAGGAGTTCCGGCTTGATTTCCTCCCTGAAGAACGACGCCACTGGGATCACGGCCCAGGCCCCCTGCTACTTCGAGTGCCGGTTCCTTGGTCCGAACGCCATTGGAACCTGGCCGGCCTTCTGGCTCATGACCGATTACATGACCGACCATGTCAAAGGCCGGAAGGTGCCCTGCGACGAGTTGGACATCATTGAAGCCTACGGCGGGGAAGGCCACGGCCATCCCAATGCGTTCGACACCTATATGATTTGCCCGCACGCTTGGGAACAAGGCGAAGCCGGCAAAGCCCTCGAGAAAAGAGCTTTCGCGGCGCTACGCAATCCGATTCGCATGGGCAAGTTCGGCATCCCCGCGGCCTGGTTTGAGACGTTCCACATCTACGGCTGCAAGATCACCGAAGCCGACACGATCTACTATTGCGACAACATCGAGGTGGGGCGCCATCCGACGCTGCCGCTCTCGAAGGAGAAACCATTTTTCTTTTTGCTCAATCTGGCCACCGGCGGCGGCTGGCCGGTCGATTTGTCCCGCTATGACGGCGTGGCTGACATGTACGTCGATTACGTGAGGGTGTATCAGGGGAAAGAGTAGTCCTTAACAGAAAATGAAGTCCGCTTGCGACTACTTGGTGTTTGCAGGTGTCGGTAATGACCTGGGCGGGTATCAACGGGATACCGGGTCCCGGTTGGTCGAATTCCTGGGTGCCAGATTCCCTGGAACCAAAGCCCGTTGAACCCGCAACCCATTCGTGTCTGAAGAGACTCAAGGCCGGCAGCACTGTGAAGGCAGTCTGGATTGACCCGTCCGCATGTAATCCATGGTGGTCGGGGCGATCCCCCATTCGATCTCCAGGTCCGTCGGGGGGCAGGGAAGGGGGAAGGGACCGTCAATGTGTTCCGCAGTCATCAAAAGACCGAGATGCACCGCTCCCCAGCAGGGCTGCATCCAGCTCGGTTCGGGAGCACTCGTAGCGGAGACTTTCGAGTCTGCCGTAGCGCCGGTTTTCCAACCGGCGAGCGTTGGACGAGGCCAGCCGGCTGGAAGGTTCACGGCCTTGCCGACTGCAAATCGGTGCTACGGCAGGTTGAAAACCTTGTCATTACCCACATCTTTTCGATGCTTGTTTTAGTCTTCTGATGATGGTTGCTTGAGCGCGTGGGCGTGGCTGCGGCCCGCCGTGTCGGTTCCTCTCCGGTCGGTTTTATGAACACGAC
>JACRJZ010000143.1 GCA_016219875.1 Verrucomicrobiota bacterium | reverse complement strand
GCGCCGCCGTGATCGGCTTCCAGGCTAAAAACTGCGGCGCTCTGCCGAGACGCCGCTACGTCCTGGCGGTTCTGAATTTGACTCCGGAATGGCGGCTTCCGAGTTTTCACAGTTCTCCCTCCATCAGAAACTCCCAGAGGGAATCACTTGTTTCCTCTGCGCTGCTGCCTGGCAGGTAGATGACCCGGCGGAAGAACTCGCCCGGCTTCTCTTCTGGAGTCGTCGTCTCCTCCGGCGCAGCTTCGGCCAGTGTGACCTCGACACCGAGCGGAAGTCGGGCTCCGCTCCAGGACTCGGTCCACTTTGCGCCGTCGAAGTACCGGAAGCGCACGTAACGGATCGCGTCGCTCAACGGCTCGGCCGCCGGCGGTTTCGTTTCCTCGACTTCGACGGTGACTTGGTTCTGTCGGCGGGCGGCGCTCATCGGCTTCAATTCCACGTACGGTTGCTCGGTGCGCGTGAGGCCCGTCGCAACCACGTTGGTCCCCTCAGTCGCGCTGCCCACGCTGTAGTCCACCCATTTCAGATCCGTCTCCGCAAAGCCGGCGCGGCCCAGGCGGCTGCCGGTCCACGCGGCGCGCGACGGTGGATCGGTGCGCAACAGGCGCAGGGACGTGGCGCTTCCGCTCAGCGTCTTGCCCGCGGCGGCGTCGTTGCGCGCGGTGCGCAGGTCCGCCGTGATGCGGTCCATGATGAGCCGCGTTGCGGACACGCGCTCGGCTTCCTTGAGCAATTCCGTCCGCAAGTCTGCCGCTTGGCGGTAGAAGTACAGCACCACCAGCAACAGTCCGATGGCAATGGAGACAGCCAGCACCACTTCAAGCAGCGTGAAGGCGGAGCGGTGGTGGAGCAGTGCCCTCACCCTGACCCTCTCCCGTCCGACGGGAGAGGGAACACGCTCCACGCGCTGGGTGTCAGCGAACGCCTCCCTTGTCACGACGCGTGACTGGGGCCTCCCTCTCCCATCGGATGGGAGAGGGCCGGGGTGAGGGGAAACCGCCCCCGCTCGCACCGGCGTCGTGGAGTTCAGCGCAGCCATGCGGCGGAGGTTAGGGCGTCGCGCTGGCATCGCTTTCCTTTCCTACGGCCGTCACGGTGCCGGGGCGCACGAGTTGCGCCAGACGATGCGTGAGGCCCGATTCCGTGTGGCGGATGATGACCTCGACCGTGGTCAGCACGGAGGTTTCGCCGAGGTCGGTTTCGACCGGCGTGACTTGAAGCTCCCAACTCCAGCCGTCGAACGGCTCCTCGAAATCCTCCGGCCCCAGCACAGCCGTGGAGCGCAGGCCCATCTGGATTTCCGACATCACGCTCACCGCCAGGTCCATGGCGTGGGCGTTCAGGCGCTGGCGTTCTACGCTGTCAAGCGAAGCGTTCATGCCCACGGTGATCACGGCCGCGGCGGCGACGAACAGCACGAGGGCGAGGATCACCTCCAGCAGGACCGCGCCGCCTTCCCGTGACCGCGCGGCAGGCGCAACGCCCGCAGGCCGTTTCGCCCACGCTGCTTCGGAAATATGTTCAGTGGCTTTGCTCACGCTCAGGTTCCCAGGCCCGATCACTTCGACTCGGAGGCCGGCTGGGTCGTTGTGACCACCTCAAGCTTGCTTCCGGATTCAGCCGGTGGTGGCTCTTCTTCCTCCGGCATTTCTCCCGACTCATCCACCACTGACCGCCGCGTGACACCCGTCACGCCCACCAGCCGCAGGTCCACGCGGCGCCGATCCGCTTCGTCCCGCGACACGAGAACGATCCGCGCCGAGTCGCTCGATCCATCCGGGTAGAACGTGATGGAGGGAAAGAAGTCCATGACTTCGGCGTCGCCCGCTTCGTCCGCCTCTGCTGCGTCTGAACTGGCCGCGCTGTCGGTGCCGGGACCGATCAGCCGCACGGTGTCCACCAACACGAGATCGTTGAGCCGCTCCTGATAGGGCTGCGTCAACGGCAAGTCTTCAAACGTGCCCGGCTGACCGAGCGGATCTGGCTCCCACTTGACGTGGACCGAGGCGAAGGGGAATTCCGTGTCCACTTCGATCTCCTCCTGGAAGCTGACCTGTACCTGGCGTCCGCTGCTCGTCGCGTGGGCGCGGGCAAAGCGCAACAAGGACTCGAACTGGGACGCGCCCTCGTCCAACCGCGCGCCTTGCTCCAGGCTGGAGAAGTTGAAGACGACCGCGCCCAGCAGCAGCAACAACAGCACGGTGGCCAGCAGGACTTCAATCAGGGTGAAGCCGCGGCGGCAGATCAGACCACGACAGAGGAAGGGAGGAGGACCAAGGAACCTTGACCCAGTCGAATCACACTGCGGTTCTGACCGGCCCCATTTTTCGTTCAGACCGGTCTTCATCCTCATACGCCGCACGCTCTATTGAGTTCCCGTGCCGGTCGAGTCCGTCTCGGCGTCCGACTCGGAGAGATACTTGATGTCGTCTTCGGTGTCGGGCTGCCCATCAGGGCCGACCGAGTAGAGTTTGTAGGGAAGCCGGGTCTTGGTCTTGTCCTCGGCCGCCACGGTCAAGTCTTCCACTTCGTACACGATGTCGTGGGACCAGGGATCCTGCATCTTGGTGCCGGGTTTGACGTAGGGGCCTTGCCACTTCTCGCCGAGCTTCTCGTTCTCGTAGGTCGGCTTGGTGAGGAGCGCCTTCAAGCCGCCTTCCTGCTCCGTCGGGTAATGCCCGATGTTGAGCCGGTACATGTCCAGTGCGCTGGCCAGATTGCTCAGCAACAGCTTGGTCGTGTTCTTCTCCGCGCCTTCCTGCTGCGGCAGCACAAACACCACCAGCGCGCCGGCCAGCAGCAAGATGATCACGATGACCAACAGGATTTCAATGAGGGTGAAACCCGCCGCGCGCGACGGGCGATTCCGTTTCAACACAAGTTCTCGAATCGTCATAAATCTTTTCCTAATCGGTAAGCAACGGTAGCTAGACGGCCCACTGCGCTGCAAGATTCAATTCTGGTTTTCGTGAGCGGGCATCACCGCTTTCAGCGCGTGCCCAGCGTGCTGGCCAGCGTGAAGATCGGCAGCAGCAGGCCCAGCGCGAGGAACCCGATGCCCGCCGCGACGAGACAAAGGATCGCCGGTTCCACCAGCCGCACCGCTTGGTCCACCTGCCGGTTCGTGCGCCGTTCCACGGTGTCGGAGATTTGCAGCAGCACCTTGTCGAGTTTGTTCGACTCCTCGGCCACGGTGATCATGGCGAGGATTTGTTCCGGGATGAAGCCGCCCGTGGCCAGCGGCTCCGACAGCCGCTTGCCCTCGCGCACCGCCTCGGTGGCCTCCGCGATGCGCTCGGCCATGAGCGTGGAGCCGGTGGCGTCGCGACTGATGCGCAAGGCCTGAAGCAGTGGCACGCCGTTGGCCAGCATCGTGCCCAAGATGCGGCAAAAGCGCGTGATCGCCAGCAACCGCAGGGCGTTGCCCACGACGGGAATCTTCAGCCGCCACGTCTCCATCACGCGGCGGGCCTTCGGACTCTTGAGGTTCGTCCAGACCATCGCCACCACGAGGCCCAGCACCACGAGAATGACATACCAATAGCCGCGGACCGTCTTGCTCAGGGCGAACATGAATTCGGTCGGCAGCGGCTTCTTGGCGTTGGCCAGCAACGGCTCGAACCGCGGCACAAAGAAGACCAGCGCGCCGATCATCACCGCCGTGCCGATGGTGGTGAGCACCGCCGGGTAGATCATCGCGCCGAGCACCTTGCTGCGCAGTTCATCCAGGCGCTCCAGAAAGTCCGCCAGGCTCCGCAGCACCTGCTCCAGAAACGCCGCGCGTTCGCCGGCCTGGACCATGGCCGTGTGCAGGACGGGGAAGACTTCGGGAAACTGCCGCATCGAATCGGTGAGCGACTTGCCGTCGGCAACATTGGCCCGCACGTCCTTCAGAATCTCGACGAGGCGCGGACTCACGGTCGAGCGCACCAGCGAATCCAGCGCGCGCAGCAGCGGCACGCCGGAGCCGATCAAGTCCGCGAGCTGCCCATACATGATGCCGACGTCGCGCGTGCGCACGCGGCGCTTGAGCAGACCGCCGGCGACGCCCTTGCCTGCGGCCACGTTCTTCACGGAGAGCGGAAACAGTTTCTTCTCCTCAAGCTGCCGCAGCACGGCCCCTTCCGTCTCAGCCTCGATGGTGCCGGTCACGCGTTGGCCGGCTTCGGACATGGCGATGTATTGGAACTGGGTCATCGGGGAAGAGAGTTCAAGGTTCCAGGTTCAAGGTTCAAAGTTGGTCGAGGGCGTCAGGGCTGCCTCAAGCTCGTTCCGGAGCGCGGCTGTCCCGGCCGCAGCAACCGCGAACAACAGGGCGACTCGTGAAGAGACTTGCGTCGGCGGGTTCCGAGCGTGGCTGCGGCTGAGACAGCCGCGCTCCGAGCGGTGCCAGACCAAGCTTGATGCGGCCCCGCCGAAGATGTAGAGGCCCCCTCCGCGTGTTCGCGGTTCCGGGTTCTCAGCAATCGGGATTTCCACATTCGCGCGTCTCGACTTTGAACTTTGAACTTTGAACCTTGAACTCGGAACTCGCGTCATCACACCGCCGTGCAGGTCAGCACTTCGTCCGTGGTCGTGATGCCGCGGCGCACCTTGAGCCAGCCATCCTCGCGCAGCAGGCGCAGGCCGGAGTTGCGCGCCGCCGTCAGGATGGAGTGCGAGGACGCGCGTTCCATGACTTTCTCGGCGATCGCTTCGTTCATGACCATCAGTTCATACAAGCCGCTGCGGCCGCGGTAGCCGGTGTTGCGGCAGTGGGGACAGCCCTGGCCGCGCCAGAGTTTCTCGCCCGGCTTGTGCTCGAAGTCCTTCGGCAGAAGCCGCGCGTCCGGCTGGTAGGGGTGTTTGCACTTCGAACAGATCTTGCGCACGAGCCGCTGCGCCATCGACCCAATCAGGGTGCTGCTTACCAAATACGGCTCCACGCCCATGTCGATCAGGCGCGTGGGTGCCGACGCAGCGTCGTTGGTGTGCAGGGTGGAGAGAACCAAGTGGCCGGTGAGCGAAGCCTGGATCGCCGCGCGCGCCGTCTCCAGGTCGCGAATTTCCCCAATCATCACCACGTCCGGGTCGTGGCGCAGGATCGCGCGCAGGCCGCGCTCGAAGGTCATGCCCACGTGCGCATCCACCGGAATCTGGTTCACGCCTTGAAGGTGATACTCCACCGGGTCTTCCACGGTAAGCACCTTGATCTCGGGACCGACGATGGCGTTGAGCGCGGCATAGAGCGTCGTGGTCTTGCCGCTGCCGGTCGGGCCGGTGACGAGGATGATGCCGTGCGGACGGTCGATCAGCCCCTCGAACACGGCGTGGGTTTCCTCGTCCATGCCCAACTCCTGCAGCGTGAAGAGGACGTTCGCCTTGTCGAGCAAGCGCATCACCACGCCTTCGCCGAAGAGCATCGGAATGACGCTCACGCGCACGTCGATCTGCCGTCCGCCCACCGAGAACTTGATGCGCCCGTCCTGCGGCACCCGGCGTTCGGCGATGTTCATGTTCGCCAGAATCTTGACGCGGCTGATGATGGCCGCCTGAAACCGGTGCATCTGCGGCGGCACGCCGGCTTCCTGGAGCACGCCGTCGATGCGATAGCGGATCGACATCTGGTGCTCGTACGGCTCGATGTGAATGTCGCTGGCGCGCTCGTTGACGGCTTCAAGGATGATTTCGTTGACGAGCTTGATGACGCTTGCTTCCTGCGCCATCTCCAGCAAGTCCTCGCTCGTCTCGCCGGACACTTCTCCCGCCGCGATGTCGTCGGCGCCCACCATTTCGTCGAGCGTGTCGCCGCCCAGGCCGTAGTGGGTCTTGATGAGTTTCTCGATCTCATCCCGCAACGCCAGGACCGGCTGGATGTTCAGGCCGGTCAGCAAGCGGATGTCGTCAAAGGCGTAGAGGTCGAAGGCATCGCTGGTCGCCACTTTGAGCGTGCTGTTCTCGCGCGCGATGGGCACGAGCCGTTTGCGATAGACGATCTTCGACGGCAGCGCGCCCAGCGCCTCTGGGCCGATCGTTGCTTCGGACAAATC
The DNA here is from genome assembly GCA_016219875.1 of Verrucomicrobiota bacterium. Taxonomy (GTDB): domain Bacteria; phylum Verrucomicrobiota; class Verrucomicrobiia; order Limisphaerales; family JACRJZ01; genus JACRJZ01. The sequence continues at coordinate 159,009 of JACRJZ010000143.1, read as the reverse complement.
CACGAGCGGCAGGTGCAACTGCTCGGCCATCACCTCCAGCAACTGCCGTTCGGTGAGAAAGCCCAGTTGCACGATGGCGTGGTCGAGCCGCAACCCTTCCGTTTTCTGGAGGGCCACGGCCTCGTCCAACTGCCCCGGAGCGAGCAGTCCTTTGTCCACCAAGATCTGGGTGATGCTCATGCGATCATTCGAATCCAGCAGCGGCCAACCCGCTCGCTGCTTTGAGCCGCGTCCGTTTCGGCCACGGGCACGGTCTGTTGGACCCTACTGGCCAAACTCTTTGACCCATGTTCGGGCGCAACTCTTACACCGAACGCGCGGCTGGAAACAGCAAAAACTTCGACTGGCCGGCGGGAGACACCATTCAAACCAATCCCGCCCCACCATTCTTGTTGCCAAATCTCCCCCGCCTCGCAACCCTCCGCCCGCCGCCGGTGCTCACCGAAGAGTTCTGGCCGCTTGGTTTCGCAGCTTGTGACAACACTGAATCGCTCATGAAAGGCATACCTGTTCTCCACGTTGAAGGAGATTGCATCGCGCGCGCCTGGGAAAACTCCCTCCTCGAACTCCACCAGAAGGGTTGCAGCCTCAAGACCGAATACGACAAGCCGGACGACCCGCCGAGCAAAGACGCCACCATGCTCATCACGATTACCGACCCGCTCGCCGAGCCGATGATCCATAAAGATTTTCCCGGCGGCCCGCTGGAGTTGCAGGAGTACGTGATGGAAGTTTGCGACGGCATCAAGGACCACCTCGTGCGCGACCCGAATGATCCGAAAGACACGCGCTGGGAATACACTTACCACCAGCGCCTCTTCCAATACGAGGTGCCTGCGCTCCGGCCCTTCGATCAAATCGAAATCCTCTCCCAGAAGCTTGCCAAGACGCCGCACACCCGCCGCGCCCAGGCCATCACCTGGAAAGTCTGGGAGGACAACGACTGCTACGACCCCGCCTGTATGCAGAGCCTCTGGTGCCGCATCCTGGAAGAAGACGGCGTGCCCGTCCTGAGCATGAACGTCCGCTTCCGCTCCAACGACGCCTACAAGGCCGCGTTCATGAACATCTTCGCGCTGGTCCAGTTGCAGCAGCGCATCGCCGCGCGCATCTCGGAATTGAGCGGACGCGCCGTCGCCGTGGGCCGCTACGCTCATGTCGTGGACAGCTACCACATCTACGGCAGCTACTTCAAAGAGTTCGAAGGCCGCTTCCTCGGCGCGCAGGCCAAACGCAGCTTCGAGCAGCGCACGCTCCGCTATGAAGACGTGAAGGACATGATGGAGGAAGCCCGGCCCATGATCCTCGACAAGGCCCGGAACATGGCGAAATAGCTGCCTTCTCCCTCGTCAGCCCGCGCCGGAAGCAGCATCAGGAGTCCTAAGCCTTGCGCCGGCTTGGACCTCCGCCTGACCCGTTGGAGCACACTTTTAAAAGTGTGCTCTTCCAGCCGGGTTGGGAGCGCCGCTGCTCGATGGCGGGCGGTCTTCGCAGGGCGAATCGGCCTTGGGCTGTCTGGACTCGTCCGGTCAGGCGGACCGATCCGACACGGCTTCATTGCGGGAGGTTCAAAGGCCGGGTCGTCCTCGTCAGGCCTTCCTGAAAATAATTGTTGACATATCGACAATCTGCCTGTAAACAGTCTCTCGTGAAAAATGAAACCGTCAGTCCCGGCCCGCGCTACCAAGCCCTCCTGCAGCTCCTGCGCACCGCCGAGACGCTGTGGAACGCCAGCCGCGCGTTGTTCGCCCGCTGGGACCTCAGTCCCAGCCAGTTCAACGTCCTCAACCTCCTCCATGAACTGCCGGACGGCCTCACGCAGATCGAATTGAGCCGCCAGTTGCTCATGCACCGGTCCAACGTCACCGGCTTGGTGGACCGGTTGGAGGCGCGCCAGCTTGTAGAACGGCATGACACCCCGGATGACCGGCGATCCTACCGTGTCGCCCTCACCGCAGGCGGACGGAAACTCGTGCTGGAGATATTGCCGCACTACTACCGGGCAGCGGAGGAAGTCTGGGGCGGCCTCCCCGTCAAGCGGGCCAACGCCCTGGTCGCGGGCCTGACCCGGATTTGCGGACAAGCGGAGCGCATCGTCGCCCGACTGGATCAACACTGATTCCAAGGCATCCCATGACGAACGACAAAAACACTCCGGCCGGCTCGGCCCCGAACCTCAGCAGCGCCCTCCCTGGCGCCCGCGCCGCGCTGGTGCTGTTACTGTTCATCAACCTCTTCAACTACATCGACCGCTACGTGCTGGCGGCCGTGGTCGGCCCGATGAAGAAGACGTTCTTCGGGGAGAACGCGGTTGCTGGGAACGGTGATCTTCTCGCGTCGATCCTGAAATGGTTCCAGCATCGCGTGGGGTTCAAACCCGACGACGCATTGCTCGGCCTGCTCGCGACCGCGTTCATGGTGGTCTATATGATTGGCGCCCCGGTTTTCGCGCGCCTAGCCGAACGCCGGTCCCGCTGGCTGCTGATCGGCGTCGGCGTGATTCTGTGGAGCCTGGCCAGTGGCGCTTCGGGACTGGCGGGGGCGTTTCTGGTGCTCTTGCTGACCCGGTGTTTTGTGGGCATTGGCGAGGCCGCGTATGGTCCAGTCGCGCCGACCGTCATTTCCGATTTCTACCCGGTGAAGATGCGCGGACGGGTGCTGGCGTGGTTCTACATGGCCATCCCCGTCGGCAGCGCGCTCGGATACGTGCTGGGCGAGGCGGTCGCGAAGTCGAACCTCGGCGCGTGGGGTGCGGGCACGCTCGGCCTGAGACCCGAGAGTTGGCGCTGGGCTTTCTATGTCGTCGTCATTCCCGGAATCGTGCTGGGAGTGTGGAGCCTCCTCATGCGCGAACCGCCGCGAGGCCAGGCGGACCTCACCACGGCCGCGAAAGCGGCGTCCGTTCCCTGGCGCAACTACCTGGTCCTGCTGCGCACGCCGTCGTATGTGTTCTGCTCGCTGGGCATGACGGCCATGACGTTTGCCATGGGCGGCATCGCGTTCTGGATGCCCTATTACCTCGAAGGCCGTCCCGGCGCGCCGCAGAACCCGACCACGATCTTCGGCGCCATCCTCGCGCTGTCGGGCTTGACCGGCACATTGGCGGGCGGATGGGCCGGGGACAAACTGCGCCAACGCTTCCCGGGTTCGTATTTCCTGGTGTCCGGCGCGGCGATGCTGGCGGGGCTGCCGGTGTTTCTGGGTGTGCTGTACGCGCCGTTTCCCTGGGTTTGGGGACTGGTTTTCCTGACCTGCTTCTTTCTGTTTTTCAACACCGGCCCCACCAACACCATCCTCGCAAACGTCACGCACCCGTCCATGCGGGCGGCGGGTTTCGCGCTCAACATTTTCGTCATCCATGCGTTCGGCGACGCCGCGTCCCCGGTCGTGATCGGCTTGCTGAACGGCTGGCTGGGCGACATGAACAAATCGTTCTTCGTGGTGGGGTTGACCTTTGTCGTGGCGGGCGTGCTGTGGCTGTGCGGGGCGCGTTACCTCGCGCGGGACACGGCGCTGGCGCCGACACGGCTGAACAAATGACCCAAGACTCTGGAGGCGACTATGAACTCAAACTGCGCAGCGAAATCCGATCCACCGCTCAGAACCCAATCGGCCTTGCTGCTGGCGGCCGGAGCCGTGGCGGCTTTTCACCTGGCCTACACGGTCAGTGCCTGCAGCTTCATGGTCGTCGTCTTCCTCGCCTGCCTGTTCACGCTGTCGCGCGTGGCGACAAGCCGCCGCGCGTTCTACTTCGGACTGGGCATCGGCTTGGCCATCTACGGGCCGCAACTGAGTTTCTTTTGGAACGTCTTCGGTCCCGCGGCGGTGGCGCTCTGGGCGGTGCTGGCATTTTGGATCGGCCTATTCGTCCTGCTTACGCGCGCCTGCCGGGCGCGGCTCGGCCCGTTTTGGGCGGCGGTGCTGGCGCCGTTCCTCTGGACCGGCCTCGAATATTTCCGCAGCGAACTCTACTACCTGCGGTTTTCATGGCTGAACATCGGCTACGCCTTCTCCGATTCGCCGCAACTCCTGGCGCTCGCCGGCATGGGCGTGTACGGAATCGGCTTTGAACTCATGGGCGCTGTCGGCTTGGTTTCTCTGCTGCCGCGCAGACCTGCCCTCGCGACCGCGACCGCTCTGTTGGTTGCACTTGGCTTCGCCACGAATTGGCCGGCCCGCAACACTCCAACTTCAGCCAACGCCCCCAGCGTGCGCGTCGCCGCCATGCAGATGGAATTTCCCGCCGCGCTCGAAGTGCCCCTGAAGCTGGATCAACTCCAGCGCGCCCATCCCGCGGCGGAGTTGCTCGTCCTCAGCGAATACACGTTCGACGGTGCGCTGCCGGCACGCGTGACTGACTGGTGCCGTCGCCACACGCGCCACTTGATCGCCGGCGGCAAGGATGACGTGGACGACGAACAGTTCTTTAACACGGCGTTCGTGGCCGGACCCGACGGCAGCATCGTGTTCAAGCAGGCCAAGGCGGTGCCCATCCAGTTCTTCAAAGACGGTCTGCCGGCGCGCGAGCAGAAGGTCTGGCGCTCGCCGTGGGGCGCGCTCGGCTTGGCGACGTGCTACGACTTGAGCTACACGCGCGTCATGGACCGGCTGGTGGAATTGGGCGCGGAGGGATTGATCGTGCCGACGATGGACGTGGCGGACTGGGGCGCGCATGAGCATCGGCTTCACGCCCGGATCGGTCCCATGCGCGCGGCGGAGTACGGCTTGCCGGTTTTTCGTGTGGCCAGTTCCGGCATCTCGCAGTTGATCGACCGGCGGGGCCGCGTGCTGGCGAATGCGCCATTTCCGGGCGAGAACGCCATACTGGGCGGAAAGATGAAACTCGGCCGAGTCGGGTTTCTCCCGCCGGATCGGACGCTGGCAGAACAATGCGCGTGGTTCGCCGCGCTGGTGCTGTTCTGTCTGGCCTGCTCGCCGTTGACTGATTTGCCGTGGCGCGTGATCCGCTTTCCGCGCCACTTTGTTCTTTCGTCTCCAACTCAAAATCCTTCAAACACGATTCTATGACTACTGACTCTCTCACTTCCCTTAACTCCGGCTCTGTCGTGCGCTGGATCGCACGGTTGCTGGGCCTGGCTTCCATCGGCATCCTGGCCATGTTTATGATCGGCGAAGGCTACAATCCGTTCACCATGAAGGCACGCGACGCCATGATGACCGTCTTCTTTCCGCTCGGCGTGGTGTTCGGGCTGATCCTGGGCTGGCGGCGCGAGTTCCTCGGCGGACTGATTGCGGTCCTGGGCTTGGCGACCTTTTACGCGCTGCACTTCGTCGAGAGTGGCCGGTTCCCACGGGGCTGGGCGTTCCTCATTTTCGCGTCGCCCGCATTCCTGCTGTTGCTGAGCGCGGCGCTGAACCGCATCCGGAGAGCTTCCTGATTGCCGCCTATGCTGAATCTCCTTCGTCTTCTGCTCCGGCTGTTCCTCCGCTACGAAGCCTTCAACGTGGCCGTCACGAAGACCCCCGGCCCGGTCCTGCTGCTGCCGAACCACCTGTCGTGGATCGATTGGCTGATCGTCGGCGTGGTGCTGGACACGGACTGGCGCTTCGTCACCTCCAGCGCCACCGCGCAGACTTCGTGGGTGCATCGGTTCATCATGGTCAACCGCCGCACGTTTCCCATCGATCCGCTCTCGCCGTACGCGGCCAAGCACATGGCGGAGTATCTGCAGAAAGGCGGGCGGCTCGTGCTCTTCCCCGAAGGCCGCCTCTCACGCACCGGCACGCTGATGAAGCTCTTCGACGGCACCGGCTTCTTACTGCACAAGACCAACGCCAAAGTCATCACCGCCTACCAACGCGGCGCCCATCGGCTGCCGTGTTCGCCCAACAAAGACGACAAGAAGTGGTTTCCGAAGGTCACCGTCCACTTCAGCGACCTGCTGACCCCGCCCAAGCTCGACCATCTCAGCACGGCCCAGGCGCGGACGCAGCTCACGAATTGGCTGCGTGACCGGATGATCGAACAGCAGTTCCAGACCGAGATGGCCTTCGGCCCACGAACGGTGCCCGACGCGATCATTGAAACCGCCCGGCTCCGTCCCAAGCATCAAGTGCTGGAGGATGTAACCAGCAAGCTGACTTACCGGAAGCTCCTCCTGGGCGCGGCGTTGCTGGCCGAGCAATGGCAGCAGCTCCTGCCGCTGGAGACCACCCGCGTTGGCGTCCTGCTGCCGAACGTGAACGCCACGCCTGTCACGCTCCTGAGCCTGTGGTCGCTCGGCAAAGTGCCAGCGTTGCTTAACTATTCGACCGGCCCGGCCATCATGCTGGCGTGCGCGCAACTGGCGGGGTTGAAGCAGATCATCACGTCGCGGGCGTTCGTCGAACGCGCCAAACTCAAGCTGGAGCCGCTCACGGAAGCCGGCCTCGAATTCATCTACCTCGAAGATGTGCGCAAGCGCGTCCGCCTGCTGCGGAAGCTGGCGGCGCTGTTCCGCTTGGTCAGGCTGCCGCAGTCGCCGTTCTGGGACCCACAGGCGACGGCAGTGATTTTGTTCACCAGCGGTTCCGAAGGCGTGCCCAAAGGCGTCGAACTCAGCCACACCAACATCCTGGCCAACATCCGTCAGATGCTCGCGGTCTGCGATCTGCAGGATACCGACCGCGTCTTCAACGCCCTGCCGCTCTTCCACAGCTTCGGCCTGACCGTCGGCACGCTGCTGGCGATGGTCCGCGGATTCTCCGTGTTCCTCTATCCGTCGCCGCTGCATTACCGCTTGGTGCCGACGGCGATTTATTTACAGAACGCGACAATCATGCTCGCGACCAATACCTTCCTCAACGGTTACGCCCGCCGCGCTCATCCGTATGATTTCCGCAGCATGCGCTACCTGTTCGCCGCGGCGGAAAAGTTGCAGGAAGCCACCGCCAAGACGTGGGCGCAGCGTTTCGGGGTGCGCGTCCTGGAAGGCTACGGCGCTACCGAGTGCAGCCCCTGCGTCAGCGTCAACACGCCGCTCCTGCCGAAGTACGGCTCGGCTGGACGCATCGTGCCGGGCATGGAATACAAGTTGGAAGCCGTGGAAGGCGTGGCGGAAGGAGGCCGGTTGTTCGTGCGCGGGCCGAACGTGATGAAGGGCTACCTGAACGTGGACGCAAACGCAAAGTTCCTCGCGCTCGGCGGCTGGTACGACACCGGCGACATCGTGACGGTGGATGGCGATGGCTTCGTTTTCATCCAAGGCCGGCTGAAACGCTTCGCCAAAATCAGCGGCGAAATGGTGAGCCTGGGCGCGGTGGAGGACGCGCTGGCCGGCGCGTTCCCGCACTACGGTCTGCGCTGCCAGGTGGCGATCATCGCGCAGCCGGACGAAGACAAAGGCGAAAAGCTCATCGCCGTCAGCAATGAAGCGCGCCTGACGCTGGACGAAATCCGCGCCGCGGTGCGGGCGAAAGGATTGCCAAACCTGTGCGTGCCGCGCGAAGTGAAGTTCGTCCGAGAGATTCCCAAGCTGGGGACGGGGAAGGTGAATCATCGGGAGTTGGCAAAATTGCTCTGAGGCACGCTGGGAAATGCATATCGACGTCAGTTCATCCACTCGCCATCGGAGGACGCGAAGCGTTGTGGAGTGCGGCGGTGCTCCGCCGCTTTAGATCGGGTCGCACGAAGCCGGCATGACGGAAAAACAGCTTACCCTTATCCAAAGCGCCAGAACACTGGCGCACTCCACGACGCTTCGCGCCACCGCATACCGGATTTCGGCACCACGATCTCGATGAGAAGCTGCACCGAATCTCTGCACTCACAGCCAGAGGCCGAGTCCCTCCAACTCCGCCTCCACGGCGACGCGTCGTTGCCCACGCTGATCTACCTGCCCGGCCTGCACGGCGACTGGACTCTGGTGAGCAGCTTTCGCGCGGCGGTAGCTGGGCGCGTGCGCTTCGTGGAGTTCACATATCCACGCACGACGACCTGGTCGCTCGACGACTACGCAGATGCGACTCGCGTGGCGTTGCTGGAGCGCGGCGTCACGCGCGGCTGGCTGCTGGGCGAATCGTTCGGCTCGCAGATTGTCTGGCCGCTGCTCGCGCGAAGCGGACGAGAATTCCAGGCCGAGGGCGTCATCCTGGCTGGCGGGTTCGTGCGGTATCCAGTGGAGGCGATGGTGCGGTTCGCGCAGTTCATGAGCACGCGCTGGCCGCGTTGGTTCTTCCGAAGCGCCCTGTTTGTCTATGGCCGCTACGCCCGGTTGCGTCATCGCCGAGCGCCGGAAACGCTGGCGAGCATCGGAGAGTTTACTACGCGTCGGTTGGAACCGCTCGACCGGCTGGCCATCCGGCACCGGCTCGGTCTGATCGCGGAAAACGACCCGCGTCCCATCGCCCGGCAGACGCGCCTGCCGGTGTTTGCCTTGGTGGGGCTGGTTGATCCAATCGTGCCCGCGATTCCCGTCCGGCGCTGGCTGCAAAAGAACTGTCCCGGCTATCGCACCAGCCGGCTGATTTGGCGCGCCGATCACAACGTCCTGGGCACCGCGCCCAACGCCGCCGCCGAACAATTACTTCAATGGATCAAGCGAGCGCACGAAACCAAGGCTGCGGCGTTAGGCGAGGGCGCCTGTAGCCTCATCGGCAGACCCGCATCTTGACGCTGCCAGCGCGCGTTGGTGGGGCGGCACCGCTGTGCCGACAACTTCGCGGAAGTCCCGCAGAGACGACTGACAATAGCCCAGCGATTCATCGCTGGGACGACGGCGCACAAATCCATTCAAGCCCGTTTGGGCGAAAGAAATCATTGAGAAAGCTGGCGATCGTCTCTTTCGTCCCTGGCGGGACTCGTTCCGCCAGCGCCCAGAAACCCAGCGATGAATAACTTCGGATGACCTATATCATGTCTGTGGGGCTGGGGTGAATTCTAAGGAAGGCTGTTCTGGCACTTCCTCAGTTCGTAGTTGGTCAAGTTTCTGCAAGAGAGTCACGAGTTCTGGGAAAACCTCGACGCGCAAGAAGGATTCAACAACGCTGATCGGCGAAAGAGCGATTCTATGCGCGTGCTGAAGATGCGCGTTCAAAGCCGAGATGAGTTCTTTTCCTGGCACCATCGCCATCCGCCCCTCTGGTCTTGCCCATTTCTGGTCGAACTCGTTCATCGCCGCCTCGGAAATTGTGACTGAATCCAGGGTCGAACGGCTTGTCCGCTCGAACTGTTGGCGAGCGGAAACGATTCGTGCCTGAACTGGATTCTTGAATCCATCGGCTAAGCGCATCAGCAGAACCGAAGTATCCCCGGTGAAAGGGGGAGTTGTGGGATCGTCGCGTTGCCTATCCTTGAGGCGCTTCATGATTGCTCGCTCAATTGCCTGCGGATTCAACAAGAAGTTCTCCAACTCCTTGCGGTCGTGAACCACCGCGTGCCAGCAAAAGCGTTCGAGTTCAGCGGTGATTTTTGCAACCTCTGCGTCACAGCGATAATCCCGGTCGAAAATCGCCACTTTGAGCAGCTTCGCGCCTAGAGTCGCCTCCATGCCAGCGGCAAAATCTTTGACCTTTTGCGGGTTGAAACCTTCTACCGGCACGACTGCAAAATCTGAACGATTGGCGACGGCGTCGAGACCGAGTTTTCGAGCAAAGCGGGAAAGAATCTGGAAATCCTTGCCTTCAACGAAGACAACCCGACGGGTTTTCGCAAGTTGGGTGAGAGTCGGATTGAGATTTGAGCCAAGCACCTGAAAGACCTCTTGGAGTTCTCGGGTGTCTTTGATGTGGCGAGCAGAGTGGAATCGCTTGTTGACGTTCAACAATGCTTGCGGCTCGACCTCGGCAATGATTTCCGCCGAGTGCGTCGCAACGATGATCTGCGGGCTGAGGTCGGCAAGCAGGCCGACCAATTGACGCTGCAAATCGGAATGCAGGTAGATGTCAGGTTCGTCGATTACCAAGATGCTCGCAGCTTTCGCTTGGAGAATAAACGTCAACATCTGGCACCAGACCTGAAACCCAAAACCCGCCCAAAAAATCTCCCTGGGGAAGCGATCCTCCGGACAAAACATGCAAAGGTGGGTTCGTTCGCCCCCTGTTATGATCTCTGGCGGTTGAATATCCATTCCGGGCCACGTTTCACGGATGGCCTTCCGGAACTCCTCGAAGCCGTCAGGAAAATGGTACCAGATATTCCGAAAATTCCTTGATGCTCCTTGCGACAATAGGGCAAGCCTCGCAGCTTCTTTCTGGTAAATGGGTTCGATGTGGTCAACTGGGCCCAGGACCGGGACGAAAGCGACCTCGACATTGAAATGTTTTTTGAAGTCCGAAGGGGAACGGATCGGCCACTCGGCTGTCGGGATCATGTAGCAACGCCCACGCTCTGGGAAATAGAGGGTCAAGCTGTTCCCGTTCGAGAGGCGAAAGTCTGCCGTCGCCGGAACCGATTCGTCGTAGTTGTAGAACACGTTTTCCGTCGAAACTGGCAGCCCTTCCAGCCTGACCATGTAAGCACGAACCTGGAGGCCTTTGGGACCGTCAACCAACTCGGAACTCTTTGAACGCGCCTTTCGGATTCCTTCAGAGAGGATTCTCAATGCACCCAGAACTGTTGACTTGCCGGCATTGTTTGGCCCAACGAGGACATTGAACGGGCTAAAGCTGATGGAGTAGTCACGGAACGCCTTGTAGTTCCGAAAACGGACTGAAGTAATTCTCAGTCGCTCACTCATATTCGGCTAGGCAATTTGCCCCAGGGAGCCTTTGATGAGGGCGTCGTCGAGCCGCAAGGGGGGAATGAAGCGGCGCTCCTGGTTCAGCGGGGCGCAAGCTGGTTGAGGGTCGAGAGTTGATGGTTGAGGGTCCGTCAGCAACTGCGCCCAGTCCGAGCCGAACGCATGGGCCGACATGCCGGGCTTCGCAAATCCGAAATCCGAAATCGAAAAGCTCCAGCCCTTCCTCAATCTTCGCCGCCCTCACCCCTGACCCCTCTCCCATCCGATGGGCGAGGGGAACCGCCCCACGACCCTCACCCGGCCTCCGGCCTCCCTCTCCCGCTCCCGCGGGCGAGGGACATTCCCATTCATCAAACCACACCTTCAGCGCGTCCTGCCGCAACGGACTTCGACATCTCATCCGGCCCTCCCCGTTCGAGGCGGAGAGGGAGGGAACCCGCACCACCGCCTTGTCCTTCGCGCTGTGGCTGAGGAAGACGTCGTGGGTGAAGGCCGGCTCATTCATTGTGTCGGCGCAGAGGATACCGGTTCTCTCCGGTCCTGCACAAGCGAAGTTCCGAAGGAGTTCGCGGCGCTGTTTGCCATTTGGACTTGGGCTTGCCTCCGTCGTCCACCTCCTTGCCAGTGGCGCCCGGCAGCGGACGCGCGAACCGCTGGACCCGCCTCAGTGTTTCCCCGCCGGCGCGTGGAGTCCGGTCAGCGGCGCGTTCAAGCATTCGCGGACGAGTTGCGCGAGCTTCGACGGCGGATAGGGCTTGGGCAGAAAATTGAATCCTTCGAGCAACCCCAGGTCTTTGCCGGCGATGCCCGGGCTGTAGCCACTGGTGTAAATGACCTTGAGCGCCGGCTTCTCGCGACGAAGCCGCTCCACGAGTTCGCTGCCCATCATCCCCGGCATGACCATGTCGGTCACAACAAGGTCGATGGTGTCCTGCTGGGCCGCCCAGACTTCGAGGGCCCGCTTGCCGCAATCGGCCTCGTGGACTTGGTATCCGTGCCAACGCAGGATTTCCACCACGAGTTCGCGCAAGGCCGGCTCGTCTTCCACGACCAGAATCGTTTCCCGGCCTCGGCCGGTTTCTTCCGGCGACGGCGGCTGCGGTGGTGTGGACTGGGGCGGCGCGTCGATCGGTTGACTCGTAATCGGGAGGTAAATCTGAAAGACCGTGCCACGCCCTACTTCGCTCTGCACTTCAATCCATCCCTGGTGTTGCTTGGCCGCGCCATAGACGGTGGCCAAGCCAAGCCCCGTGGCCGTGCCCATGCCTTTGGTGGTGAAGAAAGGCTCAAAGATGCGGCTCTGCGTCTCCGGGGTCATGCCGCGGCCCGTGTCCGACACGCTCAGGCAGACGAACTGTCCGGGGCGGGCTTCGGGGTTGCGCCGCGCGGCCTCGGGCGAGATTTCCACCGCGCGGGTCGTGATCAGCAGGACGCCGCCGTTCGGCATGGCGTCGCGCGCGTTCTCCGCCAGGTTGACCAGCATTTGCTCCATCGCCAGCGGGTCGGCCTTCACCATCGGCAGCCCGGAGGCGGCCCGCACTTGCAGGCGGACGGCGTCCCCCACCGTGCGGCGCAGAAGCGTGACGGCCGAATCGACCACTCCGTTCAAGTCCAGCACGCGCCGCTGCAAGACCTGTTTGCGGCTGAAGAGCAGCAGTTGTCGAATGAGCGACCCGGCGCGCTCGGCGGCGTCACTGATCTCGCGCAAGGGCCGCGTGCAAGGAGACGTCGTCGGGTGGTTGCTGGCCAGCAGCGCCGCATGGCCCTGGATGATGGTCAGGATGTTGTTGAAGTCATGCGCCACGCCCGCCGCCAACTGGCCCACCGCTTCCAGTTTTTGCGTATGGCGGAGTTGCGATTCCATGCTCAGCCGCTCGGTGATGTCCGTGGCGAAACACGCCACCACGTTCCCGTCGGTCAGCGGAAAAAAGCACCACGACAGTGTCCGCTCACCCACCAGGCTTTGCCGGTGATGCAAACACTCGCCGCGGCTCAGGCAATCGCGGACCAGCACCGGCGCTTCCGGGGGCAGCAGCCCGAGCGGCGATTCGCAGCCCAGCGACTCCGCGACCAGCCGCGCGGCGTCGTTGAAATAAGTGAGCGTGCCGTCGGGCGTGAACTCCATCACCGGACTGGGATTGAACTGGGCAAAAGCGGCGAGTTGACGCAATTGCGCCTCGATGCGTTTGCGTTCCAGCGCGTCGTGGATGGCCCGCTCCACCAGCGTGGGCGTCAGGCGGCCCTTCACCAGGAAGTCCACCACGCCGTTGCGCGCCGCTTCGCGACTGGCGCTCTGGCTGCCCTGGTTGGCGAGCAGAATCATCGGGGCGTCGATGCCGTCCAGTTGCGCTTGATGGACCAGTTCGAGGCCGTGGTGGTCGCCGAGGCAGGAGTTGACCAGGCAGACATCGTGCTCGCGGCGCTGGATCATCTGCAGCGCCGTCTCGAAATCCGGCGCCCAGTCCAGGGCGTAACTGCCCTCGGGAATGCCGGCCAGCAGATCGCGCATGAGCAAACACTCATCTGGATCTTCATGCACGAGCAACACTTTGACGGGACGCGATGACATGACGCCTCTTGAGCAACCAGCCTCAATAATGATTCAAACCAAATTCAATCCACTGGCCCGAGAGCCTGAAGGACCCCGCCTTCAACACCTCGCTGCTCGGGCCGACCTTATCGTTCGGTTACTCTTATTGAGCGGTCCAAACACGGCTGAACTTTAGTGGAATTTCATGACCCGCACGTCAAGCGAAGAATGGCCGCCCGAATCACGCCGCCACCAGGAAGTCCCTGCCCTCCACAAAACCTCGCGCGCCCAGATGGCCCCGGGCCACTTCGCGCGCTCCCCGCTTGGCGACAAAGCCCACGACGAAGACCGCACCAGGGACAGGCAGTTCGTCTGGTGAAATCACTCGCCGGCCCGCCAAGTCCCGGCCCACTTTGCGCGGGTCGATGTCGATGTAGCCCTCAATGCCGAGGCCGTGCCGCGTGAGGTGCTCGGCGCGTTTGCGCGTCGGGCGGCCCGCGCCCCAGACGAGGAGGCGTCGGCCCGGCGCGACGTGGCCCTTGATCCAACGCGCCAGATATTCCGCCTTGCAGCGGTAAAACGCCTCCGCGCCGTAGCGCCCGTCCGTTCGTGAGAGCCGCTCCGGTGGATCGTTCCATCGGAGCAGCACCTGCGGCACTTTGGCCATGACGACGCCGGCATCCAGCCAGCGGAGCCACAACTCGTAATCCTCCGGGAAGTCGCCTTCGCGGTAGCCACCGTGACGTTCCAACAATCCCCGACGGAACATCACCGACGGATGCGCGAACGGTGACTCCACAAAGCGATTCAGCGCGATGTCTTCCGGTGTCACCACGGAGTTCATCCAATCCACGTGCAGCGCGTAGCCGCCCGCGGTGGCCCGATCTCCACCGAATTCAACCAGCGATCCCACCAAGCCCGCGCGAGGGTGCCGCTGGAGAAAGGTCGTCTGCGCGGCCAGACGATCCGGCAGAGATTCGTCGTCGGCATCCATCCGGGCAATGAGTTCCCCGCGTACCTCCGCCAAGCCCTCGCGCAAGGCTCTCACGAGTCCAACGTGTGGCATCAATCGCAGACGCAGACGCGGCTCGCCCCGTCCCAGCCGCATCAGGACCGTGCGCGTCGCGTCCGTGGACCCGTCGTCCACCACGACGAGTTCCCAGTCGGGGAACGTCTGCCGGCGAAGGCTCTCCACCGCGCGTTCCACGGTGGACGCGGCGTTGAAGACCGGCATTACCACACTGACCAGCGGCCTGCTCACCGCGCGATGTCATCACAGGCGGCCCCACGCTTCAAGTGGTGGAACACACGCCCGCCGAAAGCGTCGGCTTCACCTTCCAGCGTTCACCCAGAGCGAGTAGCGGGCCGGTCAGGAACGTCGTCACCAACGCCATCAGCACCATCATGGTGAAAATGCGCGGCGACAGGATGCCCAGGTCGTAGCCAATGTTCAGAGCGATGAGTTCCATCAGGCCGCGGGTGTTCATCAACGCGCCCAGCGCGAATGCTTCGTTCCAGCCCAGGCCGGTGCAGCGTGCGGCCAACATGCTGCCACCCAGTTTGCCCACGGTCGCGACGCAGATCAGCCCCGCGCAAATCAGCCAACTCTCCGCGTCGTTCAGCAGGGTCACTTGCGTCCGCAAGCCCGTGAACGCAAAGAACAGCGGCAACAGGAACACCGAACTCATGTTCTCGATGCGCACGCGGAGGTAGTGGCAAAACTCACTCTCGCGCGGCATCACCACTCCCGCGAGAAACGCGCCGAAGAGCGCGTGAATGCCGGCCACCTCGGTCACAAACGCCGAGGCCAGGACGAAGGCCAGCACCGCCGCCATCACGCCTTTGCCTGGCCCGGCGCCGTTGACTTTGGCGGTTTCGATCCAGCGCGCCAGCCGTGGTTTGACACCGAACAACATCACCGCCACGAACGCCACCACCAGCACGATGCTCAACACCGCCGACGCCAGGCCGCCGGCCTGGACCGCCGCGACTACCAACGCCAGAAGGCTCCATGCCGTCACATCATCGACCGCCGCGCAGGTGATGGCCGTGCTGCCCAGCGCGGTCTTGGACAAACGGCGTTCCTCAATGATCCGGGCCAGCACCGGGAACGCTGTGATACTCATCGCGATCCCCATGAACAGGGCGAAGGCGGCGAACGTGGCCCCGGGCGCGGCCAGTTTGGAATACAGGAAGAGCGACACCGCCACCCCCAGGAAGCACGGAAAGACGATGCTGACATGGCTGACCACCACCGCCGTTTGCGCGCGGTGCCGCAAATGGTCCACGTCCAAGTCCATCCCGACCACGAAAAGGAAGAGACAGACTCCGATCTGGCTCAAGATGCGGAGCGTGCCCAGCGTCGGCGCGGGAAAGATGGCGTCAAAGGCACCAGGCCACAGCCAGCCGAGCAGCGACGGCCCCAGCAGAATCCCGGCGACCATCTCTCCGATCACCGCCGGTTGGCCAGCCTTCGTGAACAGGCTCCCGACGCCTCGCGCCGTCAGCATGATCAGGATCAATTGAATGAAGAGCCGGCTCAGTGGGTGGCGTAGGTTTTCCTTCACCCCCGACCAGAGCGATCGGGGAAGTGACTCTTCGGACGCCGCCTGACCTGCCAGAGCCGGGAGCAACGCCTGGCCCGCCGGGCTGTCCGAAGCAGGCTGCACCTCCAGGCCCCTGCCCTGCTGGAGAATGAGCCAGATGCCCAGCCCAAAAACGAGCAGGACCACCGCGTAGATCACTACCGAACGTTTCATGTTCTGCGCATCGCCGCAGACAATAGCACAGCCGAATCCGTCTGCATCCCGCGCCAGGATGGATTCGAGAATCCCTGCCTCCCGCGCCCCACGGTTAAACTTCCGCTAGCCGAGCGCGGCGGCTTTTGCCTATGCTCCGCGCCTGTTTTGGACCGTTGCCGGTTGGACGCTTCACGCTTCAACGCTTCAACGCTTCAACGCTTTAACCGTTTAACGATTCACGATGACCTCATCGCAAATCCGCCAGTCGTTTCTCGACTTCTTCCAGTCGAAGCAGCACACCATTGTCCCGTCGAGTTCGCTCATGCCCGACTCGCCGAACCTGCTTTTCACCAACGCCGGCATGAACCAGTTCGTGCCCATTTTCCTCGGCCAACGGAAGCCGGATGTAAACGCATGGGCTGGGACGTTTCGAGGTGCGGAGGTAGCACAGGACGCACTGCCCACCCGCGCCGCCGACACCCAGAAGTGCATTCGCGCCGGCGGCAAGCACAACGACCTCGAAGACGTCGGCCTCGACACCTACCATCACACTTTCTTCGAGATGCTCGGCAACTGGTCCTTCGGCGACTACTTCAAGAAGGAAGCCATCGAGTGGGCGTGGGAACTTGTCGTGGGGAAATGGGGCTTCCCCGTCCAGCGCCTCTACGCCACGGTCTATCAGCCCGACAAGTCCAAGAACGACCCCAGCGAATTCGACCAGGAAGCCTACAACCACTGGGCGCGCCTCTTCACCGCCGCCGGACTTGACCCCAAGCAGCACATCGTCTCCGGCAATAAAAAAGACAACTTCTGGATGATGGGCGAAACCGGCCCGTGCGGTCCGTGCAGCGAACTCCACGTCGATCTCACACCCAACGGCGACACGCGCGGCACGCTCGTCAACAAAGGCTCCGCCCAGTGCATCGAGATTTGGAACCTGGTCTTCATGCAATTCAACGCCAGCCCGGACGGCACCTTCGCGCCGCTCCCGGCCAAGAGCGTCGATACCGGCATGGGCTTCGAGCGCGTGACCAGCATCCTGCAATGCACGAAGAACTTCACCGACTTCGGCGGGATCATCTCCAACTACGAGACGGACATCTTCCGGCCCATTTTTGACCGGCTGGAGAAGATGAGCGGGAAGCGCTACGGCTCCACGCTGCCGGGCGTTGAATCTGAAATCTCAAATCTGAAATCTCAAATTTCAGAGGACATCGCCTTCCGCGTCATCGCCGATCACATCCGCACCCTCAGCTTTGCCATTGCGGACGGCATCCAACCCGGCAACAACGACCGGAACTACGTCCTGCGCCGCATCCTGCGCCGGGCGGTGCGCTACGGGCGGACGCTGGGCTTCCACGAACCGTTCTTCTACAAACTGGTGGATGTCCTGGCCGACACGATGGGCGATGTCTTCCCCGAAATCCGCGCCAAACAAAAGCACGTCCAGGAAGTCATCCGCGTGGAGGAAGAAGCGTTCAACAAGACGCTGGATCGGGGGATTGAGATGTTCAACGAGGAGGCCGCCCGTCTGCTGGAGAGCGCTCCCCATGAGCCGAGGATCGAAATACTCCAAACGCCGCCTGCCTCATTTCGAGCGTCCTTGGGCCAAATACATGGTCACTTTTTCCACCCACCAGCGCCGCCAGCTTTCCCCCGGTGAACGCGACATTGTTCTGGCGAGCATCCTCTACGCTCACACACATCGCCAGTATCAACTCTTCGCCGCGTGCGTGATGCCTGACCACGCCCACCTTCTCTTCGAGCCGCAAATCAAGGAGCAAGATCAAGAGGGCACGCCCGTGTTCTGGTCTCTCACGGAAATCATGCAGGGCATCAAGTCCACCACCGCCCACCGCATCAACAAAGCTGCGGGCGTGAAAGGGGTGCATGTCTGGCAAGAAGAATCCTTCGACCGCATGATCCGCAGCGATGCGGACCTGGAAGAGAAGTTCCATTACATCTGTGGCAACCCGTGGGACAATGGTGTGGTGCCAATGACCGAGAACTACCCCTGGCTCTGGACGCCAGAAGACACAGGGAGCGCGCCCGTTGGAAAGGGGAGCGCGCCCACCCCGGGCGCAGCAGTCGGCGCCCCGCCGACTGCACCGAGCACGTTCGAAGTAGCCTCGCGCTCCGTCACATCCCACGGCCCCGGAGTTGCCGGCGGGGCGCCGGCAACTGCGCCCGAGGCGGGCGCGCTCCCCATCTCCGGCGAGTTCGCGTTCAAACTCTACGACACCTACGGCTTCCCGCTCGACCTCACCGAGTTGATGGCCCGCGAGCGCGGCTTGACCGTGGACACCGCCGGCTTCGAAAAGCTGATGGAAGAACAGCGCGCCCGCGCCCGCGCCGCCCAGAAGAAAACCGTCATCTCCCTTTCCCAGATCGAAACCCAGACGCCCACCACCTTCGTCGGCTACGACAAGCTGGAGACGCCCGCCAAAGTCCTCGAAGTCGTCAGCCTCAAGGACAAGACCGCCGTCATCCTCGACACCAGCGCCTGCTACGCCGAGATGGGCGGCCAGGTCGGCGACACCGGCGCCCTCGGCGTAGCGGCGGACTGGCGTCCGCCGCACTCTTCCTCCCCAGCCGCGACCATGGCGGCGAACACCAGTTCGCCGCTACGATGGCCGATCGTCAACACCCAGAAGTCCGGCAACACCTGGCTGCACTTCCTGGGATCTGAAATCTCAAATTCCGAATCTCAAATTCCCGAAGCGCCCGCCGTCGGCCAGGAAGTTCTGCTCACCGTCGATGCCGAGCGCCGCCACGCCATCGAGCGCCACCACACCGCGACGCATCTGCTCCATTGGGCCTTGCACGAAGTCGTCAGCAAGGAAGCCGCGCAAAAAGGCTCCGCCGTGGATCCGGGCAAGTTCACCTTCGACTTCAATTCCAACGCGCTCACGCCCCAGCAAGTGGCCGACGTGGAACGCCTCGTCAACGAACGCATCGTGGCCAACGCCCCCGTGAGCTGGACCGAACTGCCCTTCGCCGAGATCAAGAAGAACCCCGGCATCATGCAGCTCTTCGGCGAGAAATACGGCGACGTCGTCCGCGTCGTCCAGATCGGCGGCCGGCCCGGTGCGCTGGACGGCTACTCGATGGAGCTTTGCGGCGGCACCCACACCCGCGCCACCGGCGAGATCGGCCTCTTCCGCATCGTCTCCGAGGGCACCATTGCCGCCGGCACCCGCCGCATCGAAGCCGTCTGCGGCCTTGAAGCCTACGCCCGCGCCCAGCAGGAGCTACAACTCATCAAGAACCTTGCCGGCAAGATCAACTCCCCCATCGCCGACTTGGAAAAGAAGATCGAAGCGATGCTCGAACAGCAGAAGGCGCTGGAGAAACAACTCAAGGCGTTGCAGCAAAAAGAAGCCGCCGGCGCCGCGAAGAATCTGTTGAGCAAAGCCACGCCGATCAACGGCGTGCCCGCGATCATTGAGAACTTGGGTGCCCTCGACGGCGAAACGCTCCAGTCGATGGTGAACGAACTCAAAGGCCAGTTCAAAGGCGTCATCGTTCTCGGCGGCGCCGCGAACGGTGCCGTCGCCTTGATCGCCTCCGTCTCATCCGAGTTCACCTCCAAAGCGCAAGCCGGCAAGATCATACAGCAAATTGCCCCCGTGGTTGGCGGCAAAGGCGGCGGCAAGCCCGACAACGCCCGCGGCGGCGGCAAGGACGTGAGCAAGCTCGACGAGGCGCTGGCGAAGGCGAAGACGTTGATTTAGTCTTGCCATCGAGCTATGAAGAAAAACCTGACGCGCGAGGCCCTCCTGAAGCGGATTTGGATTGATCCGGAGCGATGCGGCGGTCGACCTTGCATCCGTGGTCACCGCATCTGGGTTTCATTGATTCTCGACCTGCTGGCTTCCGGCGCTACCGTGCGGCAAATCCTCCGCGACTACCCCGGACTGGTGGAGGCGGACATCCAGGCGTGCGTCGCCTACGGCGCCGAAATGTCCAATGAGCGATACGTCGAGATTCCGCTCGAAGCGTCGGCATGAAGCTGAAGCTCGATGAGAACCTCGGCGAACGAGGCCGCGAGATTCTCGTGAAGGCAGGCCACGACGTCGCCACAGTGCCAGGCCAGAAGCTCCAGAAGGCAGTGGACAAGGAGTTGATCCGGCACTGCCGGGAAGAGGGGCGGGCCTTGGTGACGCTCGACTTGGATTTCTCGAACCCGCTGGTATTCCCTCCGGAAACGTATCCGGGCCTTGCCGTCCTGCGGCTACCACGAAGCCCGACCCAAGCTCATCTCTTCGATGTCGTGCGCACGCTGGCCGGTGGATTGGCCCGGGCCGACATGACGGGGCAACTTTGGATAGTAGAGGCAGGCCGGATTCGTGTGTTCATCAGGGACCGATGAACCTGAACGCTCAACCGAATCGTAACTGGCCAAGCGGTTCAGAGAATCCTGATTCCAGGCTGTCGGATGAACAAAGCGTGGCGGCGACGCGCCGGCGAGCGACCCCATGAACTCTTTCCGTATGGCCGGGAATTTTCCCCAGATTTTTCCACACCTGCCTCCGACGGCGTGCTCCCAGCTTGCTCGGTGAGCCTCCCGCCGTTATTGGCCGGTCAACCCCCTGATTGTTGATTCAACTTCATTCGAGATATGCCTGTAATGGACACACCCAAAGTTTCACGTAAACGCGCACGATCATCGCCTGCCCCCATCGAGATTCGCCAGATGCAGTTGAAAGACATTCCCGCGGTGTTTGAACTGGGCCAGAGCCTGTTCACCGCCGAGAAGTTGCCGACGCTTTACCGCGCGTGGGACGAGCATGAACTGGTGGCGCTCTTCGACACCGAGGAAGAAACGTGCCTCGTCGCCGAGTCGGGCGAGCAGGTGGTCGGCTTCGCCCTGGGCCGGATGATGGACAAGCCGCGCAACGCCTGGCGCTACGGCTGGCTGGAATGGCTGGGTGTGGACGCGCGCCACAAGCGGACTGGCGTCGCCACCCGGCTGCTGAACCAACTGACGAACCTGTTCATCGAGCGCGACGCGCGCATCGTGCTCGTGGACACGGCTGCCCAGGATCACAGCGCGCTGGCCTTCTTCCGCAAGCACGGCTTCGGGCAGGAAATCCGCCACGTCTATCTGTCGCACAACCTGGAGAACCATCCGCGCTACATTGAACGCAAAGACGCGCAGTTGGGTGACGAATGGGAGTGACGCCACAGCAGGCGTTCGGCGACGCACGGCAATCCGTCCCACTCCGACGCATCGCCGAGAAGTGCTGGGGTGGGTGAACGTCGGGTCAGGGGACCCGGCCTACACGCTTGCCCTGTAGGCCGTGTGCCTTCACACGGCGAATCAGGATTCCCTCAATGATTGAGGCGGAGCAAGCAGCGATGTGCCCAGCGCCGCGCTTCATCGTTGCACACGGACCAGTTTCCCACCTCCGCCCGGCAGCCGCAGTTCGGCACGCGTGGCGTTGGCTGGAAGCCACCGGCCACTGGTGGCGTCGAAGATTTCGAGAGACGCTGGACCGCGGATGCCGAACACCATCTCGGATTTGTAGTCCAGGTTCACCACCAGCGCGTGCGTGGCTGCGGCAGCCTTGGTGCCGGCGGCCAAGCCAAAACAGCCCAGCAGCGCGCCTTTCACGCGTTCGGGTGGTTTGTAGCTCATCGCGGACACCGGAGGGTCGAACGTGAAGCCCGCGTCCTTCGGCAACGGTTCCGTTCCTTGTGGCATCATACCGGCGTGATAGACACCGAGCGAACGCAACGGCTGAAGTTCCTTCGCGATGGCCGAGAACTCGCGGTTGAGCGTCTTCAACGCGTAATAGAGCGGCGTGGGCGTGCCGTCAGCGTTGGCGATGCCGCCGACGTGGTTGGCGCAAGTGTAGATGTAGTAGGAGATGCCCTGCGCGCCGTAGGCCAACGAGGTATAGACGAGGTAGCGCATCTCGTCGCCCGTGGGCACGCGCATGACGTTGGGCGCCCAGGTGCAGGCTTGAACGATGTTGAGAAACGGCAGCCCGGCGTCCAGCGACGCGCGGCGAATGAGCGCGAGGTTGAGGAAGTATTGCGGATTGTCGCCAGCCAGCGCGAATTGATAGTGGTCGTAGCTGATGAGCGCGGGCTTCACCTGTTCGACAAACTGGCGCAGATGGGCCTGGTAGGCCGTGACCAGGTCGCCCTTGTTGCCAAGCTGTTCGTTCGTCGCGTAGGTCGGGAAGAGGTTTATGTAAGCCAGGTGGGCCGGGTCACGCTCGCGCAAGTACGCCACCAACCGGCCCAGCGCGGCGAACTGCGACGCGTTCGGCTCGTCGGTAATGTAGTAGGCGTAGAGCGCGGGATGTTGGCTCACGCGAGCGATGAGCGCGTCGAGTTGCTCGCGCTTCTTGGGATCGTCCAGCGAGGCGGGCGCGAGGAGCGGATGGGTGAGTTGGCCGCGCAGATGGTGGCGCTGGACGATGTCCAACTCGCCTTCGCCGCACCAAACGACGTTCCAGCCGCCTGCGGCCATCTGGGTTGCGACCGCGTCGGTCATCGCCGGCCCGCACCAGTAGGTGACCATGGGCGGGCCAACCTGCCAGGTGCCTGCGGGCGACGCAGCCGATGCGCCGGACCACGAGGAAAGCGTGGCCAAGAGGACGAGAAGGCTGGGCCAAGGTTTCGTCCAATTGTCACCGGCCCCGCGATGAAGCGGGGGTCTGGGTTGCTGTGTTCGAGGAACTGGTTCGGGGGTTTTCATGAGCTTTTTCCTTCTGCGATTGTTTCGGACGGCGGCGGGTTGCTGGGACCAGCTTGGGATCACTGCGGCGGCGGTAGAAGCTGCCTCCACACGCTGCAGGCCCCGCGGTTACTTCCCGCCCGCTTTCTTCTCGTACTTTTGCAGCGTCCCCTCCAAGTTCTCGCGCAGGTCCGCCTCCTTGGCCAACTCGATGGCTTTCTTCTGGTACTTGATGGCGTCGGGCGCGTGGCCGGACTCGAACAACGCCCGTGCGTAGGTGTCGATGATCGCGGGGTCTTTACCGTCGCTGAGATCGTGCGCGGAGCGGGCCAGCTTCAAGGCGAGGTCGAGGTCGCGCTTCTTCACCTTCTTGTCGGTGAGGATCAGCCACGCGAACTCGTTCAGCGGTTCGGCGTTCTTCGTTTGGAGCGCCGCCAGCTTCTTGGCCAGTTCGGCGGCGTTGGCCTCGTCAAACTTGCGCGTCACCGACTCGTAGTAGCGCTGCCAAAGCGTGTCGAGGAGCATCGTCTCCTTGAACTCCGCGACGTTGAAGTCCTTGGGCGCGACTCCTTCGATCTGTTTGGCCAGCGTCTCCGCCGTGCTGTCCTCTCCCTGGAGCATCGCTTCCTGGTAGCGGCCCACGAGCGACTTGAACTGGAGCGTGCGCTGGATCTCCGCGAAGTCGAACTTGCGTCCGCCCGGCAGGAAACCGCCCAACTCCTTGTCCAGCGCCTCGAGTTCCTTGCCCAGGCTCTCGACCCTGGCCTCGCTGCCGCCGCTGGAGAGCAGCGCGAAGAACTCCTGCAGTTTCCCTTGCGCGGCAGCGCGCTTCGTCGCCGCACCCGCATCGAACTTGCCGGCGATCACCGCCTCCAACGTCCGCTCCAACTCCCCCATCGGATGGCCGTGCCACACGATCTTGCCCAGCTTGTCGATGACGAAGGCGTGCGGGATGCCGTCGATGCCGTAAGCCTCCATGTAGGCGGCGGAAGTCTTGCGCTGATCGTCCACAGCCACCACGTAATCCATCTTGGCTCCCATCTGGTCCACGAACTTCTTGACGGTGGCGGCCTTCTCGTCGCTCACGCCGACGAACACCACGCCGCGGTCCTTGAATTTCCGCTGCAATTCCGTCAGGTGCGGGATGCTGGTGCGGCAAGGCGGGCACCAGGTGGCCCAAAACTCGACGACATAAATCGTCTTGCCTTTGCCGGCGGCCAGATCGACCGGCTGGCCTTTGATCCACTCAGCAATCTTGAGTGGGGCGGCGGCCTTGCCCAACTCCGCGGCGAGGGCGGCCACGGGGAGCAGGAGACTGGCGAAACAGGAAACGACGAGCGGAGCGGGCGTTCTCATAATGCGATGACTGGTTTCGGATGATGTCAATCGGTCCAACAACGCCCGCAAGCTACGCGGGGCCGGCGAGAAGTTCAAGGCGGAGGAAGCCGGCGCTCTGCGCGCTCAGAACTCCCGATCTCGTGGAGAGGATGAGGTCCGCCCGGTGGAGGCATCGGGCCGACAGAAGAGCGAGAGCTGTAGGCCGGATCCCCAGACCCGGTGATTGGGGACTGCCCATCGCCGGGCGAGGGTGTGACTCGCAGGGCTGCATCAAGCTCGGTTCAGGAGCACTCGTAGCGCAGACTTTCCGGTCTGCCGTAGCGCCGGTTTTCCAACCGGCGAGCGTTGGAAGAGGCAGCCGGCTGGACGTTTCACGGCCTTGCCGATTGCAAGTCGGCGCTACGGCGGTTGAAAACCTGCGCTACCCGGTGTGCCGGGCGGAAGCTTGATGCAGCCTTGTGTGACTCGCCATCCAGCGGAGATTGGCGTCCTGGACAATGTCCTCGGCGTCCGACACCGTGCCCAACAGCCGGTAAGCCAGGGCCTGCAACTGCGAACGATGCTGCTCGAAGATTTCGCCGGGAACGGTGTTGGACGTTGGATCACTCATTGGGCAGCGCGCACGGGATGAACCGTGCGGAACGCGACGTTGAGCCGATTCCAGGTGTTGATCGCACCGATCACCAACGTGAGCTGAACGAGTTCACGCTCGTTGAACTGCGCCCGGGCGACTTCGTAAACCTCGTCGGGCACACCAGTCTCGGACACCAGCGTGACCGCCTCCGTCCAGGCGAGCGCGGCGCGTTCCCGGTCGGTGAACAGCGGGGATTCGCGCCAGGCGGCGAGGAGATGAAGCCGCTGCTCCGATTCGCCGAGCGCGCGGGCGTCGCGCGTATGCATGTCGAGGCAGTAGGCACAGCCATTGATCTGGGAGGCGCGGGTGATGACGAGATGGTGGAGCTTGGGGTCAATGCCGCATCCGGCCAGATACTTCTCCAGTGCGAGCATGGCGTTGAGCGAGCCGGGGTCGGCTTCGGCGTGATTCAGTCTAGGTTTCATAATGTGTTTCATCGTTTCGGCAGCCCTTTAACCGGGCGTCACGTATCTGACGAAACAGCACCTCAAAGTGTGACATGCCTCTCACTTTTCAACTGCTCAGACTGCTGCCTGCTGCGCTGAGGACACCCCCGCTGGGATCGTGTGCTCCAGCCCGAGGTTGCGGGGGACACGCTATCTTGGGTCATGGTTCAGGAACGGGGCGCGACCGTGCCCGCAAGACCAGCCGCCGGGAGTGCATAGACGTGTCCTCCAATGATGTCTTTCCTTTGGGCGGCAGTTGCGCGAAGCTTGCCCCATGTGCCGCATTAGCCCCGGAATGAACCATTCGAGCGCGCTTCTCGCAGCCGGTCTCCTGCTGGCGGCGTCAGCCGGCAGTCTCCACGGTCAGACTCCTCCCACTCTCGCAGCGGGTGCCAGCACGGCCTCCGAACCGCTGAACTGGACCACGCAGCAGGACCACCGGAACATGATGGACCAGTTGGGCATCAAACGCCTCCGGCCCGGCCCGAGCGGCCAACCGGGCGCCACCAACTCGGCCAACTACGATCCGGCCAAAGCGAATCCGTTCCCCAATCTGCCCGACCCCCTCACGTTGAAAAACGGGCGCAAGGTCACGACCGCCGGGATGTGGTGGAAAGAGCGCCGCCCGGAGATCGTCGAGGACTTCGAGCGCGAAGTCTTCGGGCGTGTGCCGAAGAACGTGCCGAAAGTGACCTGGATGATTACGACGCAGGCCACGGACCGTGTCGTAGGCGGCCTCCCCGTCAATGCCCGTCAACTGATCGGCAAGGTGGACAGTTCAGCCTGCCCGTCCATCGAGGTGAACATTCAGATGACGCTCGTCACGCCGGCCAAGGCCGGGCCGCCGGTGCCGGTGTTGATGATGTTCGGCGGTTTTTTTGGCGGGAACGGACTGCCGCGCCGCGCGGGTGAACCGGAGCCTACCAATCGCTTCCGCGGATTCGGCAATGTCACGTTTGCCGATCCGCCATCGACGGAACAGTTGATCGCCGCCGGCTGGGGTTACGCCATCATCAGCCCCAACAGCATTCAGCCGGACAACGGCGCGGGCCTGACCAAAGGCATCATCGGCCTCGTCAACAAAGGGCAGCCGCGCAAGCCGGACGACTGGGGCGCCCTCCGCGCGTGGGCTTGGGGCGCAGCGCGGGGACTGGACTGCCTGGAAACCGATCCGACCGTGGACGCCAAGAAAGTCGGCATCGAAGGCGTCTCCCGATATGGCAAGGCCGCACTTGTCACGCTGGCATTCGAGCCACGATTCGCGCTGGCGCTGGTCGGTTCCTCCGGCGAGGGCGGAGCCAAGCTGCATCGCCGCAATTTCGGCGAAGCCGTGGAGAACCTCACCGGCTCCGGCGGCTACCACTGGATGGCCGGGAACTTCCTCAAATACGGCGCGGCGGAACCCACCTACAAGAACGCCGGCGACCTCCCGGTGGACGCTCATCAACTCATCGCCCTGTGCGCGCCGCGTCCGACCTTCATCAGCTACGGCATTCCGGAAAAGGGCGACGCGAACTGGCTCGATCAGCAAGGCAGCTTCATGGCCACCGTTGCCGCCGGTCCGGTCTTCCGTCTCCTGGGCGTGCGCGATCTCGGCGTGACCGAGGATTATCGCACCGCGCCAAAGCCGCCGGTGAACACGAGCCTGCTCGACGGCGAACTCGCCTGGCGCCAGCACGACGGTGGCCACGAAGACCGCTCGAACATGAAACACTTCATCGCCTGGGCCAACAAGTTGATCAAGCACACGCCGCCCGCGCCAACAGAATCGAAGTAGGCCGATGCGCGTTTGCCGCGCAACTTCCAACAAATCATCGACCGCAACACGGTGTTGGCGAATGTCGCGCGCAATGGACGGTCGGGGGTGGCCACAACCGCGTTGCGGTTGGAAATGATTTGCGGACGGTGTCTCAAGGTTGCTCGTGCCTCGCAACCCCGGGCTTTGGGGCGGAACCCCGTGGGGCTACAGACGGTCGCCAGATTGCACCAAGCCAGCGCGACCTTGTCACACAGAAGGAGGTTCGATCGTTACAACCGAATTCCTCCGGGGCAATTGCCAGTGGAGAATCGCTGCGGACACCAAACTGCCCGACAGGAATGCTCCACCAACCGGAACTGCGACCGAGGTTGTATCCACGAAAGGAATGAGAAAACCGCCCGCCATCAATCCCAGTGAAACGCCAAGGTGCGAGAGTCGCCACCACTCGGTCAGCGAAACAATCACGCCTCCCAAACCTTCGATGAGCAGGAGTCCGCCAAGAATAACTGGTGACGCGACTCGAAGGTGTCTGGCCCACAAAAAGAAGCCGATGCCGACACCGACCATGACAAGCGTGTAAAGTCCGACTTGCATGCGCGTGCCGCTCGCTCGTTCCTCGCGCTTCTGAACATCAACACGGGACTTGCCTGTGAGAAATCTGAAACATCCCCATGCAGGCAGAGCCAGGAAGCAGATCGCCAAGGGCAACGCAGCACGGGGAGGCGGGCGGAGGTTGGGGAACAGACCGAGCAGAAGGACGAAAAGCCCCATGCATGCAAACACGTAACAACTGCGAAGATCACGCCGGCTCAAAGGACGCAACGTATCCGGTATTCCAAATGTTGTCGGTATCGGTTTCATGGTTCAAAAATGTCTTCAATGGGCAATTTGAAGAGCTGCGCCACTTTGAAAGCCAGTGGCAAGCTCGGGTCATACTTCTCGGTTTCAATGGCGTTGATGGTCTGGCGAGAAACGCCGAGTTTGTCGGCCAGATCGGACTGCGACCACTCCTTGGCCGTTCGCAATTCGCGCAGCTTGTTTTTCATTGGTAGCGGCGGTTGAAGATGGCGCGGCCCACAATGTAAAAACACACGACAAGCCAGATGATTACGAAGCCAGCGGTCGCCTGGAAACGAATCGGAAGAACCCCCGCGACTACGAGTAGATGCGAGGCGGCGATGACAAACAGAGTCGTCGTGGTTGCGAACACTGAAGATGCCGTTGTTATGCGGCGTTGCAGTTCGTCCATGCCGCGCATCCATTGCACCACACTTCGCACCCAAAGCAGACTCGCAACCAGCGGAGCCAGCGCGATTACCGCTCGCAGCGCGACCGGCCAATCTCTGTGATGTGGAAGCAGGATGACTTCGCCGACAAAGGATGTCAGCGCGGCTGCCCACGACCAACCGTTCACTTGCATGTCCGTTCGGAAGGAATAGTGATGTCCCGGCTCAACCTCTTCAGGCAGGTTCAGTTTTTTGTTCATGCCGGGCAGTGTAAAGCATACTTGTCAGTTGTCAAGTATGCTTTACACATGAACCCCTGTTGGAGTTTGAGTGGCCTCGTGGTCGAGTTGCTACAGGTTAAAGAGCTTTTCCACCTTCGACTTCACCGCGGCATCCATCCTGATGAGCGGCGGCCAGGGGCGTTTGAAGCCTTCGCCGGGGAGTCTCTTCGTCGCGCCGCTTTCTTCTTGGGCCGGCTCTTGACTGCTTGCGTGGCGGGTTGACGTTTCGCGAGATTGCGGCGGCGCAGGCCGTCTCGATCAACACCGTGCAAGGCCGCTGCCGCTATGGCTTGGACAAACTGCGAGCATTCCTGGACGGAAAGGCAAGCACATGGAACGAACCGATGACATCTCCCAAGTGATCCGGCGTTTGCGTGTGCCGCCCAGCCCGGAGCTGGACGCGCGGGTTCATGAGGCGATCAACCAAACGGAGCGTTCGGCGCCCCTGATTCCTCCACCCAATGAACCCAGCCTTCGGGCACTCCTCACGATGGTCATGAAAAAGAAATCCGTTCGCTACACGCTCGGCACGACGCTGGGCCTCGGGCTCATCGCCGCACTGATGTTGAACCACTTCACCACCACCGCGTGGGCCATGGAGCGGACGATTGCGGCGCTCAAGAAATACAAAGCCCTTCACCTCACGGGCCACACCGCCAGCGGGAGCAGCGCCGGACCGCTGGAGGTTTGGGCGCGCGCCAACGCGAGCGGCACCTGTTCCGAGGCGTGTCTGGCCAAGATGGGCAGCATCACGGTTTGGGTCGAGGGCAACAAGACCTACGCTTACGAACCCGGGCAAAACAAGGTCTGGGTCGAACCCGGCATCACTGCCGGAGTGAATCCGTGGTTCGGCCCGAAGTTCCTGAGCACGTTCGCGCGGGTGCGCGACTATCAGGCGCACGAAGGCACCGATGCGGCCACCGGCCAGAAGCGCGTGCTTGCCACCGGCAGCCTCCCCACCGCCCTCGGGCCGCAGTCATTCCTGATCGAGTTCGGTGCCGAGACCAAGCTTCCCGTCAGCATGAAGGGCTGGCGCAATCTGAACCGACACGGGACTCCGGAGTTTGTCTTCGACAAGATCGTCTATTTCGAGGACCTGCCCGACAGCACCTTCCGATTCGTGCCGCCGCCGGGCGTGCCGTTGGCGGACAAACCGTTGACGATTCCGGAAGCCAACGTCGCGGCGCTGAGCGACCCGAAGGACGGCATTCCCGCCACCGGCCTGACGCGCGAAGAAGCCTGCCGAAAGCTGCTCGAACAAATGTGGGACGCCTGCATCCGGGAAGACCTGCCACGCATCCGCCGGCTCTGCCCGCTTACCGCCGGCTGGCCCGAAGAACTGTTTCGCACGATTGCGGGACAGGATGAGCCGGTGAAAGTGTTGAGCATTGGCAGCATCGAACAGACGGGTCAATCCCGGCTCGGCCCGCTGGCGCTGGTGCCAAGCCGCCTCCAGTGCAAGGACGGCAAGACGCGGGAAGTCCGGATGGTCGTGCAGTTCCGCGAGACGGATCAAGGCCTGTCCTGCGTCGTTCACGGGCCGCATGGGAATTCCATCGAAGTGAAGGAGTGAATACTAAATCGCGTTCCCCATTCGTTGTATCTATGTGAAGGTGATCGCGCCATGCGGAACGAGTGCCGGACAACAGAACAGCACCATGACAAACGATGAACGACTGGTGCGGGACTGCCGGGCGGGCAACCGGGAGGCGATGTGCGCCATCTACGAGCGTCACAAGAACGACTTGCTGGCCGTCGCGCGCGCGCTGCTAAACGACCTGCCCGCCGCCGAGGACGTGGTGCATGACGTGTTCGTGACGTTCGCGGAATCGGTGGACACGTTCGAGTTGACCGGCAGCTTGAAGGGGTATCTGGCCACCTGCGTCTGCAATCGCGCCCGGGACCGAATCCGGTCGGCCAAACGCGCCGAGGAGAAGCTCGACCAAGATTGCTCCGAACCGGCGGAATGTCCCGGCCCGGATCAGGTTCTGGACCAGGCCGAGCGGGCGAATCAGGTACGGGAGGCCCTGGCGCAACTGCCGGACGAACAGCGGGAAGTCATCGTGCTGCATTTCAAAGCGGACCTCACCTTCCGGGAAATTGCCGAATGGCAGGAGGCGTCCATCAACACCGTCCAGGGAAGATACCGCTACGGCTTGGACAAGTTACGGACGCTGCTAAAAGAGAAGCTGACGATATGAACACGTCTGACGAGTGCATCAGAGAGTTGGTGAGCAGCCTTCACGATGAAACCTCCACCGAAGCCGACCGCCGGATTCTGGACCAGGTGCTGGCGGTGATGGACCGGACGCGCGAGGCGAGATCGGCAACGCGTTGGCAGAACCTCCGAGACCAACTCATGAGAATCGTGAGAACCCAGTCGTTCCGCTTCGCTTCGGCGTCCGTTCTGATTCTGGCGTTGGCCCTGTCGCTTGTGCTGTTGAATTCCTCGACGACCCGGGCTTACGCCGTAGAACAGACATTGAACGCCATTGTCCGCGTCAAGACCGTTCACATGGCCGGTGAGTTTCATCGCCAGGGCAAGTTCGAGTGCTGGATGCGCTTTGAGGACAATGCCGACGAACCGGCGTACTTGTGGCTGGTACTTCCGCGCATTCCCGACATGCAGCGCATCTGCACCCCGGAGCTGTCCTACAAGATCAATCCGCGCACCAAAGCCTTGTTCCAATGCCGACGGGATGAACGAAAGCAGGATTGGATCATTCGTTTCAGCAGCTTCTTCAAGGACGCCGTCGAAATGGCTGAGAAAGGTGGCGGCGTCACGATTGGCCGGGAAGTGGACTCGGTAACCGGCAGGGAATTGATCGTCGTTCACCTGAAATCGCAAAGTGGCGAGCAGAAGGTACTCGTGGACTCGGCCACCAAGCTTCCGGTCAAGTTCGTCACGGTGTGGGACGAGGCGCAGGCCGCACCCAGGAAGCGCCCGCTGGCCATCCGAAGTCTCGACTGGATTCGGTACAACGAACCTGTGCCCGAGGGCCTGTTCGACGCCCCCGTCGACGCGACCGTCGTGTCCGAAGAACCCGACACGCTGGCGACACCGGACAACGGTTTGGACGCCACCGGGATGTCGCGCGAGGACGCGTGTCGCGCCTTGGTGCAGCGCATGGGCAAAGCGATGATTGAGGGTAATGTCGCTCAACTCCGCCACTTCGCTCCGTTCTTCTGGGTCGTGCCGGATGAGACCTTTGCCCAAGCCCGCGCCGCTGCGGAGAAGGCGGGGCGGTTTCCGGTGGAACTGACGGTGCTGGACAAGGCGTACCGGGAGGGTGACCACTGGTTCATCCGTTGCGGCATGCGTCATCAGAACGGCAGCCGCGACGAATCCACCGCCATGATCAAGTTCTACCGGTTCGGAGACCGGAACCGATGCATTGTGATCGGCTCGAAGGAAAAAGGCATCTATGACTAGCGGCTGAGGGAAAGCGCATCGCCGAGGACAGGCCACGCATCCACGAGCTTTGTCCGCTCACCAACGCGTGGCCCGCCGGCCTGTTTCGCGACCTGGGGGGACCATCAAGAAGCGCACGGACTCTCGCGAATCTGCGGTTGCGTCTGTCCAGGGCGTGCGGCATCGTCTTGGCCGTGAAAGCCAGTCTGCCTGCGATGTTCCAGCTCAGGAGAATTGCACCCCTTCAGTTCACGCACAGGTCAGACGCACACAAAACCGCATGAGCACGACCTTGTGTCGAGACGGCGACCGCGTATGGCTGGAGGGCGGGCAGGGCTGGTCGTTTCGCGAGCGGCCCAGTTCCGTTCACGCGTCGCAAGCGGCGGCCAGGGGCGTTTGAAGCCTTTGCCGGGAATGTTCTTCGTCGCGTCAACTGTCATTCGAGCCGCCGCGTCCAGTAGCCCGGCCTGCGGCTCAGGTGCGCCACCGCCACGATCCAGAGGCGGTCGGGCTGGATGTCATAGACGATTCTGAAAGGAAACCGCTTGGTCGGGTAGCTCCGCGTGGCGTGGCGTTCTGGCCGTCCTGCCTCCGGTTGCGCGCGAATGAACTCCAGCACCGTCTCCACCTCGGAAAGAAACTCCTCGCCCAAACCTGCCCGTCGCTGGTCGTAATAGAGGGCCGAGTCAATGAGTTCTCGTCCGGCGAGCCGGTGAGAGGTGACGCGCTTCATGGAGCTTCCGACGAGCTTCGGCCATGACTTCTTCCGCAGGGATTCCCTCCGCCCGGCCCGCGCGGATGTCCTGTACGCGAGCGGCGATTTCTTTGTCCCAAGCCGCTTGGATTTCGGGCGTGGCAAAACTCTCGACGCTGGCGAGAAGTTCCTCCGCCAGTTCGATCCGGCGCCGGGCTGGCCATTTGAGCACCTGCTTCGTGAGCGCTTCCTGTGCGATCATCATGCGCGGATTGTCGGGCCGGGCCGGAGCTTTGGCAAGGGGCAGTTTCCAAATCGCAACATTTATGGCTCAGTGCTTCTCCGTCTCCCCGAGCAGCAGATTGCGCTCGCCGTTGAAGAGTCTTTCGATCTTCGCCTTCATCGCGGCATCCATCTTGATCAGCGGCGGCCAAGGGCGTTTGAAACCTTCGCCGGGCAGTTCTTTCGTCGCACGGTTTTCCTTTTTGAGCGGTCTTTCACTGCTTGCGTGGCGGACAGGGCGTCGCGCAGCACGGGAATCGTAAGTTTGTCCTTGGCGCGGTTCGCGGCGAGTTTGCTGGCGAGAATCCGTTCGAGCGAAAGCACCTTGAGCTTGTGCCGGCCCAGCCGGATGTCCACGCAATGCTTGAGTTCGTCGGCGAAGGTGCCCAAGCCGTCCATCCGCAGCACGACATCGAACAGCTCCGCCCCCGCGCCCGCCAGCATGGGCGGATTGAGGTTGCTGGGCGGAACGTAGGCCGCCCCGACTTCCTGCAAGGCGCGGGAGATTTTCGGTTCGCCGAGGTTCTCAAACCAAAGGTCCACGTCCTGGGTAACGACGGGCGCGCCTTGCAGTGTGGCGGCGGAAAGCCCCACCACCATGAACCGCACCTTGCGCTTCAGGAGGACGCCCAGGAGGCGGAGTTCACTTTCTGAGAATGGCAGCGGCGCGGCCACGGATGAGGCTCCTTTGCAGTCGTTCCAGCGGCGGTTGCTCCAGCAGAATCAAGGTGTGGCGGACATTGTCGGGATCGGCGTGAGGATGGGCCGCCAGGACTGCTTCGACGCGCGCAGCCAAGCGACGTGCCCAGTCTCTGGTCTGAGCGGTCTTGTCACGCTGAGCACGCTGTTTCATGCAAGCGAGGCAAGGTTAGCCAGTTTCTCGGAAGTTGTCACCGGCATTTCCCTCGCAGTGGAGAAGCTTTTCCACCTTCGCCTTCACCGCGGCATCCATCTTGATGAGTGGCGGCCAGGGGCGTTTGAAACCTTCGCTCGGCAATTTCTTCGTTGCATCAATGCCGAGTTTGCTGCCGCTGGCGGGTTCAACCGAGTTCATACAAATCGTCGAGACAGTGCCAGCGTTCGTGGGTGGCAGCGTCGGGCGTGACGCGCATCCGCTGGCGGGTGAAAAAGCGCAGGCCGAGCGTGGCATGGCGAGGATTGGGAAACCGGGGCAGGCGGTCGCGCAATTCCGCCCGCAGCGCGGTCGCGGAGCCGACGTGGCCCCACTTGCATTCGCCCAGGTCAGTCCAGCGGTCCTGTCGCAGCCCGACCACGTCAATCTGCGTGTCCTTGTCCCAATATTCGCCCACCTCGAAACCGGCGCGGACACCTTCGCGGACGTAGAGCGCGGGGAGGGCTTCCCTGCACAACCGCTCGAAGCCGTGGCCGAAGTAGCTCTCCAGTTCCGGCAGGACCAGTTCGCGCACGGCCTGCGCCGCGCCGAGGCGGGCGATGAGGCTGAGGTTCGGATAGACAAAGCGGAACCAGAACCGCAACAACGGGTCTTCGAGCGCATAGCGGACCTGCCGCGCGGTGGGCGGCACGCCGGTAAGCGGGAAGCGGCGTTGGACGTAGCCCAGTTCGACGAGCGTGCTGAGGTAATAGTGCAACGCGCGGTCGCCAATGCCGGTGGCGCGAGAGATCTCGCTGTTGGTCGGGCTGCCCGTGGCAAGCGCCAGGAGAATGGCGTTGTAGGTCGAAACTTCGCGCAGTTCTTCGCGCAGGAGGAATTCCGGTTCGCGGAAGAGCAGGCCCAGTTCGTCGAAGACAGCGGCGACGAGGTTTTGCTCGATGGAAAGCGCGGGCGCGAAGCAACGCAGGTAGAAGGGCAATCCGCCGCAGATGAAGTAGGCGGCAGCCTGATTGGGACGCGACCAGTTCGGGTGGAACCTGGCCGCCTCGCCGTAGCCGAAGGGGCGCAGGAGAATCTGCGCCGTACGACGCCCGAAGAGCGGGCTTTTCTTGCCCAGAACCTCGCGTTCCATGAAACCGAGGTAGGAGCCGCACAGGATGAGCATGATGCGGCCGTTCCGCCAGCGGCGATCCCAGCACTCTTGCAGCACCGACGGCAGTTCCGGGCTGGCGGCGGCCATCCATTGAAATTCATCGAGCGCCAGGATGAGTTTGCCCGGCCCTTTCCATCGCTCCTCAACCAGGCGAAAGGCGGCGGGCCAGTCGGCGACGGGATGGTCCGCTAGCAGGGGTTCACGCAGCGCAGAGGCTGCGGCGCGGAGGAACTCCCGGAGTTGCAGTTCAGCAGGGGCGACCTTGCCCGTGACGTAGAGCGCCGGCTTGCCGGTCATGAATTTGACGACCAGTTCGCTCTTGCCCACGCGGTGGCGGCCATAGACAGGGATGAAAGCCCCACCTTCGCACTTCCATGCCTGTTCCAACACCGCCAGTTCACGCTGACGCCCGACAAATTCAACGCTCATGCGGGAGGTAGGAGATTCTACACAGGCCCACTTGTCAAGTCGTGACTTGACAAGTGATACCTTGTGATCAGGCGTGAGCGTCGGCTGCTACGGGGTGAAGGGCCTTTCCACCTTCGTCTTCACTGCGGCATCCATCTTGATGAGCGGCGGCCAGGGGCGTTTGAAGCCTTCGCCCGGCAATTTCTTCGTCGCGTCGAGGCCGAGTTTGCTGCCGTTGGCGATTTCGCTGGTGGCGTGGTCGAGCACGCCGGACGGGCCTTTGGTGAACATCATCTGCCCCATGCCCCAGAGGCCGTGCATGATGTTGTAGGGGAGCGCGGGCGTCCCGCCTGCCGTGTCCGGCGTCTCTCCGGACACTTCGTTCCGTTCACACAAATGGTTTCCGCGAGACGCCGAAACCGACACGCGGGACGCGTGTGCTCCCCCCCACGAAGACGAGGTTGTGCAAGACGCCTTCGGCCGGCAGCGCGAGGTCCACGATCTCGGGGAAGTTCATCTCAGGACATGCTTCATTTTCCCGATACCGCTTCCTTGGCGCACTGCACGAATCTTTCTGCAGCGGCAGTTTGTCCGGTTTGGGGCGAAACGATGCCGATGGACAAAGGCTTGGGCGCGGGTGTCAGTGGCAGGAGTCTCAAGCGTGCTCCCGCAATGCAGGCCAGGGAGTCCGGCATTAACGCGACACCATGGCCCGCTCCGACGGCGGAAATCAGACTGGAAACGCCGTCGGGTTCTTCCACGATACGCAGTCGGCCTTTGGTCGCCGAGAACACGCTGGCCAGCAATTCGTGATAGTCGGGATAGTCCTTGGGGCTGTAGGCGATGAAGGGTTCGCGCACGGCGTCCGCCAGGGCCACGACGCGCCGCCGGGCGAGCGGGTGGTGGGGCGCGACGGCGAGACGCAGCGGATCGCGCATCAGCTCCTCGAACCGCAGTCCGCGCAACACGGCAGTCCGCTGGCGCTCAAGAAAAGCGAGTTGCAGCCGGCCTTCGTGCAAGGCGGTCAGCATTTCCTCGGTAGATAAATCGTGCAGCTTTACTCGCACACCGGGCGCGGCGATTTGAAACGCTCGCAACGCTGGTGGCAAGATGCGCGCGCTGAGGGTTGGCGCATAGCCGATGTGGAGTTCGCCGCGATTGCCTCCGGCGACGATTCGCGCCGCTTTCACCGCCTCGGCTGCACGTTCCAACACGGCGCGCGATTCGGTCAGGAACACGCGGCCCGCATCGGTCAGGCGCACGGATTTGGCGCTCCGTTCCAGAAGTGAAAAACCGAGTTCTTCCTCCAGATCGCGAATTTGCCGGCTCAAGGCCGGTTGCGAAACGTGTAGTTTCAGCGCGGCGCGCGAGACGTTTTCGGCCTCGGCCACGGCGACGAAATAACGGAGATGGCGGAGTTCCATGCGCGGTTGAGCATACCCATTGGTTATGCTGAGGCAAGAAACATGGTCTTTCTTAAAACCGGCTCGGCTGTGGAATACTGCTGACCTATGAAGAACATCGCCATCATCGGTTCGGGCAACATCGGCGGCAATCTCGGCCGCCTCTTTGCCTCTAAACACAACGTTACCCTCGGTTCGCGCAACCCCGAGCAAACCCGCGTGAAGTTCCCGGTTCTCACCGTCACGGACTACGCTCAAGCCGCCAAGGCTGCGGACATCGTCATCCTCGCAGTGCCGTTTTCCGAGGTCGCTGCGATTGCTGCCAAGCTCGGCAGCCTCGCCGGAAAAACCGTCATTGATGTCACCAACCCGCTCACCGCCGACTTCATGGCCCTGACCATTGGTCACACGACATCAGCAGGCGAGGTCGTGCAAGCCGCCTTCCCGCAGGCGCACGTCGTCAAGGCTTTCAACACGGTTCTCGCCCAAGTGCTCGCGAAGGCAGTTTCGGGCGCGAAGTCGCTTCCGTCAGTTCTGGTTGCCGGTAATCATGCGGCGGCGAACGCCGAGGTCGTGCAACTGGCCAAGGATGCCGGCTTCAATGCATTTGACACCGGCCCCCTCAAAAATGCCCGTTACCTCGAACCCCTCGCCGCACTGGGAATCCAACTCGCCTATGCGAAGGGTCATGGCGGCGAAGTCGGCTTCACGTTCGCACCCGTTAACTAAGCCACAAGAAACGAATCATGAACCGACGAGCCGCCCTCAAGGCCACTTTCAGCGTGGCAGCCGGAGCTGCCGTCCTGCTAACCGGGTCACTTTTCGCCCAGCAGCCGGACGTGAAGCCAGCGACAACAGCGGCAGACACTATCTATCTGAACCCTGCGACCGGAGCCGACACGAACTCCGGAGCCAGGGACAACCCGCTCAAGACCCTCGTCGAAGCCGCGCGGCGCGTGAACCAGGCGGACGGAAGCGGGCCGATCACCGTCATTCTCTCCGAAGGTGTGTATTCGGTCGGCGAAACCGCGACGTTCAAGCCCGAGCGGCGCACCCTCACCAAGGCCGACCGCCTCACAATCCGTGCTGAGGTGCTGCCCGACGACCCGGACTGGCACACCGGACGGATGCCCACTCTGATCCACACACTGCCGCTGACCGGGCCGAAGGCCAGGGGCCTTGTCTTCGGCATGTTGACGGAGGTTAGTCACGTCACGATTCGCGGCCTTAAACTGCTTGGCGCACCGGTTGTCGAGACGCCCAAGCCCGGCATGCTCGTCCGCGTTTATCCGATCGGGAGAATGGGCAAGCAGTTGGACGACCTGGAAATCGCGCAGTGTCTTTTCGCCGGGGACAAGGTGACCAGCCCGAACCATCTCGGAATCCTCGCGCATGGCTCAGGCATCCATGTCCACCACTGCGTTTTCTACAACGCGAAGCTGACCGTGGTTTTCTGGACCAGCGGCAGTCGCGGCCATTCGATGCGGAACTGCTTTGTCCACGGGGCCTACGGGTCGGGCGTCTGGACGAGCGAGATCGCCGACGATTTCGACTTCCGCGACAACGTGATCGCCAACGGCAACTACGTGTGGACCTACCAGAGCGGTGCGTCGGCGGGACGGGACCCGGACGCCGGAACACAAGGAAGCAGGCAGGCGACCGCTCCGGAGAAGCAACGAGTGCATTACAAGGTGGTCAACAGCCTGTTCGCCACGAACAAAAAGATGGCCAGTTCCGGCACCGGCGCGAACCTGGGTTTTAAGGACATTGACGCTTCGTTTCTCGAACTCATCAACACCAAGGTTTCGGACCAGCCGGTCTCAGTCGAGCTTGACGAGACCAGGAAGAACTACCTCCACCCGGTGGCTGATTCAGAAGCAGCAAAGATCGGTGTGGGGCTGTTCCTGATACCCGGCATGTAAGGCGGAAATGTGAACTCCAGCGAACCTTTCAAGCCCATCGCCCCCGGCGTCACGATTGGTCATGTGCATCTCAAAGTGGCCGACTTGGAGCGCGCGCTGGCGTTTTACCGTGGCGTGCTGGGCTTTGAACTCACGCAGCGTTTCGGGTCGCAAGCTGCGTTTGTTTCTGCTGGCGGCTATCATCATCACATCGGGCTGAACACCTGGGAAAGCGCCGGCGGCGCACCACCGCCGCCGAAAGCGACCGGCTTGTATCATCTGGCCATTCTCTATCCCACGCGCGCGGCGCTCGCCGATGCATTGCGTCGCGTGCTCGCGGCAGGCATCGAGCTTGACGGTGCGTCCGACCACGGCGTGAGCGAGGCCATCTACTTGCGCGACCCTGATGGCAACGGCGTGGAGCTTTACTGGGACAAGCCGAAGGAACACTGGCCGCGCACGCCGGACGGCGCCTTGGCCATGTTCACGCGCCATCTGGATTTGAAAGGATTGCTCGGGCAATCGCCGCCGCACTGAAACGAGCGTCGCCAAGCGCGCTTCCTATGCTCTAACTAACGCGTCAATCTTTCGGCGGACTTCTTCGCTCATCTTGATCAGCGGCGGCCAGGGGCGTTTGAAACCTTCGCCGGGGAGTTTCTTCGTCGCGTCAATGCCGAGTTTGCTGCCGCTGGCGATTTCGCTGGTGGCGTGGTCGAGCACGTCGGGGACCTTCACCCTTTCACCAAAGGGTTGCGCACTTTCAGTTGCGGAAAGGCGGAGAAGTCGCGATCCGCCGTCCACAGCTCGCTCACGCCGTGGTGCAGACACAAGGCCGCTATGCGCGCGTCGTGGATGCGCGGGCCTTTCAGTCGCGCGGTGGTTGCGATGTCGCGCAGTTTCTCGAAATATCCCGGGCTTTCGGCAAGCAGGTGCAGTTCTGGCGAAGCGAACAGGGAGTCAACGAAACCCAGCGCTTCGGCCAGGGTGGACGCCGGTTTGTAAATGCCGGGATGCGTGACGATGCCGATGAATTCGTGAAGGCACGGCCACGGAATCGCCCACGCCGCCGGCTGATGGCGCAAGGACTCGACGGATTCCTTTGCCGCCTTGTGGAACTCGCTGTCCTCGCGGTGCGCGTAAACCAACACGTTGGTATCCACCGCAATCATGCGCCGCGCCCCCGATAGATTTCATCACGGATTTTGTCCCAGGAGGCGTGCTTGAACTCGTCGGTTAGGCCGCCGCCGCGCACCGTCACCAACGGAGGGAGGCGCGTGGGCCGGGCCTGCTTCTGTTTCAACACGAGCCGCAGACCCTGTTCCGTCAAGGAACGAAACGACGTCTTTTCCTTTCGCGCGACCCGTTGAGCACGCGCAAAAAGATCGTCCGCAATTTCAATGGTCGTTTTCATAATATGGCGACCCATACTCACACGGCTGGTGGCCCATATCAAGTGGCTTTGCCGAAAAGCGCGGTGATCTTCTCACGCACCTGCTGGTCCATCTTGATCAGTGGCGGCCAGGGGCGTTTGAAGCCTTCGCCCAGAATTTTCTTCGTTGCGTCGAGGCCGAGTTTGCTGCCGCTGGCGATTTCGCTCGTCGCATGGTCGAGCACGTCGGACGGGCCTTTGGTGAAGATGCTGTCGCGCTGCGGATCGGTGTTGGCGCAGAGGCGGAAAAGGACTTCGCTGGTGTTGTGCATGTCGGTGGCCGTGCGCAAGCACTCGTCGTCCACCACGATGAGGTATTTGGTGAACATCATCTGACCCATGCCCCAGAGGCCGTGCATGATCTTGTAGGCTTGCATCGGGTAGGTCTTGCGGATGCTCACGAAGACGATTCGTCCGTGCTTTCAAGCTGCCACAGCGCACTCACTGGAACGGCGTGCAGGTTCGGCCCAAACGCCACGCTGGTCGAACCTGTATAGAGCAATATGCCGCGCAGGAATTTCCTGCCCGTTTGCTCGCTCAACTGCCGCAATCCCTTGAAATCGCTGCTCGTCGGGCTGGCCGTCTTCTTCACCTCGATGCCAACCAGCCGCCCCGCGCCGTCCTCCATGACCAAATCCACCTCCTGCTGCTTTTGCGTGCGGTAATGAAACAGCGCGGGACGCACACGACTCCACGTCGCTTGCTTGGCCAACTCCACGGCCACGAACGACTCCAGCACTGATCCACTCATCAAGTCATCCGTCTTGAGCCGTTCCGCATCGAGATGGAGCAGATGACACAACAGACCCGCATCGTTCAGCAGGATTTTCGGCGCCTTGGCCAGCCGCGAAGTGAGATTGCCACTCCACGCTGGCAGCGTCCGCACGAAGAACACCGCCTCCAGCAACGCCCAGTGCCGTTGCAGCGTCGTCAACGGCAGATGCGCGTCGCGCGCCACATCGGACAGATTCAGCACGCCGGAGGTTCGTGCCGCCAGCAACCGCAACAGCCGGGGCAGGTCCGACCAGTTCTGCACGTTGGATAAATCGCGCACGTCTCGCTCCAAGAGGGTCGTGATGTAACTGCCGAACCATGCTGACCGCCGCGCCGCGTCCGAGCGGGCCAGAGCCTCGGGAAAGCCGCCGCCAACGGCGCGCTCCACCAGGGCCGGCCAGCCCGCGTCTCGGAAGGTGCCGGGCTTGAACTCGCGCGCGAAACAAGCCTCCACGAAGCCCTCGCGCCGTCCGGAGATTTCGCCCTGCGAAAATGGGGCCAGCGTGAGCACCTCCATCCGCCCCGCCAGCGATTCCGAAACTTTTGGCAGCACCAGCGCGTTCGCCGAACCCGTCAGCAGAAATCGCCCCGGTCGGCGCTTGGCGTCCACGCTGCGCTTGATCGCACGGAATAAATCCGGCGCGCGTTGCACCTCGTCGAGAATGACTCGCTCCGGCAGGCTGTCCACGAATCCATCGGGATCGCTGCGGGCGGCGGCCAGCACGGCGGCATCGTCCAGCGTCCGATACTCCGCCGGATGACCGTGTTCGCGCAGGCTTTGCACCAGCGTCGTCTTGCCCGACTGCCGTGGTCCCTGCACAAAAACCACTGGCGTATCCGCCAACGCCGCGAGCACCAGTGGCGTGATGTGGCGATGTTTCATCGGCGGACTTTACCCAAGGCCCAGAGTGTAAATCAACCGTTACGTGGGTGATTTTAACCCGCGGCGAGCGACCGGGCGACGCGCTCTGCAATCTGAGATCTGCGATCTGCAATCAAGCGAAGCGTGGCAGGCGGCGGCCGAGCGCGAGGCGTGGCTGGAGGCGGTGACGAACGATCCGCTGCTGCCGGGTCGGATTCTGCCGTACGATTACCTGGGGCAACAGGCGTGGCGGCGGCGGGTGGAAGTGCTCCGGGACGCCAGCCGGCAACTGCGCACGTTCAAACCCGAATAGCCCTGCGCAAACCTTTGTTGCATATGCAACAAAGGTTCGTCATGGCGCGGGCGGGAACGGATGGGCCGCCACCGCGTTGCGGTTGGGGATGTTTGGCGGACGGTGACCCAGGGTAGCTCGTGCCTCGCAACCCTGGGCTTGGGGACAAAGCCCCGTTGGGGCTGTCAGCCAGATTTGAGACAGCCTACTAGCGCGGAAATCAAACCGTGAAATCCAGATTGAAACCGCTGTAGCAAATCGAAAAGACGCTCGCCTTCAAACATTACTTCGCACTGGAGGAATGGTGCACCCCGCCCGCTATCTGGTCGTTGGTAGGTTGCGGTGATGCAAAGCTTCGAGTCGAAGCTTTGGTAGTGCGTAATCCTGTCACGCATACTGATCGCTCTATCAAGCCAATCCTTTTTGTGTTGCTCGATAATGGTGGTAATGCGAACGGCATTTTCCTGGCTGTCTTTTGGACCGTTCTGAAGCACGTTGAGAAACGCCCGCCCGTAGTCATCCTTTCCCTTGCGATGGAAGCCATCGACGTAGTCTCTGCAATTCAGTGCCTTCGCAATAAGCGGCGCGAGGATGTCGAGCGCAGATTTTATCTGGAAAAGATACGCCTCCAAAGGATGGAGCAAATGCTTCGCCTCTGCGGCAACGCGGATGGATTCACCGGGTTTTAGTGACTCCACCGAACCTTTAACGACTTGGTTCATCGGGCCGAAGGTTTCCATCATCCAAAAGGTAACCCGAAGCGGAGAAACCGGTTCGGTCAACAATCGGTGGGCATACGACACCAACCAGCACTTGCTGTGCACTTCAGCGATTCCGGTTTGGAGAGTAGTTGGAAAAGCTGGATACTCACGAGTGTAGCGAGTCACGATCGGTAAAAAACGGGGAGCAAATTCCTTTTCCCATATGTCAAAATCACGGGCAGGAATGAGCAAAAAAGTCCCCCCTCCCTCTTCGGTAAACACGCCAGGGTTCTTCGCTGCGATTTGTTCAAAGGACAAATTCTTCAAGTGTTCGAACATCGTAACATTTTCCATTACTCCTCCCCATTTGTCAGCTTTTCCACCTTTGCCTTCACCGCCGCATCCATCTTGATGAGCGGCGGCCAGGGGCGTTTGAAGCCTTCGCCGGGAATTTTCTTCGTCGCGTCAATGCCGAGTTTGCTGCCGCTGGCGATTTCGCTGGTGGCGTGGTCGAGCACGTCGGACGGGCCTTTGGTGAAGATGCTGTCGCGTTGCGGGTCGGTGTTGGCGCAGAGGCGGAAGAGGACTTCGCTGGTGTTGTGCACGTCCACGTCGTCGTCCACCACGATGATGTATTTGGTGAACATCATCTGGCCCATGCCCCAGAGGCCGTGCATGATTTTGTAGGCCTGCATCGGGTAGGTCTTGCGGATGCTCACGAAGACGAGGTTGTGGAAGACGCCCTCCGCCGGCAGCGCGATGTCCACGATCTCGGGGAAGTTCATCTTGAAGATGGGCAGGAAGAGTTTCACGGACGCGCCGCCGATGTAGAAGTCTTCCATCGGCGGGATGCCGACGATGGTGGCGGGATAGACGGCGTTTTTGCGGTGCGTGATGGCGGTGACGTGGAAGACGGGATACGGCTCGGGCAAGGTGTAGTAGCCAGTGTGGTCGCCGAACGGGCCTTCGTCGCGCAACGGCTCGGTCGGGTCAACGTAGCCTTCGATGACGAAGTCGGCGTTGGCGGGGACTTCGAGGTCGGATGAGACGCATCGGACCAATTCGACGGATCGCTTCCTCAGGTAGCCTGCCAACAAGAACTCGTCCATGCCGTCAGGGAGAGGGGCAGTAGCGCAAAATGCAAACACGGGATCGCCGCCGAGGAAAATCGCGACAGGCATGCGCGTGCCGGTTTCGTAGTAGCGGCGGCCGTGGCGTGCACCGACTTTCTGGAGCTGCCAGTGCATGCCGGTGGTGCGGTCGTCGTAAATCTGGATGCGATACATGCCGACGTTGCGCTCGCCGGTGTCGGGGTCTTTGGTGACGACGCACGGCAGCGTGATGAAGCGTCCGCCGTCGAGCGGCCAGCATTTGAGGATGGGGAGGTTCAGCAAGGTTGAAGGTTGAAGGTTGAAGGTTGGAGGATCGGAAACGCTCGGTGCTGCCGGCCAACTTTCAACTTTCAACTTGGAACCTTCAACCAGATGCACCACTTCCTTGCACGGACC
Source organism: Verrucomicrobiota bacterium (assembly GCA_016219875.1). Classification (GTDB taxonomy): domain Bacteria; phylum Verrucomicrobiota; class Verrucomicrobiia; order Limisphaerales; family JACRJZ01; genus JACRJZ01. The sequence continues at coordinate 115,012 of JACRJZ010000143.1, read as the reverse complement.
GTCTTTGACGAGCTTGGGCTTGGCGTGGCGCAAGTCCATCGCGGTGCTCAACAACTTCAAGGCGTCACGAAAACTCGTCGGCGGCTTGGCCTTCATGAGCGAGCCGAGTTCGGCGGCCACTTCATCGACTGAGTTCGCGCCCAGGCTCAGGGCCATGCGCTTCCACGAGCCGAGCGTGTTGATGGCGACGGGAAACGGCGACACCTGGCCGTTGACGGTGGGTTTTTCGATGAGCAGCGCCTTGCCGCCGCCGGCAGACTTCATCTGGCGGTCTGCCAGTTCGGTGATTTCAAGTTCAGTCGCAACAGGCTGGGAAATGCGCAGGAGTTCCCCTGCTCTCTCGAGTTGCGCGACGAAATCCCGGAATGAATCGAATGCCATAGCGGCGCCAGAGTATCACACGAGCCGACGGAGGCAATCCGCCTCGCAAGTTGGCGGCGGCATGGCGCTAGCATACCGTTGCCGAAGCGCGCCCCGAATGAACGCCGGCCGCTTGAACAGACAATCATGTGTCAAACCGAACAACCGAGCCTGCCTCGATTGAAGACAGCCCGCCAGGACTGGCGCGCGCTACGGCCCGCCCGAATCGTACCGGCGCTCGCGCTAAGCTGGCTTTGCGGGCTGGCGCCGTGCCTTGCCGAACGCATCAATCACGAAGGGCGTATTCTCGGCCCTGCGCCCGTGATGACGAACGCCGTGCTGTTCCACACGCCGGAAGCGGATGCCATTGCCAGCGCGTTGCAGATCTTCCCGCGCGACAATCCGTGGAACGAAGACATCTCGCGCCGCCCGCTGCTCACGAATTCGGGTGCGATGATTGCCCAGATCATCTCAGAGCTGTCTTCCAGCCGCCGGACGCTGCGGCCCTTTTACGAAATGAACTTTGCGCTCGTGCCAGCCAGCCAGCCGTTCGTGCCGATTGATCTCTTCAACTGGCCGGAGGAATCCGATCTCGGTCCTTATCCGATTCCGCCCAATCTGCCCATCGAGGGCTGGCCGCGTGCAACCGGCACGCTCACGCTGGAGCAGTGGCAAATGGACATTAACACCAACGGCGGCGACCGGCACGCCATCATCGTGCAGCCGGCGACCGGCTTCGTCTGGGAAACGTGGCTGACGCAGCGGGTAGGCACCAACTGGGAGGCGTCCAACGGCGCGCGGTTCAATCTGACGAACAACACGCTCCGCCCGGCCGGCTGGACCTCTGGCGACGCCGCGGGCCTGTGCATGTTCGCCGGCCTGGTGCGCTACGACGAAAGCGAGCGCGGCATGGTCGAGCACGCCGTTCGGATCATCGTGAAGCACACGCGCCGCGCCTTTATTTACCCGGCCACGCACTACGCCTCAGTGCCAAGCACCACTGATCCGAACGTGCCGGCCATGGGCCAGCGGCTGCGACTCAAGGCGGGCTTCATCATCCCAGACTCCTGGACCAAGCAGGAGAAAGCCGTGCTGCGCGGGCTGAAGAAATACGGCGCCATCGTGGCGGACAACGGCGGCTTCTTCTCCATCTCTGTGGCACCCGATCCGCGATTCCCCGCCAATGCCTTCAACAATCTCACTTCGATCTCGATCACGAATTTTGAAGTCGTGCAAACGACCGGCCCAAATGAAGGCCCGCGGTCAGCAGGCGCCCCCAACGCCAGCGCAGGGCCGGACATGTCTGCGCGTGCGGGCGAACCGACCGCGCTGACAGGGACGGTCAGCGCGACGTTGCCCGTTCAAGCGCAGTGGAGGAAATACGACGGCCCCGGCGAGGTGGTTTTCGGAAACGCCGCGCGGGCGACCACGACTGCCACCTTCAGTGCGCCCGGTGCCTACACGCTGATGCTGAGCGCCGACGACGGCGTTCACACGGTTGCATATGATGCAGTGCAGGTGACAGTCGCGCCGGTCTTGACACTGCGAGGCTCACGCGCTGGAACCAACCTCCTGCTGAACTGGACAGGGAGCGCGGGCCTATGCGTCGTAGAGCGCGCGAGTCCGCTCTCGACGACAAACTGGACGACGGTCGTGGTAACGAATGGAACCAACTTGACGGTTCCGATCAGTGGAACGGGCGTTTTTTTTCGGGTCCGACAATTGGGCGGCTCGTAACCCTGGCGAGCGACATGTTGCTGGAACTTTGGCTGACCACCGCGCGAAGCGTCTTGGAGTGCGGCGGTACTCCGCCGCTTTTCAGGCGCGTGATCCAAAGCGGCGGGGCACCGCCGCACTCCAAAACGCTAACGCGCGCAAGAAAGCCAGAGCTTTCCGCTCAGCAGCACCGCCGCACGCCGTGGAAGCGGCTTTCGGTGACTTCGGTGAAAAGCTTCGCCTGGGATTTCTTGTCGCCTTCGTCGTGGTGGCCGCAGTGACAAAGTTGGGCTTGCGATCGGGCGCGCTCAAGCTGTGCTTCGCCGGAAAGCTCCTTCGCCAGCGCCAGGGCCAGCGCAAGCAGGCTGAAAAGCTTGAACGGTTTACCCTCGGCCACGGCGTAGTCGGGCAGCCAGACTGGCGGGGTTTCGCGAAGCTCGGCCAGCTTCTTGCGGGCGAGGAGAAGGAGCCATTCCCGCAAACTCAACAGAAGAATCAGCGTGACGAGGGCCAGAAAGACTCCGGCCACACAAGCGTCGAGGACGTTGTTGAAGTGGAGGGTGCGATTGGCCTTGACCGCTTTCTGCGCTGCGACAATGGCAGCTTCCTCGCCGGCTGCTTTCGCTGTCTCCAGCGCGGCGGTGAGCGTGGGCAGCTTGCTGTCCAGTTCACGCGCTTGGGCCAGGAAGCCGATCCTCGGACTCTCGTGAGCAATCTTCTGCACACCCGCCGTAAACGTGACGGACACCAGCCACACCAGCGGAACCAGCGTGACAAGCGCGAGCCAAGGTGAACGTGGGACAGGCGTCGCGCCTGTTTCCATCTTCATCCCCGTGCTTTCAAATCCACCGGCTGAGTCAGAGACAGGCGCGACGCCTGTCCCACGTTGGAGCGTCCTTTTCAAAATGATCGTCGTCGCCAGGCACAGCGCGATGGCGGCGAGCATCTGGTTGGCGATGCCGAAAAGCGGCCACAGCGAGTTGATGCCGCCGAGCGGGTCGCGCACGCCTTGCACAAGGAAGTAGCCCCAGCCGCAGACCATCAGGCCGCTGGCCAGCAGGTTCGCCGGCAGGCTGCGCGTGTTGCCGAGCGGCTTCCAGAGGTTCCCCAGAAAGTCATGGAGGATGTAGCGGCCCACGCGCGTGCCGGCGTCGAGCGTGGTCAGGATGAACAGCGCCTCAAACATGATCGCGAAGTGGTACCAGAGGTCGAGCCAGCGTCCGCTGACGACCTTGGAGAAGATGTGCGCCATGCCCACCGCCAGCGTGGCCGCGCCGCCCGTGCGACCGAAAAGCGTGTGTTCACCGATCTGCTTGGCCAGCGTATCCATTTGCTCGACCGTCACGGGGAAACCCAGCGAAGTCACCTTGGCTACAGTCTCCGCCGCCACGCCCTTGACATTCATGCTGAGATAGACGCCCGGCTCCAGCGTGCAAGCCGCGATCATCGCCATGATGGCCACGAGCGACTCCAGGCACATTGCGCCGTAGCCGATGGGCCGCGCGTAGCCCTCGCGCGTGATGAGCTTGGGCGTGGTGCCGCTGGCAATGAGCGTGTGAAAGCCGGAGATCGCCCCGCAGGCGATGGTGATGAAGCAAAACGGAAAAACCTTGCCCGCCACCACCAATCCGCTGCCATCGACGAAGCGGCTTACGGCCGGCATTTCGAGATTGGGCAGCACGAGGAAGATGCCCACAGCCAGCGCGCCGATGGTGCCGAGTTTCATGAAGGTGCTCAAGTAGTCGCGCGGCGCCAGCAGCAGCCACACCGGCAGGACGCTCGCCGCCAGGCCGTAGATGATGATGACCCACGCCAGCGTGATATCGGTCAGCCCAAAAACCTTCGACCACTCGGGACTCTCATAAACCAGCTTCCCGCCCCACACCGCCAGCAACAATCCGATCACGCCGAAGACCGACGCCTCCATCACCTTGCCCACGCGCCAATACCGCATGTAGCCGCCCATGAGCATGGCGATGGGAATGGTCGCGCCCACCGTGAACACGCCCCACGGGCTTTCGGCCAGCGCCTTCACTACCACGAGGCCCAGCACCGCCAACAAGATCACCATGATGGCCAGAATGGAAATCAACGCGACAAAACCGGCGGTGGTGTTCAACTCGTCCTTGACCATCTGTCCCAGCGATTTCCCATCGCGGCGAATGGAACTGAACAGAATCACGAAGTCCTGCACCGCGCCGCCCAGCACCACGCCAATCAGAATCCAGAGCGTACCGGGCAAGTAGCCAAACTGCGCCGCCAGCACCGGTCCCACCAGCGGCCCCGGTCCAGAGATCGCGGCGAAGTGATGGCCGAAGACGATCCACTTGTTCGTCTTCACGAAGTCCTTGCCGTCGTCGTGGACTTCGCACGGCGTGGCGCGGCGGTCGTTCAGCGCGAGCACGCGGGCGGCGATCCACTTCGAGTAAAAGCGGTAGCCGATGGCGTAGGAGCAGAGCGCGGCGACCAGAATGTAGGCGGAGTTGAGGTGTTCGCCGCGGTTCAGCGCGAGCGTGGCGTAGGCCGCGGCTCCCAGCCCGGCGACCGCAATCCAGACGAGTTTCCAGAACAGCGATTTCATGACGAAGTGGGAAAGTCTGTAAACGAACGCGGCGGAGATTCCCAGAGAAAAGGTGAGGACTTCAATTTGCACACGCCAAAGGAACCGGACCCTCACCCCGGCCCTCTCCCATCCGATGGGAGAGGGAGGAGTCGATCCGGCGTTTTGACGAAGCAGGCATTGGTTCCCGACGACCGCGTGCCGCGCGTTCCCTCTCCCGTCGGACGGGAGAGGGCTAGGGTGAGGGTTTGGTTTCTGGTCTGGAGCTTGCCGAAGCCCTCACTCCCATCGCTTGCGCGGGTTTCCCGGATTTCCAGGACGAACCCTCTGAGGTGATTGCAAAACCTCGTAGCAGCCGACGTGAGGAGGCCCAAACTTCAATGAAAACAGAGCCTCCTCACGTCGGCTGCTACCGTTTTGCAGGAAGCTCCTCTTTTTTCCTTTTGCCTTCTGCCATGCAGCACGGCGCTCTGCCGAGACGCCGCTACGCCCCTCAGTCCATTTCCGCCAGCGCCGCGGCCAACTCCAATCGGCGTGCGAGCGGGAGCGGCCCGCGGGCGGCAGCTTCAACGAACCGCAGTCGCGGCAGTAAGCCGCGGCGGTTCGCGATTTGAATGGCCAGTCCCGGCCGCGCGTTGGCCTCCAAGACCACCGGACCAAGCTCGGCATCGAGGACGAAGTCCACGCCGAGGTAGTCCATCTCCAGCACGTCGGCCAGTTTCACCGCGGCCAGGAGCAGCTCGCGCCAGCCCGGCACTTCGAGGCCCGCGATGGACGCGCCGGTGTCCGGATGGACGGAGGCGGCGCGGTCGTGGCAAACGCCGCCGAACGTGCCACCGGTGCCCAGGTGCAGGCCCGCGGCCACGGCACCCTGGTGCAAATTGGCGCGACCCCGCGAGGCGCGGGTCGGCAGCCGCACCATCGCCATCACCGGCACGGCGCGGTAGAGCAGGACGCGGATGTCGGGCGTGCCGTTGACGGCCACGCGCTCGAAGATCGGGTGGCGCACCAGGCGGCGTTCGATGATGGCGCGGTCGGGTTGGCCGCCGAGGGAAAACAAGCCGGAGAGCGTGGTTTCGAGATGGTAGCGCAGGTCGGCCAGCGTGAGCGGCACGTTGCCCGCCGTGGTGTACGTCGTGTGGTTGTGTTCGAGAACGACCACAATGCCGCGACCCTCGGCGCCCTTGGCCGGCTTGATGACGAAGTCCAGCCGCGTGCGGACGAGTTCCTGAAAGCCGCGAATGTCTCCGACGCGCTCGATGACCGCGTAGGTCTGCGGCACGGGGATGCCGTGATCTTCGCACAGGCGCTTCGTGAGCAGCTTGTCGTCCACGCGGGGATAGTGCGCACGCGGGTTGCCGGGCAGCACGAAGCCGGCATTGCGCTCGTTCAAGCCCAGCACGCCGCGTCGCCGCAACGCGCGCGGACGGACCCACGAGAGCCATGACGCCACGTTCAGGTCCATGTCATGGGCGCGGCCCGGCGAGTTCCCGGAACCGCCACAACTCCGTCAGCCGGTAGCCGGAGTAGCGGCCCAGCAGGACCAGCACCGCGATGGTGAAGAAATGCACTTCGGGATAGGTGAAGACGAGGCGCCCCACCGACGCCCACCGCAGCACGGCAAAGCAGCACGCGCCCACCACGACCGTGCCGGCCAGCAGTTGCAGGGCGAACGCGGGGCTGTCTTCTTCGGAGGTCAGAAAGAACCGCTCGATGGTCATGGTCAGGATCACCATGGGCAGAATCACCGCCTGGGCGCTGGGGGTGAGGTCAAAGTAATCCAGGACGGACACCGTGAACGTGATCCAGGCCACCACCAACGTCAGGACCACGCTCAGCCGCGGCACCATCAGCAGCTTCAAGCGGTCCAGCAATGAGCGGCTGAGCAGGCCGAGCGTCAGGACGACGGCAAACGTCAGCAGGCCCGTCAGCCAGTTCGCATAGACGAAACTCAGCGCCAACAACGTGGGCGTAAACGTCCCGAAGGTGCGGATGCCGACGACGGTGCGGAAGACCGCCGTGACCAGCGCGCCCAAGGGCAACAGCAGAATCACCGACAGCGTTTCGTGCATTTCGAGCGGCAGACGCGTCAGATCAAACATGGCCCACGGCTGTCCGTGCCCAGCCCGCAGCGCACCTGGCCCAGGTGGCAGCGCCACGATGCTGCAACTGATTTCCAGTTCGGCGAGGTCCGAGCCGCGCACGATCTCCACGCCGCCACGGCGGACTGGGAGAACATTGTGCGGCAGCGCGCCGGCGAAACCGTCGGCCGGGTCGTAGGGCGTCCAGCGATCGCCCGCGAGCACCTCCGTCCAGAAGCTGAGCGGCATTTCCTGCGCCGCGCCGAGATGAAATCCGGCGACGATCCGCGCCGGCACGTTCGCGGCCCGGCAGAGGGCGACCATCGTCTGTGCGCGGCCCAGTGGGGAAGCGCGTTTCCCACGCAACGCGGAAGCCACATCGTGCGGCGCGCCGTCGTCGCCCGACTGGATTTCGCGGGCGCAAAATCGGAAGATGCGCTCGACCAAGTTCGTGTTGGGGGCCAAGTCTTGCCGCAACCTCGTCAGGGCTTCCTGCACCACCGGATCGTTCACGGGGATCGTGGCGGTGGCGTGGAGGAATGCCGCCCGCGCCTCTGGGGTAGCAGGCGTCTCAGCGTCTCGGGCGGGCCAACGCGCTTCCGGGCTGATGTGGACATCAAATCGCGCCGTCAGCGCGTGCGGGCCGCGGCGGCCCGCCGCCAGGGACAACTCGCGCGCGAACAGGCGCGAGGACCGGAGCCGTTCCGCCGACAACCCGGAGTGGAGCACGTCCTGGCGAAAGACCCGCGCGTGGGCCGTGTCAGCGGGGATGGACAAGCGGACCTTGGCGCCCGCGCGCACGGCTTGGAACTTGGCTTTGTAGGTGATGCGCCAGAGCATGTCTCCGGAAGCCAGCCGGCTCACGCGGTAAATCCGGTAGCGCAGGCCCATGCAGATCAAGCCCAGGAAAACCAGGCCTGCGGCCACCCAGACTGCCACGCGTCGGGAGTTCATTTCTCCGGACCCTCCGCCCACACGGGCGCCACCAGGTTGGTCTGGTTCACATCGACCACGAACAGAGTCTTGAGCGTCTTGCGGCCGATCAGCAGCGGATGCTGCATCTGCGAACGATCCGTCAGCGTGACCAGGGTGCGAAGGCGTTTGGGTCCGAGCACCAAGTCGATCATCACCACCGGCCGCCGTTCCGTGGCGCCATTCGAGGACTTCACCGATCGCCAGCCAACAAGAGGCCGGCGAACACGGTGGCCGCCGCACCGATCGGGAAGCGTGAACTCCACGAGGTCCCGGCTCGGCGCCTTGATGTCGCGCGCATCGAGCGAGGACGTAGCGGCCCCGGTGTCGATTCGCGCGGAAATCTTCTCGCCCCAGGGCAGGAGGACCACGTCTTCGACGCCGCCGACAGCGATCTTGCCTCGGGATTTCATCGTCACCACAACCAGCAAAGAACTCAACAGAACCAGGGAAACCAGAATCCAACTCAGTCTTCGCAGATGCTTCGGTTCCATAAATGACTTGCCGGAGGGAACTGAGCACGAGGTGTCGGAAAAATCCACGCGATTTTTGCCGCATGTGGAATCCTTCCAGGGCTGATTCAAGAAACATGCGGAGAGGAGCGCGGGCAGCCTGCCCGCGCGTTCCGTCGAAAATGGAAGCTAAAAACACGCTGGCAGGCTGCCCGCGCTCCTCCTTGAATCAGCCCTGGGAATCCTTCGGCCTTCTCCGACGCATCAAACCGTGACGGTGGGGCGAGCGTACTCGCGAGCCGTGAGCTCTGGGCCGGAAAGCGGCTCGCGAGTACGCTCGCCCCACCAAACCAATTCCCGCGAATAACTGACCCATTGCCGACGCAGCCCCGACGACTTCAGCAGGGACCGGCGGGACCGCGGCCCGCCGCACGGCAATGCCGTCCCGTGAACGCAACGGGAACGTAACCTGCACGTGACCTTGCCGTCGTTGCGCGCCGCCGTGACGCTGTGGTACAGGGAACCATGAGCAAACGAGTTCTGGTGGTGGATGATGAGCAGGACATGGTCGATCTGCTGGGCTACAACCTGCGATCGCGCGGCTACGAAGTGATCGTGGCCCTCAACGGTCTGGAAGCGATCCACAAGGCCCGCATCTGCACGCCCGACCTGGTCTTGCTGGACTTGATGATGGCGGGCATGGACGGCTTCACGGTGTGCGAGATTCTACGGCACCATCCTTCGACCGCGCGCGTGCCGGTCATCATGGTCACGGCGCTGGCCGGCGAGATGGTGCGGTTGAACGGGCTGGATTCGGGCGCGGACGACTTCATCACCAAACCGTTCAGCCCGGTGCAACTCATGGAGCGGGTGGACCGGCTACTGGCCACGCACGGATCGCAACCCCGCAGGCCGGCGGACGGAAACTGGTGGTAGCCTCCCCAAGGAGAGGCCGTGAGGGATGGGGCGTGATGCCGGGGAGCAACGACAACTCCGATCTCCCACCCTTCTTCACGGCCGAAGGGGCACGCTTGGGTTCTGGAAACCGGTGCAAGGCATAGCGGTCTTGTCGGCATCACACTCCTGGCTGGCAACCGTGGGAACTGGCTGCAGAGTTGCCTTTGGTCGAGGGACGCGACAGGATTTGCCGGTATATGATTGGCCCGCAGTCGAAGAGAGCGCGACACGCATGGAACTGCGTTCAAGTTGCGGTCGCTAGGCAGAGCAGAGGGTGTAAGACGTGGCATAGCCTGATGGTTTCCGATCACCGAACGTGCGCAGAATCGCGAGGTCACGTTTTTCAGCCCAAGCGATACGTTTCCGCTCGTGGTTGCAGGACCATCCCACTCGCATCTTTTCGGGACAACGCCCCTTCGGCGTCAAGGCAGCGAGAATGGTTGCCCGAGTACAGGAATCGGCACGTCCGCCTGTCCGCGTCAATGCGAGGAATGCTCTGGGCACTGTCCCGGAGTATCGTGGGTGCCCTCTTGTTTTGGATGGCATTGTTCTTTGCGAGGAACGCCTCAGGAGTTGAGCAATGGAACCAGTTCCGCGGTCCGACTGGACAAGGCACGTCAACCGCCACCGGCTTGCCGGTCCACTGGAGTGAGGTCAAGAACGTGCGGTGGAAAACGGATGTGCCCGGCAACGGGCATTCATCTCCAGTCGTGGCCGGGGAAGATGTGTGGCTGACCACAGCCGCCCGCGGCGGGCATTCGCTCCGTGCATTGTCATTCGATCGGACGACAGGCACCCAGCAGCAAGATGTCGAGGTATTCCATATTGAGACGCCCGATATCATCAGCGAGCCATTGGGCGGCCATGCCTGTTCAACGCCGTTCGTCGATGGTGAAAGGGTCTATGTCAGCTTCGGTCCCAATGGGCAGGCCTGTTTGGGGCTGCGCACAGGAAAGGTGCTCTGGCGAAACACGGAACTCGCGTATCGCCACGACCAGAAGGGAATCGGCACCTCCCCCATCGTTTGGAACGGCTTCTTTATCGTGAGTTGCGATGGGATGGACCGCAGCCGTGTGGTAGCGCTGCACAAAGGCTCCGGACAGATGGCATGGTTCATCGAGCGATCAAAGCGGTTGCCTTACCCGGCGATCGCATACAGTTCGCCGACGATCTCGTCTGTGCATGGTCAGGAACGCCTGTTCAGCATCGGGGCCTTCAGGCTGAGTTGCTATGAACCCAGAACCGGCCAAGAACTGTGGTTCTGCGATCTTCCGGGCAACTCGATCATTCCCCGGCCAGTGCATGGCCTGGGGATGGTTTACGTTTGTACCGGCGGCACGAAGCCAGAATTGTGGGCCTTACGAACTGAGGAGGACATGACAGAAAAGCATCGCGTGGCATGGAAGACCCAGCGGCAGGTTCCATTTGTTTCCTCACCGGTGTTGGTCGAAACGAATCTGTTTTGGGTTTCCGACGGCGGTATCGTGTGCTGCGTCGATGCTTCAACAGGTCGGGAGCGCCGGAGCCAGCGGATTGGTGGACGGCATTTCGCATCACCGGTGGCGGCCGAGGGCCGCATCTACTTCTTCGATGACAGCGGAAGGACTGTCGTCTGTCGGGCTGACAGCGAAGGGACGATCGTTGCCACAAACTCCCTGGAATCCGGTTTCATGGCTTCGCCAGCCATCGCCGGCCGTGCCTTCTATCTGCGCACTCGAACGCACTTGTACAAAATCGAGACGCCTGGCGACTGAGCCGCCTCCCTTCGCTGGAAGGAGGCCTCGTTTGCCCCTGAACCACTGCTCGCCGAAACCTGCCTTCACGATTGCTGTTCCGCGCAAGTAGGGACGCAGATACTTTCATCTGACCTGGAATTTGGCTTGATTGCCAAGCGGTTTTAGAGCAAACAGTCCGCCTAGGTTCTGAAGAAAATCTATGAAAAGGCAACGTTCCTTCAAACAGATGGCGATGCGTATCGCTGTCATGGTTTTAATTTGGTGGTGCGCGTGGAGTTTCAACTGTGTCCATGCGGCTGGCGTGGCCCCTCCTGCTGGGCTGGTCGCTTGGTGGGCCGGGGATGGCACCGCCGATGATCTCGTTGGAGGAAACCATGGTGTAATCCATGACACGGGGTTCGTGCCGGGCATGGTAGGGGAGGGATTCCGGTTCGATGGCGTCAACAGCTACGTTGTCGTTTCGGACAGTCCGTCGTTACGCTTCACCAATGAATTGACTGTGGAGTTGTGGTTTCTCGGTGATGAATGGCGTTGGGACACTTCCTATCCGCTGGTAGACAAGCGCGCATGGGACGGCTGCAACTATGGAGCGCTCCTTTCTCCGAACTGGGGATTTCAACTTTACTATGACGACCCGTTGGTTGACGAAGGGGGCAAGTTCGAGATTTCCGGCTGCTTCCCGTTGCCGACGCCGGGTGTGTTTCATCATTTCGCCGGGACATATCGGCAAGCCGACGCCGCGCACATTGAGTTGCAGACCTTCGTGGACGGTCAATTGGTCAAGACCGCCGTCCTCCCAGGTAATCTTGCGAACACGCTCAACAGCACGCCGCTGACAATCGGCTCCGAACGAGGAGGCGTAGGCGATTTCTTCAAAGGTGTGATCGACGAAGTGTGCCTCTACAACCGGATCCTCACGCCGGCGGAGATCCAAGGGGTTTACGACGCGGGCTCCTCCGGCAAAGTCAAACCGGAGTTGCCGCCAGTGATTGTGGCGCAGCCTCAGGACCGTCAGGCCACAATAGGAGGCAACGTTACTTTCAGTGTCCGCGCTTCGGGAACTGCTCCGCTGAACTACCAATGGAGTTTCAACGGTCAACCGCTTGCCGGCTCGATGTCCTCTGTCTTGGTGTTGTCCAACGCACAGCCAACCCAAGCCGGACTTTACTCAGTCGTGGTCAGCAATGCGCTGGGCACTGTGGCCAGCCGGGAAGCCACGCTGACGGTGAGCACAGGCGGAAGCTTGATCGTGCCGAGTAACCTTGCCGACACTGATGGCCACGGAGGATCGTCGGTATTGCAGTCAGCAATTCGACTCCAAGAGGTGTACCAGGCTTCCCAGTTCAGCACGGGACCGATCTTGATTCAGGCGATTCGTTTCCGCCCCAGTGCCATCTATGGCCAAGCCTTCAGCGAAACGATCTCCAACCTGCAGATCAACATGTCGGCAACACCGATCCAGCCAGGCGGAATGAGCAGGGACTTCGCCGCCAATATCGGCCCGGATGACACGGTGGTGTTCCATGGGGCAATCCAGTTGTCCAGCGATTGTGCAGGCCTCGACGGCAGCCCTAAAGCTTTCGACATCGTGATTCCGCTGAGCGTGCCGTTTCTCTACGATCCCAGCGCAGGCAACCTGCTGGTGGACTTCCGCAACTTCTCCGGCTCCTTGGTCACCCACGTCGATGCGGGTGCGGCGCACGGCAGTGCCTCGCGCGTTTTCGCCCTGGGTGCCGGCTCAACCCGTGCCACCACCTCGGACGATGGGGCCGACGTGCTGGAAATCACTTACACCGCCGCTGAACGCACTCCTCCGACGATCACTCGCCAGCCCCAAGACCAGCGTGTGGGTGTGGGTGAACAGGCAACCTTTACCGTGGCGGCGTCGGGCAGCCATCCGTTGAGCTATCAATGGCGTTTCAACGGTGCGCTGATTGAGAACGCGACGAACTCCACCCTCCTGCTCTCCAACGTCCAGTTGGCGCAATCCGGGGAGTATTCCGTGATCGTCGCCAACGACATCGGTTCCGCCACCAGCACGAACGCGGTGTTGACGGTGGTGGTTCTGCCTCCGACGATCACCCGCCAACCTCAAGATCAGAACGTGGCTGTCGGTCGGCTGGCCACGTTCACGGTGGGGGCATCGAGCACCAGTCCGCTGACCTACCAATGGCGTTTCAACGACACTCCCATCGAAGGCGCGACGAACTCTACTCTTCTGCTTTCCAACGTCCAACCGACGCATGCCGGGAACTACTCCGTGGTGGTCGCCAACGAGATCGCCTCCGTGACCAGTTCGATTGCCGTCTTGAGCGTTGATCTTAATCCCAACCTCATCGTCCCGGATGTGTGGGCGAACACGGGAGGGGGCGGCGGTTCCTCGGTGTTGAGGCATAGCATCCGCCTGCAGGAGGTTTACAGCGCGTCCCAGTTTCCACCACGTCCGATCCTCATCCAGGAACTCCGCTTTCGTCCCAACGCGGCGTATGGCCAGCCGTTCAGCGAAACCATCGCTCACCTCCAAATCAACTTGTCGGCCACCACGGTCCAGCCAGGCAGTCTGAGTTCCACCTTTGCAAACAATCCCGGCGCAAATGACACCGTGGTGTTTGCAGGCTCCATTAGCCTTTCCAGTGCTTGTCTCGGGCCGGTGAACGGGCCAAAAGAATTCGACATCGTCATCCCGCTGACGACGCCGTTCCTTTACGACCCGTCGGTAGGCAACCTGCTGGTGGACTTCCACAACTTCTCCGGCTCGTTGGTGACCTACGTCGATGCGGGATCAGCTAGCGGCACGGCCTCCCGAGTATTCGCGCTGGGAGGCGGCTCAACTCACGCGACGTCCTCAGACAACGGCGCTGACGTACTGGAAATCATCTTCACCGCGGCGCAGCCTGCTGCTCCGACAATCACCCACCAACCCCAGGACCAGAACGTGGGCGTGGGCCGGCAAGCCACATTCAATGTGGCGGCATCGGGCAGTGGTGTGTTGAGCTATCAATGGCGCTTCAACGACACGCCCCTCGAAGGCGCGACAAACTCCACCCTTTTGCTCTCCAACGTCCAGCCGTCTCAGGCCGGGAACTACTCCGTGGTCGTGGCCAACGACATCGCTTCTGTCACCAGCACGAATGCGGTGTTGACCATAGACCTCAATCCCATCCTCATCGTGCCTGACGTGTTGGCAAACACCGATGGTCATGGCGGCTCTTCGGTGTTGAGGCACAGCATACGGCTTCAGGAGGTGTACAGCGCCGCCCAGTTTCCGCCTCAACCGATTCTGATCACTGAACTCCGTTTCCGCCCCAGTGCAGCCTACGGCCAGCCGTTCAGCGAAACCATTTCCAATCTCCAGATCAACCTTTCCACCACCTTGGTTCAGCCCGACGGCCTGAGTGCCACCTTCGCCAACAACCCAGGTACAAACGATACGGTGGTTTTTGCAGGCTCCATCAGTCTGTCGAGTGCGTGTCTCGGGCCGGCGGGTGGGCCAAAGGAGTTCGACATCGTCATCCCGCTGATGGTGCCCTTCCTCTACGATCCGTCAGCGGGTAACCTGCTGGTGGACTTCCGCAACTTCTCCGGCTCGTTGGTGACTTACGTCGATGCGGGCGCCGCCAACGGCAGAGCGTCGCGCGTGTTCGCGTTGGGAGGCAACTCCGCCGTAGCCACGTCGGGTGACAACGGAGCGGACGTGATTCGGATCGCACACACTCTCGGCGAGCCTGTCGGGCCTGTAATCCTGAAGCAGCCGGAAGACCTAGTCGTGTCCGTGGGAAGCGAAGCCGTCCTGAGCGTCCAGTCGGGAGGCACCGCGCCGCTGTTCTATCAATGGAGTTTCAACGGCGAGCCGTTGGCGGGCGCAACCAGCGCCTCGCTTGTCCTGGCGAACGTGCAAATGAGCCAGGCTGGTGTCTACTCAGTCGTGGTGAGCAACCAAGTGGGCGTCGCCGTCAGCGCCAAGGCCACGCTCCGGGTGCAAGAGCCGGTGCCAGTCGCGCCCGTGATTGTGCTTCAACCAGCCAACCGCTCAGTGGCGGTCGGTGCGACTGTGTCCTTCTCGGTCATCGCCACCGGCACTCCGCCGTTGAGCGTTCAATGGTTCCGGAACGGCCAGGCGATCCCCGACGCGACGAATTTCCTACTGGAGTTGACCAATGTGCAGGCGAGTCTCGCCGGCACATATCGGGCTGCCGTGACCAACGACCAGGGGGCAGCCTTCAGCTCCGGAGCCGTCTTGAACGTGGAGTCGTGGGTAGGAGGCACCGTGTCATTCATGAACTACGCCGGCACCAACAGCGCGTGGATTTACGATGTGGATTGCAGCACAAGACTGGCCGGTCCCGCGTATCTGGCGCAGCTTTATGCTGGGCCTGATGAATCAAGCATGACAGCCATCGGAGCCGCGGCCCCATTTGGATCGGGCCTGCAGGTTGGGCTTTTCAATGGCGGGATCCGTTACATTTCTACCGTCGCCCCGACTGGCCTTGCGACGGTCCAGGTTAAGGCGTGGGACAGTGCGTCAGGCTCGACCTACGAGCAGGCGCAAACCGCCGGCGGCAAGGCAGGGGCTTCGCCGATCTTCACTGTGAGGACCGGCGGCGGTTTGATGCCTCCCTCGCGGCTGGTTGGCTTGGAAGGCTTCTGCCTGAGTGTGACTTCCGCTCCCCCTCAAGTTGCCGCCGCCAAATTGGTGGCTCGGCCAGCCGCGCCAGCGGTCCTCACCGCGTTGGGATCGCCCCGCGACAAAGGATTCCGCTTCACGCTCCAGGGCGATGCGGGAGCCACCTACCGCGTGGAGGTTTCGCCTGATTTGCTGAATTGGCGGACGCTGACAAACATTTTCAGCACCGGCTCCGATCCGGTGATTGATCCAGATGCGCCGGGAGCGCCGCACCTCTTCTACCGCGCTCGAAACCAAGAGTAGCCTCTCCATCGCCAGCCACTCATTGCATTCTCGCGCCCGCCTGCGGCTGGTCCTTCCAGAGCGTGGCAACTGTCGCTGAAGTTCCAGCAGCGTTCGGCATTGCCAGAGCGCAGCGGACGTTGCTAGCTTCCCCGCATGAGAGACGGACGCGCGCGAACGCCAGATCACCTGGCCCGCCCATCTCCGGGCTCGCAATGCTATGGGACTAGACATCAATGCAGTTCGTTTCCTGATTGCAGCAAAAAAGGCCGGAGTCGAGTTCGGCCGGGTGCTGACCTTGGGGCGCCAGGACTTGAACGTGTACCCGGCCAAGTTGCGGCAGGTACTCGACGCCAACCTGCTTCCCTCGACGGCCTTTCAGCCGGGCGCACCTGACACCCTTTTTGCGGAGCCGATCTTCGAAGCGGTGGGCGCAACCCAGATCGCTTCGCTGGACGCTTCGGATTTCGAAGGCGCCACTGTCGTCCACGACTTGAACCAGCCGATTACCTCGCGGTGGAAGGAGCAGTTCGACGTCGTCTATGACGGCGGAACTTTGGAGCATGTGTTTAATTTCCCGGTGGCATTGCGGAACTGCATGGAGATGCTGGCGCCAGGAGGCAGGTTGTTCATTCACACCGGCGTGAACAACTGGTGCGGCCACGGCTTCTACCAATTCAGCCCCGAACTGTTCTTCCGTGCGTTGAGTCCCGAGAACGGCTTCGAGATGGAACAGATGGTCCTCCACATGGTCGGACCATACGGCCGATGGTACGAAGTGACGGATCCGGAGCGCATCCGCTCCCGGGTGGAACTGATCACCTTTGTCCCGGTGCAGATTCTCCTGCGGGCCCGCCGCACAAAAGCGGTGACGCCATTTGAGAAGGCGCCTCAACAAAGTGACTACACGCCTCGCTGGCGCTCAGACCAAGCGGGGCCAGACCAGCCTCCCGCCGTGGTGTACGGCGCGACACGCTCGAAGCTTTCGCGCTTGCTGCCAGGCGTTGCACGGCTGCTCAACGTCCTAGAGAACGGGCTTCGCGTGTATTATCGGATGAGCCTGCGCAATAGGAGATGCTTTCGTCCCGTCCCAAAAGCTTGACCTCCCGCGCCATTCCTCAACCCATCGGTTCAAACTTGTCCCACGCAAAGAGAATGAGCCTGTCTCGTTCCGCCATTGTCACCGTTGCTTTCGGTCATTCCATCGAGCATCTCGACCACACGTTTACCAGCTTCGCAAAGTGCGACGGAGTGCCGTTGCACGCCTTCATTCTCGGCGAGCATCTGCCAGAGAAGCGCCAGCCTGAAATCCAGTACCACCTCGTGAAACCGGTCAACGACTTCTCACATCCGCTGCGCGAAGTCTATTTCCGGCGGATGGAACTGATCGACGACCTCGAGGTGGATTTTGCGCTGGTGGTGGATTCGTACGACGTGCTCTGTGTCCAGCCGCTGCCGCCGTTTGCGGAATTGCTGGCTGGCGCTTCGCTTGCCGGCTGCGTCGAACACCTGGGTTGCCGTTATGTCCTGGGCCAGGGCTACACCGCCAACTTCATCAACGGAGGCGTGATCTTCTGGAACCTGAAGGCCAGTCTCGACATCCGTCGGGAAATCATCCAGAGGGCGCGAACCCACTTCCGCACGGTGGCCGATGACCAATGGTGCCTGAACGAAGTCGTCCAAACCAAGTACTACAACCGGCTCCGCATCCTGCCCTGCCAGTACAATTTTCGTTCCTACCTGAAACGAAAGCAGCGAGGATGGCCGACGGTCGATCACCTTGACGGTGTCGTGATCTATCACAACGCAACTTGCATGGACGAAGCGAAGAAGCTGTTGCCCGCGAAGCCGGTAGCCACGCTTCCCGATCTTGAGTCGGACGGGCATCCTCTCACCCCACGCGAGCAGTTCTGGCGGCGACTCCGGACACGCCTCACGCCGCATGTAGTCAAGTGAGCCGGCGAAGGCTTCAACCTTTGCCTACTGCTTCGGTCCCGCCTTCTTCCGGTACAGCAGGAACGACGGGTGCAGGAAGTTGTAGCGCACGAACTGGTAAATCTTCAGGCCCACGTCCACGTACTCCAGTTCCGGAAACTTCCGCTCCACGTAGGCCCGCCACTCCGCGTTGGGCCAGCGCGTCTGATGCAGTTCCAGCCCCTCGTGCAGGTCGGATGTCTCCGTCGTCGAGGCGATGAAGTAGCCGCCGACTTCCAGGTGGCCGATGATGTTGCGAAAGACCTGGTCCAGGTCCGGCGTGGCGATGTGCTCCATCACTTCCCACGAGGTGATCAGATGGAACTTCACGGGCCGGCCATCGAGTTGAACTTGGAAGGGCTTCGTGATGTCGCCGGTGAACAGATGGGTGTTGGCCAGCGTGGCCCAATTGGCGCGGCGATGTTTCAGCGAGTAATCCGAGCCTTCCAGGCCCACGCCCTGCCAGCGCAGCTT
Organism: Verrucomicrobiota bacterium; assembly: GCA_016219875.1. Lineage (GTDB taxonomy): Bacteria > Verrucomicrobiota > Verrucomicrobiia > Limisphaerales > JACRJZ01 > JACRJZ01. Next base: position 96,824 of record JACRJZ010000143.1, on the reverse strand, counting down.
CATGAAGTCCGTCACCAACTGGCCGCCGGAGCAGCCCAGGTCCATCATGCGCAGCGGGCCGGCGGCGAACTCCCGGCGCAGCTTGGCGTCCATGTGGAGGACGAACTTCTTGTTGGTGCTGTTGTTCTCCGCCGTGCCTTTGGGCGCAATGTGGTCGGGCGATTCAAAAGCCACCGGATGCTTCGTCTCGCGGGTAAACTTCCCGCCGGGAACGGCGCGGCCCGCGCGACGGAACGGCAGGATGAAGGGGAACCACACCTCCCACGCCGCCCGGTAAAGGCGCACGTGGACCTCGTTCCACACGCGCCGGAACTGGCCCTGGCACAGGAATTTGATGGCCAGCAGAATGTTTGCGAACATGGGCGCGGACGCTACGGACTCAGGCGGGGCAATTCCAGCGGAAAAACCAAGCGTGACAACTGGCCGTGGAGCGGATTAGCTCGGAAGTCCTCGCTATGCAAATGCTGAACCGGCTTCGGGGCGTGGCGCTCGTCGGACTCACGGCGAGTTCGGCGCTTTTGAGTTTCGAGTTTCGAGTTTCGGGTTCCGAGTTTCCAGACTCGCCCCATTCCCAACGCGAAACCCGAAACCCGAAACCCGAAACTCGGTCATGGGCCACGCCGCCGCGCCCGCCGAGCGATCCGAAACTCATTCCGGTCACGCCCACGCCGGGGTTCTATGCGAACTCCCCGCCCGCGTGGCAGGCGATCCACGCGAAACTCCTCGCCTTGACGAAGCGGCACACGGGGCCGCTCGACATCTTGCTCATCGGCGACAGCATCACCTATGGCTGGGGCGGCGGCTGGGACCAGCAACCGCTCATTGAGTCATGGCAAGAGCATTTCGGCCAATACAAGACCCTGAATCTCGGCGTGGGCGGCGACACCACGCAGAACGTTCTATGGCGGCTGGAACACGGGGAGATCGATGGCCTCCGCCCCCGGCTCGTCATTCTGGCCGTCGGCGTGAACAACGTGTGGAACGCGGCCGTGCCGGCGAAGAGCGTCGCACTCGGTGTCCAGCAATGCGTGACCACGCTGCGCGCCAAGCTGCCGGGAGCAAACGTGCTCGTGCTGTGCGTGCTCCCCACCGGGCGCAAGCCCGGCGACTCAAACCGCAAACGGGCAGCCTCCATCATCACAGAAACGAAGAAGCTCCAACTCGACTCGGACTCCAAGGTCCGCGTGCTCGACATCGGCGCGCGGTTCCTGCAACCCAACGGTGTCCTCAGAAAGGACCTCATGCCGGACTTCCTCCACCCGAGCGACGAGGGCTACGAAGTCTATGCCAACGCCATCGAGCCGGTGGTGGCGGACTTGATCAAGTAGGGCAGGTGTCGCACCTGTCTCCATTCTCGAAAGTTCCGCTCTCCTTTTGAGGCGTGCTTCGGGTTACGCATCAGTGCCTGTGCCGAGCCCGTCGCTCTGAGAACAGAGACAGGCGCGACGCCTGTCCCACGGCAAATTTAGGCTTTGGCGCAGCGGCCCCCGCCCTTACTGTCCGCCCGTGCTCAGGCCATTGATCGATCAACTTACTCGGGGCCAATCCCTGGCCGGCGAACAGGTGGGGGCTGCCATCAGCCAACTCATCGACGAACGCGTTCCAGCAGACCTGAAGGCAGACTTCCTGATTGCCCTGACGCAAAAGGGCGAAACCGACGAAGAGATCGCGGCGTTCGCTCGCGGGCTGAGGGACCTCTCGCTTCAACCGTCGCTCGACGCCGCGACGCGCGGGCGGGAAATCCTCGACGTCGTCGGCACCGGCGGCGACCGGCTCAACACGTTCAACATCTCGACCACGGTGGCGCTGGTGGCGGCGGCCGCGGGCGTCACCGTGGCCAAACACGGCAACCGCGCCGTCACTTCGCAGTCCGGCAGCGCCGATGTGCTGGAGGCGCTCGGAGTGAAGATTGACCTGACGCCGGAGCAGGCTGCGCGGTGGCTGCGCGAACACCACTTCGTGTTCTTCTTTGCGCCGAGGTTTCACCCCGCGTTCAAGAACATTGCGCCGGCCCGCAAGCTCTGCGCCGAACGGGGCCAGCGGACGATCTTCAACTTCCTGGGGCCGCTGCTGAATCCAGCCCGGCCCACGGCGCAACTGGTGGGCGTCCCCCAGCCTCAGATGTGCGAGCCAATCGGGCGTGTGCTCCAGTCGCTGGGCGTGCGGCGGGGAATGGTCGTGTGCGGGGCGGTGCCGGAGTCCAAACTCCAAAGTCCAAAGTTCAGCGTCGCGGACGGCGGGGCGTGGCTGGATGAATTGTCCACGCTGGGGGAAAGCACCATCGCGGAATTCTATCAAGAGCACGGTTTCAATTGCTCCACGCTCGATCCGGCAGCATTCCCGCTTCAGCCGGCGACGCTCGAAGATTTGGTCGGCGCCGACGCCAAAGCCAACGCCGACATCGTCTGGCGGCTGTTGCTCGGCGAGGACCTCGGCCCGAAGCGCGACGCGGTGCTGCTCAACGCCGCAGCGGCCTTGCTGGTGGCGGGCCGCGCGCGGTCGCTCAGCGACGGCTGGGAACTGGCGGCGGAAGTCATCGACTGCGGCGCCGCCACGCGGAAGCTGAGCGAGCTGATCGAGGCGGGTGGCACGTGAACCGCAGAGACGTGGTGAACGCACGGAAGCACTTCCTTTCGATCCATCCTCAGCACTGCGATACATCCCAGTCTTCGCTGGTGCGCAAGCCTGCAAGCCCGTGGAGCTTTCCCTGTAACATTCCGCCGCCTTTCCGTATTCAGAGAGTGATGAATGACGGGAAAGCCTATGCTGCGGAGTCACCGGATGAAGCTTGATGCGCGCGTCGGGTTCCGAAGCCGTGCGGATTTTCCAATTGGATTTCCGTCCCGGCTTTGGCATCAATGCGCCCGTCGGCAGCAGATCACAGCACAGACACCAACCCGAAAGCGAGAAGCGTTATGAACTACAGAATCATCGGAGGCGACCAGAAGGAATACGGGCCGATCACGACGGAGCAACTCCGGCAGTGGTACAGCGAGGGCCGCGTCAATGCGCAAACCCAGGTGCAGGCGGAAGGCGAAACCGGTTGGAGGCCGCTGGCTTCCTATCCCGAACTGATGCCGCTGACGGCGGGGGCCGCTCCCACGATCGGACCGGCGGCGAGTCCGCTCGTCACGCCGATCGACCCCCAATCCCAAATCAAGACGCCCGCCGTCTGTCTGCTCATCACCGGCATCCTCGGCTGCCTGTTGGCTGCCGCGGGGATCGTCATGAACGCGCTGGGCGCGACGATGGGATCGATGGGCCATCGCGGCGGCGGCGAAGCGGAGCGCGTCCTGAACATGGTGTTCGGCGGGTTGGGCGTCGTCCAGAGCATCATTCATGTCGGGGTGGCGGGGGTCATCATCTTCGGCGCTTTGAAGATGCAGAACCTGGTGAACTACCGTCTGGCGATGGCGACGAGCATTCTCGCCCTCGCGCCCTGCATCTCGCCGTGCTGCTTGCTCGGAATGCCTTTCGGCATCTGGGCCTTGGTGGTGTTGAACAAGCCGGAAGTGAAAGCGGCGTTCCATTGAAATGAAACGGTTCGGCAAGAAACTCTGGCTCGCACTGGCGCTGGCCGCGGCGCTGGCCGGCACGGCGCTGCTCTACTTCGTGCCGCCGGGCAGCGTGGCGTTCTACCCGCGATGCCTCTTCCACCAGATGACCGGCCTGAACTGTCCCGGTTGCGGAGGCTTGCGCGCCGCGCATCAATTGCTCCACGGCCACCTCCGCGAAGCCTTCGCGCTGAATCCGCTGCTCTTCGTGGTGATGCCGGTCTTCGCCTGGGTTGGCTTCTCCTGGCTCTGGCTCCAGTGGAAGGGCCGCGAGTTGCCGCACCCGTTCCAACGCCCGGTCTGGATCTGGACGCTGGCTGCCGCAGTCATCGGCTTCGGGATCGTGCGCAATCTGCCGATCCACCCGTTCGCGGCGTTGGCGCCGTAGCCGCGGGCCGAAAGAAACCGGAGGAACTGGCATGAACTACAAAGTCATCGGAACGGATCGAAAGGAATACGGCCCGATCAGCGGCGACCAGGTGCGCCAGTGGATTGCCGAGCGCCGGCTCAACGCCCTGAGCCTTGGCCAAGCCGAAGGCTCCGGCGAATGGAAGCCGCTCTCGATGACCCTGGAGTTTCAGGGCGCCTTGAGCAACGTGGCTCCGCCGCCAGAGATCGCGGCGCTGCCGCTGCCGGCGAGCATTTACCCGCGCACCAACGGCATGGCGGTGTTGGGCTTGGTGATGGGGATTATGACGGTGACGTTCGGCGGGTGCTGCTGCTACGGTTTTCCGTTCAACATTCTGGGCGTGATCTTCTCCTGCGTCGCCATCTCCCAGATCAACTCCAATCCACAAGTGGAGCGGGGCAAGGGCCTGGCCATCGCCGGATTGGTGCTGTCGATCCTGGGCACGGTGCTGGTCGTGCTGGCGATGATCTTCTTCTTTGCGGCGGCGGGCCTGAGTCACAAGCCGCACCTTTGGCGTCTGTAACTGGGTGGGTTCACCATTCACGGAGAAAGGCACAACATGTATCGAATCATCGGAATCGACGGACGGCAATACGGTCCCGTCACGGCGGAGCAAGTGCGCGACTGGATCATCGCGGGACGGGCCAACGGCATGACGCTGGGCCAGGCCGAGGGCAGCACGGAATGGAAACCCTTGACCAGCTTTGCGGAGTTTGCCGGCACGATCGGGGCGAAGGCGGCGTCCGCGAACCAGCCTCCCTTTGTTAGCCAGCCGGCGATGTCGCCCGTGGCGTCCAAGGCGTCCAGCAAGATTGCCGCCGGCATTTGTGGCATCCTGATCGGCTCGTTCGGCGTTCACAAATTCATCCTGGGCTACACCGGCGCGGGATTGATCATGCTGCTGGTCACGGTGCTCACCTGCGGACTCGGCGCAGTGGTCATGGGCGTCATCGGCTTGATCGAAGGCATCATCTACCTGAGCAAGTCCGACGAAGAATTCGTGCGCGTCTATGTGGACGGAAGGAAGGAATGGCTGTAAGGGCGGCAGGGTCAACTCACCAATCAGAAGCACACCATGTATCGCATCATTGGAATCGACGGCAAGCACTACGGCCCCGTCACGGGTGAACAACTCCGGGAGTGGATTGCGGCGGGCCGTGCCAACGGCGACACGCTCGTCCAGCCGGAAGGCAGCACGGAATGGAAACCGCTGTCCAGCTTTGCGGAGTTCGCCGGCGATGTGGCCGCGAAAGGAATTTCGCCCGCGGGACCGGGGACGTTTCCCAGCGTGCCGCCGACGCTGGCCGCGCCGCCTGGAGCCAATGCCGAGGCGATGGCTGCGGAGATCCTGGCGCGCGGCTACCGGATCGAGATCGGCAGTTGCCTAAGCCGGAGTTGGGATTTGTGCATGAAGAATTTCTGGCTGCTGGTGGGCGCGGGCGCGGTGAGCTACGCCATCGTGAGCGCCGTGGGTCTGCTCGCCGGCGTGTGTTTCGGCGGATACTTCTGGCTGCTGCTGAAACTGATTCGCGGCGAGCGCGCGGAATTCGGAGACTGCTTCGCCGGCTTCAGCCTGGCCTTCCTGCAACTGTTCCTGGCGGGGTTGGTGACGGGCATCCTGGAATCGATCGGCATTCTGCTGTGCCTCATTCCCGGCATCTACCTGATGGTGGCCTGGACCTTTGTGCTGCCGCTGGTGATCGACAAGAAACTGGAGTTCTGGCCGGCCATGGAACTGAGCCGGAAGGTGGTGAACCAGCATTGGTGGATCGTGTTCGGCTTGGTGCTGGTCTGCTACTTGACCCTGATTCTGGGGATGGTGGCGTGCTGCGTCGGGTTATTCGTGGCCTTGCCGGTGGCCTTCGGCGCGATGGCCTACGCCTATGAAGATATTTTCGGGTCGAAGCCCACGCCCGCCGCTTAGCCGCCAAAGGGCCTGGGTCTGCCTCCTGCTCAACGCCCTCGTCTGTCCGGGCCTCGGCTCGCTCATGGCCCGGCGGTTCAGCGGTCTTCCCCAGCTCGTGCTCGCCTGGGGCGGCGGCATCTGGATGATGGTGGTGATCGGGCAATACACGCTCGCGACCTTCCGCTTCGCGGGACGCCTGCCGGAGTGGCGGCCGTATGTGGCATCGGGCTTGGGCGGCATGGCCTTCTTCCTGGCCGGCTGGGTGTGGTCCATCGGCACCGGTCTGCTGGTGCTGTGGCGAACCCCGGCCAGCAACCCGCCACCGCCCACGCCGGCAGTGCCGCCGGAAATGGAGTCGCCGGAAAATCCGACGTGAGAGGAAAAAACTCGTAGAACAGCGCGTCCCGCCTGTCTCCGTTCTTGTGAGCCAATACACAACCTCCACTGCTCGCTGACGTGCTGCGGCTCACAGGGACCGTGGGTCCACAACTGAATCCCCACGGCCACGTCACAAACGAGGTGACGACGGGCGAAGAGTGAGACAGACGGGACGCGCGGTCCTACTTCACGTCCACCGCGATGCGGCTGCGGTCCAAGAGCGTGCCGTCGGAGAAGAAGAGCGTGGAGAGGGCCTTGTTGTAGTTGGCCTTGGACTGGATTTCGTTCGACATCGCAGTAGCCAGGTCGCTCTGGAGTTGCAGCACCGTGTAAGGCGTGCTCTTGCCGGCTTCGAAGGTCTTCTTCTCCGCTTCGAGCGCGTCTTTGGCGTATTCCACCGCCTTTCGTGTGGCGGTCACGCTTTCGAGGTAGGTCTTGGCGCTCTTGATGGCGTCGTCAATCTGCTTGAGGATGACTTCCTCCTGGCGCGACACCTTGAGAATGGCCTGCGACTTGGCCTGCTTGGTGGCCAAAAGACTGTTCCGTTCGCGAGTGCGCGTCAGGGGCATGGAGAAGACAGCGCCAAAGAAGTCGCTGGGGCTGCTTCCACTGCGGATCTGATCCAGCGTGCTTGCGAATGAGGGAGGCACATACCGCGATGGAGGCGGCACCGCCGGTGGATACAGCAGGTAAGAGCTTGAGGCTCCGCTCCGGCTGTAGCCCGCGACGATGTCAAACGCCGGAAGCTTCTGGTTGAACCAGTACTTCTCCTGGATCTCGAATTTCTCCACGTCGATCTTCATCTGGAGCAAATCCGGGCGCTTGGAGATGCCGTTGCGCCAGCTTTGCTGGAGATCAAATTGCTCCGGCAACACAATGAGGCGGTCGGACGGAGTGAGGGTCACGGCCACGCTGCTGACGAAGTCGTCCCCCAACAGACCCTTCAGACGGTTGGCGGTCAGGGCCACATTGTTGCGGGCAGAAATCAAGTCGGCCTGGACGGCCGCCACCTGCGACTCGGCGAGTTTCTCTTGGAGCGGGGCCAAGGCGCCCACTTCCACCTTGCGTTTCGTCTGGCCATAGAATTCCTGCTTCAAGTCCAGCAATTGCTCCTGCACCCGGACGAACTCGTGCGCGTAGAGGAGATCGTAGTAGGCCTGTTGCACCTGCATGATGACCTGCATGATCAGGTAGTCCACGCCCAGTTCCGTGATCTTGAGGTTCTTCTTGTTGATTCGGATGGCCATCCGGCCGGAGTCGATCCAGAAGTTCTTCAGCAGCGGCTGCTGGGCAGAGATGCCGACCGCCGAGTTGAACGAATCGAACTCATCCCCGGCGCGAATGCCGAACGACTTGGCGTAGTCAGTCGTGAGCGTGTAGCTCAGGCCGCTGGGCAATTGCCCGCGGATGCTGCTGTTGACGGTGTGGGACACTGCTTCGTAGGTGCGGAAGCCGCTCAAGTCTTCTGGATCGAAAGCGCCGGCGCTGGACACCGCGCTGCGCCGGGTCTGGAGGCTCCAGTTCGGATCGTAGTAGCCGTAGGCGGCGCGCAGGTTGAACCGGGCGATCTCTGGTTCGTACCGCTGGATCTGCAGATCGCGGTTGTGGAGGAGGGCCAGCTTGATGCACTCCTCCAGAGAAATGGAATGATAGGTGTTCGTCACCGTCTGGGCGAAGGCCCCGACTGTGAGCAGTGGCAAGAGAATCCAACAAAGCTTCTTCATGTGCGTCGGGCGGGGAGATTGCTTGAATTGTTCCAGTTCGTCAACAAACGGAACGGGGTTTGTGTGGGTTCGTCGATCATTAAGTGGCAGCCGCGCGCCGGAGCCGGTCGGCGATGCCCCGCCAGGCGGGGGCTTCCGGCGGTGCCTCGACCACGATGCATGCCGCGCCGTGTTCGTCGCAGCGGTGCAACTCCGCGTAGAGCGCCCGGGCGAACGCCGCCGCGTCGTGCGGGATCACGCTCACGCCGCCGAATCCGCCGCCGAGTGGAATACGCGTGTGCGCGACGACGTGGACGTTGGAAGGCTCCAAGCGCCTGGCCGCAAGCTTCTGTTTGAGTTGCGCGTCGTCCGCCCAATTCAGCACCAGGAGCCTGGCCTTGGGCGCGTAGTGCTTGTTCAACATCCCCGGACTTCGCAACGTCTGACTCTGACTGCTGACCTCTGGCTTCTGACCTCTGACTTCCGGCACCACCGCCGCCAACGATTCCTCGTGAATCATCCCCGGCCGGAGCACGCGCGGAGGCGACATCGTGAGGTCCAGCACAGTCGATTCGATTCCGACCTGGGAAGATCCACCGTCCACGACCAGCCGGATGCGCCCGCCGAGTTGGCGGCGCACGTGCTCGGCGCTGGTGGGGGAAAGGTGGTTCGACAGGTTCGCGCTGGGCGCGGCGAGCGGGAAGCCGCCTTCGCGAATCACCGCCTGGATGAACGGATGGCTCGGCCAGCGGACGCCCACGGTGTCTCCGCCGGCGGTCACAATCTCTGGAATGATCGGCGCCTTCGGTAACACCAGCGTCAGCGGTCCCGGCCAAAACGCGCGCGCCAGCCGGTCTGCCACCACGGTCCAGGCGCGCACGCAGGTCTGGGCCATTTCGCAGCCGCTGACGTGGACGATGATCGGGTTGTGGGCCGGACGGCCTTTCACCTCGTAGATGCGCCCGACCGCCTGGGCGTCGAGCGCGTTGGCCGCGAGGCCATAGACCGTCTCGGTGGGCAACGCCACCACTTCGCCCGCCTGCAACAGTTCCACCGCCCGCCGCACGGCTTCCTTGAACATCTCCGCGGAGTGCGTGGGCAGGATTTCGGTTCGGATTCGTTCGTTCAAGCAGGCGGAGGGTAAGAAAGGGGGAAAGGTTGGGAAGAGAAATCGGTGAAGAGGCGTAACGCCTCAGTAAAGCCAGGGCCGAGGCAGAAATCCGAAATCCGAGTAAGCCAATCCGAAACCCGGTCGGCCCGTGACGGTTTCGGATTTGAGATTTCGAGCTTCAGATTTGTTTCGGATTTCGATTTTCGGATTTCGAATTTGGCGAACCGCCAGAGCCGGACTCTGCTGACGCCTTACGAAGAGGCTTCATGGGAAGGCTTCGGCTCAATGCTGGAGCCTCTTCAACTCTTCAACCCTTCAACCGCCTTCACTCGTACCGCAACGCGTCGATCGGATCGAGCCGCGAGGCTTTCCACGCCGGATAGAAGCCGAAGAAAATGCCGATGATCGCGCTGGAGAGAAACGCCACCACCATCCAGGGCACCGGCGTCTGCACGGGCCAGCTTTTCCAGAGTTCCAAAATCTTGGAAGCGCCGGCCCCCACGCCAATGCCGATCACCCCGCCCAACGCGCTCAGCGTCACGGCTTCGATCAGGAATTGCAGCAGGATGTCGTGCCCGCGCGCTCCGATGGCCATGCGGATGCCGATCTCGCGCGTCCGCTCGGTCACGCTGACGAGCATGATGTTCATGATGCCGATGCCGCCGACGATGAGCGACACCACCCCCACGGCGGCCAGCAGGACTCGCATGGTCGCCGACTGGGCGTTGGCCATATCGGCGATGTCTTGCTGGCCGCGCACGGTGAAATCGTCCTCCCGGCCGGGCTGGATGCGGTGGCGCTGGCGCAGCAACTCCGTGAGCTGCTGCTGGACGACGGGGAGCAGCTTCGAATCGGCCGCCTGGATGCAAATGGAGCGGATCGTGGTCACGCCTAGGACGCGCTTCATGGCGCTGGTGTACGGAACAATCAGGACGTCATCCTGGTCCGTCCCCATGACCGAGAGGCCCTTGGGCGCCAGCATCCCCACGATGACGAAGGGCACGTTCTTGATGCGCACGATCTCGCCCACGGGACTTTCGCCGCCGAAAAGTTGGAGCGCCGCCGTCCGGCCGATCACGGCCACCTTGTTGGCGCCGCGCACGTCCTGCTCGGTGAACCCTGCGCCTTCCACGATCGGCCATTCACGGATGTCGAAGTAGTCCGGCCCCTCGCCCAGAATCTGCGGCATCCAGTTTTGGTTGCCGGCCGCCACCTGGGCCGCCGAGCGCAACTCCGGGCTGACCCCGCTCACGCCCGGAATTTCGCGTCGGATGGCGTCCGCGTCCTCCACGGTCAACGTGCTCACTCCGCCCCAGCCGGTGCGCACGCCACTGCGGGTGGTGCTGCCGGACATAACCAGGATGACGTTCCGGCCCAGGCTGGCAATTTGCGCCTCCATCTGCGCCTTGGCGCCTTCGCCAATACCAATCGTGAGGATCACGGCGGCTACCCCGATGATGATACCGAGCATCGTCAGCGCCGTCCGAATCTTGTTGCGGAACAGCGCCCGCCGGGCCGTGCGGATGGTGGCGAAGATTCTCATGACGCCAGTTGGACCGCTTGCTGCGCTGCGCGGAGTCTCTGCATCTCCTCCGCCGCGTTCAGGCGGCCGGCCACCGGCTGGTCGCTGAGGATGCGGCCGTCGCGCATGACGACGTTGCGCTTGGTGTAACGGGCGATGTCGAGTTCATGCGTGACCATCACGATGGAAATGCCTTCGTCGTTGAGCTTCTGGAAGACGCCCATGATCTCGATGCTGGTGGCGCTGTCGAGGTTGCCGGTGGGTTCGTCGGCCAGCAGGAGCGACGGCTGATTGACCAGCGCGCGAGCGATGGCGACGCGCTGCTGCTGGCCGCCGGAAAGCTGGTTCGGATGATGGCCGGCGCGATCGGCCAGCCCGACCACGTCCAGCACCTGCCGGGCGCGTTCGCGCTGCTGGCGCGACGACAGGGACCGCTGCGAATACACGAGCGGCAGTTCGATGTTCTCGAGGGCCGAGGTGCGCGACAGCAGGTTGAAGCCCTGAAAGACGAAGCCGATTTTCTGGTTCCGAAGGTCGGCGAGTTCGTTCCGACCCAGATCGGACACATCGACCCCATCGAGGAGGTAGCGTCCGCTCGTGGGCCGGTCCAGGCAGCCGAGGATGTTCATGAGCGTCGATTTGCCGGAGCCGCTCGCGCCCATGACGGCGACAAACTCGCCTTGCTCGATCCGCAGCGAGACCTCGCACACGGCCGGCACCTCCACCTCACCCGTGTGGTAGGTCTTGCGCAAATGCTCCAGTTGAATGAGCGCGGCCATCGGGCAAGTTCAAGGTTCAAGGTTCAAAGTTCAAAATCCACCAAGGCTCAGAAGCGTCTCATGCCGCCGCCGAAAGGATTGGCAGGCTGGCCCGACGGTGCTTCCGAGGTCGGCGTGCTGGTGCCGATGACCACTTCATCGCCTTCCTTCAACCCTTCGAGCACTTCGGTGAAGACCCCGTCGCTGATGCCCACTTTGATGCGCGCCGGTTGCAGGACCAAGGCGGCGCCGGAAGCGGAGTTCGTTCGCGACAAGATGTACACGGTCCTGACCGGGGAACGCTCGCCACGCTGCCGCGTGCCGCCACCACCACCGCCCGCCGTCCGGCCGCCCATTCCGCGGCCCGATCCGAAGGAAGGCGACCCGCTGGCGCCAGCCAGCAGGTTGGTGCCGGGGCCTTTCTTGTCGTCAGTGCTTTCCGGCGGGCGGAAGCGCAGCGCGGCATTGGAAACCTTGAGCGCGTCCTCACGCTGGGCCGTGGTGATCGAGACGTTGGCCGTCATGCCCGGCTTGAGTTTCAGGTCGGCGTTGTTGACTTCGATCACGGTGTCGTAGGTGACGACGTTTTGCACGGTGATGGGGGCGTTGCGGATTTGCATCACTTTGCCGCGGAACGTGCGGTTCAGGAACGCATCCACGGTGAAGCTCACCTCCTGGTCCAGTTCGATCCCGCCCACGTCGGCTTCGGAGACGTTGGCGTCGATCTGCATTTTCGCCAGGTCGTTGGCGATGACAAAGAGCGTGGGCGTGTTGAAGCTGGCCGCCACCGTCTGGCCGACATCGACGTTGCGCGAAATGACCACCCCATTGATCGGCGCATTAATGGAGGTACGCATCAAATCCACCTTGGCCTTTTCCAGCGCGGCTTCGCGAATCTTCACCTGGGCCTCGGCTTGGTGGAGAGTGGCAACCGTCTTGTCGAAATCCGACGCGGGGATCAGCTTCTCTTCGAGCAAGAGCTTGTCCCGTTTGAAACTGACTTGGGCCAGTTCCAGTCCAGCGCGGGCGTTGGCGAGGTCGCCTTCGGCTTGATGCACGTTGGCGATGTAGGTGGCGGGGTCGATCTGGGCGATCAATTGGCCGTTGGTGACGGCCGAGTTGTAGTCCACGAAGATCTTCTGGATGATGCCGGAAATCTGGCTGCCCACCTGGACGTTGACCACCGGGTTGAGCGTGCCGGTCGCCGTGACGGCCTGCGTGAGTTCGCCGCGCGTGACGGTGACGGTGCGGTACTCCGGGCCGGCCTTGGGCAGCTTCTGCCAGTACCGGTAGCCGAAGAAGGCCCCGCCCGCGAGGAGGGCCAGGACCACGAGCCAAGTCAGAGTTTTGGAGGCAGCGTTTGCCATAGTGATTTGCCAGGCGTCAGCGAGGTCCCGCCGACATCCCAGACCGCCGCGAAGTTACGCAGGTTGACGGAGTCTTGCCAAGACTTTGGCAAAGGGCCAGTAACGGGCTCCCGATCCTTAGCGAGATTCAGGCTTGGTGGTGGGGCGAGCGTACTCGCGAGTCGATGGGCCAAGCCCGAAAGCGGCGCGTGGAGCGGCTCGCGAGTACGCTCGCCCCACCGGCACGACATTGGGCACCGGAGAAGGCCAAGGCGTTGCAGCAAACGTCGGCACGGCTACGCCCGGCTGCGGATGGCGCGATGGAGCCACACGCGGGCGTAGGTCCAAACCCCTTCTGCGGTGCGCTTGGCCAACCCGAGCGCGGACGACGCCTCCTCCATCGTCATGCCGACGAAGTACCGCAGCTTGACGAGTTCCGCCGCCGTGGGGTCTTGGCGCGCGAGTTCATCCAGCGCCTCGTGGACGGCGAGCAATTCATCCGGCGGCGCGGTCAGGATCAGCATCGACTCGTCCAGTTCCACGCGCTGAGAGTTGGCCCCGCGTTTCAGACTCAGCTTGCGCCGGGCGTGCTCGACGAGAATGCGCCGCATCGCCTCGGCCGCGGCGCCGAAGAAATGCGCGCGATTGGCCCAGCCCTGTTGCGCGGGGCCGACGAGGCGGAGCCAGGCTTCATGCACGAGCGCGGTGGGCTGCAGCGTGTGGCCCGGCGCTTCGCCGGCCATTTTGCAGGCGGCCAGCCGGCGCAATTCCTGATAAACCAGCGGCAGCAGTTCCTCGGCGGCCTGGGGGTCGCCTTTCTGAAATGCCTCTAAAACCCGTGTGACTTCGTTCACGCGCCGCAGCGTAGCACGCCTCGCGCGGGAGTAGAACCGGGAAACTTTGCGGCGGCTCAGCAGAATGCCGTCGAAAGGCCTCAGTCGAGTCCGGCTCTGGCGGTTCGCCAAATTCGAAATCCGAAACAAATCCGAAGTTCGAAATCTCAAACCCGAAACCTTCACGGGCCGACAGGAGAGCCTCTTTCAAAACGGTAGCAGCCGACGTGAGGAGAGTCGGAGCAACCGATGGTTGCTGCATCGGGCCAAGGAACTTGGCCGGTTCGGTTTTGAAACTGGAAGTTCACACTTTTAAAAGTGTGAACTTCCAGCCGTCCTCGCATCCGCTTATTTCTTCCAGTCCGCACTTCTGCCGTCACCGTTCCTTGGCAGGCTCTGACTCCAATCTGCAATCTGCATTCTGCATTCTGCAGTCAGAGTGAGCCTCCTCACGTCGGCTGCTACCGAGTTTTGAAATTGCCTCAGGATTTCGGATTTCCGCCTCGGCCCCGACTTTACTGAGGCGCTGCGCGGTGAGCATCGTAGCGCAACAGGTTTTCCATTTGCCCGCCTTCGACCCTGGCGCGTAACCTCGCGCCATGACCGCGAAGTCCATCTTCAGTCGCCGGCAGTTCCTCAAAGGCGTGACTGCGACCGGCGCGGCTGCCGGGTTCCCTCTCCTCATTCCCTCTTCCGTCCTCAGCGCGGAGGCCCCCAGCCAACGCATCACGGTCGGGGCCATTGGCCTTGGCGGCATGGGCTCCGGGAATCTCGGCGGCTTCCTTGGCGACCCGCGCTGCCGGGTCCTCGCGGTGAGCGACGTGGACCGCAACGCTCTGGAAGGCGCGCGCAAACGCGTGAACAGCCACTACAGCAACCAGGACTGCGCCGCCTACAAAGACTTCCGCGAGCTGTTGGCGCGGGACGACATCGACGCCATCTCGCTGGCCACGCCGGATCATTGGCACGCCATTCCGGCCATCATGGCGGCCAAGTCGGGCAAAGATGTCTATGGTGAGAAACCGTTCAGCCACGACCTCCGCGAAGGGCGCGCCATGGTCACAGCGCTGAACCAATACGGCCGCGTCTGGCAGACCGGCTCGTGGCAGCGGTCCACCGGCGATTTCCGCTTTGCCTGCGAACTGGTGCGCAACGGGCGCATCGGCAAGGTCCACACTGTCGAGGTTGGCCTGCCGACGGGCGGCGCGGGCGGGCATGCACCGTTCATCGACCCGCCGGCGGAACTCGACTACGATTTCTGGTGCGGCCCCTCGCCCTGGGCGCCGTATTCCAAAGACCGCACCCACTGGAACTGGCGCTGGCAGATGGATTACGGCGGCGGCCAACTCATGGACTGGATCGGCCATCACGGCGACATCGCACAATGGGGCCTGGGCACCGAATACACCGGCCCGGTGGAACTCCATCCCATTCACGCCGAGTTCCCCAAGACCGGCATCTGGGACGCCGCCACGCGCTACCGCATCGAAGGCGCCTACGCCAACGGCGTGAAGCTGGTCCTGCAAAACGCCGAGGGCGCGCACCGCATGGGCGCGAAGTGGATCGGCACCGACGGCTGGGTTTGGGTGGACCGCGGCGGCTTCGAGACCTCGCCCAAGGAGTTGAAGCAGGAGAAGATTCATCCCGACGAGCTTCAGCTTTACCGCTCCACCAACCACATCGGGAACTTCCTCGACTGCGTCCGCTCGCGCCGGCTCACCATCACGCCGGCGGAAGTGGCGCATCGTTCGGCGAGCGTGGGGCACTTGTGCGTGATCGCGATCACGCTGGGCCGCAAGCTGCGCTGGAACCCGGACACCGAACAGTTCCTCGGCGACGAGTCCGCCAACGCGCTGCTTGGGCGCGCCAAGCGGGAGCCGTGGAACTTAATCGTCTGTTAGGCATCACTTCGCCATCATCCGCATGAACATTTTCGACGGCATCGAAAAGCTGATCACCGAGCATGGTTCGGCGGCGATACTCAGCCAGCAGCTTGCCCTTGCTAAGGACCAGTTTGCACAGCTTGAACGAAAGGTATCGGACCTTCAGACTCAGACAGGCCGCCTTGAGGCGCAGCTTGCACGTGAGCAGGTCGATCACAAGAAGGCACGCGTGGAGTTGCAGCGGCTTGAGGAGGAGCACGCGGAGGAGGTAGTTATTCATCGGTTGGTTGAGTTTCGGCGTGGAAAGCGGACGCGAGGCAAGTGGGTGGCGTTTTGCCCCAAGTGCCACATGCCGGCAGATGGAGATACCTCGCCAGACGGGGAGGGATTCGTGTATTGCACGGCGGATTGCGGATGGCGCGCAAGGGCATTTTTGAGCTTTCTCATTGGTGAACTTGGAGGATGAGTGGGATGCCTAACAATTTGCCGCTTCCAACAGTTGTTCAGCAGGCCAGTTCCGGGGTCGGTCGCAGCTTGGATGTCTTGGGCTTCATCATAGTCTTTGTCTATTGGCTGTGGCAGAGCATTGTCGTCAAGTCGGCTACGGCATGAGCATCTATCTCACACCATCACGACTCCCCGATTTGGCCAGCCTGTCGGTGAAGCAGCGCCGCTTCGTGTGGCGGCAGTGTGTCCATCCTTTTTTGCTGCGCGCCAGAGTCCGCGTTCTCGGTTTGGTTGTGTTCATTTGCTTTGGCTTGGCCGGATCGTGGCTCGGTAGATTCGTTGGCTTCGGCATGTGGGGCAGCGCCGTCGGCGCGGGCTTGCTCGTCGGCTTGGGGAGCTATCTACATGACATGTTTTGGGCGTCGCGTTTTCGTCCGCAGATTGCTCAGTTCATTCAGGACCATGAAGCAGAGGTTCAATCAGCGGTCTGAAACTATGTTCAACCAGTGCATTCCAGCGCGCCGCAGCGATGTTTCCCCGCGGAGCGTGGGGCGAAAATTCGGCCGCGCTCTTCACGCTCAACCTTGCCTGTCAACGGCGGTCGCGGAACTTCATCTCGTCAATCATCGCCAATGAGACAACCCGCCAGGCAACCCGATCCCAGAACTGAGTCCAAGCGACGAGAGGAAGCGGTCCGCTGGGTTGAAGAGTGGTTTCGTCTCCCTTTGCGCGGGCGGATTCTTCTGACGACTTACCTGATAATTGGTGCTTTCGGTGGGCTGTATGGAGCTCATACAGTGCTGGACGAGTTTTCAAAGAGCTGGGTTGCTTGGACACTCTCGCTGGTAGTATTGGAGCCTGTCGGCCTCGCGTGCGCGTTTGGCTTGATCGTACTCGTTTTTCCTCGCTCGCGCGTCGCAACATGGTTCAGCAGTGCATTGAAACGCGCAAAGATCGCTGCCGTTGTGGTCGGTTTAGTGTTTGCGAGTGCGTTACTCGGGAGTGTGAGTTTCTTACTTTATGAGTTTCTCAAGACATCGCTCTGATTTTTGGCCCAACGAAGTGTGCTCCCGCGAACCGCCGCTCCGCTTCTCCGCTCAGCGCGGGGCGGCAATTCAAACGTGCCCTTCACGATCCGCCCTGCTCGCCAGCGCTGGTCGCTGATCTTGAGTGATCCGCCTCCAGCGCCCCCACCATGACCTCTCTCTCAACCATGAAATCGAATCTCTCCACGCTACTGCTCACCCTCACCTGCGGCGTGACCGGGTTGGTCGTCCCGGCACAGCAGCCCGCCGGCGATCCTTACGAAGCGTTGGCGAAGTTCCAGTTCGGCCAGAGCCGTCAGCCGCTTGCGCTCATCGAGGAACAAATCCGCAAGACGGCGCCAGCGGATTACGCGGCCATCGAAGCCAGACTTCTCCCGGTCTTGAAAGCGCCGGAAACCCCGAAGGACGCCAAGCGATACATCTGCCGATGGCTTGGCCTGGTTGGCTCCGCTGCCTGCGTCCCCGCCGTGGCCGAGTTGCTGACCGACCCCGACCTGTCGCATCCGGCGCGCATGGCGTTGGAGCCGATGCCCGCCCCCGCGGCTGGCGCGGCTCTGCGCGCGGCGTTGCCCAAGCTCCACGGCAAACTCCTCGTCGGCGTGATCGGCTCGATCGGCGTGCGCCGCGATGCGCTGGCTGTGGAGGCGCTGAGCCAGTTCGTCGGGGACACCGATCCGACCGTCGCCGGTGCCGCCATCGCCGCGCTCGGCCAGATCGGCACCGAGCAAGCCGCGCTCGCCTTGGACAACGCCCGCGTTCCCGAAACGCTGGCGCGCACGTTGGCCCGCGCCCGCCTGACCGCCGCCAGCCACCTCGCCAAATCCGGCTCCAGCGCCCAGGCCGTCGCCATCTACCGCGGCTTGATGAGCGCGCAACAGCCGCAGGCCGTCCGTGTCGCCGCGCTTCAGGGCCTGATCGGCGCGCTGCCTCTGACTGACGCCGTCAGGCTCATCCTCGACATGTTGCAGGGCGACGACGCGACGATGCGCGCGGCCACGATCTCGGCCTTCGCCCGGTCGTCGGACACTGCGATGAAAGCCAGCGTGGCGGCGGAACTCCCGAACATGAAGCCCGCGGGCCAACTCATCTTGCTAGCCGTGCTGGCCGATCAGCCCGACGCCGCAGCGCGGCCTGGCGTGTTGAAAGTGCTGAACTCGGCAAACAGCGACGCTCTGCGCGTCGCCGCCCTTGAATGCCTGGCCGTTCACGGCGAAGCCGCCGACGTGCCCACGCTCGTCGGTCTTGCGAGTGACCCGGCTGCTGCCGTTGCCGCCGCCGCGCGCAAGACGCTCCAGCGCCTCGGCAAGTCCGGCGTGGACGACGCGCTCCTTCGCCTGGTGGAATCGCCGCGCCCGAGTGACCGAGCCGTGGTGCTCGGCACGTTGGCAGCCCGCCGCGTGGAATCCGCCTTGCCGATTTTGGCGCGTTTGCTCGGCAACCCTGACGCAAGTCTGGCAACGGAGGCCGCGAAGGCGCTAGGCATCATGGGCAAGACCGAGCAGATCAAGGACCTCGCTGGAGTGCTGGCTTCCACGGACAACGCCACGCTGCGCAACGCCGCAGCGGAGGCGGCGAAAGCCATTTGTCGGCGTGCGACGGACAAGCCCGCAGCCGGGGCGTTCCTGCTGTCCGCCTTGCAGAAGAGCGAAGCCGCCCCCGCGCGCATCGCCTTGCTCGAAACGCTCGTCTATGCCGGCGGCGAGCCGGCCTTGAACAGCGTGCTGGCTCATCTGCGCCACGCCGACCGCAGTATCGGCAACGCCGCGGCGCGGGCCCTGATCGACTGGCCGGACGTGACGGCAGGGCCGCACTTGATTGACTTGGCGAAGAACACGCCGGACGCCAGCCAGGTGATTGTTGTGCTGCGCGACGGCTGTCTGCGGCTCGCGGACATGGACGACCAGCCGTTGGCGGAGCGCGTGAACATTCTGCGCGGCGTGCTGGCCGTCGCCAAACGCACCGAGGAGAAATCCCGCGCCCTGGCCGCGCTGGCCAACATGCCGTCGCTGGCGGCGATGGAACTTCTTCAAGCCAACGCCAAAGATCCCGCGCTGCAAACCGACGCCGTGAAGGCCGCCATCAAACTCTCCAGGCAACTGGCCGCCGTCTATCACCGCCAAACGCTGGCGGCCTTGGAGGCAATCAAAGCACAGGCCGGCACGGACGAATTGCGGGCGCAGGTTGCCGCCGCCATCCGGGCCGCGCAGAACGCCGGGCAGTCGCCAGACGGCTTCATCCTGGCCTGGATGTTGGCCGGGCCGTTCACCGAAGAGGGCAAGGACGGCGGCGCGCTGTTCGACATCGCGTTCGCGCCCGAGAATGCCAGCGCCAAGATCGACTGGCGGCCCGCCACCGCCAGCAAGTCCGGCTTGGTGGAACTCGACAAAATGTTCCGCGGCGAAAATCGGGTCGCTTACCTCCGCACTCAAATCACTTCCAGCCAGGAACAAGACGCGCAGTTGGAAATGGGCAGCGACGACGGCATCAAAGTCTGGCTCAACGGCAAAGTCGTCCACGCCAACAACGCCATCCGGCCCTGCGCGCCGGGGCAGGACAAGGTCCGGGTGAAGCTGAAACAGGGTGTGAACCACCTGTTGCTCAAGGTGACGCAAGGCGGCGGCGAATGGTCTGCTTGCTGCCGGCTCCGTGCGGTCGGCGGCAAGGAACTGCCAGACTTGGCTGTCGGCCCAAGCGTGGAGTAGCAGTGTCTCGGGAGCCGCATTCAAAATCGCAGCAGCCGACGTAAGGAGAACTTCACGGTCGGCGAGTGGGCGTCGCAGTCAGGAACCGGTTGGTGGGGTGAGCGTCCCCGCGAGCCGGATTGGGCCGTGGGCGGCTCGCGGGGACGCTCACCCCACCGAACGGTTCCTGGAGAGGCTCTGACTCCAATCTGCAATCCGCAATCCGCAATCCGCAATTGAAATGCGCCTCGTGACCTCGACTGCTACGGAACGCCGCAGCCGGCTCGACGCTTGACGCCTCCTTCACCATTCCACTTGCATCGCCGCCGCGGAGCGAGAGACTTCCCGCCATGAAACGCATCTTCATCCTTGTCACCGTCGTCGCCCTCCAAGTGGGCTTTCTCTCCCCTGCCCTGCCCGCGCAACCGCTGCCCGCCGCGCGCCCAGTCAGCCTGGGCTTCTCCCCGCAACGGCTGGAACGGCTGCACGCGATGGTCCAAGAGTACATCGACCAGGGCAAACACGCCGGCGCCATCACGCTCATCGCGCGCGACGGCCGGATCGCCGATGCGAAGACCTACGGCTGGCGGGACCTGGAGGGCCGCACGCCCATGACCCGCGACACCATCGTGCGCGTCTATTCCATGTCGAAGGTCATCACCAGCGCCGCCGTCCTTCAGCTTGTCGAGGAGGCGCGTGTCTCGCTCGACGACCCGATCAGCCGGTACATCCTGGAGTTCAAGGACCTCAAAGTCTGCACTGGCGGCACGCCGGACGCGCCGGTCCTCGAAAACGCCAAGCGGCCCATCGCCATCAAACATCTGCTCACCCACACCGCCGGGTTCGCCTACGAGTTCTCCGCCAAGGAACCGGTGAAGACGCTCTACCAGCGCGCCGATGTCCTCGAAGCGCCCACGCTCAAGGACTTCATCGAGCGGCTGGCCAAGTTGCCGCTCGTTCAGCAGCCGGGCGAAGCCTTCTTCTACGGCGTCAACACGGACGTGCTGGGCTACCTCGTCGAGGTCGTGACCGGCAAGCCGCTTGAAGTCGCGATGCAAGAGCGCCTCTTTGATCCGCTAGGCATGAAGGACACGGGCTTCGATGTGCCTGCCGAGAAAATGCCGCGGCTCGCCAAGCTTTACGAGAATGGCCCGGACGGCAAACTGCGCCCCGTGGCCAAGCCGCCCTACGGCTCCTACCCGGAAAAGGGCCGCAGCTTCCCGAGCGGCGGCGGCGGCTTGTTCTCGACGGCGGACGACTACCTGCGTTTCGCGCAAATGCTCCTCAACGGCGGCAAGCTCGACGGCAAACAAATCCTCGGGCGCAAGACGGTGGAACTGATGACCGCCAACCACCTGACCTTCCTCGAAAAGCCGAACCTGGGCGGCAACGGCTCCGAAGGCTTCGGCCTCGGTGGCTCTGTGCGGCTCGACGTGGCCAGCGGCAACACGCTCAGTTCCGTGGGCGAGTTTGGTTGGAATGGCGCGGCCACAACGACGTTTCGCATCGATCCCAAGGAAAAGACCGTCGCCCTCCTCTTCACCCAGCACCTGCCCTACAACCAGCACGGCATCTTCGCGAAGTTCTACACCCTCTTCTACGCGTCGCTGGTGGACTGATCGCCGGATGGCGGGCGTGGGCGGACTTGCTGGGCTGCTCGACCCACCATCAGGCTCAGGACTCCTGATCCCATGCCTGGGAATTGAGGCCGCGTGGAACAACGCTGATCCCCAATCGCCGGGTCTGGGGACCCGGCCTACAGCTTACGCATGACCCGGTAGGCCCGGTGCCCTCACCGGGCGGGCCACGTCATTTTGGTGTCTTCAGGCTGACTCGTGGGCCGCGGCTTGGTTTCCAGACGGTCGGAAGCTGACTGACACTCGTCTCCGACTGAGGCGATTTCAAAACCCCGTAGCAGCCGACGTGAGGAGGCTCCATTTCCAATCTGCAATCCGCAATCTGCAATCCAGACAGAGCCTCCTCACGTCGGCTGCTACGGTTTTGCAGGAAGCTCCGACTTGCTTGAATTCCAGCTTGCAGACTGGCCTGGCTTGGCCACACTCCGGGCCAGAATGAAAGTCAGCCATCGCGGTATTCGGGGAACAACCGCACGCGGCTGAATATACTGTTCGGCAGCCTACGACTATGATCACCACCACAAAACGAGCCCCGCGACCACCGTTGGTGAACTTGGCACTTATCATCTGCCTGGTTAGTTTCGGTGTGTCGCTAGGTCCGCGCTTCGCCCGTGCCGCATTGAGCGACTTTTCCGAATTCGTCGCGTGCGCGTCGGAACTCATCATCCTGCTTCCACTCTGGTTCATCTTTCGTGGGAAGAATTGGGCGCGATGGGTTCTCGTGGTTCTGACCTTGTTGGGATGCTTTTTCAGACTGCCGCAGTTAATTCGGCAGTTCGGTGAGCATTCATTCGGGTGGGTTGTCGCTTATCGCTGGTACATCCTGGTTGAAGCGGTCGTACTGGTCTTATTATTCCTACCTGCGTCGAATCGGTGGTTTCGAGGAGACAGAGATGCGATTGCTGCCTAAACCATGCGCTGCAGCGAACCCGGCGGGTGCGTCGCGGCTGCAATCGGCGCGCCTCGTGGCCGCCGTCGCTGAGCTTGGGTCGTTGAGCACAACCACCTTCGGACGCGGACCCACTCCTTTCAGAAACTGCCAACAGGCGCTCGGCCTTTGGCCCGAATCGTCCATGCCGCCCAGTGTTGAATGGAAACCCGTCCTCGTAACGCAGGCTTTCCAGTCTGCTGTAGCGCCGACTTTCAGTCGGCAGGGTGCGAGGGAACACGGAGCACTCGCAGGTTGGAAAACCTGCGATACAGCAGGCTCGAAAGCCTGCGCTACCACAAGCGGTCGGAAACGTCCGGAGTAGGAACCCGGCAACGACAAAGCGCAACGCGGTGAAGCCTCAACCAAAACGGCACGCGGCTGTCCCAGCCGCAGCAACCTGGAACCGTCCCGTGCCTTGTGGTGCTGCCCAAGCCCGCAGATTTTGAGCGCGGCTGCGGCTGGGACAGCCGCGCGACAAGGACCTCAGAACGGCAGTTTGATCGGTTTGGGCTGAGTCGGGGTGGCGTTGGTCGGCGCGGGAGCAGTGGGAGCACCGACTTTGGGCGGCGCCGGAGCAGCGGGAGTTGTCGCAGGGACTGCCGGCGTGGTCGCAGTCGGAGCGGCAGCGGGCACGGCAGCGGGAGCCGCCGCGGGCGTACCGGTGCCAAACAAGCCGCCCAGAATGCCGCCCACCGTGCCCACGGCCGCGCCGCCAATGTTCTTGATCACGCCGCCGCCCGCCTTCAACGCCAGCGCCGCGAGCATGGCGTATTTCACGTCGGGCTTGGGATCGCCCAGAGTGCCTTTCATGGTCACGAAGTCGGGGAGCCGGGCGTAGGGCGCGTTACTCGGTGTGCCGGCAGGCACGAGTCCCACTTTGTCGGCCAGGTCGCGTTTGATGGAGACTTCCACGGGGATGAGCATGACGGAGTTCGTCAGCACGGGCGCGAGCGTAAGCGTGCCGCGGGCTTGGGCGTCGAAGGCCGCGCTGATGACGCTGGCTTGCTGGAAGTCGATCACGCCGTTGCCGGCTTTGGCCCGGAGCGAAACGACGTTGATGGGCGACTTCATGAATTCATCCATCCAGCCGTTGCTGCTCTTGCCGGCGCCGGTCAGCTTGCCGATGAAGTTGCCGAGCGCCGCGGTGGGATTGCGGATCATGTCCGGGATGCCGACGATGAGGTTGACGAGCGACTTGATGACCGGCATCCGCACGTTGTCGAGCGAGAGGTTCAGGTTCGTCGCGCCGATCTCGAAGGTGCCATCGAGGTTCTTCTGCAAGCCGGCACCGGTCACGCCCGCGCCCTTGATCTGCGTGCTCACGGAAGCCGTGCCGCCAATCTGGCCGTGGCGCGCGGGCTGGAAAGAGTTCACCGCCGGCTCCAGCGGCACTTTGTCGGCGAGGAAGTTCAGGTCGTATTGCCAGCCGGGCACGCCGAGGTTGAGCGCGAGGCGCGAACTGACCGGCGCGCCGTTGACGAGCAGTTGGAACGGATCGACCTCGACTTTGCTGGCGTCGAGCTTGGTCTTGCAGAGGAAATTCGCGAGGGCGAGTTCGCGCAGAAAAAGTTTGCCGATCTCGGCTTCGAAAGTGAACTGACGGAACGGCAGGCTTTTCGCGGGCGGTTCGGACTCCGGCTCGGTGGAAGCGGTCGTCGGGGCGGGCTTGGCAGGTGGAGGCGCGTTGGTGGCCCGGTCGCTCACGAACATGTCGTAGTAGGGCGTGAAGTCGAGCGATTCGGCGGAGAGCTTGAGGTGGCCGGTGTAGGCGTTGGACTGGGTCATATCGACCTTGCCTGCAAGCTGAAGCTGGTTCTTGGCGCGCTCCGTGGGCGCGAGGTCCAACTGGAACTGCCGCAGGTCAAGGACTTGTTTCGCCAGCGTGGCGTCGAGGCCGAAGCCCACCGAGAGCGGCTTGTTCGGCACAGTGCCAGTCGGGTCGATGACGAGAAGCTGGTTCACGTTGAGGCTGGCGCGGGCGGAGGAGTCACCTTTGGCGGCGTACTTTGCGTTGGCTTCGGCGGAGATGGAGACGGATTCCAGCTTGCGGTCGCCGAGGGCCGGCGCGAGGAAGGGCCGCAGCGCGTTCTGGTTCAGGTCGGTGATCTTGAGGGCGAGTTGGCCGGCCTGGTTGGTGAGGTCGTATTGGCCGCTGACGGCAAACGTGCCGCCGGGCTGGCCGCCGGCCCGCACCGTGCCGGCGAATTGCTTGATGTCGGCCACGCCTTGCGCGGAGAGCGCAGTGTCGAGGTTTAGGTCGAGGCTGATGGGCGTCTTTGGCAAGAGGCCTTTCGGGTCGGTGATGAGGAGATTGGCGATTTGCAGCGAACCCTTCGCACCCATGCCGCCTTTGGGTTGGTAGCGCGCAGTGGTGCTGCAATTGATGGAGACGGAGTCGAGCGATCGTTCGCCGAGCGCAGCAGCGAGGAAATTGCGGAGCAGATTCTGGTTGAGGTCACTGAGCTTGAGCGTGAGCTCGGCGGCTTGGTTGGTGAGGTGGAAATTGCCGGTGAGGTCGAAGCCGCCCGCAGGCAGGCCGGCGTGCTTGAGCGAACCTCGGCATTGGCGGACGTCGGCGACGTTGTTCTTGAGGTTCGCGTTGAACTCCATGGACGTTTCAAAGCGGTCGAGGGTGTTGGAGGCGAAGCAGCAGGTGAGATTGGCGAGGGCCAGCGTGCCAGTGACGGTCTGGTCGAACGTCGGGTTCTTGGGCTGGTCGGGCGTGAGGTTCTTCTGCGTGACGCGCCCGCTGAATCTCACTGTGCCGTCGGTGAAGTTTGTCAGCCCGGCGAGTTGGGCTGCGTCGGCCAGCGATGCTTCGAGCGTCGGCGTGAAGTCGGCTTCCTGCGTGGCGGCGTCGAACTTGCCTGAACCCTTGAGCGAAGCCACCGGTCGGCCGGCGTGCGCCAGACTCAGGCCAAGATCGCCGAGCGTAATGCGGGTGAAGTCGGCCATCTGCCCGCGGGCGCTGAAGCTGAGATCGGTGCGGTCGATGCGGTTGCTGGCGTAGCTCGCGGCCAAGCCCGCGAGCTGCGACGTGAGGTCAAAGCCGATCTGCTTGCCGGCCCGCTGCACGTTGACGAGGAGTTTGCCGCTGACGGCGCCCGCGGTGACGTTCGAGCCGAGGAACGGTTTCCAGTCAGCGAGGTTCAACTCGGTGACAGCCAGTTCGAGCGCGGAGTCGCCCACGCTCTCGGCACCCTGGCTCCAGTCGAGGACGATTTGCTTGGGCAGCGTCGAGGTGATCAGCGGGCGGCCGGCCTGCGTGACGTTGAAGTTGAACGCGCGCAAGATGGCGTTCGTCTTGGGCAGGTCCGCCGTGAGGCTGTAGCTGAGGCGAACATCGAGGACCGGCGTGGCGAGGTTGCTGCGCGTGACGCTGAACTGGCTGGCGGTGAGCGAGCCGGTGGTGTTGATGAACTGCGCCTTGTTCTTCAACTCAATGTCGTAGTCCGCCGCGAGCTTGGTGCTGCCGAAGTAAATGCCAAAGCGCCCGCCCACGAGGCTGAGGACTTCGTTGCCGAGACCGGTGACTGCGATCTTGAGTTTGCCTTCCTGGTCGCGCACGTCGAACGGCCCGCTCGCAGTGATCGCGCCCAGGGCCGCGCCGTTGCGGGAGAAGTTGAGCGCGAACTGCGTGATCTCGCTCAAGCTGAGATCGACCGCGAGCTTGGCGGCGAGTTGCGCGGCGTCGGCAAACGCGCCGGTGCCCTGGACGATGTTCAGGTCCGCACCGCCGGTGACTTGCTTGGGCTGGAGGTCATCCTTGAGCGCGAGGTTGAACTTGCTGTCCAGGCTGCCGGCGAGTTCGGCGAGGTTGGTCGTGATGCCGGTGCTGAAGCGGAGCGCGGAGGCGAGGGCGAGCTTGGCGCTGCCGCCGTTTTTCAAGTCGGCCATGTCCAGACGGAGGCCGGTCAGTTCCGCGGAAGTGACGGCGCCGTTGGTCTGCGTCTGGCGATAGAGAAGCGTGGCGTTGACGATGGCGAGCTTCTTGATGTCGATCTGCGGAGGCGGGCCAGCCGTGGAGGGCTTCGGCTCAGAGGGTTTCTTGGTGAAGGCGTCCAAGTTCGAGGTGCCGTCGGCGTTCAGAACAAGGCGCACGACGGGATCGGTGAGCGTGAGTTCGTCCACGTTGATGCGGCCACGGAGGATGTCCATGAGGCTGTAGCGGGCCAGGACTTGCTTCGCGGTAACGAGCGGCTCCGGGCCAGTGGTCTGGACCTTGAGGCCGGTGAGCGAGACGGAGGAGAACGGGCTGAGGCTGGCGTCCTCCACGGTGATCGTCGCGCCGGCGGCCTTGCTGACCTTGGGGAGGATGACACTTTTGAGGCACCACGCGCTGGTGCCCACGAACCAGGCCACGACGAGCAGCAACAGCAGCGCGCCAAAGGTGATGCCGGCGAGTTTCAGCCACTTGAGTTTTCGAGAAGTCGTTGCCGTGTTCATAAAGTCGTTTCCAGTCTGTTTGCCCCGCTACGTTCCGGGGACACACCGGGCAAGGTAGCGCAAATGCCCGGCCAGTTGAAACCCTGATTTCCTCTCGGTCGAGCGTCGCGGCCAGGGCGGCTTCCGCAGACTGGGGAGGCGATTTCAAAACCCCGTAGCCGCCGACGTGAGGAGGCTCCATTTCCAGTCTGCAATCTGCAATCGATATGAGCCTCCCCACGTCGGCTGCTACGGTTTTGAAAGAAGCTCTGGGAAGCAACAATCCAGCACATCGGGCCGCCCCGCTGCGCGAGCCAGCCCGTCCGCCTCAGCCCGTTCGCTTGCCCTCCAGGGTTGCCACGTAGTCAGCGATGCCGCTGGCCGGCGTGAACTGTGGCGTCCAACCCAACGCCTGCTTCGCCAACGTCATGTCCGCTTCCGTGTGCGGCTGGTAGAACGCGGAGTAGGGATTGTCGAAATAGTCCGGCTCCAGGCTCGAGCCGAGGGCTTGGTTCAGCGCCGCGATGATCTCGTTAAACGAGAACGCCGCGCCGGAGCCGCAGTTGTAGATGCCGCTGTGCGGCGCAGTGATGGCATGCATCGTCATCCCGACGACATCCTTCACATACACGAAATCGCGCTTCTGCTCGCCGAACTTGAAGACGCGCGGACGTTGGCCGGCTTTCATCTGGAGGTAAAGCTGCCAAACCATGCTCGACATCTTGCCTTTGTGCGCCTCGCGCGGCCCAAAGACGTTGAAGTAGCGCAGGCCGACGATGCGCCACGCCGGGTTCCGCTGCCCGTGGTAGCGGGCGAGGTTGTCGAGCTGGACCTTCGTGAAGCCATAGACATTGGCCGGCGCGGGCGGCTGGGCCTCGCGGTTCAGGCCGGCGGCCAGCCCGTAGGTGGCGGCGGAGGACGCATAGACGATCGGCGTCTGCGTCGGTGTGGCGAAATCCAGCAGGCGGCGGAAGCCCTCGATGTTGTCGTGCGCCTGCAAAAGCTGGTGGTGCTCCGTGGTGTCGGTGATCGAAGCCTCATGGAAAATGGCGTCGAAGACCACGTCCTTGAACTGCGCCGCCCAGTCCAAGCGCGACACGTCGCCCGCCACGAAGTCGCCGCGGAAGCCTTCCAGGTTCTTGAAGCTGCCGGAGCGGAAATCGTCCACCACCGTGATCCGCGCGTCGGGATGCTTCTCCTGCAAGGCCAAAGTCAGGTTCGACCCGATGAAGCCCGCCCCGCCCGTCACCAAAATATTTCGCATGACGCCGAAACTAGGAGGCCGGGCCGAAAGGGCCAACCGAAAAATTTCAGGTGACTGGGAAGAAAACGTCCCGGTCACGCCTCCTATGAGCGACAACCAGTATGCGATGCGAAAACCCAGACAGCCAGCAGACCCGCGAGTGGCCCCGGCCGAAGCCAGGCGGGCGCTTGCCGGCGGGGCTGGCGTGGGCAGGATCGCGATGGTTTGGTTTGGGGAGTCGCGGCGGCCAGGCAGTTCGAAGCGGAAGCAATTCCGCGCTCCGCCTGGTCGCCGCTTCGTCGTTCCGATGGAGGTTGGGCGGCGCCAGGCCAGGCTTGCGGAAGGAATCCGGGTTGACACGACGGCGACGATTTGAGGCACCGGGAGGATTTTCCTTATTGCCAAACGAAAATCGAAATGGTTCCTTTTATCACTTTCCGGGCCACAGCGCGCTTGGAGAGGCGCCTTGAGCGCGGCGATTTTAGGGACCCAAACGACAAAATATACAAAGCTATGCGTAGAACGGCACTCAAACACTTGGTGACTGGACTGGCCCTCGTGGCCTCCGTCGGCTCAACCCATGCCCAATGGGCGGCGTACAACGACCACGACCGGGGAACCGGAACGGCCCCCAACGTCAGCACTTGGTCGATCACCGCGGCGAACACGACCGTGGGCGGCCCGCTGACCAATTTCGCCACGGGACAACTGACCAGCCCCAGTCGGGTAGGAGTGCAGATCGCCCACGTTGGTATCTTGAACGGTGCCACCGGCGGTTCCACCGCGCCGAACGCTGGAACTCCCGCCGCCCTGGTTTTTGGCGGTAAGGTGGATTGGACCGCCAGTGCTCTTTACTTTGGCGGCGCCGGTGGACTAAACTCTTCCGCCGTCACCATCACGTTCACCAACTTGACCCCCGGTCGCCTCTATCGGTTCCGGGGCACGGCCATCCGCGGCGGCTCGTACGCCACGCGGTGGACTTTGGCGACCCTGGCCGGCGCCTCCAACTCCAAACCCGCCCATCAGGCCGGACCCGGCTCGGCCGGCATCATCACCAACGGCTGGCCCACCTATGGCGTCAATCTGACGCCCGGCACGCAGGCGGCGTGGAACAGCGGTGACAATGTGGAGGGTGACCTGATCGGTTGGGACAACATCGCGCCGATCGGGAACACGTTCTCGATCATTAACTCGAACTGGACGGAGGCCACTCCTGGTGGCGCGGGCAACACCACCTACTGTTACGCCATCAACGCCTTCATGCTGGAGGAGGCCTACGCTCCGGCGTTTATTGTCACCCAGCCGCAGGGGGGCTCCGTCTGTGCCGGCAGTCCGCTCAACCTCAGCGTGGTCGCGGGGGGCGGCGCGCCCTACTGGTATCAATGGAAGCTCGGCGGCGTGAATATCGCCAACGCGACCAACGCCACCTACTCCGTGGCCAGTGCGGGCCCGGGCAATGCCGGCAGCTACACCGTGGTGGTCTCGAACACGCTCAGCGCCGTGACCAGCGCGGTGGCGACCGTGACCGTGGCCAGCATCGGCATCAACACCCTCACCGGCCCGGCCAACACCACCGTTTTCTGGGGCGACCCGGCAATCTTCTCCGTCGTCGTCAACGCCAGCGCTTCGCAACCGATCTTCCGGTGGTTCAAGAGCACCAACGGCCTGAACAGCGGCGGCACTCTGATCGCCGGAGCGAACGCCTCCACCTACACCATTCCGTCCGCGACCGAGGCCAACATTGCCTATTACTACGTGATCGCCTCCAACTGTGTGAACTGGCGCACCAGCCAGGTGGCCTCGCTCGGCATCAGCTACCGGCCCGTCGTCATCACCACCCAGCCGCAGAACGTCACGGTCGTGCAAGGCGCCGCCGCCACCTTGACCGTGGGGGCCACCGGCTCCGCGCTTCGCTACCAGTGGTACAAAGGATCGGCCCCGATCGCCAATGCCACGAACACGAGTTACACCGTCGCCAACGCCCAACTCGCGAACTCCGGTATTTATCATGTCGTCGTCTCCAGCCCAGGTGAGAGCGTGGAGAGCTCCTCCGCGATTCTGTTCGTCTCGCTCCCGCCGATTTCAGTGTTCGGGTACACGAACCAAACGTGGCGCTACAACCAAAGCGGCACTGATCTGGGCACGGCCTGGCGGGCGCCGTCTTTCAACGACTCCGCCTGGCCCACCGGGCGCGGAGCGTTCGCCTGGGAAAACAATGCCGTCGTCAACGCGTTGACCAACACGGTGCTCTCGCTCTCCAACGCCGCCGGCGCGTACATACGCACCTTCTATTTCCGCACCACCTTTGTCTTCACCAACGACCTCGACCTCTACACCGTCACCTCCTCGAACCTGCTCGACGACGGCGTGGTGGTGTACCTCAACGGCGTCGAGGCCTACCGTTGGAATATGCCGACCACGACGATCGCCTGGACCACGTTGGCCCCCACGGCGAATCCCTTGGGTGAAGGAGTCGCTTTTGTGACCAACCTGCCCCCGCACATGCTCGTGCAAGGCACCAACAGCCTAGCCGTCGAAGTGCATCAAGCCGGCACCGCCAGTTCCGACGTCGTCTTCGACCTGAGCGTCAACGCGGCTTACCAGTCGCCGTCACTCATCGAGATTACGAACCAGCCAGCCAACGTGACTGTGGTGGAATTCAAGCCCGCCCTCTTCAACGTCGGTTTCATCGGCGCAGCCGCGAAAGTCCAATGGTACAAGTGGAACACCAACACCGGGCAGCCCGACCCGGTGGCTGGTGGCGTCTGGCCCACGCTCACCCTCACCAACACCGCCTTCGGCGTAGATGAAGGCTATTTCTTCGCCGTCATCAGCAACGTTCTGGGCGTGGTGGCCAGCAGCAACGCCTTCCTCACGATCATCCCGGACACCAATGCGCCGATCCTCCTGGAAGCCGACGGCACGCTCTCCGTCAGCAACGTCACGCTCACCTTCAACGAGCCACTGGCACGCACCCCCGCCAGCCCCGCTCTCTCGCCCACGAACCTGGCCAACTACACCATCACCAACACCGCCGGCGGGTCCTTGACCGTCACCCAGGCCGTCTTCGTCAACACCCCGTCGAACGCCACCGTCGTCCTCCGCACCTCGGCCGCGCGGACGGCCGGCCTCAACTGGATCGCGACGGTCAGGAACGTGCGAGACGCCTCGCCACGCGCCAACCTTGGCAGCAACCTGGCTGCGCCCATCTCGAGCCTCATCCCGGTGATCAACTGGAACGGCTCTTGGAGGTACGCCAACCCAGCGTGGGGCTTCACCGACCCGATCACGGACTTCATGGATACCCGCTGGGCCCAGCCAGCGTATGAAGTCGTTTATCCCTGGGCCTCTGATCCAGAACCGGCCCCCTTCTTCTCACCTGATTTGGCGACCATCGGCGTGGACCTCCCAGCCCCGGGCGGCACACGGCTTGGAAACGTCGCTGGCAACGACCTGATGAGTTCCTACTTCCGGAACCAGTTCAATTTCCGCGGCAGCCCGGCCGGGGCCTCCATCCAGATGAGCCATTTCATCGCCGACGGCGCGATCTTCTACTTCAACGGAGCAGAATTCATGCGCTACAACATGCCCGCCGGCGCAGTCAACTACTTCACCATCGCTTCAGGTCGCATCGCCGACCCGAACACGCGCGGCCCCACCAACGTGCCGGCCACGACTCTCCAGCAGGGCACCAACCTGATCGCGGTGGAAATCCACGCCGCGTTGACCAACATTCCGCCTGTCCTCGATCCGCAGGGCTTCGCGGTTGAGTTGAGTGCCCGCATCGAGTCGCTCGTCACGAACAAGGTGGTCATTACCAGTTCGCCGCGGGACCTCACCGTCGTTGAGGGCGAGCCGGCCCTGCTCGACTTCCACGGTGCCGGCGGCGCTACTTTCCAGTGGCGGACCAACGCCCAAAACCCAGCCATCACGCCGGACACCTCGGCCAACGGCACCAGCCCGACCTACTACATCCCGCGGACCCCGCTCCACATGAACGGCTGGTACTTCTCCGTGCGAGTCACCGGCCTCAGCAACTCCGTCCAAGACAGCGCTTCCGCCCGCCTGACCGTCCTGCCGGACACGAATGCGCCGACTTTCCTGGCCTACCTCACGGCCCCCAACACGATCACGGTGACTTTCAACGAACCGGTCAACGCGACCACCGCCGGCAACCGCGCCAATTATTGGGTGACCAACCTGTCGGGCGCGAATCCGACCATCTCCACGGCTACCATCGTCAACGGCACCAATGTGGTTCTGACCTTCGGCAGCCTGCCGCCGGGCACCTACCAACTCGTGGCCAGCAACATTCGGGACACCGCCCAGACCCCCAACACCATCCCGGCCAACAGCCGTGCGACCGTGGGCCTGCTGAATTACACCCTGATTGCCCTGGATGCCGCAACCCAGTGGCGCTACGACGACCAAAACGAGGATTTGGGCACGGCCTGGCGCGCGTTCGACTACAACGATTCCGCCTGGCCGCAGGGCGCAGCCTTGTTTGACTACAAGACCGGCACGACCAACCCACGCGGTGGTCTTCCTGAAACCGTGCGCACCGTTCTGGGCGGAGTGGATGGCGCCGCCAACATCCCGACTTACTACTTCCGCAGGAAGTTCACCGTGCCTGTCCTCGCGGCCGGTGCCACCATGACCGTCCGCCACATCCTTGACGATGGCGCAGCGTTCTACCTGAACGGCCAGTTGTGCTATGCGATTGGGGTGGCCACGCCAACGACCTTCACCGCCCTCGCCAGCCGCACGGTTGGTGACGGCGCCTACGAAGGGCCGTTTAACGTCCCCGTCACCAATCTCGCGCTGGGGACCAATGTGATGGCCGTTGAACTCAAGCAGCAGAGTGCCACCAGTTCGGACATCACCTTCGGCGCCACGCTGGTCTTGAACGTGCCGTCCTTCAGCCTACCGGCGCTCGTGACGAACGTTCCGCCGCCGAGCCGGCCGATCCTGGCCATCGCCCGGCAGGCGCCGAACAACGTGCGCGTGTCCTGGACCAACTCGTCCTACAACTTCACGCTCCAGGCCGCCATCGGGGTGAACCCGACCAACACGCTCTGGACCAACGTGGCCAACCAGACCAACCCGTACCTCGTGCCGGCCACCAATGCCGCGCGCTACTACCGCCTCCGCTGGCAGTAGCCGCACTCGGGTTCGTTACTTCAGCACAGAAAACCGGGCGCCAGCCCGGTTTTCTTTTTTGGGGTGGACGGGATTAGGCTTGCGACCCGGCGTCCGGCTTTGCTACAACCTCACCACAACTATGGCAGCAATCGGACGTTTCCAGAAAGGCGATGAGATTTTTTTTGCGAAAGTCGTCGATGGCGAGCTTTACCGCCTGCGCGGCGATGTGTTCGGCTCGCCCTCGTTCGACAAGAAGCCCACGCCGGTCAAGGGCCTGCGCACGCTCACGCCCGTGGCTCCCACCAAGATCATCGCCGTGGGCCTGAACTACGCCGACCACGCCCGCGAATCCGGCAAGCCGCTGCCCAAAGAGCCGCTCTTCTGGTTCAAGGCCACCACCTCGCTCATTCCGGACGGCGCGAAGATCGAAATCCCCTTCCCGCATCACCGCACGGATTTCGAGGCGGAACTGGCCATCGTCATCGGCCGCCGTGTGCGCAACGTCACGCCCGCCGCCGCCGCCCGCTACATTCTTGGCTATACCGCCGCCCAAGACATCAGCGACCGCACCATCCAGAACTCGGAAAGCCAGTGGTGCCGCTGCAAATCGTTCGACACCTTCAGCCCGCTGGGGCCGTACGTGGAAACCAAGATCGATCCCCACGACCTGACCATCCAACTCTTCCAAAACGGCCAGCTCCGGCAAAACTCGAACACGTCCCAGCTCATCTTCAACTGCTTCCACCTCGTCAGCTTCATCTCGACGAACATGACGCTCATGCCCGGCGACGTGATCCTCACCGGCACGCCCAGTGGCGTGGGACCGATCGATTCGGGTGACCGCCTGGAAGTGCGGATTCAGGGCTTGGCCCCGCTGGTGAACACCGTCAAGTGATCGACGCTGGTGCGAAGCATTGAGAATTGGGAATTGGGAAATGCAAATTGCGAATTGCCGGCGGCCTGTCAGGCAGGGGGCGTGTTGAGGCCGGCCGACAATTGGCAATTCCCAATTCGCAATTTCCAATTCTCAATTCCCCGCCCTCCACCCTACCCCGGCTCTCCGCCCTCACCCAAGGCGCGCCGGGCTGCGTTCAACGCGGCGACCGTGAAGATCATCGGATACAGGCGCTCGTGATACCACAGCTTCGCGAAGTAAAAACCAATCGGGGCCGGCTGGGTCCACGCGCTGCACTCGACGCTCTGGATCAGCCAGAACACGCCGCGTTCGAGTGCCTCCGCCGCGGCTGGAACGTTCGAACGAGGCCACGCCGCGAGGGCTGACACCGCCAGCGCCGTCTCTTCCACGGAAGAAGGCGCATCCAGCGAACCGCCCCAGCCGCCATCCGCATTCTGGTTCTTCACCAGCCAGTTCACTCCGGAGTTGAAGAGAGTCGCCACGAGCGGGTTGCGCACCTCCGCGCGCTCCACCAGTTCGGCCAGTGCGCACAGCACGCGCGCCGTGCCGTAGGTGGGATTCTGATCGTCGGCCACGTGCTGGTTCCCGAACCAGAGAGGGACCCAAGAACCGTCTGGCTGCTGCGCGCGTGCCAGGAAGCCGACCGCGGCGCGCACCGCGCCCAGCACGCGCGTCCGCAAACGTGCCGGCAATGCGTCAGTCCAAGCCAGCCAACCGCGAATCGCGTGGGCCGTGATGTCCGCGCTGCTGCGATCAAACGGCAGCGCTCCCCAGCCGCGACAAAACGTCGGCATACCACCATCCCGGTTTTGCACGCCCAGCAACCACCTCACACCAGCCTCCGCCGCGCTGAGGAAGCCAGACTGCGCTTCCGGTTTCGCCGTGCCGTCAGGCCAATCTGCAATCGGCAATCTGCAATGTGCAATTCGCTTCAGCGCTATTATCGCTCCCGCCGTGTCATCCGCATCCGGTACGCCGCCGCTCAGATTCGTCCACGCCCAGCCGCCCGGCGCGGCGTGCGTGTAGGGATGCTCGTCCCGGTGCTGCTGATCGAGCAACCACTGTGCGACGAGCGCGCGTTCCTCGACGCCCTCCAGCGCGTCCACGGCCATCGTTGTGAGCCAGGTAGCGAGGTTGGTGTCGATGGGCCAACTGCCGTCGCGCCGCTGCGAGGCGAGCAGAAACCCCACGCACCGCCGCGTCACCTCGTGCTCCGGCAGCCCGCTTCCGGCCAAGCTCATGGCGACAAAGCTCGTCAGTGGCGTCGCTTCGAGAAAACCTCCGCTCGCGGGCTGGATTTCCGAAAGAATACGCAGTGTCCGCGTGCGCGTCGCGTTGCGCAGAAGCCGGGTGATGGGATTGCGTGTCGGCAAATGGTGATGCCGCGCCTGCCCGATCGCAATGAGCGCCGGCAGCGCGTAGCTCACCACCGGCAGTCGAAGCGCCGCAAACCATTGGTGCGGGCACGCCGCCAACTCGAAAGGCAACGCTCTCACGCGCCGCCACGCCTCGCGTCCCTGGCCCAGCCGCCCCGCCAGCGCGCTCATCGTCAGGATCGGAACCGAAAACGTCCGGTCTTTCCCGTAACGACGCAGGATCGCGGGGACCAGCCGCTCCGGTTCAGTTCCGCCGGCAGCGTGGGTCAGCCACCGCGCTGCGCCTTCCACCGCCGGACGGAACTTCTCTTCCGCGCCCGGCGCCGCGCCGAAAGCCGCCCAACACAAGGTCGTGGTGCTGATGTTCGAAACGCTCAGGACCGTGTCGCCCCAGCCTCCATCGGCGTTTGCGTGCTGCGCCAGCCAGCGCCAGCCAGCGTCGATGGCACTCAGCGCGACGGCGGTTTCCGGTTCCGACGCACCAGCCTTCGCCTTGTGTCGCACCGCCAGCGCCGTGACGGCGGTGGCGGTGGAAAGCGCGCTGCTGGACAACTCCCCCTCCCAATGGCCGCCGGGAACGCGCGCGGCCAGGAGTGCCTCGGTGGCCTTGACCCGCGCCGCTTCGAGTTGTTGGAGATGGAACAGCACGCCGGAGTCTGGCCGCACCGGAACGCGAAGTGCAATCCGGTTTGTGGAAGGCTTCGGCGTTGCTGGTAACGCGCATCGGCACCTTGACCTTGTAGGGCAGGCTTTCCAGACTGCCGGCAGACCGGAATGTCTGCCCAACAGAACCGCGATCACGTCGGAGTTGAGTTGCCGGGCACGACCCGTAGAATCCCTCCATGCAACGCAACGTCCTGCTCCTTGTCCAGGCCTTGGCCCTCTGCTTCTTGGCCGACTTCGATGCGTGCGCCGCACCTGCGGACGCCTTCGTCCGGGTCAGCCCGCGCGACCCGCGCTACTTGGAACTTTCCGATGGCCGGCCTTACATCCCCATCGGCCTGAACCTCATTCACCCGAACACGCGCGACGCCGACGGCATGGCGCGCATGGAGGAGTGGATGCAAAAACTCTCCACCAACGGCGGCAACTACATCCGCGTGTGGGTCAGTTCGCCGTTTTGGGACGTGGAACACCAGAAGTCCGGCGAGTACGACGAGTCCAAGGCCCGGCGCATCGACGAGATGCTCAAGATGGCCCGGCGGCACGGCCTCCGCGTGAAGCTCACGCTCGAGCACTTCCGCGAGATGAGCGACACGCCGCGCCAGCGTTGGGCCAACAAGCCGCTTCACCTCGTCACCAACGGTGGCACGGCCACCAACGTGGCTGACTTCTTCGATGGAGAAACGAGCCGCGCGCAGTTCAAGAAGAAGCTGGCGTGGTTGGCGAAACGGTACGGCGACGATCCGACCGTCTATGCCTGGGAACTCTGGAATGAGGTCAACGCCGTTGCCACTGGCGCGGAACACTACATGCCGTGGACCGAAGTGATGCTCTCAGAGCTTCATCGGCTCTTCCCGAAGAACCTCGCCATGCAAAGCCTTGGCAGTTTCGACACTGCGCGCGCCCGCGAGTTGTACCATCGGCACAGTCTGCTGCCTGGGAACGACGTGGCGCAGGTGCATCGCTATCTCGACTTGGGTGCGCCGCTCGAAGTCTGTCACGGCCCGGTGGACGTGTTGGCCGCCGAGGCCACGCGGGAGTTGAGCGGTTACGGCGTGAAGAAGCCGGTCATTCTGGCTGAAAGCGGAGCGGTGGAGCCGCGTCACTCCGGCCCGTTCAAGCTCTACGCCAAGGACCAGGAGGGCATCCTGCTGCACGACGTGTTATTCGCCCCATTCTTCTCCGGCGCGGCGGGCGCGGGCCAAATCTGGCACTGGGACGTTTATGTGGACCGCAACAATCTCTGGCCTCACTTCGCGCGCTTCGCCGAGGCGGTGAAGGGGATTGATCCGCCCGCCGAGAACTTCACGGCCACTTCTCTGCCGCACCCTCGTTTGCGTGTGTATGCACTGAAAGGCCGGAAGACCGTCCTGCTTTGGTGCCGCGACGGGCAAAGCGATTGGAAGTCGGAACTGGAGCAAGGCCACCCCGCGGAGACGCTCGACGGAGTGAAGCTGGACCTCACCGGGCTTGGCGTGAAGCCCTCCGTGCGGCTGGCGAGAATCTACGATCCGTGGCGAAACCGGTGGAGTGAAGCGCCGGTGGAAGGCGGGGTGGTGGCGCTGCCGCCGTTCTCCCGTTCGGTGGTGGTAGCCGAGTAAGCACAGGACTCCTGACCCCGTGGAAATGACGTGGTTCGCCCGGTGAGGGCACCGGGCCTACAGGGTCGCGAGAGAGCTGTAGGCCGGGCCCCCTGACCCGGCGATTGGAGATCAACGTTTGTTCCACGCGGCCTCAACTCCCAGGCGCGAGATCACGAATCCTGAGACTTGGAGCGGCTCCAGGCCGGAAGCGCGGGCTGACTTGGCCAGAAGCTCGGTCCCCGCCCCCTCCCGTTCCTCCTGGAATCCGATGGAAAAACTCCCGCCAGCTTCCGCGCTTGCTCGCGCGTGCGGATGCAAATGGGCCTGCCGGGAAGAGATTGGCTGGGCCGCGACCATCGCATTCAAGAAGGAAGGTGAGGGCCGGATCGCCCGGCCAACGGGCGGAGGAAAGCCGGTTCGTCCGAGAATGCCCGGCTGGACGGGCTTCGGGTTTCTTGACTCAGTTCACATCCACTTTCTTCCGCTGGAAGAAGGTGGAGGTGTCTTCAAGGTTGAGCGCGGCCAGGTCGATCCCGACATCCGGGTTGCGCTCGTGGGCTTTCTTGAGTTGCTCGGCTACCGCCGTCACCGTGGTCAGAGCGTAGTATTTGACGGCGCCCACGCTGATGGCGGCGTCGAAGACGACCACGAGCAGGCAGTTCTCGTCCACGCTCAGGATGAGCAGGCTGGATTTGTCCCCCTGCTGATAGACGCTGTTGAAGTTCGTCTC
The DNA here is from genome assembly GCA_016219875.1 of Verrucomicrobiota bacterium. Lineage (GTDB taxonomy): Bacteria > Verrucomicrobiota > Verrucomicrobiia > Limisphaerales > JACRJZ01 > JACRJZ01. Next base: position 58,601 of record JACRJZ010000143.1, on the reverse strand, counting down.
CCGCGTCAGCGACGCCATGCCTTGCGTGGCCGCGAAGGAGCCGGCCGCGAGCGCCGCCAGGGTCGTGGTGTCGCACTGGCTGGCCTGCCCGGCCTGCGTGATGAGGAAGCCCGCCTGGTCGATGAGGATGGCCATGCTGGCCTCGCTCTTCGAGATGAGGGCGGCCAGCGCGCTGTCGAACAGGCGCAAGTCTTCCTCGATGAGTTGGGGCAGGGCCATATCAAGCCGCTTTGCGCTGGCTCTCGTTGATGAACTTGTGCAGGAGCATCCGCGTGATCATGTTCAGCGTCTCGAAAACGCCCTCGCACTTGTGGGACGCGGCGCAGAAGCTGGGCACCTGGACTTCGCGGTTGTTGAGGAGGTATTCCATGTACTCCACCGGAGCGGCACTGGGCAGGTCGCGTTTGTTGTATTGGAGCACGTAGGGGATCTCGGCCAGATTCAGTTCCAGCGTGCGGAGGTTGTCCTCCAGGTTTTGAAAGCTCTTCACGTTCTCGGGCATTTTGTCGTATTGCGAGTCAGCCACGAAGACAATGCCATCGACGCCGCGCAAGACAAGCTGGCGGGTGGTGTTGTAGATGACCTGGCCGGGCACGGTGTAGAGCTGGAACTTGGTCCGGAAGCCTTTGATGGCCATGGCCTCGATGGGCAGGAAGTCGAAGAAGAGCGTGCGGTCCGAACTGGTGGCCAGCGAGACGAGCTTGCCTTTCTGGCCCTCGGCGGCCTGCACGTGCTCGTGGACCTGAACGAGGTTGGTGGTTTTGCCGCAGAGCGCAGGGCCGTAGTACACGACTTTGACCTGCAGTTCCTTGGTTGCCTGGTTGATGATCGCCATACGATTACTGCTGTTGCTTGTTCAATTCCTCGGCAATGGTGGCCAGCGTCGGCACGGGGAGCAGCTTCTCCGGCCGGGTCAGCACGGCGAGATAGATGTTGCTCTGCTTGGAGATTTGCCAGCAGCCGCCCTCCACGGCCAGGGAGATGGACCGAAGATGGCCCATGTTGAGTTCTTTGGTGTACTGCCCCATGCGCCCGAAAATCTGCGGCAGGAACGCCGCAACCAGTTCCGCCTTGACCTGCGGCGGCACCGCGCTGGTCACGACCAAGCCGTCGCTCATGGCCAGAATCGCGCCGGTCACGCCGGGCAATTTGGCGGTGTTCAACACGATGTCGCGCGCGGGGAAGCGATGCACGGCGGGTCCGAGCACGGCGTCCAAATCCAACCGGACCTCCGCGGCGGGCGTCGGGGACGTTGCCGTCGCCGGTGGAGGCGCGGCCAAGCGCAAGGACGCGGTGGCCGTCGCCAGCTGAACGTGGCCCGCGATGGGCACGATCCGCCCCCTCGGCATCGGGGCGGGCGTGGGCGGCGCCGCGTCCGCGGCCAAATGCCGCGCGGCCGTCGTCGTCTGCACCTTTCCGGTCTTGCTGAACAGGTCCGGGATGGCTTCGTCCACCGCGGTCTTCCGTTGGACGATGGAGGGCCGATGGCGCGCCATGAAGAGAGGAGCGAGGATTTTGAGCGGCAGTTCCAGCAGTATTTCCGCGGCGGCGGCGGACGGTTGAATGGGCACCGGTGGCCGGATGAATCCATGAAGTTGCCTCCAGGTGAAGGCCACGTGGCCGGACTTCAGACCGCGTTCTGTGTCGTCCAGCGGCAGCGCCAGGACCGCCTCCGCGACGTTGAGCGCAGCCACGTCCCGCTGCACTTCCTCAGGCCACTGGCCCACGAGCGGTGCCAGCGGCACTTGCAGCGCCTCCCGGTTCCCGGAGGGAGCCGGCGGCGGAAGCGCGGCGAGAACGGGTTGTGGGGTCTCGACGGGAACAGCGGGCGTCGGAGCGGCGGGCCGCGGCGACGGCATCGTGGGCCACGCTGGCATGGGCAGCGACCGGCCCGTGATGGTGGTGGCCTCGACGGAAGGCAGCGGCGGAACCGCGACGGGGGGCGAGGACGGCTCGGCGGGTTTGGGTTCTTCCTTCAGCGGAGCGAGTGAAAACGAGATCTTCTGTCCGTCGCGGCCAAAGATGCCAGTCACCTCGTCGGGCACCGCCATCTTCCTTTGGCCCGCGCGCCGCGGGTAATCGTCCGGCTTGAGTTGTTTGAGCACTTCATCGAGGGGAAGAGTGACCGAAGTGTCGTCGCTGAAGACCCCGCCAAACGCGTCGGGCGCCATGCGGCGCAATTCGGCGACGGGAAAGCGGATGGCGCCTTGCGCCAGTTGCGGCATGATCTGGGTCAAGGGAATCACCACCCGCTCGCCACCGCGGGAGGAGAGTTTTCGGCGCAACTCATCCGGCATCGCGGGCAGCAGCGCACTCAGGGCGATTTTCACCGAACCGTGACGAACGGGGGCGAGGCCGTTCGGCTCCGCGCCGGACACGGTCGAGTTCCTCGGTGGGGGCGGAGGCGGAGCGCCAGCAGTGGCGGAAGCGGGGTGGCTCCACGAGGGCGGTGAGGCCAATTCCTCTGCCGGATCGGTTGACTTGGAGAAAATCTTTTTGAAGAAGCCGAACATGGTTCAAGGGGCGCGGCCCGCGTTGTGAGGCGCGCCGCTGCGTCGTTCGATTTTGACTGGCATTGTCTTCACAGGTGTTGAACCCTCTTCAGCGCATGGCTGAAATGGATTCCCAACTTCCGCCGCTCGTGCCCGGCACCCTCTATTTGGTGGCGACGCCCATCGGCAACCTTGAGGACATCACCCTGCGCGCTCTGCGCACCCTGCGGGAATGCGATGTCGTGGCTGCCGAAGACACCCGCCGTACCGGACAACTGCTTAAGTACTTCGGCATTTCCCGTCCGATCTTGAGTTGCTACCGATTTAACGAAGCCCGGCGCAGCGAAGAACTCCTCGAGCGCCTGGGCCGCGGCGAGAAAATCGCCCTCGTCACCGACGCCGGCAGCCCCGGCATCAGCGATCCCGGCGAGCGCGTCGTGCGCGCAGCGCGACGGGCCGGCCGGCGCGTCGAGTGCGTCCCAGGCCCGTGCGCACTGGTCGCCGCGCTCACCGCCAGCGGGCTGCCGGCCACGGAGTTCCACTTCATCGGGTTTCTCCCGGTGAAATCCGGCCAGCGCCGGCGCCTGCTGGAATCGCTCCTGCCCGTGGCTGGCACGCTGGTGTTCTACGAATCGCCCTGGCGGATCGAGAAGCTGCTGGGCGAACTCGCGGAATTGCTTCCCGACTCCACCGTGGTGCTGGCGCGCGAGCTGACGAAGAAGTTTGAGGAGATTTTACGCGGCACGCCGGCGGAGTTGCTCGCCCGCGCGCAGCAAAGGCCGTTGAAAGGAGAAATGGTGGTGCTGGTCAGCCGCGCAGCAACGTCCCGCGGGCCGGCGGAGGAAACGGAAATCGACGGCGTTGAAGCGGTGAACCCAAACCTGGCAGTTGGGAGCCACTGATAGCACCGATGGCACGGACTCAAAGAGGTCGGAGCCTGAAAGGCCCAGCGCCCGGAGTGCGGCCGTCCTCGGCCGCAGAAACCTTCACCGACCCAAGGCGCGAGAACTTCTTCACCCTGCCTTTTGTTGCAGGTTGCTGTGGCCGAGGACGGCCACTCTCCACACCCGCTCCGCCTCGTCCTCCCGTGGAAGCCGCGCGTTTGGAAAAATCCGCGTCGCTCCGCAGTCAGTGGAGGCGATTTTAAAACCTCGTAGCAGCCGACGTGAGGAGGCTCAAACTCCAATGGAAACAGAGCCTCCTCACGTCGGTTGCTACCGTTCTGAAAGAAGCTCAGTGGTGTGAAGATTTCGGCGGGCCGCGTGCGCTCCATATCCAACCTCGGGATTCAGGTTGATCGGTGCCATCATTGTCATCTGTGGCCCAGTCCAACCGCTCTCTTTGGAATGAAGCGATGGCTTATTGAAGCGGCGGCACATTCTCGCAGCCTGGAAGCCGGCGCTACTTCGGCGGCCTCACGCCTTCGCGGTGCCGACCGCCGGCGCGTCCAGGCACTCGCGCACCGTCTTCGCCAGCGTCTGCGGCTGGTACGGCTTCTGGAGGAAGCTCAGCCCTTCGCGCAAAAAGAATTCGCGCCCCAGCACGTCGAGCGGGTAGCCGCTGGAGTAGATCACCTTCATGGACGGATTTTCCGCGTGGATCTTCTCCGCCAAGTCGCGTCCTGAAACCCCTTCCGGCATCATCACGTCCGTGAGCACGAGATTGATCTCCGCTTTGCGCTCGGCCCAGATGGCGAGGGCCTGCACCCCGGAGGCGGCTTCGATCGTCTTGTAGCCGTACTGCTGCAAAATCTCGATCACCAACTCGCGCAAGGCCGGTTCGTCTTCCACGACCAGGATGGTTTCGGTGCCGCCGCGGACGTGGAGGCGCGCTTGTTCGGTGTCGAATTCGAGCGACTTCGATGCGACGGGGAAATAAAGGGTGAACGTGGTGCCTTGGCCAACGTCGCTCTTCACTTCGACCCAGCCCTGATGCTGTTTGACGATGGCATAGACCGTGGCCAGTCCAAGGCCGGTGCCCTGGCCCGGCTCCTTGGTGGTGAAGAAGGGCTCGAAGATCCGCTCCAACGTCGCCGCGTCCATGCCGCAGCCGGAGTCGGCGACTTTCAAGCGGACAAAGCGGCCGGCCCGGGCTTCGGGCAAGTGCGTCGCCTCGTCGTCGCTCAGTTCCACGTTGCTGGAATGGATCGTAAGATGGCCGCCCTTGGGCATGGCATCGCGGGCGTTGGCCGCCAGATTGATCAGTACCTGCTGCATCATGCCCGGATCGGCATAGACCGCCGGAAGGCTCACCGCGCAATCGAGGTGGACCTGGATGGCGTCGCCCACCAGCACGCGCAGCATCTTGCTGGCTTCCTTGATGACTTCATTGAGGTCGATGAGGTGGCGCTGGGCCAGTTGCTTGCGGCTGAACATGAGCAACTGGCGGGTCAAGTTGGCGGCGCGCTCGGCGGCCACAGAAACCTGGCGCATCGCCTCCAGCGCGGCGGGGCTGAGTTCCCGGCTGGCCAGCAAGAGGCTGCTGTGGCCCTGGATGATGGTCAAGATGTTGTTGAAGTCGTGCGCCACCCCCGCGGCCAACTGGCCCACGGATTCCATCTTCTGCGACTGCCGGAGCCGGCTTTCCAACTCCAGCCGCTCGGTCGCGTCCTCGGCGTAACAATGCACCACGTCGCTGCTTTGGATCGGGTAGAAGGACCACGCCAGCGTGCGGCCCGCGATGCTGTTTTCCAGGCGCAAATCACTTTGGCCGGTGGCCAGGGACATCTTCACCACGGCCGCGACGTTGAGCGGCAGAATGTCCTTGGGATGCTCCTTGCGCAGCGCGGCGGCCATCGCTTGGGCGGCGTCGTTGAAGTAAATCAACCCGCCGTCGCCGGCGAAGGCCAGCACGGGATTGGGGTTGTTGCGCGGGAAGGCGGCCAGGCGTTCGATCTCGGTTTCGGCCCGTTTGCGCTCGCTGATGTCGCGCGACACCATGACCGCACGCTGGGGGTTGCCGTGCTCGTCGAACACGAACGCCACGGCGGACTCGAACACCAGGGTCCGCCCATCCTGGTGCCGATAGCGGATGTCCGCGGTGCGCGACTCGTGCAGGAACCGCGCCTCCTCGACCAGCGCATAAAGGACCGGCTGGTCTTCCGGGTGGGCGATTTCGAGGCAGCTCCGGCCGATCAACTCCGCGGGCGGGTAGCCCAGCACGGATTGAAATGCCGGACTGGCATAAAGGAACCGGCCGTGCAGGTTCAACAGGCAGATGGGGTCGCGGGCATGTTCCGCGATCAACCGGTACTGTTCCTCACTGCGGCGCAAGGCATCTTCAGCGGCCTGGCGTTTGCGTTCGGCTTCCTTGCGCTTGAGCGCGCCCAGCACCGCCGCCGGGAGCCGTGCCAGCGCCCGCCGAGAGACGAAGTCTTCCGCGCCCCAGCGCAGGTGTTCGCACGATGCTTCCTCCGTGGAGTCCGTGCCGATGAGGATGACCGGGATGTCCAGATGACGCGACTTGAGTGACTCGATCACCTCGGGCCCGGAAAGGTCTGGACGCGGATGCTCCGCCAGCACGAGGTCGGGAGGTGTCCCCGCCAAAGCGCGCTCCAGTTCAGTGCGGGTCGCGGCGAAACGGGGCGCGCAACGCAGGCCCGCCGCCGCCAGTTCGCGCACCATCTGTTCCGTAGTCGGCGTCGGCGGCGCGACAATCAATACGTTCAAGCTCGGCTCCGCGGAGGGCGGATCCGGAGTCGAAACGCTGGCAGCACCTTCACGGTCGAGAGCCACGGGCACGAATCTCCGGCCCGCCCCGCGGCGGCGTCAATGAAAAACTCGCCGGCGGCAGGACCCGGCCCGCGCCCCAGACTTCAGCCTTCGCTTTGTCTGTCCGGGCGGGGCCAGCCTGGCTGACGCCGAGCGCCTCAACGACGAGCCGCTGGTCTGCAACTGGCCCACGTGGACAAGTTTACCGACCAGAACCAATTGGGCCAATGGCTGTGCGCCCTGAGGCGAAGGCGGCTTCGTTGCGGAGGAAGAGGGCCTCTGACTGCGATCCACCCTCCCATTTCGGCTGCTTTTTCAAGTGGAAGAGCATCTCGCCCGCCTTGGGGACGAGGAGCACGCCTTCGGCTCCGCGGTGGGCGTGTCCTGCAGATTGATGCTGCGCGCGGCGTGGAATGGCGCCTTGACCGGTGCAGCGTAGCGCCTAAATTCCGGCCATGAGCAAGCTGGAAACGATCGAAGCGGAAGTGCGGAGCCTGCCGCGGAAGCAGGCGCGGGAACTTCAAGACTGGCTGGCCGACTACCTGGAAGACGAGGCGGACCTTAATCCGGAATTCGTCGCCAGCGTCGAACGCGGCAACGCGGACCTCCGCGATGGCCGCGCCCGCGTCCGCCAATCCTGACACGTCGTGAGCCAAGCCACGGAGGTGTACGCCCGCGAATTTGACACGATCTTCTTCGCGTTGCCGCCAGCCGTGCAGGATCGGATTGAGAGGAAGATTCGAGAGTTGGGACGGCGGCTGGAGAGTTTCCCCCATCAACGCCTGCAAGGCCGATCGGAGTTCCACTTACGGGTCGGGGACTACCGAATCATCTACAAGTTCGATCTGCCGCGGAACGAGTTGTTGCTCGTGACCCTTGGCCATCGGCGCGAGGTGTATCGCTTCTGAACGCCGCAACTCCTCTCCGCCTGCCCACTTCGGCTGCTGCTTCAGGTGGAAGAGCATCTCGCCCGCCTTGGGGACGAGGAGCACGCCTTCGCCGCGCGATTGGCGAAGTCTTGGGGATTGATGCCGCGCGGGCCGCGGCAGCCGAGGTTGATCTTCTTGCGGACACTTTCCGGGGTGGTCCGTCCCCGAACAACAACCCAACAACTCCATTCCCCAGCGCGCGGCTGTGCTGTAATCTATGCCCGTATGCTGACTGAATATCTGTCTGCGGCGATGGCGAAAGCTCACTACGAACTGCTGGGCGACGGGGAGGGCTTCTCTGGTGAAATTCCCGGCTTTCAAGGCGTGTTCGCGCAAGGCGACACGCTGGAGGTGTGCCGCAAGGAACTGGCCAGCACGCTGGAAGATTGGCTGTTGTTCCGCATCTCCCGCCATTTGGCGATTCCAACCGTGGAAGGGCTGGACTTGACCGTCCGCGAAGTGAAAGTCGCTGCCTGATGCCGCACTTTGGTCCCATCAGAATAGCCGCAGAAACAGCGCTTGAGCCTTCCCACAGCGAGGTGCAAACTCCCAACGTGAAGTTGGCGGAGAACGAGTCGAGACTGGTGGCGCCATGATCAGCCCGGAAAAACTTCTGGAGCGTTTGCGGGAATCTAACCGCGATGCCGGATGGAAATTTGGAGACCTCTGCGGGCTCCTCCAAAAACTCGGATTTGAAATGCGCATCCACGGGAGCCATCATTTCTTTCGTCGGCCCGGTGACGCCAGGGTGATCAACCTGCAGCCACGCGGCGGACAGGTGAAGCCTTATCAGGTGCGACAAGTGCGCCGCGTTTTGACTGAACTTGGTCTGCTATGAACAACCGTTACGAAATCGTGGTGTATTGGAGCGCGGAAGACGGCTGCTTCCTGGCGGAAGTGCCGGAACTACCCAACCTCATTACCGACGGAACCTCCCGCCAAGAAGCACTCCGCAACGCCGAGGAGATGATTGACGCCTACTTGGAAACCGCCCGCCACGAGTCCTGGCCCGTGCCGGAGCCACGCGGGAGACTGGCTTTTGCGTGAAATGAATTGTCCCGTTCTCGAACTTGCCGATTACCGAGTTGCTGCCCGTCTTGTACCATCAAGGCACAGACCCAGACCCATCTGATCTTCCTATGTTTGGCATGTTCAAGAGAGAATCCACTCCGCCGCCAGTGCTACCACCTCTGCCGCCCAGTTCGCCTCCACCGCTGCCACCGCTTCTGCCCAGCGGTCCCCCGCGCGCACATCATCGGGAATTTACCCACGAGATCATTCCTGATGTCTTTATCACGGGGGACAAGCGCGATCAGATGCTGATGAAGCTCGTTCAACCGGACATGCAAGAACTGATGCGGGGCAGTTGGGATGCGTGGGAGCGACTTTCAGGTCAACCAGCAAGTTCCAGTAAGGCCCTCGAACTGTCCGCCTTTCGTCACGAAAACTGTATCATCAGTTTCTGGGAGTTTCCCCGCGTCCGCTACGCCGGAGAAGCAATTCTGGGTCTTTTGGTAGTTGGGCCTGCGGTTGACTGGAAGGCTGTGGACTGGGCCAAGTTGCCGGTCCGCTATTTCGTTTTGGAACGGGGGACAGAGCATTCGACGACCATCTTTGAATGGTCGCCAAGCGGTTTCGTCTTGGTCAGCCCAGGTCCGCGGCCTGGACGTCCGATCACCGTCTTCTGTGACATGGTGCTAGACCATGTGTTCGGGAAGCAGCGCCCGACGGCGCAGGACACCGCCCGACGACTACTCGTGCTCGAGCATCTCGTCGTTTATTCGCAAGCCAGCGCCTATGGCAAGCAACTCCACCAGTGTCCTGATTTCCCGCCAGCGGCCAAGGCTGATCTGCACACCATTATGGGCGGCATGTTCTCCAAAGGGCTCCGGGAACTTGGCCTCTGGGAATACGTTTCACCGAGGGAGAGAGAGTTCCTCGCCTGCCCGGTTCAGGAGTTGAAGGAGCAGCAAGTAATGAAAATTTCATGGCGCTACGAAGCAATCGGCATCTTGATATGGGCGCTCAGGTTCATCCCGGAACTTCCTGCCTACGACTCGCAAGTTTCCCACGAGATCTTGAAGCCATTCCAGGGCAGCGACCCGGCCAGGGTCATTCAATCGGCACAACTGCGCGATCAAGCGGAGATTGATCGGGCTCGCGAAATCGCGGAACTGTGGAACTGGCGAAATCGCACGCGCCAATTGATGGTCAATGGCTATCCCTTTGAGCCTGGCGAAACGCTCAAGCGGGCAGGCGTGAATACGTACGAGGATGTAATCCGAATGACGGCGCAGATGGCGGCTGGGGAAGGCGATCTGCCTGCTCCCATCGGTGATGACTTCGCAGTCAAGGGCAAGGCCTACCGCGACTTGACTGAAGACGAGTGGGCGGAGGTTCGTTCCATCAGCACGGAGCGCCACTTCACGCTGAATTGGCTTTGCGGTTACGCCCCGGGCAACAATTGGGACAACACTCCCACGGAAACCTGAGAAGCCGCTGGGCCATCCGGCCGCCATATCAACGCAGTAACTGAGGAGCCTTACTTCCCACCCGCCCACTTGGGCTGCTTTTTCAGGTGGTAAAGCATCTCGCCCGCCTTGGGCACGAGGAGCACGCCTTCGTCTTCGCGGTGGGCGAAGTTTTCATGGTTGCGAAATCTCGAGCTGTTTGCAGATGGCACGGACAGTGCCCTCCTTGATCTCCCGATGGCGCGGAACGCTGGTGATCTTGCGGGCGGCGGGATTGATCCAAACCGTGTGCGCCCCTCCTTCCCGGTAGAAGGCACAGCCTTGCCGGTGCAAATGCCGCTCCAAATCGGCCAGCTTCATGCCTCGACCAGTTGCAGCGATTCTCGGACAGCGTTGGGTGAAAGATCCTTTTCCGCCAGTTCGCGCTGGCACTGCAAGACGAGGCGCAGCGCATCCAACAGGTTCGCCTTGGCTTCAGCCAAGGTTTCGCCTTGGGAGATCGCGGCCGGCACTTCCTCGACAAAGCAGGTGTATCCGCCTTCGTGCGCTGGTTCAAATACCGCAGTCAGTTTCATGGCGGCACATTGCCACTCCCCTGCTGGACGAGCAAGGCCGTTTCACCGTCCCCCCGCCCACCTCGGCTGCTGCTTCAGGTGGTAGAGCATCTCGCCCGCCTTGGGCACGAGGAGCACGCCCTCGTCTTCGCGGTGGGTAAAGTCTTCCTGGCGGATGCTGCGCGGGTCGCGGTAGCCGAGGTTGATTTTCTGGCAAACGCTTTCCGGGATGGCTGTGGCGAGGGTGACTTGGGCGCGACATTTCTCCACGCCGTCATCCATCCTGCCGATGCCGCGGACGTGCGTGCTGTGCGCGAGGACGCCCCACGGGTAATGCTTGAACTTGTCCCACTGCTTGAGGAAATAGTCGCGGCAGTGGTAGCCGACTTCTTCGATGACCTTGCCGTGGCTGACGCAAATCTCGGAGATGTGCGGCGCGTAGATGATGAGTTCGCCGCCGTCGGCCAGCACGGGTTCAAGCTTGTACATGCACTTGCCGCCGGTCCAAAGCTCGTCATACATCGCCGGCGCGCAGGAGAGGATGGTCTTGAAGGGATGGTCCTTGTAGGTGATGTGCAACTGGCGCGACAGTTCGCTGGCGGCTTCCCACGCGCCTTCCGGCGTGCCCGCGTAAAGGCCCGCGAGGTCGCGGCCCTCGACGACCATGCAAAAGCAAAGCTTGGGCACGGTCACGAGCGCGCCGGCCTTGTCCACGACGCGGCGGACGGGCGTCCACTTGTTGCCGATGATCATCGGGTTGGTGACGACCGCGCCGAGCCAGTGGAAGAAGTTCAGAATCTGCGGCCCGCCCACGCCGGGGAAGAGATACTTGTTGCCGCCGCTGAAGCCGACGACTTCGTGCGGGAACACCGGGCCGACGATGATGACCTGGTCATACTCGAAGACGAGTTTGTTGATCTCGACGGGCACTTCCATCGAGAACAAGCCGTCAGTGAGCGCGCTGACGTCGGCGGGGGTGAGGGTGCCGACTTGCTTAAGCGCGGCGGGATTGTCCCAGGCGTGATTGTGGAAAATGACCTTGCCGTAACGGCTGCGACGCTCCTCCGCGGTGATTTCCAATCGCTGGCAAATCGCTTCCTCGCTCATTGGTTGGTGCGTGCCGAGGGCGACGAGGATGTCGAACGCCTTCGTCACGCCGCCGATCTGCGCGTGGAGCGACTTGAACATCAATCCCACCGGCGCGGTGCGGGTGTGGTCGGGGATGATGAGCAGGACGCGCTTGCCACGGTAGTTCTCCGCAGGACATGTCTTGGCGACGACTTCGGCGGCTTGGGCGGAGGTGACTTGGCGGTTCGTGGGGGAACAGGAGGAAATCAAAAGGGTCATGGGAATTTCAAATTGGGGATTGAAGATTGAAAATTTCAGATTGGGCCATCCGGAGGCAACGAGTCAGGAGGTGGAGGAAAGCGCCTGGATTTCGCAGTCAAGACGGATTGGGCGAGGATTTTGCAGAGCTGTTCCGACTCGTCGAGGACGGCGGCCACTTTCTTCTCCCGCAGAAGATCGGCGATGATGGTGAAGCGCAGCCAGCCGCGAGTTTCTTTCATTTCTTTCAGGGCAACACTCAATTTGTGGATGAAGTCAGCTTTGCTTTCGGCGGCGCACGCCTCGTCGTAGTTTGGGGGCGAGGAGGTTCCGCAGCGAACCAATTGACCGGCAACGTGTCTGCCCAGTCGTGTGTCGGGCAGTGCATCCACGACCTTGCCGACCCTCGCTGCGAACCGCCACAAACGATCCGAAAGGTCCTCCGGACTCATGGCTCAAAGGACGTTGCTGGCCTCGCAATTCTCAATTTTCAATTTTCAATCCCCAATTTGCAATTCCCCTATCCGCACCACGGCCGCGTCCGCTTCACATTCGCCAGCACTTCCTTCGCGATCTTTACGTCCTCAACCACCTGCCAGTCGAACATGCCGGCCAGCACGAAATCCGCGCCGTTGTCGAAGGCATACTGGAAGGCTTTCCGCGGCGGAATGGCGCCGGCGGCCATGACCTTGAACGCGATGAGTGGCTTCTTCACCCCAAAGAAGAAGTCCACGACCTCCTCCGGGTCTTTGCACCAGGAGTTGTCGTAGCGCCCCAGGTCGCCGGTCTCGCCGGGCTTGGGCGCGGTGTGGTAATCGTGGGTGTGAAGCGTCTTCTGGTAGAAGTCCACGTTGATGTTGGCCTTGACGCAGGCGCGCATCGCGTCCAGCCCGTGTCCGGCCACGCCGGCGATGACTTTCTGCGATTTGATCAGGTCCACCATCTTCCCAATTTTGTCGATGTCGCCTTGCTTGTAGAGCATGTCGGCGTTGTCGCCGGTGAGGTGAATCGCGGTGGCGCCGAGATCAATGGCTTTCTTGACCTGCGAAAAGCCGCCCTGCGAGTCGATTCGCACCTGGGCAAACCACTTCATCTTGCCGCCGCGCTTCCAGTGCAACTGCAACTCCTTGTTCCCGTCCATGACGAAACTGTTCATGGCGTTGATGCCGTGCGTCTCGGCCAGTTCGAAGGTCTCTAGCACCTTGGCTTCGGTGTTGTAGCGCTTGGACAAGGCCGCCACGTAAGGCAAGTCGCGCGAGTGAGCGTAGCCCGAGATGAGATTGCCGCCCAGGATCAGGCGGCTGAACTCCACGCTTCCGATCCGGCCCATCGGCATCGATTCCACCGGCTTGGGAAGCGGGCTGGAGAAGCGGGATTCGACGGGAACTGGCGTGGATTGTTGCGCGGCGGCTCCGAGTGGAACCGCGGCCGAGGTCAGGACAGCCGCCTTGACGAAGGCGCGCCGATTGAGTCGCGTTGACATGGCGACAATCTAGCCACCAAACCAAGCTTTGGCCAAGTGTCTTGTTGAATTTCTGCCGACAGGTCGTAGCGGCGGCTCGGCAGAGCGCCGCGGTTGAGGCGCCAGAACGCCGGCGCTCTGCCGTGACGCCGCTACGATCGTGGCGAAAAGCGCGGACTAGGCAACCTCCCGCCGCTGCAATCCGGCGCACTTGCCATGCTCGTCACAAATCAGCACAAAGCGCCCGTGAATCCCTTGCGGCGTGACGAACCGCTGGAGCAGCGAGGCCGGAAACTGGACCGTCAGCCCCTCGGCACAGCGGACGATCACATGTTTCACCGTGCCACGGTAGTAATCCAAGTACTGCTCAGGCGAAATGCAAAGCTGGAATTCGTAACGGCGCAAAGCTCTCGTGTCAGCCTGGTCGCTCATGGAATATCGGTGAACTTTTTGCCTGTGCGGGACGCCTTGCTCTCTCCCCGCGCCGGTGGTTCAAGCGGTCTTCCATTTCTCAGTCTCCGCAGCACCTGGCATCGCCGTAGGGTAACGTCCATCGGGGCCGGGCTTCACGGGCGGTTCCACGTCCCAGCCATAGCGGGGCAACGAGAACGAGCGCTTCGAGTTCATCACCTCGTCCCAGGGAATCATCTGGCCGGTGTAGCACGCCATTTGCGCGGCGATGCCCAGCGCGCTGCTCAGGCCCATGTAAGCGCCGTTGTGAAGCGGCTGGCCGGCGCGGATGGCAGCGAAGAGCGCGGCGTGTTCGAGGTCATACATATTGCCGCGCGGACCCTCGTATCGCCACGGCTTCTCACCCTCGATGTGAAAACTGAGCAGATTGCACCGGCCTTTGGTGCCGATGATGAAGTCCGAGGTGTTGTTCCAGCATTCCGGTTGGTCGCGCGTGAAGCCGAACACGCGCACGCCCTGGTCGTATTCGAAGACGACAGACTGGTGGTCGAACTGGTCGCCGAACTTCGCATCGAGACAGGTCTGGCGTCCGCCCAGGCCCCAGACTTTGCGCGGCGGTTTGTCGCCCAGCGCCCAGGAGGCTTTGTCGAGACTATGCACGAGTTGCTGCGCGGTCTGGTCGCCGGAGAGCCAGTTGAAGTGGTACCAGTTCCACATCTGCCATTCCATTTCGCTCTGGCCGGGACGACGCTCACGCACAATGTACGGCGTCCCCACGTAGTTCTCCTGAATGACCACGATGTCCCCGATGGCGCCATCGTGGACGCGCTTCATCGTCTCCCGCACGCCGGGGTCGTAGCGCCAGCACAGGCCGGAGACGAGGCTCAGTTTCTTTTCTTTGGCTTTCGCTGCAGCGGCCATCGACACCTTCAAGCCGGGCATGTCGATGCCGTGGGGCTTTTCGCAGAAAACGTGTTTGCCCGCGTCCACCGCGGCTTTGAGGATGGTTGGAATGAAGTGCGACGCGGGCGCAATCAGCACCGCATCCACACGGCTGGCAATGACTTTCTCGTAGGCGTCGAAGCCGATGAAGCAATGGTCGTCCTTGACCTCGACCTGCTCGGGCTTGGCTTGCTTGAGTTGCTCGCGGCTGGCTTTGAGGCGTTCGTCGAAGATGTCTGCCAGGGCGACCAAGCGAATGTCCGGGCCGGCGTTCATGGCGTTGATGGCGGCGGCTGTGCCGCGTCCGCCGCAGCCAATAAGGCCGATGCGGATGACATCGCTGCCCGCGGCGTGGGCGCTGCGCTCAAGGGCCAGCGTGCCGGCCAGAGCGGCGCCGGTGAGCGAGGCGGAGGTTTTGAGGAAGTCGCGGCGGGTGGTGGGCCGCAGGGCGGTTGAGTTGTTCTCGTTCATATTGAATCGCTACGCAAGAGTCTGCATGGGCTGTCCAACTGATGTCAGCATCGGCGGACAAGGACCGCTCGTGGCGCAGGCTTTCCAGCCTGCTGTATCGCCGACTTTCTTGTCGGCGAGTCGGGTGAACTTCGAAGGCACGCCCCCGTTGTTCGGAGCCGAGCTCGTGCGGACGGCCCGCCGGTTGAAAACCAGCGATACGGCAGGTTGAAAACCTGCGCTACGAGCGTGCTGACGCATCACTGTCCCCCAACTTTGCCTTCGCTAGCGTCCTTGTAGAGCGCCGCGAGCAAGTTCGCCCCCGCCTCCACTAACTTCTCGCCCGACCCCGCGGCGCACCGCGCGCTTTCGGGTTCGTAGGCGCCTTCGGCGTAACTCCGGCGGTCCGGGACGTAGCCGATGCACTCGTTCGCCAACTCGACGATGAAGGTGTGCGGGAACGGCGAGCGCTTCTTGAGCGCCAGCCCAAGCTCGACAAAGATTTCGCCCGGCAACGAAACCCACGCCACCTCGGTTCCCAAGGCGATGACTTGCACCTCGACCTTGAGCGGTTCGCCTTTGCGGCCAGCCACGTTGAGTGTGCGATGAGAACGCACCAGATTCATGAAGTTCGCGCCGCGATCGTCCTTGGTCGCGTTGAGGGTCTTCTTTGCTTCCTCCACTTGCTCGGGCGTGACCTCCGGCAAGCTGAGTTCCACTCGCTCGCTGCGCGCGCGCAACGGACCCGCGGTCACTGACTTCAAGTCTTTGTAGGCCTGAAAGACCGCCGCGCCAAGAATGGTGCCGATGCGATTCTGCTCCGTCGGCCCGCCGCCTAGCCCGCGCCATGAGGTGTCGAAATGATTGATGTTCCCGCAGGTGCCGTTCGCCAGGAGGGTCAGATGGTTCGAGCCGTGATAGCCGGTCAGCACGCGGCTCAAGGCGCCGGGCCAATCCGCGCTGAGCTTGCTGCCGCCCGTCGTGTCGGGGTGCATGGCGAAGTTCACGTAGGTGGCGATGGCTTGCGTCGGCGAAGCGGCCTTGGGCAACTCGACATAAAGGAGACCGACTTCGGGATCCGTCGGGCCGGCGGGCATAACGATGTTTGGGTTCAGCTTGCCGGGATTCCAGCCGGTGGTGCCGTCGCGCATGAAGTAGCGGCGATTGAAGGCCAGCCCGTCGCAGCGGCCCTTGGCCACGCTCAAGCGGGCGGGCTGCAGATGCTCGCTGGCGAGGCGCACGCTCTCGGCGATGAGTTGCGGCAGACGCTCGGTGTGTTCGGCGGCGAGTTGCTGCGGCTTCGACTGACCGGCGCCGCGCTGGGTCACGGTGGGACCGGTGTGAGCGTGCGTGGCGCTGACCATGACATGGTCGCCTTTGATGCCGGTGGCTTTCTCGATTTCGGCGCGGGCCTGGTCCGTGACCGTTCGCGACACGAGAATGAGGTCGAGCACCACCAACGCGGCGCGCTCGCCGTCATGCTCGATGACCATCGCCTTGCTGTAGAGCGGGTCGAGCACGCCATCAGCGCCGCGTTCGTGATAATAGCCGGCCATGGCAACGCCCAGCGGCGGGGTGATGTCGGCGGTGGCAACGCCGATGCGGATTTCACCGGACATGGCAATGAGCGGCAAGCCGAGAGCCAGACTGCAGACGGCGCGGCGCCATGCTGATAGCGCAGACTTCCAAGTCTGCTGTATCGCGGGTTTCCAAACCCGCAGACGGTTCGAGTTCGTGAGCGACGCCGACTTGGAAGTCGGCGATACAGCAGGTTTGGAAACCTGCGCTACCTCAAGGAGACGTTCCTGGATGTGGTTCATAGACTGGGTGGATTGACTTCGATGGCTTGGCGTGTCTTTGCCGATTCGTAGCAAGCTGCCAGCACACGCTGGCTTTGCAGGCCGAGTTGCGCGTGGTTCGACAGCTCGCGGCCATCGAGCAGCGCCTGGCTGAATTCCTCAATCTCGGCCTGATACATGTTCACTGGCGTCGGGTCAATCAGCACGGCGCCGCCCGAGGGGCGGGTCTGCTGGGCGTCGTAGTCGGCGCCGTTCTTTTTCAAACAGGCCACCATTTCGCCGCGGTCGCTTTGGCCAATCGTGCCTTTGGCGAGGATGCTGCCGAGCGACCCGTAAAGCTCCAGCCGGTTCTGGCTCGCTTCGTCGGGCACACAGAAGAAAGCGTCCACGACTCCGAGAGCGCCGTTGGCAAACTGGAGCGAGGCGACGGCGCTGTCCTCGGAGGCGTAGTCGTGAATGGTGCGGTTCGTGAAACAACTCACCGCGCGCACGGGGCCGAAAAACATTTCGAGCAAGTCGATGCAGTGCCCGCCCATGTCCATGAGCGCGCCGCCGCCGCCCGCCGCCGGGTCTTGCCGCCACGCGCCAGCCAGGAGCGGATACCAGCAGGAAAGCTGGGCGCGGGCGAAAACGGGCCGGCCGAGCTGGCCGTCGCGGATGAGTTGGAGGGCGGCCTGGTGCTGGGCGTGAAAGCGCATCATGAACGCGGTGCCGAGGCGCACGCCGGCTTGCTGACACGCGGCCAGCATCGCCTCGGCATCGGCGACCGTCAGGCCGAGGGGTTTCTCGCAAAGCACGTGCTTGCCGGCTTGCGCACAGGCGAGGGTTTGCCCGCGATGAACCTTCGGCGGCGAAGCGACATACACCGCATCAACGTCAGCCTTGAGCAATTCAGCCACGCTGCCGACCGCGCGTGCCCCAAATTGCTTTGCCACATCGGCGTTGGCCGCAGCGTTCACGTCGAACACCGCGACCAACTCGGCGTTGCGCGCCGGGACGATGCCTTCAGGAATAGTCCGGCGCCGGGCGATGCCGCCTGAGCCGAGGACGCCCCATCGCACCCGGCGGGTGATTTGAGATTGGCGATTTGAGATTTCAGATTCAGCGCGCATACGCCCGAATCACTTTCTTCAGCGCCGCGCCGATTTGCTCGCAATGGTGCGGCTCGTAAGTCGGATAGGCGAAGCAAGTGAAGGTGTGGCTCTGATGCCAGAGCGCGTTCGGCACTTCGACCTGACCGTAGTCCGCGCTGGCGGCCGTCGTGTATTCCTTCGACTTGAACGGAAAGCCGGAGCGGCCAAAAGCATTGCCCTCGCGAAACGCGCGCTCCGTGTGGCACTGCGGCCAGAAGACCTTCCAGCAAGGCGCGCCCTCGGCGGCGGCGGCCTTCACGAACTCGCCGATGTCGCAACGCATGTTCTCGATGCCGAGCGAGAAGGCCAGCACGTACCAGCCGTTCTGGCGCTCGGGCGTGTCGATGGGCCGCGTCTTGATGAGCGGCTCGTCCTTCAGCGCGTCGAGGATGATGTGCGCGTTGCGGCGGCGGCGCGGCAGGTTCCAGTTGTCCATGCGCTCCAACTCAGCCAGGCCAATGGCGGACTGCATCTCGGTCAGGCGATAGTTCCAGCCGACCATGTTGTGGATGTACGAAAGCTTCTGCTCCATTTCGAGGAGGTTGAGCCGGTCCTTCACGTCGTAGCCGTGGTCGCGAAAACTGCGCGCGGCCCACGCCAGGTCCTCGTTGTCGGTCGTGACCATGCCGCCTTCGCCGCCGGTGGTGAAGGTCTTGTTCTGACAGAAGCTGCAACCGGCAATGTCGCCCAGCGTGCCGGTCTTCTTGCCTTTGAAAACGCCGCCAAAGGCCTCCGCATTGTCTTCAATGACGAACAGCTTGTGCCGCTTCGCGAAAGCCCCAATCGCGTCCATGTCGCAGACGTTGCCATAAAGATGGACGGGCATGATGGCCTTGGTGCGATCGGTGACGAGGTGCTCCGCCGACTCCACTCTGAGACAGTGGTCGTCGAGATTCACGTCGGCGAACCGCGGGATGGCGCCGGCCTGCACGATGGAAAAACTCGACGCGATGAACGTGTAGCTCGGCACAATGACCTCGTCGCCGGGGCCGATGCCCAGCACGGTGAGGCCGACGTGCAACGCCGCGGTGCCCGTGGCCACGCTGACGGCGTATCGGCTGCCCTGCCACTCGGCGAAACGTCGCTCGAACTCCATGCCCTTCTTGCCGGTCCAGTAATTCACTTTGCCGGAGCGGAGCGTCTCCTCGACGGAGCGGATGGCCGCCTCATCGAAACTGGGCCAGTGAGGGAGTTTGTCTTTGACGGCGGGCGCGCCGCCGTGGATGGCGAGTGCAGTCATGGGGATTTCAGATTCGAGATTTCACATTTGAGATTCTCAACGGCCGCGGATTTCAGCGAGCTTCACGGGCCGCTTCTCCTTCCACGACAGGTCGGCGGCGAAGATGACTTCGTGCGTGCGGACGGCTTCGGCCAGGTTCGTCAGCGGCATGTCTTCACCCCGTTCGAGCGCGGCGAAGAAGGCGTCGAACTGCGTCTGGTATGGGTGGTCCGCCACGTCGCCCGAATCCACCGGCTGGAAGGAAAGCTGGCTCCAGGCCTGGCGGCTCGGGCCTTCGAGCAGGTTCGAATGGAATTTGTTGTCCAGGAGGCTGCCTTCGCTTCCGACCAGATGGGTGTGGAAGTAGTACGGCTGCCAACAGTCAATCACCGCCGCGCACTTGCCCACCGTGCCATTCTTGAACCTCAGCAACGTGGCGGTCGTGGACGGATACTCGTAGGGCGCGTAGGTCGGATGCGAAGATTTCGCGCCGTAGGAAACGACTTCCTCGACCTCGCCCGGCAGGCAGAGCAAGAGCGCGTCCATCGCGTGACAACCGGCTTCGAGCAGCGCGCTGCCGCAGTCGGCCATTGTCGTACACCACTCGAACTCGCGATACCACGGGCCGATGCCGTGGTAGTAATCCAGTTCGGCGTAGTGCAACTGGCCCAGCAGGCCGCGGTCGAGCAGCGACTTGATGACGCGGAACTGCGCCGAGAACCGCAGCTCGAAGCAGAGGCAGAACTTCACCCCCGCCGCGCGCACGGCCTTCTCGATGGCCCGCAGGTCGGCCAACGACAGCGCCAGCGGCTTCTCCACGATGAGGTGCTTGCCGACGCGGGCGGCGGCGATGACTTGCGCGGGATGCTGCTTGTGATAACTGCAAATCGACACCACCTCGACCTCCGGGTCCTTCAACATTGCGTCGAAGTCCGTGTAGGTCCGCAGCGGACACCCGTGCCGCGCGGAGAGTTCCCCGGCGTCGAGCTTGCGCGACGAACAAATCGCCGTCACTCGGCCAAGCGCGCTGCGCTGGATGGCTTCGAGGTGCGCTCCCGCGGCCCAGCCGTAGCCCACGATGCCGACGTTGTGTTTTTTCATGACACGCCAAACAAAGGCACCGCCCACCGTAAGCGGCGCGGCAGCTCAGCACTACACGATTTGTCGCGAGTTGTGGTATTTTCCCGACACGCGAGCCTTCTTCAAAACCGTAGCAGCCGACGTGAGAAGGCTCTGTTTCCCTTGAAGTCTGAGCCTCCTCACGTCGGCTGCTACCGAGTTTTGAAATTGCCTCACGCGGCACATCGGGGCTTCGCGGCGATGAACCTCGGCGCAACGGCGTCTCGGCAGAGCGGCGTTGTTTCCAGCACCCCAAGAATGGCGGCGCTCTGCCGAGGCGCCGCTACGGGGACACGGTTCTGCTACGAGAGTTTGCGATCAACCCGCTTTCGGCAACACCGTGTCGTAGTTGAGCGGCGGGACGACTTTGCCTTCGCCCGTCTTGATGGTCCGCGTCTTCTCGTCGAAGAGCAGCGTCAGGCTCAGGCGCTCGGCCATCTCCGCCAGACACAGCACCGTGTGGCAGCGGATCGCCAGATCGACGTTGCCGTAGGGCGTAGCTCCAGAGCGCACGCAGTCGAAGAAATTCTTCTCCAGCGCGGCTAGGTCGCCTTCGGGCTGCGGATGTTCGAAGGTTTCGGCTTCGAGTTCCTCGGCAAAGGGCCGCTCCGGCTTGAACTCCACCTTGTTCTTGCTCGTCGCGAGGTAAAGCGTGCCTTTGAGGCCGCGAATGATGTCGGGCAAACCCTGTTCGTTCACAATGCTGCCTGCGACGACGAACGTAAGCCCGCTTGGATACTCCGCCAGCAGGTGCGTGGTGTCGGTGATCTCGCGGTCGGTGGAAACCTTGTGCGTGCCGGTGCAGCAGACCCGGCGGGGAAACTCCGGGCGGCCCGTGGCCTGCATCATCGGCATAAATTTGTGCGCGAGCAGATTACCCAGGATGCCGGAGTTGTAGTCGTAGAATTTGTGCCAACTGAAATACCGGTTCGGGTCCCACAACACTTTCTTCGCTTTGCCCTGCCAGCGCGCCCAGTCGAGGTTGCCCTCGTTGGCCTCCTTGTCGATGGGATAGGTCCACTCACTGCGCGGATAATTGTTCCGGCAGTAGGAGCCTTGCCCCCACACGAGCGGCCCCAGCTTGCCCGCGAGAATCCATTCGGCGGCTTTGTGAATCTTGGGGTCGGCGCAGAACTGGGAGCCAATCTGGAAGACCTTGCCCGCGCGCTTGACCGCGTCGTACACCTCGAACCCCTCCGGCAAGTAGCGGGCCATGGGCTTCTCGCAATAGACGTGCTTGCCCGCGGCCAGAGCGTCGAGCGTGACCTGCGCGTGCCAGACATCCACCGTCGAGACAATCACGGCGTCAACGTCCTTTCGCTCCAGCAGCGTTCGGTGGTCGGCATACGTGTCGCTCGGGGACAAACCGATGATTTCGCGCGCCTGTTCGAGGCGCCTTTGGTAGAGGTCGCAGACGGCGGCTTGAGTGATGTTGTTGGCCGCCGCGTGCTTCTGCTGGTTCCGAATGTGGTTTTGCCCCTGGCTGCCCGTGCCGATGTAGGCCACGGCGATGCGGTCATTCGCCCCGATGACCCGCCCGGCGGACGGCGCCTGGCTCTGGCCGTACACGGGCGTCTTGAGCCAACTACTGGCGGCGGCCAGGGCCGTCACGGTGGCGGCCTTCTTGATGAAAACGCGGCGGCTTTCGCCGGCCTGGGTGTGGGGAGTTGAGTTCATGGAGTGGATGGGGTAGTGCGGATCGAGGCGCTTCGTCGTTCACATGGCTGCGGCGTCTAACATGGAATTCATGCTGGCGGACGCTACCGCCCCCGGCAGGTCGCCGCCACTCTTTTTGTCACCGGTTCCGATACTTTGTTGCCGTCCGGCGCGCTAGCCCGTCTCCGGCAGAAAGCTGGGCAAGTTCACGCCCTGGAACGGCTGGAATTTGCCACGCACCTGAAACAGGTGCGTTTCCACGTTGACCGCTCCGCAGCGATAGAGCGTTTCCACGAGTTGCCGCCGGTCCATGGGAATGGCCACCAGCACGGCCTCGCCACGGAAGCGATCCAGTTCCTTGAGCAGCAACGCGAGCATTTCCGGTTCGGTTCGGGCGAAGGCCGGGCCGATCATGTGCAAGGCCGGATGCCGCACCGACGCCGCGAAGCCGCTCAGGCCGGCGCCGTTTGCGTCCAGGACGGAGGCATGCAGACAGCCGACCGGGTTGTCGATGCAGAAGCGGTAGTCGCCCTCCCGGCAGATGCCGCTGATCTCCAACTCCAGCGACTTGATGGCGGCGACATCCGTCACCGACGCCCCGCGCACCCGCGCGTCGAGCGGACTGGACTGTTCCAAGCCGGACGCAGGGACGCGAACCACCATGTCCTGGTAGGTCACGCGCGGCACGAATCCCGCCCGGTTGTAGAGCGAGAAGGAATTCATGTTGCAGGCGCTGCCCACCAACCGCAGGGCCGCGTAGCCGTGGCTTTCCGTGAACTCGATGATGCGGTTGACAAGCTGCTTGCCCACGCCGCGCCGGAAGTGATCGGGCTCGACCGCCATGATGCCCAGGGTGACGTGATGCTCGCGAGGGTGGTAAAAGCAGGCGCCCATCAATGCCCCCGAATCCGGCTCGACGGCGACAAAACAATGCCCCGGGCTGATCTGGCGGTAGATGTCCCAGAAAATGCCCAACTCCCGTTCGTCGCACTGGAAGTAGTCCTGGCCCCAGCCGTGGTTCCAGTACCAGGTGTTGAACGCGCGCTTCAACATCCGCCCGTAAGCAGGAACGTCCTCCTGAGTCATGGACCTCAACACACAGGCAGAGGTTTTCATGGGTTCTTCCTTCGGTGTGACTTTGGCAGCTTGTTGTTCATGTTCACTCTTCAGCTTGCGGCCCACGCCATACCGGAATCCGCGGCGGCGGGCAAGGCAGAACTTGAGTTGTGACGGACACTCTCAGGGCTGATTCCAGAAACATGTGGAGAGGAGCGCGGGCAGCCTGCCCGCGCGTTCCATCAAGAATGGGAGCGAGAAACACGCGGGCAGGCTGCCCGCGCTCCTTCTTGAATCAGCCCTGCCGACACTCTGGACTGGCAGCCGGCGCGAAATGATCCCAGATTGCGCCGTGAAGCGAAAGCCGGCCGGACATCAGTTTATGAAGCCCTTCGTCTTGTTAAAACTCGCGACCCTCGCGTTGCTGGCCGTGGTGCCAGACGCCCGCTCCCAACCACACGTCTCTGGCCCCGCCATCTTCAACGTGAAGGACTATGCAGCGACGGGAAGAAAGGCTGACGACGCCCGCCCCGCCATTCAGCGAGCCATCGACGCCTGCGCCGTCGCGGGCGGCGGCATCGTCCGCGTCCCGCCGGGGGATTACACCGCCGGCACGCTGCACCTGCGCAGTCAAGTGCAGTTCGAAATCCAAGCCGGGGCGACCGTCTTCGCGTCCCTCGACCCGAAGGCCTACGAGTTCGGGCAAGTTCCTTCCAAGGCCGCGCTGTTTTTCGGCGAGGACTTGGAGAACGTTTCCATTTCCGGCGCCGGCACTGTGGACGGCCAAGCCGAGTACGAATGGCGCGAGGACGACTTCGAGCACGCCTTTGACCACAAGACCCAGATGCAGGCGATGGGCAAGTCTCTGATGCGGTCCTTTCCGAAAGGCTTTCCCCAGCGCCAAGTGTTCCCGCACTTGGTTTGGCTGGGGCGATCAAGGAACGTGCAGATCAGCGGACTGAAGTTCGTGCGTTCACCCAGTTGGACCCTCGCGCTCTACGCGTGCGAGCGGGCCGTGTTCGAGCATTTGGACATCCGCTCCAGCCTGAAGGAAGCGGTCTGGGCCGACGGCATTGATCTGGACGGGTGCAAAGAGGTGTCGGTTTCCCACTGCACCATCGAGACGGGGGACGATTGCATCGTGTTCATCTCCGCCGAGGCGTGGGGCCCCGCCCTGCCCTGCGAAAACATCACAGTCCGCCACTGCCGGCTCTCGTCGGCGTCCGCCGGAGTCAAGTTCAGTGAAGGCAACAAGGCCGGCATCCGCGGGGTGGTCGTGCGCGACACCGTCCTGACCAATGTCAACCGCGGTTTCGTCTTCAGCACCACCTTGGGCGGCTCGATTTCGGACGTGCTGCTCGCGCATCTCACCATCGACTGCCGGCGCTTCGACTGGTTCTGGGCGGGCGATGGGCAGCCCTTCCATTTTCGCATCACGCGGCTCAGCGAATTCAACAAGGAGCCTCTGAAGCCCGGTGAACCGCCGCCGGGGGCCATTCGCAACGTGACGATCCGCGATGTCAGGGCGCGCGCCGCGGGATCCTCTCTCATCCACGGACACGCGGACAGTTGGCTCGAAGGAATCTGCCTCGAAAACGTCAAGGTGCGGCTCGCCGCCGACTCGCTCGCGCCTTTCGACAAGGCGGAACACGCGCTGGATTTCCGCCGGGCGAGAAACCTGAAAGTGAAAAGCGTTGCCGTCTCTTGGGGAAAGCCGGCACTCGAAGCTTGGAAGAGCGCGCTCTACTTTGAGGATGTTCAGAACCTGGAACTCGACGGCTTTGTCGGGCGCGGAGCATGGCCGGATCGCGACGCGCCGGCCCTGGTGCTCAATCAGGTCTCCAACGCCGTTGTCCACCACTCGCGAGCGAGCGACGGTACCCGGGCCTTCCTGAAAGTCACGGGCTCGCGCAGCGGTGGCGTGTGCCTTCAGGGAAACGATCTCCGCAACGCTGAAGTCCCGTGCCAGATCGACAAAGGCCTCAGGCCTGATGCTGTGAGAATGCTGGAGGGCCGCTTTCCCAAGTAGCCCGCCGTTTTTGGCAGCGAGGTTGAAACGTTCATTCGAGAGAGCTTCGTGCAAAACTGTAGCAGCCGACGTGAGGAGGCTCTGTTTCCCTTGAAGTTTGAGCCTCCTCACGTCGGCTGCTACCGAGTTTTGAAATTGGCTCGAGGGTGTCCCATCGCTGTGAATCTGGACCGAACTCTGTCTCGGTCTTGTGACAATTCTCAAATCGCTTGCTCTCTCAGTTGTTTCGCCGCCGCGCCGCCGTTCAGGTTCGCCGAACGCGCTTCGGAGCGGATGAACTGTCTCGTCCGTGTGACAAGTCTGCCGCCGGAGGTTCGCTTGGACGGTCGCGCCAGCAACCGTTCCCTTCGGCAACCGGGTCGATTGCCGGGACGTTGGCAGCCGGGACGAACTGCCCCACACGGTGGCCATGCCCAGAGGCGTGCTGATCGAAGCCGGCGCAAGAAAAGTGTTGGAAAAGTCCCCTGCCCAGGAGCACCCTCCCCGCGGCCCCACTTGGACCCAGAGCGCGCAAATGAGCCTGAGCATTGAACTTGGTCCCGCGAGACCAGCGAAACGCCGCGAGAAGCGCGGCGTTTTTGAAGTGCTGGCCGCCGCGCCTTCCGCCCGTGAATTGGGGCAGGTCTTTCTCCGGCTGGTGTTGCTCCGGTGGTCCGAGGCGCAGCCGGGGAGTTCAGGAGAAACTTCCGTTCCCCTTCATGGGGCTTCACCCAACCAAGCCAAGAAAGCACAGCTATGAAAAACCAACTCACACGACGTCGTTTCATCCGACACGCGGCGGCCGGTTCTGCCGCCGTCACCTTGCTGAGCGCACGCCAAGCGCCCCTGGCCTTCGCCGCTGAAGCCGCCAAACCGGCCCTGCTCGGCGGCGTGCCGGTGCGCCAGGGTGGTTGGCCCAGTTGGCCGACATGGCGGGAGCAATGGGAACCGGCGGTCCTCAAGGTCTTGCGCAGCCGCAAATGGTTCCGCGGCTCCGGCGAAACCATCGCCGAGTTCGAGGCGGCCTACGCGCAGCTCCTCGGCGCCAAACGCTGCCTGGCCACCGCCAGCGGCACCACCGCCCTGCTGACCAGCTTGCACGTCATGGACGTGGACGCCGGCGACGAAGTGATCGTGTCCCCCTACACCTTCATCGCGACCTACAACGCGGTCCTGCTCAACAACGCCCTGCCGGTGTTCGCCGACACCGATCCCGCCTCGCTCACGATGGACCCGGCTTCAATCGAGAGCCGGATCACCGATCGCACCCGGGCCATTCTGCCGGTCCACATTTACGGCATGCCCTGCGACATGGACCCCATCAATGCCATCGCCAAGAAGCACAAGCTCGCCGTCATCGAAGATGCCTGCCAAGCCTGGCTGGCCGAATACAAAGGCCGCAAGTGCGGCACGTTGGGCGACCTGGGCTGCTTCAGCTTCCAGGAATCCAAGCATCTGCCCTCCGGCGAAGGCGGCGCCGTCACGGGCAACAGCGACGAACTGCTGGACCGCTGCACTGCCTTCCACAACTGCGGTCGCGCCACCGGCAGCTTCAAGGGCAACGGCTATTTCACCCGCGGCAGCAACTACCGGATGCAGCATTTCCAGGCCGCGATCCTCACGCAGCAGTTGGAGAAGCTCGTTACCGACACGGCCCACCGCCGCGAGAACGCGGACTACCTGAGCGCCCAGCTCAAGCAGATTCCCGGCATCCAGCCGGCGCGGTTGCCGGAAAACAGCCGGGCGGTGTGGCACCTCTTCCCGTTCCGCTACGACGCCCAACAGTTCAACGGGCTGGGCCGCGACAAGTTCATCCGGGCGCTCAACGCCGAAGGCGTCCCCTGCTCCAGCGTTTATCACGAGCAGTATTTCGATGGCATCCTCGACGAAGCCATCAACTCGCGCGGCTTCAAGCGCCTCTTCAGTGCCGAGCGGCTGAAGGCGTACCGCGAAAGCTTCCAAGAGTTGAAAGGCAACCGGCAAGTCTGTGCCACGACCGTCGCGATGACCCAGAATATGCTCCTGGCCGAGCGCAGTGACATGAACCAGATCCTCGAAGCGGTGCGGAAAATCCAAGCCCACAGCGCGGCCTTGGCGAAGAGCGCCTGACGGAAGGCACAACCCCCGTCTTGCGTGGATGCGCTGGGACGCGTAGCTTTCGGCCATGACAGCGGCGGAAATCATTGAGGCGATCAACCAATTGCCACGCGAGGAACAGACCAAGGTGGTCGAGTTCGCCCGGCAAGTGACGCGCGAACGTCTCCTCAGCCCGGAGGAGTTGGGCGAATTGGCCCAGCGCATGGCCGAAACCGACGACCTCGCTGAAGCTGACCGGCTGCAGCGCCAGATTGTGCGCGGGTTCTACGGCAGAGAGTCCCATGCCTAAAATCCGCCGCCACAAACTGCCCCCACAGTTGCTCAATCATCTTCTGGTCCGAATCCGCCAGCGGAACATTTCAGCAGACCAAATCGTGCTGCTGGCCCGGTGGCTCGATACCGGACCTGACGTGCCCGAGACCAAGTGGTTCAAGAAGTTTCCCGGCTTCATTCTGTGTGGCGAAGGCGAGTTCGCCAGGACTTTTCTCCTTCCAGGTCAAGCGCCGGACGGGCAAGAGATCGAATAGGAGGCCTTGCAGGTTTGCGCTTGGTTTCCTCCCCTTTGCCGCGTTTGTGAACGGCGTCACGATCCGCGCCACCGGCCAATGAATCGAACCGCAGGGTGAAGACGCTCGCTGGCTCCGTCCACCCAAGCCTCGAACGGCTTTCAGATTCCTCTCCGTGGGCTACGGTCCGCCGGTGTGGCAGTTGTGGCACTTGTCCCCCAGTTCGTAACCTTCCTCGGGATGCTGGAAAGGCTGGCCCTCCGGGGTCAACTGCGTGAGCGCGCCGCCTGAGCCTTGCGCGAGGATCAGGTGGCAGGCGTTGCAGTCCTTGAAGCCGATGACTTTTTGCCCATCGGTGCTGCGGTGCTCGTCGTCGTGGCAGCGCGTGCAGCCGGGCCAGTCTTTGTGGCCAATGTTCTCCGGGTACGCGCTCCACTTGGCCTTCATCTGCGGGAAGAAATTGTCGCGATAAATCTCCTGCACGGCCTGGATGGCTGCACTGAGGCGCGGGTCGCCCGTGTAGAGGCCGTGCAAGCCCGTAGCGATCTTCTGCTCGGCTTCCTCCCGCGTGGCGTAAGGCTGGACCAGCAGGGCCGTGGCGTTGCTGCGAATGAAAGCCAACGACCGGTCGATCCGCCCTCGGCTGATCGCCGCATCCACAGCGTCGTTCGGCGTCCGGTAGGCATGGGCCGGACGGTTGTGGCAGTCCAGGCAGTCCATCACGCGCACGGCGTGTTCGGCGACCTCGTTGGTGAAACCACGGGCGCGAAACTCGCTGACCTTGCCCTCGTCGTCCGTGACGCGCACCCAGGGAATCACTTGGCGGCGCGGATCGGTGGCGAGGTACTCGACTTTATTGGCGACGTGCCAGTGAATGCCGTGGGCCTTGGAACGTTGGCCGCCCACCTTCAGCAGGAGGTTCACGGTGTATTCGCTGTTGGCGGCGTCGGTCAGGTAGTGGGTGCGCGTCTTCATCCGGTTGCCGACGAACTTCGTCGGCCAATGACATTGCTCACACGTCTCACGGGCCGGGCGGAGGTTCTGAATGGGCGTAGGGATGGGCCGCGGGTAGGTGTCCAGCAAAGTCGTGAAAGCGTGATAGGCGCCGGAGAGCTTGGACTTCACGAAGGAGGTGATGCCGGGACCGACGTGGCATTCCACGCAGGCGACGTGGGCGTGCGCGGAGTGCTGGTGGGTGACATACTCCGGTTCCACGATGCTGTGACAGGCCTGTCCGCAAAAGGTCGTGGACGCCACGACGTGATAGCCTTGATAAGATCCCACCGCGGACAGGAAGAGGAAGAGTACCAGCCCTCCTGCAAACGCCGCCAGAATCCGCAAGTCGCGCGCGCGGTTCAGGTCGATCATCAGCCGAACGTCCTCGCGGGCCGCCTTGAGTTGCCGGTGCCGCAGCAGCCCGCCCAGCACGACCAAGCCCGCCCCCAGCACCATGAAGGCCGGCGCGATCATGTAGGTCAGGATGCCCACGTACGGATTGGACCGGGGCTGAATCAGGTCCACAATGAACAGCAAGAAAAAGGCAAACAACCCGCCGAGGATGACAATGAACCCAGCCAGGCTGATCCAGTTGCGAAGGCGGGCTAGCCTCGATGACTCAATGCTCTCCTGCATGACGGGCGGTCCTTTCGCGTTCCGGCGGCTGGCCGACGCCGGCGCTGCCACTGTGCGCACATCGATGGATGACGGTTTCTCGGTTCATTACAGACCAAACGATTATCTCCCTGACACGGCGCTGCGCCACTGACCAAGAGAGGGGGACTTCAGTTGTCCGAAGTGAGCAGTGGTGTCTCCTTCTTTTGGGGGAGGACGGCACCACCACCGGCGGATCGCGCCCATCCCGGGCCGCAGCGGAGCCGACGCGATTTCCGCGTCGGAACCAGGGAGTGGGCCGGTTTCTTCGTGGCCGCTGCGGACGGGGATCGTCTGCGATCCGGCGGTCGAATCAAGATGCGTCGAGTCTATTGATGGGCCGAGAACGAGGCTTGACGCCGGGAAGGCCCGAGCCAGACTCCCGCCATGAACCCGCACACCTGTCGATTCCCGTCCACCCGCCTGACGGCATTGAGCTACGTCGATCTGCGCGACAATTACCTCGACCTCCGGGAAGGTTCACCCGCCAGAGTGGTGATCGCAGGACTGCAGAGCCGCGCCACGGTGGATATCGACCCGCAGGAAGTCCTGCTGCTCTCAGCACCTACCCGGCCCGGCGAAGGCCAGTTTGGTTTCACGCTTACCGCTCCGGCGGGCACGGTCTGGCGCGTCTGGACTTCGAGCGATTTGCTGAACTGGGAACCGTCCGGTTACGTGACCAACGTGGGCAACGTGGCCGACTACTTCGACGCCAGCGCGATGAACGGCCTGCGGTTCTATCGTGTCGCGCAGCCGTGACGCTTTCCTGATCAACCCTCAACCACCAACCCACCATGAAACCAAATCCGAAATCCGAAACCTCGGCGCACGCGGCGAAGCCAATTCGCAATTATCAATTTCCAATTCCCAATTTGAAATTGCCGCTCCTCGTCGCCTTGCTGGCGCTCTTCTCAACCCTCATCCCTCAACTCTCAACCTGCCTCGCCCAAGGCAGCCTCACGCCGCCTGGCGCCCCGGCGCCGACGATGAAGACGCTGACCCAAATCGAGCCGCGCACGCCGGTGGGCACAGCCACCACTCCCGGCGACTCCCTTTCCTCGTACCGGATTGCACAGCCGGGAGCCTACTACTTGACGACCAATCTCACCGGGGTTTCCGGCAGGATCGGCATCGGCATCGACTCGGACAACGTGACGTTGGACCTGAACGGATTCGCCCTCATCGGAGTGACCGGTTCCTCGATCGGCATTGCGGTGATGGGCATCGGCCACACCAACATCTCCGTGCGCAACGGCGCCATCCAGGGCTGGGGCGACTACGGCATGAACATGGGGGCCGGCCATGGATGCACGTACCGGGACTTGCGGCTCTCCCAGAACATCGGCGGCTTGCGGGCTGGGTCCGCCAGCGTGATCACCGCCTGTGTCGCCATCCGCAACACGGGCATCGGCATCAGCGCCGGTGTGGCCAGCGTGATCACAGCCTGCAGCGCCCAGCAGAACACCAATCACGGCTTCCAGGCCACCAGTTCCGGCGTGCTCCTCAGCGAGTGTAATAGTGCGGAGAACGGCGGTAACGGATTCCACGGAGCTACCAGTGTCACCTACCAGCGCTGCGTCTCCAGGGACAACACCGGCCACGGCTTTTACGCCGACACCGGGGGCGTATTCCAGGACTGCATGGCTTCCGTGAACGGGACCAACGGCGTTCGCGCGCGCGCACGCAGCTATGTGTTGCGCAACAGTTGCAACAACAACGGCGGAGCGGGCATCGCAGTGGACGGAGACGCCTCCCGCATCGAAGCCAACCACGTCACCGGCAACACGGGTGCCGGCATCGAGGTGAATGGCACCGTCAATTTAATCTTCCAGAACAGCGCTCGTGGCAACGGCCTCGGGAACTACGACATCGTCACCGGCAACCGGGTCGGGCTCATCGTCGTGCCGACGGTCAGTGGCAACATCTCGGGCAACGGGCCTGGCTCCGGCTTCGGGACGACCGATCCCTGGGCCAACTTCGCCTTCTAGCCCCCACCTTCCCTGCCTCAGCAAAGGGACGATCAACATTGCCATGAACCCAAACTCCCTCGTGAAAACCGCCAGCCTCGCACTGGCCGCGCTCTCTACTCTCATCTCTCAACTCTCCACTTCCCTCGCCGCCACCACCATCACCGACACCAACCATTTCGCCTACGGGGCCAACGTGGGCTGGATGGATTGGCGCGGCGACACGAGCAACGGCGCCGTCATCGGCGAATTCGTCTGCTCCGGCTATCTCAACGCCGCCAACGTGGGCTGGATTCACCTGGGTGGCAATGCGCCCGCCAACGGCATCCGCTACCAGAACAACTCCGGGACGGACTACGGCATCAACCACGACGGCCTGGGCAACCTGCGTGGCTACGCCTACGGCGCCAACATCGGCTGGATCAACTTCGAGAGCACCGGCGCGCCCAGGGTGGACTTGGCCACCGGCAGGCTCAGCGGTTACGCCTACTCAGCCAATTGCGGTTGGATCAGCCTGAGCAACGCCGCCGCCGTGGTGCAGACCGCCTTCATCGCGCCCGGCGCGGATTCCGACGGCGACGGCATGGCCGACGCCTGGGAACGCACCTACACCAACTCGCTGAGCGCGTTCACGGCGTCCAGCGACGCCGACCAGGACGGCTCGACTGACCGGCAGGAGTATCTGGCCGACACCAACCCGCTGGATCCCAGCGACCATCTGCGCATTACCCGATTCACTCGCTTGGGCACTTACAACACGCTGGAGTGGACAAGCAAACCTTCGCGTTTCTACCGGGTGGAACGGCGGGCAGCGGTTGACCGGGGGTCTCCCTGGGAAACTATCATCAGCTACGATTTGCCCGGCTGGGGCAACGTCGGCTTCAACACCACCGGCCCGCAGTTTTTCTATCGCATCCGGGCCACGCAACCGCTCAGCCCCTGACGCTTTCCTCTCAGGGCAAACCGCTGGCTCCCGGTTCCCGGCTCCATCGTTCACCGCTCAATCACAACCACCATGAATTCCAAGAACGAACCCCCGCCTTGGGCTGCTGGCCCTGACTTCTGCCTTACGGCAACGCCGCTCCGCACGGCGTTCCTTAACCAGGGACGAATGCGCGAGAGCGGCCAACCCGCCTTGGGGGATTACGACTTACAGTTTGCGATTTGGCCAATGGTAGCGTGACCGTCGCCGGACCGAGTTCGCAGCGTTTCTTCCGCGTGCGGCAGCCGGGAAGAGTTCTGCCCATCCACTTTCAGTCCGAAACAGGAAAGCCGATTGAGCACAGAGGGGGGTTGTCTCACTTCATCTCACACCCGCCGTTGCCTTCGTCGATGTAGGTCGTGGCGCCAAGGCGAGTGAGTTTCAGGTATTGCTTCCAGCGCAGCCAGCCCAAGTCGCGCGTGGCGTTGATGACGGTGGTTTCGGGTTGGGCTTCCGGCGTTCCGACGGCAGCCAAAGCTTCGGTGAGCACGCGTCCGTCCATCGGCGAATCCTTGGGTTGCGGGATGCCAAGAATCCAGAGCGTGGTCGGGGAAATATCGATGCTGCCGCTCGGTAGGCGGTTCACCACGGCCTTTTTGAAGTCCGGCCCGGCAACCACGAGCGTGTTGTTCATGTCGTAGCGCGAGAGCGAGGCGTGGGTGCCCGCGCCGCGACTCCCGGTGTCGGAGTACACCAGTCCGGGCGCGCCGTGCTCATTGCGTTCGTCGCTCCAGCGCATGGAGAAGACCACATCGGGCGTCACGTTGGTCGCGCTGATCTTGCCCTGCTCCATTGGGAACGTGCCCTCGATGGGCAGACGCGAAAAGATCACGCCAGCGAAGTCGCTGCCTTGCAGGAAAGCCACCAGATCGCGGATGACCTTGGCGTCCTGTTCCCAAACGTAAAGCGAGGTGCTGCCGCCGTGGCCGACCACGAGTACTTCGCCCGGCTCCGGGTCTTCGAACTTACGGCAGGCTTTGAACTTGGCTTTCTTCAGCGCCTCCATCACGTCCGGCCCTTTGCGGATGGTGGAGAAGCCGTGATCCGACGCGACGAAGAGATCGGTCTTGGCCAGGACTTTCTTGTCCTCGAGCGCCCGGAGGACATCACCCAGAAGCTTGTCACAATTGGCAATGGCAGCGATGGCTTCGTCGGCATAAACGCCCTTGGAATGCTGGGTCGCATCGGGATCGCTGAGCCAAAGCACGCTGTATTTGGGCACGCCTTTCTTCCACAGGCCGTGAGTGAGCGCCTTGGTGGTCCAGGCGTCGATGTCTTTGTTCGGCACGCTGGAGTTGGTGGGAAATGCTTTGTCGTCGTTCACCTTGACCAGCGAGTCGAGCACGGACTTCGGAAGGGTCTGGCCTTTGTAGAGGAGCACGGAATCCTTGGCCGCGCCTTTCGTGCGCCGGGCCGAGCGGTCGTGGAGGAAGACCACCGGTTTCGCGCCTGCAACGACGGTCGGGAATCCCGCCTGCTGGATGATCTCGGCCACGGTCGGCACGAGCAGGTATTGGCCGCCGGTGAGGAAGTCCGCCCGGCGGACGGAATCAAGCCCCTCGGTGGCGTTCGGTCCCAGCCAGCCGAGCACGGGCCGGAAGTCGTTGTTCGCGTAAATGCCGCTGCGCTCCGGGTGAGTGCCCGTGGCGATGGCGGTGCCGTTCACCTCGGTGGAACTGATGTAAGCGGCGTGGTGGTTCTTGAAGAAGACGCCGCGGCTGGCCAGCGCAAACAGGTTCGGCGTGAACCGCGGCGTGACGAAGTCCGGCCTCATCCCGTCCCACACGACGACGACGACGTGTTCGGCCTGGCCTTTGGGGGGAAGACCGGCGGCGGTGGAGGAGGAAGCAAGGCCACAAAGCAGGGCCGCGACCGCGAGCCACATCTTCTTTGATCCGAATTTCTTTTGGAACATGGGCCGCAGCGTAGGGCGAGCAGGGAGGGTTTGTCGAGAGAGGAGAGCGGGGCAGGAAGCCCGCCGATCTTCTGGAGCCAGAGGAATGGTCAGGCGAGAAAACGCCCCAGCGCCGCCTGGAGCGCACACGGCGGGAGCGATCAGGCGGCCAGTTTCGCGCGCCCACGCGAGCAGGTCTCGGACTTGGCGTCCGCGAAGAATTTCTCGCTCGCGCGCCGCAGAAGTTCCCGCTGGGCGCGGGCTTGCTCGGAGGACACGCGCGGCTGATTCAAGCGTACTTTCCGCATCGCTTCCGGGTTGGTCAGATAGACTGCCGGTTTCATGGGTCATAAACTCACGGTTGCGTGGCGGATTGTCAATCCTCCGCGCCGAGCACGCAAAGCCCCTTTCACAAACTCACGAGGCGATTTCAAAAACCCGTAGCAGCCGGCGAGCCGGGGTCAGTTCTTGATAATGGCTACTCCCCGCTGGACTTTCTCGCGCCGATGCAGCAGGTGGTTCAGATGGCCGCGCGTGCCCATCGCCAGGCGCTCCGCAATCCATCCCACCGGCATCGTCGTCTCCGTCAGCAACCGCGCCGCCAAGGCCACCTTCGCCGTATCCCCCATTGGCCCTCGCCCGCAGGTCCCGCGCCTCCCACCTCCGCCGCTTCAACTCCCCCGCAATGATGCTGTCCGCCTTTGCGCGCACGCTTTTGTTCGCCTTCAATATCCTCGCAACAAATGGGAGAAAAGCTATTGACATCACGGCAGGGTCAGTTTCTAGTCGCAGCAAATGACCACAATCAGAGCAATACCCCCCATATCTCAAACCCGCATTCTCCTAACGACCGTCCTGGCTGCCTTGGCGACGCTGGCCTGTCTCGCGCCTCCAGCCAACGGTGCTCCAGCCAAAGGCAAGGAGCCTGTGCCGAGCACCGGCACGGCCAGGATTCTCTGGGTCTCTGACAATGTTCTTCCGGACGGAGGCTTTGGCGGGCCCGTTTCCGGCTTCAACGAAGCTGGTTGGATGACCTTGCTGCAGAACGCCGGCTACACCGTCGAATCATACAATCCCGCGAATACCGGTCAGATCCCAGCCGCCGACATTGACGTGATCAACAGCTACGATTTGATCGTTCTTGGTCGCTCGGTCGAGACGCCGAAGCTTTCGGGCCTTAACGCGCCTCTATGGAATACCGCCATCACCAAACCCCTGATCACCATCAGTGCTCACGCCGTGCGAACGAATCGCCTGGGATGGATGAGCGGTGCGACCATGATTGACGGCACTCCTACGCCGATCACCGCCGTGGACCTGACCGACCGAACAACCGCGTATCTCTTTGGCGGTATCTCGATGAATGGCAGTACCACCGCTGAGCCCTACGATGAGGCGATCGATCGCAATACCAGCCATATCGTCGAGCCCCCGGTTGCGGGAGGCAACGTGCTGGCCACGGCAACCTTTACCGGATCGGGCGGGACGACGAACGTGACGGTGATCGCCGAGTTCCTCGCTGGAGCGGTCGTAAGAGGCGGCGCAGATGTTCTGGGAGGGTATCGCCTGTACTTTGCGGCCGGCAGCCGCGAGATTGGTACTCCGCCCGGTGTTTCCGCCGCTGGCTGGGAAAATCTCACACCCACGGGCGAATCGATGTTTCTCCGCGCGGTTGCCGTTGCCCTGGCCAATCGCAACGGCCAGAATCCCGCCCAGCGCGCCCAAGCCATGATCAGCCGCGCCGATGAGCAGAGAAACGCCCTTCGCAACAGTCTTCTGTTCGGCTTCGTCTCCGCGCTGGACAGCTTCACCTACGATGGCGTCACAAAGACGATCTCTGCATGGTATATCGACGTGCGCGACGGTATCACCGCCGCCCGCCTCCTCGCCACCGCTGCGGATTACGGCCAGGCCAAAGCCACCGCCGAGTTGGCCAAGAACATTGCAGACACCATCAACAATGCGTGCGGTTTCACCATTGGCTACTGGACGCACCATGGGCAGCGAAGCGGCATCAAGGTGCTGTTGGTCCGCGATGGCAACCACCACAACGAATGGCCGGAGGATACGGACTACGTTTTTGGGCTGCTCCGGGGGCTTGGATACTCCGTGGATTTAGTTGAGGAAGCAACTCTCCTGGCGACCCCGGCGTTCCCCGACGTGTTGAAGCAGTACAACGTGGTCTGGCTGAGTAATCCCGGGTACAACTACGACGACTTCGAGACACTGGACGCCCTCATGGCAGCGATGGATGCGGGTGTCGGTATCGTGTTGCAGAGCGATGATGCCCTTTACTCTTCCCTGCTTAATTACCCCGCTCTCCAGAGTATTGAGACCATCTCAGGCATGACGCCCTCGCCGTATGACCCGAATGGCACCGACTACGCCGATGGCAACTCCCGCGGGTTCTTTGAGGTGACCGTCGGGGTTGGGCATCCCGTACAGACGGGTCTGTGGGGCGTCTCGTTCCAGTACGGCGATGACATCGACACCAGCACGAGCAATGGAGCGGCCGTGCTTGCAGCCGCCACGCCCGTCCCAACAGATTATCCCAATACCGCGAAGCCCGTGATCGCAGCGTATGAGAACCCAAACACTGGAGGTCGCTCAGTTACGATCCTGCTCACGCTGCGGGAGCTCGAGATCTACAATCCCTCGCTGGACCGTAGCTTCGACGAAACGCTTTGTGATAACGCAGTGATCTGGGCGTCACGGTGAGCCAACGCGAATCTTCGGGCGCGCTCGACGACTCAGTTTAGAGCGAATAGAGATGCGGAAGGGAGCTGGATTGGCGAAGGCCGTCCGCTGCCTTCCTCGTCTGTAAACGTCAGTAAACGGGTCTTGATAATGGCTACTTCCGGTCGGGCTTCCGCCGACGAGATGGTGACTGATGGAGATTGGTCTCTTACGCTGCGCGGTTCAGGGAGAATCGCTTTTGCGTGAGGCTCACTCTCCGCTAGGCTCTGCCTGCGCCAGCGGGTGTTTGGAACTCACTTCATCAACTCCACCACCGCCGCGTTCACCGCCTTGCGGATGGCGGGAATCCGATCCGGCTCCGGTAGAATGTCCGTCGAACGCGGCCCGCCGGCGTTCGGGATCACGACGAGTTCCTTCGCCATCGCCAGCGCGCGGTCGGCGGCGGCGGCGGAGCGGCCGGACTGCTTTGCCTTCTCCGCCAGTTCAGTCAGCAGCGCCATCGCTTCGAAATCTTCCAGACCTTCGCGAACTTGTTCGAGGCGGATCGTGCTCACCGGGCCGTCCACGCCGACGGGCTTGCCAGGATAAGCGAGGTAGCCGTCGCCGTTCGGGTAGCGAATCCAGTAATGGCGTTTGCCGTCGTCGCTCTGGCGGATGAACCAGTGCCAGCCCAGTTTCCACGGATCGTAAGTCCACCATGAGATGCCCCAGAACTCGAAGCCCGTCGCGCCGTAGCGCAGGCAGTAATAGGGCAGCATCCGCTCCGTCGCCAGATACGGCGTGTCAGTCGCCTGCTGGCCGTCGCAGGTGAACCACATTTGCCGACCGCGCTTCTGCAGCCGCTCCATCTCCGCCACCGGGAAGCAGCCGTATTGGCCCACGCCCCAGAGGTCGAGTGAGTCGTCCCACGCCGCGCAGTGCCGCCAGGTGCTCGAATAAACTGGAATCTCACGGTCCACTTCATGAATGAGCGCGCAGAGCTTCTTCATCTGCTCGACGACGAACTCATGATCGAAGTGCGGCTCGTCGGAGATGTAGTACACGAACTTGTCGCGCCAGCCCTTCGCGCGCAGGTGGTCCGTGAAGAGCTGGTAGGCTTGCTTGAACGCGCTCGTCCACTCCGGCGTGAACGGCTCCAAGCCGAACATCTTCCGCGGCGGATATGCCCAGCCGAACATGTAGAAGAAATGCGGCGTGTAGCTCACGTTCATGCCCAGTTCGTCGAAGCACAGCCGCGCCGTCGCGTCGAACTCCGTCGCGTCCATCGTCACCTTGCCGTCCCTGTAAGCGAACTTCGGTGGCGGCTCGATGCTGTTGATGCCCAGTCGGCGCGCGGCGATGAAGCGAAGCCATTTCTCGCGCTCGCCCGGCGAATTGCCGTCCGGCCCGTACCAGCCGCCGGGGCCGCGGCGGAAATCAAAGATGGCTTTCAACCTCGTGCGATCCGGCAGGGTGAAGGGCAGCACCTTCACGATGAGCGGCAGAGTCACGAGCGGTTTGCCGTCAGCGCGGATGTTGATCTCGCCACGGTATTCGCCCGGCGCAGCTTCACGCGGCGCCCGCACCGTGAACCACACGGGCTGAGTCTGGTTCGTGGCGATGTCGAAGCTTGCGGACGGAACGAGCGGATCAGGCCACTCGCCAGCCCAGCCGTCCGTCAGGTTGCCGCCGCGAGGGACTTTGCGGCACCAATCCGGCACGTCGGTCGTGTAGTAGCCACTGGGATGATCAATCGGCACGTAGCCGACGCGCTCGGCCTTCACCGGCGGGAGCGTGGTCCCGGCACTGTTCTTCAGCGGCGACACGCTCGCCTCCACGTTTCGGATGGTGGTGCCGAAGCGCCCGCGCAGTGCGAGTTGGAACGGCTCAAACTCATTCTTCGCCAACTCGACGCTGACCGCGGCGGCCTGCTTTTGCGGTGGCGTGTCGGGGAAGACTTTCACCAGCGGATTCACCTCCCAGACGTGCAACGGTTGCCGTTGCGGCGGCGCGCTGCCGACGGCGCTGATGACATGCTCAAAGTGCCCGTTCACCACTTCGCAGAACACGATGCCGTCGTGACGCAGCGTGCCCGCAGTGTTCATCGTCAGGTGGAGAACGATCGTCGCCGCGTCGGGCGGCGCGGTGAGGAAGCCGCGCGTGTGGGTCCAGTCGGAATCGCCGCTCACGCCGGGGCTGGTGCTAGCCATCGCGCCGGATTTGCAGAGCGCGCCTTGGGCGTCGTGAAAATGCGCGTGGATCGTGGCGGAGCCTTTCAGACCGGCGCCTTTGAGCCAGCCACTCAGGAGATAACTCGCGCCGGGCTTCACGGGGATGGGCTGCGAGTTCCAGCCCACCCAATCGGTCCTGGCACCCGCAGGCACGGTGAGTTCGAGGCTGCGCTTGCCAAACTTCGCGTCGGAGCTGAAGCCCACGGTCACCTGGCTCGACGGGCCAACCCGTGGTTTGATGAAGCCTTCGGGCTGATTCGCGCCGCGCTCGAAGCTGCCGTTGGGAACCAGGTTTGCCGGACTGCTCAACAATCGCTCGTGATCCTGCAGCGCCGTGGTTGAGCCGGCTTTCACAGCGGCTCGAAAGCCGATGTGGAACCGCTGTTCTGATCGCGGCGGCAGTTCCGACGCGATCAACAAGTCTCCGCCCGACCCCAAGCGATACGCGGCCGTCTCCGTGCCGTTGCCGAACAGGGCGAGCGGTTCGGCGCTGGACGGCACTCCGGGCAAGCGGGCTAGAGCGTAGCGCAGGTTCACCCGCACCAGCGCGGGCGACGCTGCTTGTTCGCTGAAGTTCCGGGCGACGGCCTCGGCTCGATTCAGAAAGTCGGGGCCGGGTTTGATTCTCGCGACCGAAAGGTTTTTCAACCGCAGTCGCTCCACCGCGCCGACTGAAACGCGCAGCGCCGCCTTGCCGCCCAGTTCGATGAACTCCGCGTCGTCGAACCACGCCTGGCCCGTGCCGTGCAAGACGGTGCCGACGATGGCGGCTGTCGCATTCGTCGGCGCGGTGAAGGTGGCAGAAATCTGCTTCCAGTCGAAGGAGCCGCTGCCGGCGTGGAGCGTCTTGTTCACCACTTCCGTCCGGTCGCGGTAAGCGTGGACGTACCAGCCCGCGCTGCCGACGACGTTTTCCGCCCGCACCCAGCCTCGCAGTTCGTAAGTGCGGCCGGGCGTGATGGGCCACGTGATTTGCTGCCACTGGACCCACGTGGGCTGGGCGCCCGCGGGTACGGTGGCTTTTGCGCAACGGCTGCCGTTGCGCCCGGTGGACTTCTCCCACGTCAGCACATGATCGGCGTCGGCCTGCGCTGGCTTCCAGGCCTCCGGTTCCTCGACGCCCGTCTCGAAGTTGCCGTTGTGAAAACCGGCCAGCAAAAAGTCCGGCACCGCCCAGGCGCGCTCGTTGCCGGCATACACGAAAATCGTGGTCGCGGCTTTCGCGTCGCACTCGGCGGGGACGACCAGTTTGTCGTCCGCCGCCAGCGCGCCGGTGCGCTTGGCCCGGTCTTGCGCGTCGCGCAGATCGAAGAGCAACTCCACGCCATCCGCGCGGCAGACGCGGAGCGACTCGGCTCGCGCGCC
Organism: Verrucomicrobiota bacterium; assembly: GCA_016219875.1. Lineage (GTDB taxonomy): Bacteria > Verrucomicrobiota > Verrucomicrobiia > Limisphaerales > JACRJZ01 > JACRJZ01. The sequence continues at coordinate 18,496 of JACRJZ010000143.1, read as the reverse complement.
AGCCAAAGCGGGCACGGCGAATGCGACTGGCTCGCCCGCCAAAGGGTTGGCGCTGTCGTTGGCGATTTGCACCGGCACACGCGATGGCCAGTAGCCGCCGTTGGACAGGTAAAGCGGGTGATGCCACTCCACCGCGGAAACAGCGGTGGCCAGCAGTAGAGCAGACAGCGCGAGAGGACGTCGGTCTTTCATAACTCGAGTGCCTTGAATGGACGCACGCCGTCGGGGAGGCCATCAAGCAAAGTGGGCAGCCAATGCCAAAGCCTCGCGGGCGTCGCGGCGTCTTGGCCGAGTGCCGCGTGAGGGCACGCGGCCTACAGAGAATGACCGCAATTTGCATTTCTTGTAGGCCCGGTGCCCTCACCGGGCGAATTTCCAGACGCGCTTTTGGGCCGAGAATCCGAGCATGGCGACGCTCTGCCGAGACACCGCTACGGGGTTTTGCAGTTGGCTCGCCGGCGCTGGTGCCGTGAACTTTTCTTGAAGCGAACCCGGCGGTGTCGCGTCAGACGAGGCACTATGACGACACACATTTTCTACCGGACTCTCCGACAGACTCTCCCTTTGGCCGTGGCCCTCGCCGGCGCAGTGACCGCCTTCGCGGCGGACAACGCCAAACTGTACGTCGGGCGCTGGGCACTGACGATCCCCGGCGGCGGCGCCGGCTGGCTCGGCATCGAAGAAAAAGACGATGGCCTGAAAGGCAGCATCCTCTGGGGCGGCGGCAGCGTTGTGCCGGTGAACGCCGTAAAAGTTGAAGGTGACACGCTGCTTGTGACCCGCATCAACGAGAGCCGAAAGCGCGACGCCTCCGGCAAGCAGGTCGTGACCCGCGAAGTCGAAACCATCCGGGCCCTCGCGGACGGTGACACCCTCAGCCTGACCACCGAGCGCGAGAAGGACGGCAAGGTCAGCAACAAGGTCGGCTTCACGGGCAAGCGCATCCCTCCCCTGCCCGCTGCGCCGGACTTGGCGAAGGTGAAATTCGGCGACCCGATCAAGCTGTTTAACGGGCAGGATCTGACCGGCTGGAAAGTCATGGGCGGCCCCAGCGGTTGGAGCGCGAAAGACGGGATCATGGTGAATGACGCTCCGCAAGAACCCGGCAAGCACAAGTCCTACGCCAACCTCCGCACCGAGAAGGAATTTGAAGACTGCAACCTCACACTCGAATTCCGCGTGCCCCAAGGCGGCAACAGCGGCGTCTATCTGCGCGGCATCTATGAGGTCCAGGTGGCCGACTCGTTCGGAAAGAAGAACGACTCGCACAACTGCGCCGGTCTCTACAGCCGCATCACTCCCACCGAGAACGCCTGCAAACCGGCCGGCGAATGGCAGACCTACGACATCACCCTGGTGGACCGCCACTTGACCGTGATCCTGAACGGCAAGAAGGTCATCGACAACCAGCCGGTCCTCGGCTGCACCGGCGGCGCGCTCTGGGCGGACGAATTCCGTCCCGGCCCGCTTTATCTGCAAGGCGACCACACCAGTGTGGACTACCGCAACCTCGTGATCCGCCCGGTGGTGAAGTAGGCGGCCCAAGAGTTGGGGGCAGTCATGGGGTTTCGTTGGCTCTGGTTGAACTTGGGATGGACGGGGCCGGCGGCTCGGCCCAAACTCTCGCCCGTGAACAAGCTCATTCTCACACCCCGTCAGGCCGAGTTGGGCAAGGGCCAATGCCACTGTTAGGCCGTTTCACGCCATGCGCATTCTTTTGTTCATCGTGTTGGCAGCAGTCGCAGCCGGATGCAGTGGCACTTCACGTCCACAGAGCGCGACCAGTGGCGGCGCTCTTGACAAGGCGAGAGTTCTTGCGATAGCGCGAGCGGCAGTCACCACAAACGACACTTGGATTGATCGAGCCGAGTTCGAGACGCCGGAGCGACAGCGGGATGGATCGTGGAGCGTTTTGGTTTGGAGGCGACCGGCCACACCGGGCGGTCATCGTTTCATCACCATCGACGCAGAGGGGAGAGTTACAAATTATGGTCGCGGACTTTGAACGGCCTAACAAAGCGGCTGCACCGAACCCCGCGATGACGCTGCGATTTCAATCTGGAGCCGAGTGGCGCGGGGGTCGGTGATCCGCGACGTTCAAATGCTTATGAAAAGATTCACCATGGCAGTATTGACCTTAGGTTTGGGGCTGGCGGGCGCGACGGTAGATGACAAGCCGCAGGGGCAAGCCACGCCGATTCCCGCCGCGTGGAGCGGCAAGGTCACCGACGCCGCACAGCTTCCGGTGGAACAGAGCGCCTGGGGCACCCTTCAGTGGGTGTGCAACGACAAGCTGATGCCGGGGTCCGCGCAAACGGTGGGCCTCGCCACGATTTTGCCCGGAAAACAGAACCCAGTGCACTACCATCCCAACTGCGAAGAGGTGCTCTATGTGATCTCCGGCCAAGGCCTGCACAGCTACGATGGCCGCACCATCCCGTTGAAGGCGGGCATGACCATCCGCATCCCCGCCAAGGTCCAACACAACATGGTCAACACGGGCACGGAGACCCTCCGAACGCTGGTGTCGTTCTCCTCGGGCAACCGCCAGACGGTTTTCATCGGGGAGCAACCGGCGAAGTGAACCGGGTCTGCGGAGTTGCCGCTTGCCCAAGCCTCACGGCTCATTTAGGCTCCGCTGCGCTTGAGGGAAGAGGCCAGCGACGTTCCGCGGGAGCCTCGTTCTTCAAAGCGCTGGCTGAATCGAGAACCCGAACGGACTTGGATCATGAACCGAAGAGTTGCAGTCATCCTGGTCGCGCTGGCGGTGATGGCCGCGGCGTTGGGCTTCATCTTCTTCAGAGACTCCGGGCCGCGAGGGTCCGTCAGCGTGACGTTGCGAATCGCGGTCACGCCCACTGAGCAGGCAGGCTTCGTGGTCAAGCAGGCGAATTCCGCCCGGTTCAAGTACGAGATCAGCCAGAAAGCCGGCTTGAATCCAGTCCTGGCGCAGAAGCTCTCCGCGCGGACGTTTCCGAACTCGTCGATCACCGAAGTGAAGCTCGGCGTGGAAACGAAGGACCAAGCCCAGCGTTACGCGGAGGCCTTCGTGGCGGTGCTCCAGGCGCAGTGCGGCCCCGAGGTGCAACTCTCGCTCGTTCATCGGACGCCACCGTGAGCCGGAACGATGGGGGTCGAGAATCGTGACGCGTGCTCGACTTCCCGCGAGGGACAGCCGTCGCGCCTGTCTCGGATATCAGTCGGGCAGCTCCAGAACGGCGATGACGTGTGACGTGGCCCACCCACTGCACCGTGATTGAAATTCTCGACAACGGAGGCGATTTCAAAACCCCGTAGCAGCCGACGTGAGGAGGCTCAAACTCCGACGGAAACAGAGTCTCCTCACGTCGGCGGCTACGGTTTTGAAAGAAGCTCAACGGAGACGGGCGCGACGCCCGTCCCACGGTGCGTTCCGCTACCACATGGCCCAGCAGCCGTCGCTGCCCCACTTTTGCGATCCGCGGCGGAGCTTCATTTGATTGATGGGTTTCCAGCCTGAGGAGCCGTCCAGGTAGCCGATGTTCCCGCCCGCGGCGCCGAGTTCGGCCGAGGACCTCCCCCCCGCGTCCTCGTTGCCAAACTCGCCGCCGGCCTGGACCGTGCCGCCGCGGGTATGTGGCGCCACCGAGCGTCCGTAGCCGGGCGACCAGTCGTTCGCCTCTGCGAGGAGCGGCGAACTAGGACCCAGATTGGTGTCGGTGCTGGTAAGTTTCTCCGGCGAGGACCAAGCCTCCCCGCCGGGCAGAAGCGTCCAAGGAGTGTTGGTGTGCCCGCCCAGGTAATTGTAGCCGAGGACAAATCCGTAGCCCTCCTCGTACCAACCCTGCTCGGTATTGAAAGGCGCACCCAGGCTGGGGCAGCCGAGCATTTTGTAGGTGCCGGCGAATTCGATCATCTGCGCACGCATGTCGCGCGAAAGCACCGGCACGGAGTCGTCCAGCACGCCGTTGGGCGTGATGCTGTCAGACGCGCCGCTGGGCAGGCGTTGCTCGTAGTCATCCGCATAGAGGTGCGTGGCCAGGAGGAACTGGCGCAGATTGCTGAGACAAGAGATGCGCCTGGCCCGCTCCTTGGCGTTGGCCAGCGCCGGCAACAACAGCGCCGCCAGGATGGCGATGATCGCGATGACCACCAGCAGCTCGATCAGCGTGAAGGCCAGCCCGTGACGCGGGGCGTGGGACTTTGAAAGCGGTTTCCTCCACATAAGTCGTCTCCTCAAGGTTGCTCCACTGTGATGTAAAAGAGGCGCGATGGGCCGACGTTGAGCAGGTTCGTCATCCACGCCAGACCATTCGTGGTCAGCACCAGTCCGTTGGTGAGGCGCGGCCAAGTGGCGGGGGACGCGCCCAGGGTGTTGGTCGCCCGCACCTCGATCCGGGACAGGCGGCTCGAATCAATGGGCGCGCCGTTGGTGGTGGTCACGACCAGTTGCAGTTGCGTGCTGTTCAAGAACCGGGCGGAGAGCAGTTGCAGTTGCGGCGGCAGCGGCTGGGTGGTGAAGGTCTGGTCGTCGCCACGGGTCACGCCTGCGCTGTTGGTGGCGACAAGGCGGAAATGATACGTCGAGTTCGGCTCCAGGCCCGTGAGGACGTTGCTCACGGCGATGGCGGCGCTGCCAGTGAGGTTGGCGATCACAGCCGTGTTGCTGCCGTAGCTGGTGTTGGTTCCCCACTCAAACCACGCGCCGCTGGCCGCGCCGTTGGGATTGACACGGCCCAAGAGCGTGGCCGCCGTGGTGGTGACGTTGCTCGCGCCCAAGCTGCCGAGCACCGGCAACAAAGCAGGCGGCGCGACATTCAGACTGATGCCGCCCCGCGTGCTGCGCGCGTAGATGCGCCCCTCGCTGTAGGCGGGGCTGTTCCAGCACTTGCCCGGCGCGGCGGCGGTGAACTGGAACGCGCGGTAGCGGGCCAGTTCGGTGTAGGCGTTCGGATTGGGCCGCACGAGGACCAACTGGCCATCTTCCCTCAGCACGAGGAGGTTCGTGTCCACCAGGATGAGGCCGCCCATGCCGAAGCCATTGGTGCTCCACTTCAGGTTGCCAGTGCTGAGTTCGATGCAGTTCAGCGGGGTCGTGAGAAACGTGCTGTTCTCCCCGCACAACGTGTAGATGTAGCCCTGGTAACACACCGGCGTCATCCAGATGCTGCGGTGGTTGGCCGTGTTCCTGAAGAACAACTGCGTGACCGTCCAAGCCCCCTCCGAGTAGGTGATCCGTGCGGCCGCAGCCCCCCTCCCGTACCCCGCCGTGCAATAGACGATGTTGGAATAGACGAGCGGCGAGGCCCCCATCGACGTGGAAATCTCGCTGAACGGGTAGGGGTACTTCCAAAGGAACGCGCCGTTGGTGCAGTTCAACGACACCAGCCCGGTGGTGGTGGCGAAGATGACCTGACGCACGCCTTCGAGGGTCGCGACCGCCGGCGTGGTGTGCGTCAGACCTTCGTTCTGCGTGCTCCACGCGAGGCTGCCGTCGGCCATGCGAAAGGCAGCGAGGGTTTGGCCGTCGGTCGCCGTGTTGAGGTTCACGAAGATGAGATCCCCTTCGAGGCACGGTGAGGCCGCGTTTTCCCAGTCAATCTTGGAAGCACCGTATCGCGACGCCAAGTTGTTGCTCCAAATGACCGAGCCATTGGTGGCGTTCAGGCACACGAGGTGGAGTTGGTTCCCGGAGAGGGCCAAGACGCGCCCATCCTTGGACGCAGGGGTGCCGCGCGGGCCGTCGCCCTTGTTGTAAGGAGCCGAGCCGGCGCCGCCGTTGCCCGTGTCGTTCAGGTTCCACGGGGCGCTGTCGATCACTGTGGCCCAGAGGTTCGCTCCGGTGGCGGCATCCACCGCGCCGCAAAGCTCCTTCATCGAGCCGCCCACGTTGCGCGAGAAGAGCGCGAAGGCCCGTCCTTGGCTGACCGCGAAGGAACTGAACCCGTTCGTCAGCGAGGCGTTGGTCCACACCACGAAGCCGGGGCTGTTGGTCGCCCACGTTGTGGCCATCGGATCGGGGGAAACGCCGTCGCTCGTCGGCCCGCGGTACTGCGGCCAGTCCGTGCCGGAAGCGACGGCCGCAAGGAAGACGAAGACACTCGCCGCGAAATCCCGCGACCCATTGCGGCTTCGGAACTCACTGGAGCCTGGAACTTGCATGGCCCAAACAATGGGCCAGGACACCCGAATCTTCAACCAGCAATCCCCCCGCACTCGCTGCCAACCGCGATGGCGTCCAGCCCGAACTCTGAAATCGAATGGGGAGCGCGCCCGCCGCGGGCCTTGTCTTCCGCGCCCTCGCGGAGAACAGCAGCGCCCGGATGCACCCTCTTCACGTCATTCCGGTTCTGTGATCGCAATGAGCTTGTCGGGCGGGACGTTGTTCAACGTCTGCTTCACGCCGCTCGGCCAGATGATTTCGACCGTGTCCACTCTGGTGAGATTGCCCAGGCCGATGGTGACCGCTGTCTCTGATTGGGAGAGATACCCTCGCGTCGGCATGACCTCGCGTGGAAACGTCCGCCCGCCGGCCCGGGCCAGGATACGCGCGCCGATGCCGTCGCGGTTGCTGCGCGTGCCCGTCAGCTTCAGGCGCAGCCAGTGATGGACGAGTTGTTGATCGTTCCGCAGCAGCAACGGTGCGCCGCCCACTTGGGTCAACACCACGTCCAGGTCGCCGTCACCGTCGATGTCCGCGAAGGCGCAGCCGCGCCCCACGATGGGCTGGAAGAGGTCGCGGCCGGCTTTGTCCGCCGGCACGACGACGAAAGTCGTGCCGTTGCTAGCGCCGCAATTCCAGAACAGTTGCGCCGGCTGGGCGTAGGTCTGGCTCGCCTGGACCTTGCCGATTTCTTCCTCCAGATGGCCGTTGCAGGTCAGCAGGTCCAACCGTCCGTCGAGGTCGTAATCGAAGAACATCACGCCGAACTTCAGCAGCAGCCGGCTGGCCGGCCCGACGCCTTCAGGGATGGCTTCGTCGGTGAACGTGAGCGGATCGCGCTGCGACACGTAAAGCGCAGTCATCTCGTTGGCGAAGTTGCCGATGCCGATGCCGAGGGCGACGTCGTTGCGGTAGTGCGCGGCGTCGATGCCCATCGCGCCGCGGGTTGCGCCGTAAGGATCGAAGGCCACGCCGCTGGCCGCGCCGATTTCTTGGAACGTGCCGTTGCGCTGGTTGTGGAAAACGAAGTTCTGGACGGTGTCGTTGGCGAGCACGAGATCCAGCCAGCCGTCACTGTCGAGATCGACCGGTGAAACGCCGAGCGTCTTGGCCGCAGGGACGCCAGTGGTGGAGTTGCGCACCTGCAAGCCGGCTTCAGCCGTGACTTCCTTGAAGCGGCCGCTGCCCTCGTTGTGGTAGAGCCGCGGGAAGGTTCCTTCAAAATTCATCGGCTGGCCGTAAGCCCGGCCCACGCCCACGAGTTTGTAGCCGACCTCGAAGTCGATTTCGCGGGACCACTTGACGTAGTTCGCAACGAAGAGATCGAGCCGCCCGTCGTTGTCGTAGTCGAACCACGCGCAAGCAGTGCTCCAGTCGTTGGTCGCCCCGCCCACGCCAGTTTGGGCGGTCACCTCCGTAAACTTGCCGCCGCCCTGGTTGTGGAACAGCCGTCCGCCGCCGACGCCGGAGATGAACACGTCCGTGCGACCGTCGTTGTCGTAATCCCCCACGGCCACACCCATGCCAAAGAAACTTATGTCCAGGCCGGAGCCAGCGGTCCCGTCGGAGAAGTGGCCGTGGCCGTCATTGCGGTAGAGAACCATAGTGGGCGGCTCAGGAGCAGGCCGCGGACTCCAAGGCCAATCGGCGCCATTGATGAAGAGGAGGTCCGGCGCGCCGTCGTTGTCGAAGTCACACAAGGCCACGCCGCCGCCCATCGTTTCGGGCAGGAGCTTGTCGCCGTAAGCGCCAGGGTGGTGGCGAAAGGTGAGGCCGGCCTCCCGAGTGATGTCGGTGAATCTTGCCGTTGGAACTTCCGCGAGAACGGTTCGCTCGGGGGCCGCCGGAGGAGTGAGTGGCGTCAAGGTGGAAGGAGGAGGCGCGGGTTTGCGATGGTAGTAAAGCCACGCCCCAGCGCCGCCTGCGGCCAGCAGCAGAAGCGCGATCAGCGAGCCGCGGAAGGCCCGGGCAATGATCGCGTCATCAAGGTGGGCGAGTTCTTCGGCGTCGTCAGGCGGAATGCTCGGATCGGGAATTGGCGCGGGTGGGGTCATGGGTGGGGTTACATCTTGCGCCGGATGGGGCGGCTCGTTAGCTTCCAGGCATGTTGACCGCGCCGCCCATGCCGAAGACTGCCAAGGCCCGTCGCCCTCGGCTGATGACCTCGGAAGAGTTCCTGGATTGGTTGCAGCCCGGCGTCTTCGCAGACCTGATTGGAGGAGAAATCGTCATGCACTCGCCCGTCAACCTTCGCCACGCACGGTTGATTAACTTCGTCGATCGCCTTCTGGCCGCTTTTCTGGAAGCCGAAGACCTCGGTGAACTCCACCGCGAAAGCGTCGCGGTGCGGCTGAGCGTGCGGGAAACGTTCATGCCGGACCTGGCCTATTTCACCAAAGCGCAGGCCGCGCGACTGGCCGGGAGCCACGTCCCGTTCGCGCCGGCGTTTGCCGTGGAGGCGCTCTCTCCCGCCACCGCCGCGAACGACACGGGCCGCAAATTTGCGGCCTACGAGCTGCATGGAGTCCAGGAGTACTGGATTCTCGATCCTGAGCAATTGGACCATCGGTTCTACCGGCGGGCCGGGGACACTCTGGAGGAATTCGGACAGGGCCTGGAGCGCATCGATGCGCTGGCCGTCCCCGGCTTTTGGGTCAAACGCTCGTGGCTCAACCCGGGACGACTTCCAGCCGTCAGCACGTGTTTGAAAGAGATTCTGGACGCCATCAAGAACCGGGGCCAAGCGCGCAAGGGTTGAAAGGAAACGCCATCGAGGGGATCGGCTCCCAGCAGAACTGGCCTTGAATCCACTCCGCCTCATTTCGCCACGGTCCTCGGTTCGCCGAGCCGCTCCCACCCCGGCGCGGCGGGCCGCTGCAGCGGATAGATCACGATGGCTTGGGCTGCATGGTCGGCGGCAGGATTGGCGCGGCGGGCGGCAGCGATGGCGTGGTCGCGGGCGTTGTCGTCCGGGCGAAAGCGTTCGTGCTGTCGGCGATGTTCTTCCGCGCGCTGGGTGTCGCCCAGTTGCGCGGCGATGAGCGCGAGGTTGTAGTGGGCCGTCAGGTTCTCGGAATCGAGGGCGAGGGTTTGTTGGAAGCGTGCGGCGGCCTGCTGAAGGAAGGAGCGGCGTTGAGCGTCGTCGCCGCGCTCCACTTTGGCACACTCGAAGTAGGCAACGCCCAGCTCGTTGATGACTTCGTAGTCCTTGCTGAAATCGAAGCCGCGGCGGTCGTGCTCGGGAGTGTGATCCTCCAGGATGCTGCGAAACTCGGTGATGGCCTTGTCGAGGAACCCATTCTGCTTGTTCACGAGGCCATTGAGCCAGGCGATGGTCCAACGGTTGCCAGGCGGATGGAACAGGTTCGTGTTGTTCGCACGCTGCAGGGCGGCCACAGCGTCGTCGAGGCGGCCCTCCTTGTAGTACACACGCGCGAGGTTCAGCGGGCCGTCGGCGCGACCGAGTTGTTCCACCTGACTGAAGGCGTGCGCGGCTTGGATCAACTCGCCCTTCTCGCTGCCCTTGTCCCCTTCGAGGAGGAGCGCGATGCCGTAGTCGTTCCAGCGCTGCCACTCGGGGATTTCAGATTTGAGATTTGAGATTTCAGATTGCGGAGCGCCGGCGATGGCAAAAACGATCTTGTCCGTCGCGATGGTCACAATGGGCAGATCATTGGTGACGCGAAGTGGCGCGCCCTTCGTGTAGTTCGTGTCGAGCACGTAATTCATGTAGATCGCGTCGAACTTGCGGTAGTTGAGCTTGGCTTCGACGGTGATCGGCTCGGTCTGGTCGGGCGGCACGAGGAACTCGTAGTGCGCGACCTGCGCCGCGCCGGGCGGAATCTGGTGGTTGTAGAGCGGCGTGAAAATGTCCTGCGGGTTGCGGCGGTCGATGCGCTGGCCGTGGCGGTCGAGCAGGAACACGTTGACGAAGTGCGCCCACGGATCGACTTCGCGGCAAGGCCCCAAGCCGCCGCTCCGGCCCAGCACGCGCCCGCCGCTGCTCACTTGGGCTTCCACCCAGACTTCGTTCGAGTCCACCGTGCCCTGCGTAAACGGATGGCCGAGCCGCAGAGTGCGCAGGACAACTTCGAGCAGATACTTCCTGCCGGGCTTGAGCGCGGGCACTTGCGGACGCAACGGCGCGACCAGCGGGCTGTCCACGGTGCCCCCCTCCTTGAGACCGAAAAGGTCCACGCGCAGGGCGCCTTTGAGGAATTCCGCGTGGCGTTGGACGATGTTCGTCTGGCCACGCAGGTGCGCGAGGCCGGTGTTCGCGCCGGGAAAGAGGTGGTCGTGGACACAGAGGACGTTTGTCCCTTCAAAGAACTTCGCGCCGAAATCCTGCGAAGGCTGGAGCGGCATGTGGCAGCCGGCGCACTTGGTCTGGGCCTTCTCCGGGTAATAGAAGCTGCGCGCCCCGTGACCGGAGACGCCGCTGAGGAGGAAGGTGTCGTAGTGGTTCTGGCCGCGGAGGAAGTCCTTGTACTTCGTCAGTTCTTGCGGGAGGCTGACCTTGTGGCAAGTGGAGCAGAACTCGGCGGTCTTGTGGAGCGGCTTGAGGAAGGTCTGTTTGTGGAAGTCGGGTTTGCCCTTCACCAGCGTGTTGTTGATCCACTGGAGCGCGCGATTGGTGCTGTAGGCGAACGGATAGTGGATCGGCTCGTCGATGGTGTAGTCGGCGTTGCCCACGGTGCTGTTGACATGCGTAATGGCATGGCAGGCGGTGCAGGTAATGCCCGCCTGCGACGTGGGGTGTTTCTCCATGTCGAAGTTCGGGTCGTCGAACGCGCCGCTGAAGAACGGCGCCACGTCGTGGCAGCCGGCGCACCAGCGCGAAGCCTTCACGTTGCCGTCGCGGGCCAAACCCACGCGGCGGGTTTCGGTCACGCTGAAGAGGTAGGGTTGGTTGTTGAACGAACTGAAATGGTGGGCGCTGTGGAACCAGCCTTGGTACACGTCCTCGTGGCACTTCTTGCAGTAGTCGTCCATCATGAGCGTGCGCGCCGGAATGAACTTGCCCGAAGCCGTGCGGGCCAGTGACGGCTCGAAGTATTTCTTCCCTTCGGCGGGACCGATCGTGTTTCTCCGGGGATGCTGGGAGTGCAGGAACACGCTGGCCACGACCAACACGCCCACCGCCGCGGCCCACTGCAGGCCCGCGCGCCACTTGACGCGCGGCCCGGCCAACCGATGGAGCACGTAAAGCCACACCGCCAAGACGGGCGTGATGACGTGCGCCCAGTAGGTGGCAGAGCGCAAGGCTGGATTCCTGAGATCGAAGTTGCCCACGCGCAGGAGGGCCACACCGGAGGCAAGCACCACAAGGCTGATGGCGAAAAGCAGGTAGCCCACGCGAACCGCCCGGCGGTTGGAGCGGGCGTGGGCGTTCTTGATGTGAACGGCGCCGAAGATGACGAACGGCAGCACCAACAGCAAACCCAGCACCAGGTGCAGGCCAAACATCACCATGTAGAACCAGTTCTGGTAGCTCAGCCCCTTGAGCCATTCGAGGAAGGTGACACTGGCCAGATAGACCGAGTTGGCCCCCAGCACAGCAGCCAGGCCAAAAACGCCCACGAGAAGAATCCGCAGCCGCGGCCCCACCGCGCGGACGTACTTCCGCCGAGGCGCCCCGCCTTCTGGAGTGTCACTGTCCATCATAAGGCCATTTGCCGTCACTGATTAGGGCGCTACTATGCCACTCGTCCGGCCGGCTTCCACCGCAGGGAGGGCCGGATGCGCTGGAGCCGGGGCGAACCAGCCCGTCTCAGGGGCGAATCCCATGAACAATCGGAAGCTGAGCGCGTGTCTTTACTCGCCCCGGGAGTGGGCTATCTTCGCAGCCCGTGAATGACGCAAAGAAAACGCGCGTGGTCGTTGGCATGAGTGGCGGAGTGGATTCTTCCTCTGCGGCAGCCTTGCTGTTGGAGCAGGGCTGCGAGGTCGTCGGCATCACGCTCAAGGTCTGGCCGCAGGACTGCATCAGCCGCGCCGAGGACCGCTGCTGCGGGCCGGAGGCCGTGCATGACGCCCAAGGGGTGGCCCAACGGCTCGGCATCCGCCACTACCTGATGAACGAGGTGGAGGACTTCAACAAGCATGTCGTCCAGTACTTCGCCGACGAATACAAAGCCGGACGCACGCCCAATCCCTGCGTGCTCTGCAATGAGAAGACCAAGTTCGGCACGCTCATCCGTTGCGCCCGCCAACTCGACGCGGACTTCGTCGCCACGGGCCATTACGCGCGGGTGGACCGTGAGAGTGTTCCAGGCCGGGTGCTGCTCCGCCGGGGCCGGGATCCGCGCAAGGACCAGAGCTATTTCCTCTTTTCGCTGAAGCAAGACCAACTCGCCTTCATCCTGTTTCCGCTGGGAGAAATGACCAAGACCGAAACCCGCGAGGTTGCCCGCAGTTGCCAGCTCCGCACGGCCGAAAAGGAGGAGAGCATGGAAATCTGCTTCGTGCCCGACAAGAACTACGGCTCCTTCCTCACCACGGCGGGATTGGTGCAGAAGCACGGTGGCAACATTGTGGACACCGCAGGCCGTGTGCTCGGCCAACACGACGGCATCGAGTTCTACACCATCGGCCAGCGCAAGGGTTTGGGCATCGCCGCCGCGAAGCCGCTTTACGTGATTGATCTCGACCCTGCCACCAACCGCGTCGTCGTCGGCGACGACGCTGCGTTGGACCGTGACGAATTCACGGTGGACCGCTGCAATTGGATTCCGTTCGAGCCGCCGTCCGCGAGCTTCGAGGCGCTGGCAAAGATTCGCTACAACCACCCCGGCACGAACGCCACCATCACTCCCCTGCCCCACGGCCGCGCCCGCGTGAAGCTCCACGTCCCCCAGCGCGCCGTGACACCTGGCCAGGCGTGCGTGTTCTACCAGGATGACCTGGTGTTGGGGGGCGGGTGGATAGGGCGATGAACTCCACTTTCGTCGAACGCCTGACAAGCTCTTTGACTCCTCGTGGGATTGGCCTAGGCTCCGAGCGTGCCTGAGATTTCGCGATTCCTGGGAATCAAGATCATCATGTGGTTCAACGACCACGGTGATCCCCACTTCCATGCGCGCTACGGCAAACACGCCGCCAAGGTCCGGATTCGCGACGCGGCATTGGTGGACGGTCAGTTGCCTCCACGAGTGGCCGCCTTGATTGTCGAATGGACATTGCTCAACCAAGCTGCCCTCTTCAACGCGTGGAACCAAGCCCGCCAAGGACGAAAGCCAGCCAAAATCAAAGGACTCGATTGATGCATACTGTCACCAAAGCCAAAGCGCTTTCAAACTTCCGACTGCGCGTGACCTTCGCCGACGGTTTCGCTGCCGAGGTGGACCTGAAGGACCATGTGCTCGCCTCCGACTGGCCCATCGTGGACCCGCTGAAGCAGCCGGCTTTTTTCCGCCGGGTGCGGGTCAAGAACGGCTCCGTGGTGTGGCCCAACGAATACGACATCTGCCCCGACGTGTTGCGATTCTGGTGTGAAAAAGGTCGCGCCAGCAGCCAGCCAGAAACGGACGCCCACTTTGCTTCCGAAGAACGAATGGCCGCGTGATTTGCAGGCCGCTCCCCCCACTGTGCCCCAAGCCCTGAGTCGTGAGCGATTGCTGCAAGCTCGGCCCTGTGTCAATTCCGCCCCTCTTACCCCGCAGTTGACCCAACGCCTCGCGCCCGTCATGCTCCGCGCGATCCGACCGTTCAATGCCGACATCGCACGCTGGACCTATGATACCGGAGCCAAAACAGGAGTTGCTGCGCAGCTTGCCCTCAATCACTGAACTGCTGAAGACCGACACCGTGGTCCGCTGGCTCGATCAGCATCCGGCCGCGTTGGTCACGGAGTGCGTGCGACGCGCGGTCACCCAACTGCGCCAACAGGTGTTGGCGGATTCTGCCGGCCACTGCGGCGCGCAGCATTTGACCGCGGAGGCCGTGCTCAGCCGCGCGGCGGAATTTCTCAAGCAAGCCACGGAGCCACGCATTCGCGAAGCCATCAACGCCACGGGCATCATTCTTCACACCGGACTGGGCCGGGCGGTCCTTCCCGGCGCAGTGGTGGATTCGATCATCCCGGAGTTCAAAGGCTGTTGCACACTGGCAGTGCATCGCGACAGCGGCGAGCGGGCGGAGCGCGATGAACTCATCGAGCCGGTCCTCACCGAACTTACCGGCGCGGAAGCCGCCACCGTCGTCAACAACAACGCCGCCGCCACCATGCTGGTGCTGGCCGCGTTGGCGGCGGGGAAGGAAGTCGTCGTGTCGCGCGGGCAACTCATCGAGATCGGCGGATCGTTCCGCCTGCCGGAGGTCATGGCGCAAAGCGGGGCCAAGCTGGTCGAGGTAGGCGCGACCAACCGCACGCATCTCAAGGATTACCGCAACGCGGTCACCGACCAGACCGCGGCCCTGATGCGCGTGCATCCGAGCAACTACCGGGTCATCGGCTTCACCAGCGAGGTGCCGTTGCGCGACCTCGCAGAACTGGCTCACAGCCGCGGCTTGCTCTTGATCGACGATCTCGGCGCGGGCGCGCTCGTCAGTCTCAAGCCGTTCGGTTTGCCGCACGAGCCGACCGTGCGTGAATCCATCGAAGCGGGCGCAGACGTGGTGTTGTTCAGCGGCGATAAGCTCATCGGCGCGGGCCAGGCGGGAATCATCGTGGGCCGCAAAGCCCTGATCGACCGACTGCGCAAGCACCCGCTCATGCGCGCGCTGCGCGTGGACAAGACCTGCGCCATGGTGCTCGAACGGACACTCCACCTGTTCCGCGATCCAGATCGCCTCAAGCACGATCATCCGACGTACCGCATGATGGCCACGCCCATGGAAACGTTGCGCGCGCGCGCCGAGTCGCTGGCCGCTACCATCGCGACTACCGCACCGCAGGCCCAGGCGGTCCTCTCCGACGGCACGGCTTATCTCGGCAGCGGCTCGTTGCCCACGGAAACCATTCCGAGCGTGCTGGTCAAGGTGTCTGTCGCCGGGATGAATGCTTCTGAACTGGCCCGGCGGTTGCGGCTGGACGACGCCTGTGTCTTCGGGCGGATCGAGGAGGATGTGATGTGCCTGGACGTGAGAACCGTCACCGACGAACAGGTGCCCGCGATCGCGGCGGCGCTGGGACGAATCACAGGGCTGTAGCAGCCGACGTGAGGAGGCTCCGTTTTCATTGAAGTTTGAGCCTCCTCACGTCGGCTGCTACGGAGTTTTGCAGTGCCTCACGCAGACTAGAAAGTCTGCGCTCCGGCCGTCGCCGCCTTCTGGCGGTAGCACATGGTTTTGCCGAGCGTCACGGTTTCGTAGCTGTCGTCGAGGTTCAGCGTCGTCTCGGCGCAGCCCAGAAAGAGGTAGCCGTCCGGCGCCAACACGCGGCGGATGCGGGCCAGGATTGCGCGCTTCGTTTCCGTGTCGAAGTAGATCATCACGTTGCGCAGGAAGACGAGATCGAAGGACGGCATGGGCGGGAAGGCGCGGGCCAGATTCATCTCCTGAAACTCGACCATGGACCGGACCTCCTCGCGCAATTGCCACTGGTCGGCGCTCACTTTGGCGAAATGCTTCACCAGCATCGAGGCCGGCAAGCCGCGGTTCATCTCTAGCTGGTTGTAGCGGCCCGTGCGGGCGCGCTCGAGCACGTCGCGGCACAGATCGGTGGCCAGCAACTGAAGCCGCCAGCCGAAGAGTTGCGGGAAGTTGTCGCGCAGCAAGAGCGCGATGCTGTACGGCTCCTGACCGGTGGAACAGGCCCCGCACCAGATGCGCAGGGTGCGGGCGGGCGCGCGCCGCTGGAGCAGTTCCGGGACGATGGTCTTCTTAAGGGTCTCGAACGGATGCAGGTCGCGGAAGAACAACGTCTCGTTGGTCGTCATGGCGTCGATGACCTGCCGATGCACGCCGTTGACCGGTTCGCGGCGCAACTTCGCGATCAGGGCGTCCAGGGTGCCCAGCCCCAGCCGCTGGGCCAGCGGACAAAGCCGGGACTCGACTAAATACTCCTTGCCGGGTTCCAGCACGATGGCGCATTCGGTGCGCAGCAGTTCGCGCACGTATTCAAAATCATTTCGACTCAGGGCCATGGTGTGCAGGAGGAAGGGTGAACCGACGCGCCTCCAAGGGATGATGGCCGCGTGCCTGGAGTCACGACGGCGCTCTGCCGAGCCGCCGCTACGCCGAGGAGATTCTGAAATCGCTTCATGGCTGGGCGGCCGACGGCCGCCAGTTGGGGCGGCCGACTTGCAGTCGGCGAAGAATGAGTTGAGCCAGTTGCGGCACGGCCCACGCGCCATCGGCCAAGCCGGCCCGGGCCACGGCTCCGGCCATGCCCCAGACCACACTGCTGGCCTCGTCTTGCGCCAGAATGCGGCCGCCTTCGGAGCGGATGCACTCACTGCCCCGCAAACCGTCATGGCCCATGCCGGTCAGGACGACGCCCAGTGTCCCGCCGCGATAGATCTCGGCCACGGAGCGGAACAACACGTCCACCGCTGGCCGGCAGGAGTTCTCCGGCGGGTTCTGATTGGTGTGAATCTTCACCGTCTGTCCCTCGGCCGCCACGGTCATGTGGAAGCCTCCCGGAGCGATCCACGCCTGCCCGGCCCGCACTTCGTCCCCCGGCGTCCCTTCGACCACGGGCACTCGGCACTTCGCCGTGAGATGGTCCGCCAGCATCCGCGTGAACACCGGCGGCATGTGCTGCACGATCAAAATGGGCACGGGAAAATTCTCCGGGAAGGTGGTCAGCAAGTCCGCCAGCACATTGGGACCACCGGTGGAAGTGCCGATGGCGAGCACCTGGACGCATTGGTCCACCGTGGCCAGTTGCGGCAGAGGCGCGGCGGCCGGAGCCGGCGGGTGGCCGTTGCCGGCGGGCGTCACCGTCTTCACCAGGGCCGGAGCCGGTGAGCCGTTCACTGGGATTCCAAGCTGGCGCGCACAGAGGACTTTGATCTTGGGGATAAGGGCGTCCCGCACCTGGCTCATGGCCGCCGTGACACTGCCGACGTTGGCTGGCTTGGTGACGTAGTCGTTGGCGCCCATGGTCAGCGCCTCAATCGTCGTGGCCGCGCCGCGCTCGGTCAGCGTGCTGAACATGATGACCGGGAGCACAGGGTACGTCTTCCGGAGTTCGCGCAGAGTGGAAATCCCGTCCAAATCCGGCATCTCCACGTCGAGGGCGACCACATCTGGATTGACTTGGGGAATTTTGGCCAACGCGATCCGGCCCGTGGCTGCGACCCCGGCCACCTCGAGGGCCGGATCGGCCGCCAGCACGTCAGAAACGAGCCGGCGCACGACGATCGAGTCGTCCACAATCAGCACACGGATTCTGCGCATACGGCGGTGGTTCTTGGGTCAAGGCGGTCCCCCGCCCTGTTCCGGGTCCGCGCGAAACGCCGGGCACCGGGGCAGGGCAGGAGAGCGGCCTGGTGACATCATGCGGAGCAACAACAAAGCCTACGCGACGCCCAGGAGACTGAGCTTCTCCTTGATCACGTCCTTCGTGAAAGGCTTCATCACGTACTCGTTGGCGCCGGCATCCAGGGCGTTGGCCACCTGGTTCATCTCCGTCTCGGTGGTCACCATCATCAGTTTCATGGAGTCGTACTCCGACTGCGCGCGGACGGCCTTGAGGAACTCGAAGCCGGTCATCTCCGGCATGTTCCAATCCACGAGCGTGATGTCGGGCTGGCCGATTTCGCGGAGCCGGTCGAGTCCTTCGATGCCGTTGCCGGCCTCGTGGATTTCAAAGCCCAATTCGCGGAGGATGCGTCCGATGATCATCCGCATGGTGCGGGAGTCGTCAATAATGAGCGCTTTCATACATTTCTCAAAACACCTGGGAGCCTCTGTCCCCTCGCGAACTCTCGCGCCCGTGGCCGCGGCCCTCCGGCGGGCGGCCCTGGTCAGGGCCTGGGGTGGGTCCGGCCACGCATCGACATCGTGCTCTCCAGGTAAATCCGAGGCCGGCCTTGTTCAGGCCCAGTCTCGCTGTCGCCGTCGGTTTATCGGAGAGTGGCCCAGGCACTTGAGCGAAAAGTGCCGCGACGCGCGTTAGCGCCGGTGGGGACATCACGGATTCCGTCGGTTTGAAAGTCACCGTGGTGCCGCCTGAGCTGGACATGAAAAAGGGCGGCCTGCTGGCGCAAGCCGCCCGGAGTGGTCGCCGCGCAGCTGCGGGGTTTCGATCTGGTCTTTCATGCGGTAGCTCTGACCCTCGAGGATCACGGTTTCGGCGTGATGCAGGAGACGGTCCAGCACGGCACTGGGGAGCGTGCTGGCGTTCTTGAAGACTTTGGGCCAGTGCTTGAAGGGTTGGTGGGGGGTGTGGACCAGGGAGCCTTTCTC
>JACRJZ010000141.1 GCA_016219875.1 Verrucomicrobiota bacterium | reverse complement strand
GGTCCGCAAAAACAAAGTCATCCGCCTCATGCGCCAAGCCAAAGAACTGGGTTTTGACCTTGTTCCCCTCGAGCAAGCCGCCTGACGCCCGCGCCCCTAAATCATCCAATGACAAGGGCGAACAGATCAGTTACTTGGAAGGCGCTGGCGGGGCGCGCCGCTCCAGGGCGGGGCCTTCGCTCGGCGCGCGGAGCGACGCGTCCGACCAGGGTTCGGCACAAGACGTGGGGAGGACCCTGGGAAGGAGGAACGCAAGACCGCGCCGTACGCGGTTTGCCCAAACCGGAAAGCTCCGCCCTCGTCACGAAACAGGTGTTGACGGCCTTCCGGGGTTTTGTACACCTTTCCCGCAGTTCGCTAAAACTGCGGTGTCGGTGTCAGTAAGACAGATTGTCAGACCCAAACCAGATAGACATTCAGAATTCCTGCCCGGGCAGAATCTCCCCCACTCGATGGTTTGAGCGACCCACTGTGTTATGAACGAATCAAGACTGTTTGTTGGGAACCTCTCCTATCGGACCCTTGAAAACGACTTGCAGGACTACTTCGCCCAGGCTGGCGTGGTCAGTTCGGTGGACCTCATGTTGGACAAGTTCACCGGCAAGTCGCGCGGGTTTGCCTTCATCGAGATGGGCACCGTGGAGGAAGCCAATAAAGCCGTGGAGTTGTTCCACAACAAGGAATTCCAAGGCCGCAATCTCACGGTCAACATCGCGCGCCCGCGCGAGGAGCGGCCGCCCCGCGGCGCCCGCATGGACCGCGGCCCGCGCGAGGAGCGGCCGCAGGCGTGACTTTCCGTCGTTCCTTCAGACGGGCCGGTTGGAGGCGTCCAGCCGGCCCGTTTTTTTTCTCCGCCGCAGCGCTGGCAGGCAGGACCGATTCAAGAAGCGCACTCCTGGAGCGCGGACAGCTTGACCGCGCGTTCGGGTCCGATTTCGGTTGGACCTCCGGCGGACAAGCTGTCCGCGCCCCTTCTTGCCTCAGCCCGGCTGCTGCGGCGCGCTTCCGAATAAGAGTTTGACACACCAGAACCGCAACCATAGCTTGGCCCCAGCGCAAAAAAGATATGTCTGAGAACAACCCAATCGTGCCGCCCGGTGGCACGCCGTCCAGGCCGGCAGAGGCCGCCAAGGTTCAACCGAAGAAGGAAACCGTCCGCATTGCTCTGCCGCCCAAGCCGACCGCCGCGCCTACGGTCAAGATCAGTCTTCCCTCGCCCCACACCGCTGCCACCGCCGCGGTCCCGTCCGCCCCGCCTCCGCCAACGGCCTCGGTTCCCAGCGCCCCGCCCACCGCCCGTCCGGCCCAGGCTCCGGCACCGCCCAAGCCACCCACCGCCACCAGTGCGGCCGTGGCCAAGCCCGTGACGGCCGCAGCCGGCACCAAGGCCCCCGGCGCTCCGTCCCCGGCGGCGGCCAAGAAGCCGGCCGCGCCCTCGGCGCCGCGCACCGTCGGGGTGGTCGATACCGTCATCGCGGTCGTTGCACTGCTCGTGGCCCTGGGGGCTTTGGTCAGCGTGGCGTCCCTGGTGTTCGGGCCGATGGCGTTGAATTGATTGCCGCCTGCCGCCCTCTCCGCGCGTCCGCCCAAGTCTTCCGACCTTTTCCTATGGCTGCTTTCAACATCCTGACTCTCACAGCCGACAATTTTCGCGACGAAGTGATTTGCTCGCCGGTGCCGATCCTGGTGGACTTTTGGGCCGAATGGTGCGGGCCGTGCAAGATGCTCGGTCCCATTTTTGATGAACTGGCCAGCGATTACGAAGGCAAGGCCAAGTTCGGCAAGGTCAACATCGACGACCATCAGAGCATCGCCGTGGAATACGGCATCCGCGCCGTGCCCACCCTGCTCCTTTTCAAGGGCGGCGAAGTGCATGACCAGATCGTGGGGCTGAAAAGCAAGCGCGACCTCAAGGCCACGCTCGATCAAGCCCTGGACTGATCCCGCGGTTCGCGCGGGTGCCATGCCCTTCCTCGTCACGCCCCGGCCACTGCAACAGCGGGCGGACTTCTACCATCAGCTTGCCCAACTCACCGCCGCCGGCGTGACGCTGCTGTCGGCGCTCGAAATGGCCGAGCGCGCGCCGCCGGATCGTTCCTACCGCGCCCCCCTGCACCGGGTGCGCGGCGCCATCCAGGAGGGCGGCACCTTCAGCGAGGCGTTGCAGCAAACCGGCGCGTGGCTGCCGCCGTTCGACCGGGCGCTGCTGCACGCCGGCGAACACAGCGGACGATTGCCGAACTGCTTCAAGTTGCTGGCCGATCACTACACGGACCGCGCCCGGCTCG
The DNA here is from genome assembly GCA_016219875.1 of Verrucomicrobiota bacterium. GTDB lineage: Bacteria > Verrucomicrobiota > Verrucomicrobiia > Limisphaerales > JACRJZ01 > JACRJZ01. Next base: position 5,672 of record JACRJZ010000141.1, on the reverse strand, counting down.
CGCGGCAAGTCATCGGCGACTTGATCTATCCCCTGCTCCTCCTGCATCTGGCGGTGTTCATTTTTCCGTTTGCGCAGTTGTTTGTCAGCGGTGACTTGCCCGGCTACTTGATGAAGACCGTCGGCGTGCTGGCCCCGCTCTACGCCGCCGCGCTGGTCGCGATCTGGGCGTTGCAGGGCCGGCACAAGACCGCGTGGCGCGAGGCCGTGGAGCGGTTGCTGCATCCCATCCCGGTGCTGGGCGCGGCGCGGCGCGCGCTGGCGCTGTCACGGCTGGCCTCCGCGCTGGAGGCGCTGCTCAGCGCGGGCGTGACCATCATCGAAGCCTGGCAGATGGCCGCGCTGGCGTGCGGCTCACCGGTGCTGCAACGAGAAGTGGCGCGCTGGCAGCCTCAACTCCGTTCCGGCTCCACCCCCGGCGAGATCGTGAGCACCTCACGCCTGTTTCCCGATGTCTTTTCCAACCTCTACTGCACGGGTGAAGCCAGCGGTCAACTTGATGAGTCGTTGCGCAACCTGGCCAAGTATTTTCAAGAGGAAGGGACCCGCAAACTGCACCTGGTGGCCCGCTGGGCACCGATGCTGATTTACTTCGCCATCGTGTTGCTGGTGGCGTGGAAGATCGTGCAATTCTGGCTGGGCTACTTTCAGCAGATCAACAACGCCATCGACGCTGTGCCATGACCATCGCCGAACTCCACTCCAACGAAGAGTTGCGCCACGACGAGTTTCCGGTGACGCGCGCCCACGCCTACTTCGCCCACGCCGGCGTCAGCCCGCTGCCGCGCCGGGTGGCGGAGGCGATGGCCCACTACGCCCTGAACGGCACGCTCTGCGATCAGGAAGAAGCTGTGCCGCGCTCCATCATCGAGGACACGCGCGCCGCCGCCGCGCGTTTGTTGAACGCCCAGCCGGGCGAGATCGCCCTCGTTGGCCCGACCTCGCTCGGGCTGAGCTTCATCGCGTCCGGCCTGGAGTTCCGTCGGGGTGCGAACATCCTGATCTACCACGACGATTATCCATCGAACGTCTATCCGTGGATGCACTTGGCCGAGCGGGGCGTCGAGGTGCGGCTCATGAACATCCGCGAACTAGGCAAGATTCGCGACCTCGACGTGCTCGGCCAGGCGGACGAAAACACGAAGCTGGTCGCGCTGGCCTCGTGCCATTTCATCAGCGGCTGGCGGCTTGATCTCCAGGCCATCGGCCAGGCGTTGCGCCGGCGGCGGATTCTCTTCTGTGTCGATGGCATCCAGACGCTCGGCGCGTTTCCCACGACCGTGGAGCACATCGACCTGTTGGCGGCCGACGCGCACAAATGGCTGCTCGGCCCGTGCGCCTCCGGCCTGCTCTACGTGCGCCAGCCGGTGCAGGAGGAATTGCGCCCGACGGTGTTCGGCTGGCACAACGTCCGGTGCCCGGACTTCGTGGCGCAGGAACAAATCCGCTTCCGCAGCGACGCCCGGCGTTACGAGGCCGGCTCCGCGAATTTGCTGGGCATCGTCGGGCTGAAGGCCGCGCTGGAGCTGCTGCTCGAAGTGGGCATCGAGGCCATCGCCGCCGAACTGCTGCGCAAGCGCGCCTGGCTCGTGCCCGCGTTGCAGGCGAAGGGCCTGGCCGTGCTGCAAGGGAATCCCCCGCCGGAGAACGCGGGCGCGATTATCTCGTTCTATCGTCCTGGCGGCGACATGGCCGCGCTGCACGGGAAAGTCACCGCCGCCGGTATCGTCACGTCGCTGCGGACCGACCGCCGCGGCCAGCACTACCTCCGCGTCTCGCCGCATTTCTACAACACGGATGCGGAGTTGCAGCGGCTGGTGGATTTGCTGTAATCGGGCCATGCGAACGCCGCTCCGACAAAGCCGCTAACCTCTCTGGAAATCCTCATCATGAAGACCACATTCTCCTCCAGCCCAAATTCGAAATCCGAAATCCGAAATCCGAAGCAAATCCGAATGTACCAAATCCAAAATCCGAAACGGTCCCAGCCCAAGAAGGTTTCGAGCTTGCCCATTCGATTTTCGGATTTGTTTCGGATTTCGAAATTCGGATTTCGGATTTCTGCTTCCGCCTTGCTCCTTGCCGTCACCCTGGCCGCCCCCGCGGCGGAACGGCTCCCACTCTTCGACGGCAAGACCTTCACCGGCTGGACCGGCGACACGAACAAAACCTGGCGCATCGCGGACGGCACGCTGGTGGGCGGCTCGCTGGAGGCCAACGTGCCGCGCAACGAATTCCTGGCCACGGAGCGGAGCTTCACGAACTTCGTGCTGCGGCTCAAGTTCAAGCTCACGGGCAAGTCCGGCTTCATCAATGCCGGCGTCCAAATCCGCAGCCAGCGCGCCTCGAATCCCGTCAACGAAATGGTCGGCTATCAGGCGGACCTGGGCGATCCGAAGTGGTGGGGCAGCCTTTACGACGAATCGCGCCGCAACAAGATGCTGGCCGAGTCGGACATGGCCAAGCTGAACGGCGTCCTCAAGCGCGGCGACTGGAACGATTACGAAATCCGCTGCGAAGGCCGCCGCCTTCGGCTCGCGATCAACGGCACGCCGACCGTCGATTACACCGAGCCGGACGAGACGATTCCCCAGTTCGGCCGCATCGGCCTGCAAATCCACGGCGGCGCGGTGGCGGAGGTTTCTTACAAGGACATCACGGTCGAAGTGTTGCCGTGATCTCGACCTGAAGCCGATGAACCACGAAATGCACGAAACACACGAAAAGCCGAGGCCGACTCAGTGCCAGCATGAGCGACCGTTCGGGTGCAACTCAGAAGGTCGAGCCAGCCAGTTCCTTTCGTGTAGTTCGTGTATTTCGTGGTTTTCACTCGGGTGTCAGCTTGGACCCACGTCTGACCCCAACCAGCCTGCATGACGCTCGACAAACTTTCCGGCTGCAAGGTCAACTTGCTGCTCAACATTCTCGGCAAGCGCGCGGATGGGTTCCATGAACTGGAGACGGTGATGCATCCGGTCCAGCTCTTCGACCGGATCAGCTTTGAGCGCGGCGGGAGCGGCGTGGCGATGACATGCAGCGAGCCGGCCCTGCCCGTGGACGCGACGAACCTCGTGCATCGCGCCGCGACCGCGTTCCTGCAAGCGGCGGGCCTTCGCGATGGCGTGAAGCTGCATTTGGAGAAGAGGATTCCGATGGCCGCGGGCTTGGGCGGCGGCAGCGGCAACGCGGCCACGACGCTCCTCGGCTTGAATGAGTTGTTCGGCCAGCCGCTGGACACGAAGACCCTGATGGCGCTCGCGGCTGCGTTGGGTTCCGACGTGCCGTTCTTCTTGCAGGACCGCCCGGCGCTCTGCACTGGCCGCGGCGAAACGATCACCGCTCTCGAGTCGTTCCCGGCCTTGAACGGGTTGGCCTTCCTCCTCATTCATCCTGGCTTCGGCATTGCGACCGCGTGGGCCTACAAGAAGTTGGCAAAGTTTCCCGAGGCGCTAAACGGCCAACCCGGCCGGGCGCAACGGCTGATCTCGCTCCTGCAATCCGGCGACGTGGCCGCCGCCAGCGGCGAGTTCTACAACTCGCTTGAAGCGCCGGCGCTGACCAAGTATCCGGTGCTGGCGCTCTATCAGGAATTTCTTCGCGAGCACGGTGCGGTGGCCGCCCTCATGTCGGGCAGTGGTTCCACGACCTTTGCGTTGGTGCGTTCCGTGGCGGAGGGGGAAGCGGTCGCGGAGAAGTTCAAGCAGCAGTTTGGCCGCGCGTGCTGGACAACTGTGGTGGCGGTGCGGTGTTGAAACCTTTGTGCCATGAAAGCCCTTCTCGTCCTGATCAGCCTCCTGCTCGTCGCCGCGCCGGGTTGCACCACCAAGGCCAAAGCCCGCGCCCAAGCGCAGCGGGCCTTTCAAGCGGGGCAGACCCAGGCGCTGCAAAATGCGCCGCCCCCAACGCCGTCGCTACCCGGACAACCGTCCCAGGCGCAGGCCCCGCCGCAACCGTCCGTCACCATCCTCGGCCAGGTGCGCAACCGCTTCGTGCCCTGGCACGAGAACCTCACGCTCGCTGAGGCCATCGATGCCGCCGTCTATACCGGCTTCAGTGATCCGCGGGTGATCCGCCTGGTGCGCGGGGAGGAGTTCCTCGACGTCGCGACGCGGGACTTGCTGCGCGGCACGGTCAATCCCACGGTGGAACCTGGCGATGTGATTGAGTTGCGGCGGTGAGGCCCGTTGGCCAGGCGCTGAGCGAAACTTGAACGGAATCCAGCCTAGCCCACGCAAGCGTTGCGCCAGTTCTCCACTTGCGCTTCGCCTCCGAACTCGGCCAGGTACTCCAGATCGACGCCCGCTGACACGAAGCCCTGGCTGTCGCTCTTGCCTTCGTGGCTCAGCGCGTTGGCCACGTGGACCACGGCCAGCGGCCCGAAGTTGGACTTGCCCTGCCGGCGCGGCGTGTGGTGGAAGGCCACCGCTTCCGCAATCTCGTACGGCAGCCCCCAGATGTGGAGCAGGGCCGCGCCGATCTCGGCGTGGGAAGTGCCCAGCACGTCCTGCTCGATGTCCCAGAGCGGAATGCGATGGCGGCGGGCGATCTTCACGGCCAGGGCCGACGACTTCGGAAGATTCGAGGCCAGAACCAGCTTGCCCAAGTCGTGCAGCAGTCCCGCCGTGCTGGCCATGGACGCGACCGACTCCGGCAGACGTTCTGTCCGGGCGATGGCGCGGGCGCACCGGCTCGTCTCCAACGAGTGGTGCCACATGGAGTCAAGGTTGAACTCCGCCACCTTGAGGTTCTCGTAGAACGACATGGTGCTGGCCAGCAGGATGAGCGACTTCGTGGTTTCCACGCCCAAGTGCATGACGGCCGTGGGCGCGTCGGTGACCTGTTGATGCAGGCCGTAGGCGACGGAATTGGCCACCTGCAGCACCTTCGCCGTCAGGGAGGGATCCTGGGCGATGAGCAGGCCCACCGTTTCCGTGGAGCCGGTCGGCGAGTCCAACTCGCGCAGCACTTGATGGTAAATGGCGGGCGGGCTGGGCAGGTTCTGAATGCTGCCCAGCAGCTCCTGAAAGCGGTCCTGGGGCAGAATGTCCTGAAAGGTGAAGGCCCGTTGCAGCGCGCTCAGCAGCATGAGGTGCGTGCAGGGCATGAGCAGCAGATGCGTGCCGGTGCTCAACTGCTTCTTCCGGTGGTTGTCCAGGGCGGTGGGCGCGCAGACGAACCGTAGGGCCTTGGGATAGCGGCGTTTCACTTCGTCCAGGACTTGCTCGCCACGCATGTCCGGCAGCACGTGATCCGCCATGGCGGCGTCGAACGGGCGCGGATCGCGGTCCAGCATGGCAAAGGCCTTGACGCCGCAAGGGGCGAAGGTCATCTCCCAGTCCGGGGCCTTCTCGAAAAAGCGCTGCGGCAGGTCCTGGAAGGGTTCCAGGTCCACACCGACCAGCAAGACTCGTTTGGTGTCCATGATCGTGGTGCCGTTTCAGTCCGGCCCCGTGCGCAACCGTCGAGCTGAAACAGCGCTCGTCTGTTTGGCTATCGTCGGAATCCTGGGCCGCTTTAGCCCGAAATCCGAAGTGGGCACCACGAAACACACGAAACACACGAAAGCAGAACCGGAACCGTCATGCTGGCCCTGCACAAGAGTCGCGCGATGGAAAATGATGAAATGGGGCCAGCCTTTTCGTGTGTTTCGTGTGTTTCGTGGTGATTCAAAAT
>JACRJZ010000144.1 GCA_016219875.1 Verrucomicrobiota bacterium | reverse complement strand
GAGCGCCGCACTTGTTGGCCCGGAATCCGAAAATGGCGGCGCTCTGCCGAGACGCCGCTACGAGGTCCCACAATTGCCTCTCGGACCCACCAATTCAGCCGCGCGGGAGTTGTGGCAGAAGTTCATCGAGTCCAAGCCGCCGGAACGCTTCCTGGCCGCGGCCCGGTTCTCCCTCGCGCTGACGCTGGCGGGCCAGGGGCAGACCAACGCCGCGCTGGGTTTGCTCGACACAGTAGCGCGGTGCTCGGCTGAACTGCGCGGCGAAAGCGGCGTGCCGCTCGCTCCGCTGGCCCAACTTAAGTGGCTCGAACTGGCTCCCACCAACCACGCTCCGGCTTCGGCTTGGGCCGCAATGCTGGACGCGCTCGGCTCCAACGCGGTGCTCCATCCGGGACTGTTGACGCCTCTGTTCCTGGAGCAGGCGGAAGTGCTGGGCGCCAAGCTGAGTTTGGCGGACTCAGGGCAGCGCTGGCGCCAAGAATGGGAGCGGCAGGAGAAATGCCGCGAGCTGTTTCGGGCCGCGAGGGCGCATTTTCAAACCAACTTGGTGATGCCGTTGGCCAGTCGGTCAGGTGTCGCGACGAATCTGCCGGCGGGCTTCTCCTCTCCTGGCCATCCTCCTTTTGCCCGCACCACCCAGGTCACGACCCCGCGCCTCTTTTGGTTCACCACCGGCGAGGAGCACTGGTTCGCGGTGCGGCACGACGAGCCGGCGGACGGGTTCAGAATCGAGTGCCGCAGCGAACCGATCACCACGGGACCCCCGTTGCGCCGGTCAGAGCACCCGCCGTTTAATTGGGTGCTCACTTTCGGCACGATGACCGCGACTCTGGACAATCCCCTCCGACGGGCAGACAAGACGCTCAGTTTGGCGGCGGCAGAGATCATCCGCAACACCAGGGGCGTGCCGGAGTATTTCGATCTCAGCCTCGACGTGGCGGGGCGCGCCATTATTCCGAGCAACCGCCTTGAGACGCTCAGCCTCGTTTATGCTGGCGCCAAAGGCGGCGGCCAGTATTGGCGCAAAACCCACGCGCAGACTCCGCCGCCGGTCCTGGCCGCGACGACGAAGACCGAAGGCGGCACGGAGTTGCTGCGCGTGGCCGTCCACCTCGTCTCGCCGGAAATGCTTTACGAGATGCAAAGCGCGCGCTCGCAGGGGTTCGGCTTCCTGATCGTTGTCTCGGCCGCGACGGCGATCGTGGGGTTCCTGTCTGCTTGGCGCGCCTTCGTGAAACAGCAGCGGCTCAGCGAAATGAAATCCAATTTCGTCTCCAGCGTCTCGCACGAGTTGCGCGCGCCCATCGCTAGCGTCCGCCTGATGACCGAGAGCCTGGAGCGCGGCAAAGTGGCTGAGCCGGGCAAGCAGCGTGAGTACTTCCGCTTCATCCTCCAGGAATGCCGCCGGCTCTCTGCGTTGATTGAAAACGTCCTCGACTTCTCCCGCATCGAACAAGGCCGCAAGCAATACGAGTTCGAGCCGACGGACCTTGGGGCCTTGGTCGAATCCACCTTGAAACTGATGGAGCCAAACGCCGCCGAGAAGCAGGTGACGCTGGCCCTGAAGCCATCCGAAATCTCAAATCTGAAATCTGAAATCCCCGCCGACGCCCGCGCCCTCCAGCAAGCCCTCGTGAACCTCCTCGACAACGCCATCAAGCACTCGCCCGCGGGAGAAACCGTGACGGTGGAGTTGACAAGCCATCCCCGTGGGACAGGCGTCGCGCCTGTCTCTGGAATCACCTCCTCGGAGAACAACGGAGACAGGCGCGACGCCTGTCCCACGCTCCACCTCTCCGTCAGCGATCATGGCCCCGGCATTCCGGCGGAGGATCACCAGCGCATCTTCGAGCGCTTCTACCGTCGCGGCTCCGAACTGCGCCGCGAGACGCCGGGCGTGGGGATCGGCCTCAGCATCGTGAAACACATCGTCGAAGCCCACGGTGGGCGCGTGCGGGTGGAGAGCGAGGTCGGCAAGGGAAGCCGGTTCACGATCGAGTTGCCGGTGGCGGCTGACGAACGAAGGGGAATTGAAATTGAAAATTGAAAATTTGAAATTTCAAATTGCCGGTCCCGAACTGGCCCACCGCTGCGTCAGCTTAGGCTTGCACCTGCGCGAGCAGGCCAATTTGCATTTAGCAATTTCCAATTTTCAATTTCCAATTCCCCCATCCCCATGATGCCGCGCCTTCTCATCATCGAAGACGAGCTTCCCATGCGCACCGCCCTGGCCGATTGCCTGGAGGCCGAGGGCTACCGCGTGCTCGCCGCCACCGACGGTGCCGGCGGCCTCGACCGCGCCCTGCGCGAGCAGCCCGACCTCATCCTCCTCGACATCATGATGCCCAAGCTGGACGGCTTCGCGCTCTGCCGCGAATTGCGCAAGCTGGGCCACGCCACGCCCGTCCTGATGCTTACGGCCAAGGGCCAGGTCCAGGACCGGGTGCGCGGCCTTGACGTGGGCGCGGACGACTACTTGGTGAAGCCCTTCAGCACCGACGAACTGCTGGCCCGCGTGCGGGCGCTGCTTCGACGGGTCACCCGCCCGGCCTTGTCGCTCACAACCGTCGCGCTCGGTGACGTGCGGCTCGACTTCGTCAAACAGCAAGCCTGGCGCGGGCGCAAGGAACTTCACCTGACCGTCAAGGAATTCGCCGTCCTGCGCCTCTTGCTCGAAGCCGACGGCGAACCCGTGTCGCGGGAGCGTTTCCTGGACGTGGCCTGGGGCTACGCGGCCTTCCCCACCACGCGCACCGTCGATAACCACATCGCCACCCTGCGCGGCAAGATCGAGCCGGACCCGGCCCAGCCGCGCTGGATCAAGACCGTGCATGGCGTGGGCTACCGCTTGGAAAGGCAGAAGTAAAAAGGCAGAAGGCAAAAACCAACTGGCGCGCGAAGGCGCAGAGTTCTTACAAAAGCATGACAACTGACGCGAAGACCCTCCCTACCATCACCACCATGAGAACAGAATACCAATCCCACCTGTCGTTCGCAGACCGAACGCCGAAGATCGAGAACCACGAGCCGATTTCAAAACCCCGTAGCAGCCGACGTGAGGAGGCTCCATTTCCAATCTGCAATCTGCAATCTGCAATTTGCAATCGACGTGAGCCTTCTCACGTTGGCTGCCACGGTTTTGAAAGAAGCTCCCACGAGCCGACTTCAAGCCCACCTGTCGCGGGCACTCCGACGTTGCGTTTCCCTTCACCCTGGCCCTCTCCGCAAAGGAGCGGGGAAGCGACTCTCAGCCGCGGAACAGTTCAGGGGCGCGTAGCGGCGTCTCGGCACAAAGCTGCATCAAGCTCCCGCCCGGCGCACTGGGTGGCGCAGGTTTTCAACCTGTCGTATCGCCGGCTTGCAGTCGGCCAGGCCGTGAAACTGCCAGCCGGTTGGCCTCCTCCAACGCTCGCCGGTTGGAAAACCGGCGCTACGGCGGACTGGAAAGTCTGCGCTACGAGTGCTGGCTTGGAACCCGAGAATGGCGGCGCTCTGCCGAGACGCCGCTACGGCCGCAAGTTGTTGTCTTTTGCCTTTTGCCTTTTGCCCTTGCTGGTTTTCGGCGCGGACGACCTTAAGGGCCACCTCCAACGCGGGCTTTTCGAGGAGGAAGCCAATCGCAACTTGCCGGCGGCCATTACGGCGTATCAGGCCGTGCTGACGCAGTTCGACAAGGACCGCGAACTGGCCGCCACCGCCGTCTTCCGCCTTGGTGAGTGCTATCGCAAGCTGGAGAAAACCAACGAGGCGGTGACGTGCTACCAGCGCGTCGTGCGCGAGTTTGCGGACAACACCATGCTGGGTAAGCTCAGCCGGCAAAACCTCACGGCGCTCGGCGTGGCTCCCGTGGACGCCACCATGCCTGCGACTGCCTCGGGCGGCGCCGCGCCCGGCTATTCGCCGGAAGTCCGGGCGAAGCTCAAGGAGTTGCTCACGGAACAGCTCGAACTGGCGGAAGCCAATCTCGCGGAGATGAAGCGCAGGGTCGAAGTCGGCGTCTATCCGCCACTTGAAGCGGCCCGGTTTGAAAAAGAAGTCCTGGGACGGAAACGGGAGCTGCTGGCCGTGGACGCTCCCCTCAGCCCGGCGGCGCGGGCCGAGTGGAAGAAGTGGTTGCAGGAGGAAATCAAACTGGCGGAAAAGGCCTTGGAGGAAGAGAACAAGAAGCTGGCCGTTGGCAAGAGCACCCCCATCGAGAGAACGCGCCTCCAAATGGAAATCCTGGCGCTCAAGCGCGAAGTGGTCTTGAGCGAAGCAGGTGAAGCTCCCCTGGTTCTCCGCAAGTCAGCCAACTCCGACCTCGTCGAGGTCCGCCCGCCAACCGAAGAAGAAACCGAGTTGCGCCGCCTCCAGGCGATGGTCAAGGACAGTCCCGACTTGGTCAACGCGCCCTCCGCCCCGCCCCCGGAGATGACGCCGCTGCAACGCGCCGCAGCCAAGGGCTACGCCAACGTCGTCCGCTTTCTTCTGGCCAACGGCGCCGATATGAATCTGGCGGGCGCGAACGAATGGACCGCCTTGCACTACGCCACCGATGCCGGTCACAGAGCCGTAGTTGAAGCTTTGCTGGCAGGCAAAGCTGAGGTCAATCCTGCATCCAGCCGAGACAGCGTGCTGCATGTCGCAGCCAAGCGTGGCTTTGTGAAGCTGGCGGAACTGCTCATCACGAACCAGGCGGACGTGAACCACAGGGGAAGCGGGGGCGCCACGCCGCTGCACGCGGCCATCAGCAGCGGCAACAGGGCCGTCGCCGAACTGCTCCTCAGCAAAGGGGCCGACGTGAGGACGAAAGACGCGAAAGGAGTTACGCCGTTGCACTTGGCCGCACGACGAGACGACTTGCCGATCCTGGAACTGCTCCTCAGCCGCAAGGCGGAGGTGAATGCCACCGATGACAACGATGAAACGCCACTCGGTGTCGCCGTCCGGTCAGCAGAGAACTCCGTCGTCGAACTTCTCCTCAAACACGGCGCGGACGTGAACGTCGGCTATACGGCCAAAGGCTCGCTGTTGCACGAAGTCATCCCGACGGTTCGCCTGGACACACTACAGCTTCTGCTCAGTCACAAGCCGGACTTGGCGAAAAGGAACTCGCGCGGTTTCACTGTACTACAGGCGTTACTGATGCGGATCGCCACTGGTCCCGCCAACCAACCGACTGTCGTTACACGGGAGAAGCCAGAGATTGTTGCGGCGCTGGCGAAGGCTGGCGCAGATCCGAATGATCCTTTTTACCCTCAAGAGGCGAACGCGATCTCTGTTTCACTATCACTGGACGGAGCACGGCCGCCAAACTATATCGGCTCGTTCGGTACATACCTGTTCAACATTGTAGGCTGCGCTCCGGTCCTGTTGGCCAGTGCCGCCAACCAACTTGGGACGGTGAAGGCGCTGCTGGCTGCAGGCGCCAAAGTCAACGTCAAGTCATCCGACGGATACTCGCCCTTGCACTATGCGGTGTTTTCCAGGTCACTGCCATTCGTGCAAGCCGTCCTGGCGCACTCGCCAGACACCGAGATACGAGACCGTCAAGGTTACACTCCGCTTACGCGCGCCGTGGAAGCAGGCGATGTCAGCATTTGCGAAGCGTTGCTCAAGGCCGGGGCGAACCCAAAAGCAACTGACCGTGGGGATGGAATGACTCCGTTGTTCCGGGCGGCAGGCAAGCTCAACAAATCGCTTGTCCAGTTGCTGCTCGACCACAAGGCCGATGTCAATCATGTGGACCAGAAAGGCAGAACGGTCCTCGACCTGATCAAGCCGGGCGCTGACAACCCCGCTTCAGCGAATGCAGAGGCTTACCGGGAGATCGTCGAGCTGCTGCTCAAGCACGGCGCGCGCAGCGGGAAAGAGATCAAAGTGCCGGAGAAACCGTAGCGCCTTCGGAGCCGACGAAAACTCGTACCGGATTGTGTTCAAAACGACGCGAATGCGCCCTCACCCTGAGCCTCTCCTGTCCGGTATGTGTTCAGCGTAGCGCGGGCTTTTCAGCCTGCCGTATCGCAGGTTTTCAACCTGCGGGACGTTGCCGGGCGAAGGCGGGTATGAACTCGGCGTGTTTCTGAACTGGCCACGCCCTGCCGACTGCAAGTCGGCGATACGGCAGGCTGGAAAGCCCGCTACGACGCTAGACACATACCCCGTCCGACGGGAGAGGGAACACGCGGCACGCCCTCGACGACCGCCAGCGCCTGCCTCGTCACCCCGCGTGACTTGGTCCTCCCTCTCCCATCGGATGGGAGAGGGTTGAGGTGAGGGCAACGGTTCATTCGGCCCGCGCTGTCCCATCCGTCCACCAGCACGGCGTGAGGAACCAGCTTCCCGTCGCTTCGCCCGTGAGCAAGCCGCGTGCAGCAGGCGCCACCTTCCAATTCACGATTCCCGTTCGCCCGCCCTGCTTGCGCCTCGACACTCCGCGGCGCGTCTGGTACCAACTCCGCCGTGCGAACCGAGTTGTTGAAAGATGTCCGCCGCCTGGTGGTCAAGCTGGGCACCGGCGTCCTCACGGACGGCGGCAAGCAGCCCGACCCGGCGCAGATGGGGCAATTGGTGGCGCAGTTTGCCGCGCTCCGCCAGGCCGGACGCGAGATCGTGCTCGTGACCTCCGGGGCCGTGGGCGCGGGCATGGGCGTGCTCGGCTATGAGAAGCGCCCCGCCGAAACTTGCGAGCAGCAGGCTTGCGCGGCCGTCGGCCAGTCGCGGCTGATGACGATCTACGAGAAGCTCTTCAGCGAGTTCGGCCTGCACGTCGCGCAGGTGCTCGTCACGCACGACGATCTTCAGGACAAGGAGCGCCACCGGAACGCCCGCAACACGCTGCTCACGCTGCTCAAGCGCGGCGTGGTCCCGATCATCAACGAGAACGACGCCGTCTCCATCACCGAGTTGAAGTTCGGCGACAACGACAAGCTCTCCGCGCTGGTGGCCGCGCTCCTGCCGGCGGACTTGCTGGTCATCCTCACGACGGTCGATGGCGTGATCGAGCACTTCGGCAAGCCGCACGCGCGCACGCTGGCGTCCGTGGCCGTGATCGACAAGACGCTCGAAGGCATGGCCGGCGGCACGGACAGCGCCACGGCCGTCGGCGGCATGAAGTCGAAGATCGCCGCGGCGCGGATCACGGTGCGGTCGGGCATCCCGCTCGTCATCGCGTCGGGCCGGAAGAAGAACGTGCTGGCGCAGATCTTGGCCGGCGCGGAGGAAGGCACGCTGTTCGTGCCTCAGCTCGGCCAGCTTCGCGGGCACAAACGCTGGATCGCTTTTTTCCATCACGCCAAAGGCAAGGTCTGCGTCGATGCCGGCGCGAAGGAAGCGTTGGTGTCGCGCGGGCGGAGCCTGTTGCCGCCCGGCGTGGTGCGATGCGAAGGCGAGTTCGGCGTCGGCGACGTGGTCAGCATTTGCGACGAAGACGGCGGGGAGTTCGCGCGCGGGCTGGCCGGCTTCAGCGCCGCGGAATTGCAGGCGCGGCTGCAATCGCGCGACGAAGTGGTGCATCGGGACAACTTGGTGATTTTGTGAGAGGACCGGGTTGAAGAGATGAAAAGACGAAGCGATGAAGAGTTAAAGGGTTGAAGCGTTAAAGAGGCTCCGGCAATGGGCTGAAGTTGTCACATGAACCTGAAAACCGAAATTGGCCACAAAGAACTCAAGGAAACGCAAAGAGGGACAACGGAGTTGCCCAAAGCGGCGGCGTATGAAAACGGAATCAGCCTCCTGCGGCCTGAAGCTCTTTGCTTTTGTGGTCTTTGGGTTCTTTGCGGCGATTCAACTTCGGCGATCGGGATGAATCCTCTTCAACGCTTCAGCTCTTCAACCCTTCCACCCTCCCCGAAACACGCAACGTGAGTCACATGAAGAAGCACCAACAACGCGCCCTCGACGACCTGCTCGCCATCATGGCCCGCTTGCGCGCGCCGGACGGCTGCCCGTGGGACCGCGAGCAGGACCACCGGACGCTGCGCTTCCACGCGGTCGAGGAGGTCTATGAATTGATCGACGCCATCGAGGCCGGAGACGACCACGAGATGATGGAGGAACTGGGAGACTTGCTGCTCCAGGTGGTCTTCCATTGCCAGCTCGCGAGGGAGCGTGGGGCGTTCGACTTCGAGCAAGTGGCGCGGCACATCGTCGAGAAGTTGATCCGCCGCCACCCGCACGTTTTCGGCGACGCCAAGGTCAAGGACGTCGATGCGGTCTGGGCGCAGTGGGACAAGATCAAGCGCGCCGAGAAGAAAGGCACGCGGCACGAGCGTCCGTCCGCGCTGGACGGCATTCCGAAGCACCTGCCGGCGTTGCTGCGCGCCGAGAAGCTGACGAAGAAAGCCCGCAAGGCCGGCCTGTTCGACGCGGCGAGCCCGCCGGCCCGGACGAAGGCGCAAGTGGCCAAGGCGCTGTTCGACTTAGCCGCGTTTGCGCAGAGCAAAGGCTGGTCCGCGGAAGTGTTGCTCCGGGCGGAATCGCAGCAGCGCGAGCGCGGGTGGAGGAAAGCGGAGAAGGGCGGCTGAGCCTGCATCGTCACATGAAACCCAACGCTCCAAGACCAGCGGTCGCTGAACAGGCTTCCAGGCCCAGACTTCCTGATCCGGCAGGGGAGATGGCACAGGCTCATGGAATCGGGGTGGATCGTGGGACGCCGGGTCAGGGGACCCGGCCTACAGCCGCGACGTCGCTTGTAGGCCCGGTGCCCTCACCGGGAGGCCCAAGCCAATTCCACGGCTCAGGAGTTCTGAGGCCCTTGCCGGTGAAATTCGCGCGCGCACTGCTGATGGTCGCCGGCTTCGTGCTGGCCAGTCCCGTTCAAGCGGCGTCCAGCCCGCAATGGGTGGAAGTGTCGCAGGACCGGACTGGTTTCGTTCTCACGCCATCGGGCGAGCGGTTCACGCCGTGGGGATTCAATTACGACCACGACGAAGCGGGGCGGCTGATCGAAGATTATTGGCGGCTGGAGTGGGCGAAGGTGGAGGAGGACTTCCGCGAGATGAAGGAACTGGGCGCGAACGTGGTGCGAGTCCACCTGCAGTTGAACCGCTTCATGCGGAGCGAGCAGGAGCCTGACCGAGACGCGCTGCGGCAACTCGCGCGGCTGCTGCAAGTGGCGGAACGGTTGGCGCTCTACCTCGATCTCACCGGCCTCGGCTGTTACCACGCGAAAGATGTTCCGGCCTGGTACGACGCCCTGCCCGAAGATCGGCGCTGGGCGGTGCAGGCGAAGTTCTGGGAAGCCGTCGCGCGGGAGTGCAAGTCGAGTCCGGCGGTCTTCTGTTACGACTTGATGAACGAGCCGGTTGCGCCCGCCGGCGGAGGCAAGGGCACGAACTGGCTCGGCCCCGCGTTCGCCGGCAAGCATTTCGTCCAGTGGATCGCGCTGGAGCGGCGCGGACGCGTGCGGCCCGCGCTGGCGCGAGAGTGGGTCCAGCGTCTGGCCGGCGCGATCCGCAAGGAGGACCCGCGTCATCTGATCACGGTCGGACTGGTGTCCTGGAGCCTGGATCGCCCTGGGCTGTCGTCGGGCTTCGTTCCCAGCGCGGTCGCGGCGGATTTGGATTTCCTCAGCGTGCATCTCTATCCGGAGACATCGAAGCTGGCGGCGGACTTGGACACACTGCGCGGCTTCAACGTGGGCAAGCCGGTGGTGATCGAGGAAACCTTTCCGCTCAAATGTTCAGCCGAGGAGTTCGCCGTGTTCCTCGACCGCTCCCGGCCGATGGCGTCGGGCTGGATCGGCTTCTACTGGGGCAAGACCCTGGACGAGTGCCGGGCCTCGAAGACCATCCCCGACGCGATGATGCTCGGATGGCTGAAGTGTTTCCAGCGCGGGGCGCCCCGGTAGAAAACGGGGTGATGCCGCGCCCGGCCTTTCGTGGTATGAGAGGGCGGCCCTGAAATGAAAACGAGTCCGTTCAACGTGATTCTGTTGCTGGCAGTGGTGGGCTTGGCGGGCTTGGCAGCGCACCAGGCGCGGCTCTTGCGCCAACGGGCGGGGCCTTGGCCGTCCGAGGCCGCGCTGCTGCACCTTTCCAGCAACACGGCGCCGCGCGTGGCGCTGCGCAGCTTGGTCATCACCAATCCTGTCGCCGCCAGCCAACTGGACTGGAGCAACCTGGAATCCACGAACTACTTCACTTACATCGCGAACTTGCGCGCCGTGCGGTGCCCGGAAGAAACCATCCGCGAGATCATTGTGGCCGACGTGGGCCGGCTCTACGCCGCCAAGCGCGCCACGCTGCGCCCCGCCCAACGGCAACTCAAGTTCTGGGTAAGCAACGACGACGCGGACTCCGCGGGCGGCTCGGACCTGGACCTCCAGCGCAAGCTCCGCGATCTCGACCGCGAGGAGAAGGCGTTGCTGAGGGAATTGCTCGGCCTCGACTACGAGCACGAGCAAGCGCGAATCCTCGGACAGAACGACTGGGAGGAGCGGATGTACGGCTTCCTTCCGGCGCCCAAGCGCGCGTTGCTCTCCGATCTGATCACGCGCTTCGAGGAGCAGGAACAGGATTTGATCGCGAAGACCCGCGGCCTGATGACCGAGGAGGACTCGGCCCAACTCAAGTTGCTGCAAGAGCAGCGGCAAGCGGAAATCGCCGGCCTGCTCACGCCGGAGGAGTTGGAGGAGTTCAACCTCCGCAATTCCGACACGGCCAACAATCTCCGCGCCAGCCTGGACCTTTTTGGCGCGACGGAGGAGGAGTTCCGCAAACTGTTCCGCTTGCAGAAGGAGTTCGACGACCGCTTCGGCCTGGACTTTGATCCGAGCGACAGCCAAAAGGCCCGCGACTACGCCCAGGCGCAGGAGCAACTCCGCGAGGAGATGCGGCACGCGCTCGGCGAGGCGCGCTTCAAGGAGTACGAGCGGTCCCGGGACAATGACTACTGGACGCTGGCGCAGATCACGGACCGGTTCAACCTGGGCCGCGAGCCGGCGAACAAAGTCTATGAACTCCAGCGCGCGCTCGACGAAGAGCGACGGCGGCTGCTCTCGGACGTCGCCGCCACGCTGGAGCAAAGGCAGCAGACCTTCAATCGCCTGGTGCAGGAGGCGGAGGCCAAGGTGGCCCGGCTCCTGGGTGAGCCGGCCTTCAATCTCTACAAGAAGAACGGGGCCGCCTGGCTGGGCACGTTGCAGCCGCAGGACTTCATGGTGGAACCGCCGACGCCGCCGGAGCCGGTCGATCTCAGCGCGCCGCCGATCCAGTAGGCGCTGCGTTGCTCACGCCGGCAAAGTGGAAGGGGGGTTCAAGCGTTGAAGGGTTGAAAGGTTGAAGAGGTGAAGAGGTTTCACGAGATGGCTTTCGCCCAATGATGGAGCCTCTTCGACTCTTCAACCCTTCAACGCTTGAACCCCTTTCACCTCCTCACACCGCATGCGGCAGGCTTTCGGATTCGCGCTGGCTCTCTTTCTCCAGGAGAGCGTCCACGGAGAACCGGCCCGCGCCGTGCAGGAAGACGAGGCAGGTCAGGAACAACACCAGCGCCGAAAGCTCGAAGTTCTCCCGCGGCTCGAGGTTCCAGAGGCTGAGCTTCGGCAGCGTCACGAAGAACGTCGCTCCGACGAGCACGGGAAGTTGCACCAGCGCCGCCACGCGCGTCAGCAGCCCCAGCGCGAGCATCGCCCCGCCCACCAGATGGACCGGGATGACGTAATGCGCGATGGCCGCCGGGGCGAACCACCACGGGCCAGAGTCTGCGATCAGCTTGAGCAAGTCGGCGTGGTTGGACATGAAGAAGACGCCTTTGAAGAACAGGGCGCAGCCCAAGTAGAGGCGCACCAAGTCCAGCATGACGTCAGCGTGAGAATGCAGCCACGTCTTGGTGGGAGTGAGATTCAGCATGGATTCCTTTCCGCCCGCGATTCGAGAGGTCGCTTCGAGGTTACACGTTTCTTCCCCCACGCCGCGGGCTGTCGCTTCAAGGCTGGAAACGTCGATTTCATTGCACGCCGTTGCAGACCGTGAAGAATCTAGGCGCGCGTCGGAGAAAGGCAAATGGCCCCGCCGACGAGGCCTCGCGGATTCAGGGCGGAGCGCAGCTTGGAAGGAAGCCGCCTCAGAGGGGACTGCAAAACTCCGTAGCCGCCGACGTGAGGAGGCTCCATTTCCAATCTGCAATCTGCAATCTGCAATCGATGTGAGCCTCCTCACGTCGGCGGCTACGGTTTTGATAGAGGCTCTTCAGAATCCAATTGGCGTTCCACCCTGAATTGGCGTGGTGGGTCTGCGGAGGAATTCTTCCGCTTTCCGGGCGCTGGTTTTGCCCTATCTTTCGGCATGACGACGGAAACGACTCGGGAAAGGACGGCGGAGAACGTCCGGCAGTTTTCCATCTTCACCGCCAACCGCATGGGCCGGCTCTACGATGTCTTCAGCTCGCTGGAGCGGCAGAAGGTCCACGTGCTCGGGTTCACGGTCCTGGACACCACCGACAGCGCGATCATCCGGCTGGTGGTGGACGACCCGGAGCAAGCGCGCGGGCTGTTGCTTCAACACGGGTTCCCGTTCACCGAGAGCGAGCTGGTCGTCGTGGAATTCGATTACACCACGGACGTGAGCCGCATGATGGCCGCGTTCCTGGAGGCCGAACTCAACATCAACTACCTCTACTCGTTCATCCCTCATCCCCGCGGCAAATCCCTCCTGGCGCTGAGCCTGGAAGACAACGAGATCGCGGAACAGATTCTGAAGCGCCATCAATTCCGCGTGCTGAAGCAGGCGGACCTTTCGCGCTGAGACGGAAAGGCGTCCGCTCGCGCCCGGCGCACTGGGTAGCGCAGGTTTTCAACCTGCCGTAGCGCCGACTTGCAGTCGGCAAGGCCGTGAAACTTCCAGCCGGCTGGCCTCTTCCAACGCTCGCCGGTGGGAAAACCGGCGCTACGGGAGGCAATTGCAGAACCCCGTAGCAGCCGACGTGAGAAGGCTCAAATTTCAATGAAAACGGAGCCACCTCACGTCTGCTGCTACAGTTTTGCACGAAGCTCACGGCAGACGGGAAAGTCTGCGCTGCGAGTGCTCCCGAACCGAGCTTGAGGCAGCCTTGCTGGAAGGGTCGTCCCGCGCCTTTCCTCTTCCGTCAATGGGGCCGATTGGCATACTGCCGGCATGTTGCACCGCAGATTTGTTTTCGTGTTCGCCCTCTGGCTTGGCTCGCTGGGCTTCGCTGGCGCTCAAGGCACCCGCGCCGACTACGAGCGTGCCGCCCAACTCCGTGATCTCACGGCGAACAAGGTCTTCAAGCAAACCCTCAAGGCCCACTGGCTGCCGGGCAACAAACGCTTCTGGTATCGCAACGACCTCGCTGGCGGCGCGCGGGAGTTCGTGCTCGTGGATGCGGAGAGGGGCGAGCGCAAACCGGCTTTCGACCACGCGCGGCTCGCGTCGTCCCTCGGCAAGGCCACCGACAAGCCGGTCAGCGCCGACCGCCTGCCCGTGGACAAGATCGACGCCGGCGCGAATGACTTCACGCTTCTGCTCTCGGTCAGCGGCAAGTGGTGGGCGTGCGATCTCCGCAGCTATGCCCTCGCGGAAACCAACCGCGCGGTGGAAGCCGGCAATGCGCTCAAGGCGGACACACGGATTCGCCCCAGCCGGCGCACCGGCGACGACACCGCGATCACCTTCGTGAACCAAACCAAGGAGGAGGCCACCGCCTATTGGATCAGCGAGGATGGCGAGCGCCGCCGCTACGCCTCCATCAAACCCGGCAACCGTTACGAACAGCACACGTTTGCCGGCCACGTCTGGTTGGTCACGGACAGTGCCGGCAAGACGCTCGGCGTCTTCGAAGCCGCGGAAGGCGGCGGTGAGGCACTTGTCGGTGCGGAGCAACAACTGAAAGAGGGCCAGCCGGAGCGGCCGCGGCCAAGTCGCCGTGAGGACGCTGCCAGCCGCCGTTTCTCCGCGTCGATCAAGGACCACAACGTCCACCTCCGCGACACGCAGACGGGAGAGGAGTTCGCCTTGAGCAAGGACGGCACGGCGGACGACGCCTACGCCGACCGTTTCCGCTGGTCGCCCGACGGCACGAAACTCGTGGTCATGCGCACCCGCAAGGGCGAGGGCCGCAAGGTCTATTTCATCGAGTCCTCGCCCAAGGACCAAGTGCAGCCGAAGCTTCAGTCCTACGACTACGACAAGCCCGGCGACCGCATCGCCGTTTCCAAGCCGCACCTGTTCGACACCGCCACGCGCAAAGAGACTCCGATCAAGGACGACCTGTTCGCCAATCCGTGGAGCATTACCGACCTGCGCTGGGCGCCGGACTCCAAGCGATTCACGTTCCTCTTCAATCAGCGCGGCCACCAGGTCTTACGCGTCATGGTCGTGGACGCGCAGACCGGCGAAGCCCGCGCGCTCGTCGAGGAGACGAGCCAGACCTTCATCGACTACTCCGGCAAATTCTTTTGCCAGCATCTCGACGACACGAAGGAGATCGTCTGGATGTCCGAGCGCGACGGCTGGAACCATCTCTACCTTTACGACGCCGAGACGGGCCGCGTGAAGAACCCGATCACCAAAGGCGAATGGGTCGTGCGCAACGTCGATCAAGTCGATGCCAAGGCCCGGCAGATTTGGTTCCGCGCCGGCGGCCTTCGCGCGGGACAAGACCCTTACCTCGTCCATTTCTGCCGCGTGAACTTCGACGGCACCGGCCTGACGATTCTGACCGAGACGGACGGCACGCACACCGTCGAGTACTCGCCCGACCGCCAGTTCCTCATCGACTCTGCCTCGCGTGTTGATCAGCCGCCCGTGCATGAACTTCGCCGCGTCGCCGACGGCCAGCGGGTTTGCGAGCTTGAGCGTGCCGACTGGACCGAGTTGCTCAAGACCGGCTGGAAAGTCCCGGAGCGCTTCGTCGCCAAAGGCCGCGATGGCAGGACCGACATCTACGGCGTGATCTGGCGGCCGACGAACTTCGATCCGGCGAAGAAGTATTCTGTCATCGAGAACATCTACGCCGGCCCGCAAAGCGCGTTCGTCCCGAAGTCGTTTCGCTCCCATTACCGGCAGCAGGAGTTGGCGGAGTTGGGCTTCATCGTCGTCCAGATTGACGGCATGGGCACGAGCCAGCGCTCGAAAGCCTTTCACGATGTTTGCTGGAAGAACCTCAAGGATGCCGGGTTCCCCGACCGGATCGCGTGGCTCAAGGCCGCCGCCGCGAAGTACCCTGGCATGGACCTCACGCGCGTCGGCCTCTACGGCGGCTCGGCTGGCGGACAGAACGCGCTGGGCGGCCTCCTCTTCCACGGCGACTTCTACAAGGCGGGCGTGGCCGACTGTGGCTGTCACGACAACCGCATGGACAAGGTCTGGTGGAACGAGCAGTGGATGGGCTGGCCGGTCGGCCCGGAATACGCAGACAACTCCAACGTGACCCACGCGCACCGGCTTCAGGGCAAGCTGATGCTGGTGGTCGGCGAGATGGACCGCAACGTCGATCCCGCCTCCACGATGCAAGTCGTCAACGCGCTGGAAAAGGCGAACAAGGATTTCGATCTCCTCGTGATGACCGGCACCGGCCACGGAGCGGCGGAAGGAACCTACGCCAGCCGGCGGCGTGCGGATTTCTTTGTCCGCCATCTGCTGGGCGTGGAGCCGCGGGCGAAGTAGTTCTCCCCGCCCAAATAATTCATTGCCAAAGCCCGTCCAGTTCCCGTTTCATCTCCGCGCATTTGACATGAACGACCTTGGGCAAAACCAGTTTCGCCGGTGCGCACCGCGGCGGTGTGGCGTCGGCGTGGACGGCCCGTTTGACCCGCTTCCTCCACGACCATGAAGGCTTACCAGATGTTCGGCGCGTTGACCCGCGACCTGGCCGGGAAGATCCTCGAAGACCTGCATCGCGACCAGAAAGACCTCTACAAGACGGCGCTGGCCTCCGCTGCCCAGGCGCTCAAGGTGCGTCCGGTCTTTCTCGAACGCCAGCCGCGCGCCGACCGCAACCAGCGCATCGCCACCGCGCTGGGCCATGCCGACATGAACCTCGTCGCCAGCAACGTCATCGGCGGCTGGCTGCTCAAGAACCAGACGGCGATGCTCGGGGATTTCCTCGATGCGCTGAAGATCACGCACGACAAAGGCGTGGTGGAAGACCTGCCGAAGACGGTCGATGACGCCGCCCTCAACGCCGCGGTGGACAACCTGCTCGCCAAGCATCCGCAGGAAGTGGCGACGCTGTATCTCCAGGCGTTCTACGAAATGAACCAGGCGCAGTGGGAGAACTTGCGGCTGATGCTTCGTGACGACATCCGCCTGCAACTGCCGATGCTGGTGTGAGCTAGGTGGGTTGAAGCGTTAAAGGGTTGAAGAGTCGAAGAGGCTCCAGCATTGGGCGAAAGCCATCTCGTGAAACCTCTTCAACTCTTCAACCCCTTAACGCTTCAACCCTTCATCCCTACATCGCTTCCCCCTCCCCTTCCTCGTCCAAACACTCGCGCACCGTCTGCGCCAGCGTCTCGATGGGATACGGCTTGTTGAGGATGCGCGCGGTGGCATAGAGCGGCGAGGCTTCGATCTCGACATCCATGCTGTAGCCGGTGCTCAGGACGATCCTGAGGTCCGGCTTGTCTTTCTTCATGCGTTCGGCGATCTCCAGACCCGACAGTCCGTGGGGCATCACTATGTCCGTGACGAGGAGATCGATCTTGTTCTTCTCTGCCGCCCAGACCTTGAGCGCGGACAAGCCGGAGTCCGCCAGCAAGACTTCATAGCCGTAGTTGCGCAAGACGTGGGCGGCGAGTTCGCGCACCGCCATTTCGTCCTCGACCACCAAGATGGTCTCGCTTCCGCCGCGCCGTGACGGCGACCCTTCGGCGGGTGGCGCCTTGAGCTTGGGAGCCGGGGCCGTGGGCAGATACACGCGGAACGTGGACCCGCGGCCCAGTTCGCTCTGCACCTCCACCCAGCCCGCGTGCTGTTGCACGATGCCATACACGGTGGCCAGTCCCAGGCCGGTGCCCTTGCCCACGTCCTTCGTAGTGAAGAACGGCTCGAAAATGTGGCTGAGCGTGTCCGCATCCATGCCGCTGCCGGTGTCGGTCATCCGCAGGCACGTGAACGGCCCGGGCCGCCCCTGCGGATGCTGCGTCAAGGCGGCGCGGTCGAGCGTGACCACGCTCAGGCCCAGGCTGAGTTTGCCGCCGGAAGGCATGGCGTCGCGCGCGTTCACGGCCAGGTTCAGGATGATCTGCTCGACCATGCCCGCGTCCGCCATGACGCCGGCCGGCTGGGAGGAGAACTCGACCTGGACCAGGATGTCCTCGCCAATGAGCCGGCCCAACATGCCGCTGACGCCGCCGAGCAGATCGTTCAAATCCACGAAGGCGATCCGCATGGGCTGCTTGCGGCTGAAGGTGAGAAGCTGGCGCGTGAGGTTGGCCGCGCGCTCCGAGGCCCGCGCGATCTCCCGGGCGGAGTCCAAGCTGGGGCCGTTGCCTTTCGCCGAGTCCATGAGCAACCCGGCGTGGCCTTGGATCACCGTGAGAAGATTGTTGAAGTCATGCGCCACGCCGCCGGCCAGCCGTCCGATGCTCTCCATCTTCAACGCTTGGCGGAGCTGGGCTTCGAGATGCAGCCGTTCGGTGATGTCGCCGGCGTAGCAGTGGACCACGCGGCTGGGCAGAATCGGGAAGAACGACCAGGAAAGCGTCCGCTCCGCGATGGTGGTTTCCAGCCGCACCCGGCTCTGCCCGCTGGCCAGACAGTGGGCGACGATCTCCGGAGTGCGGTCGGGCAAGATCTCCGAGGGATGCTGCTTGTTCAGAGAGCGGGCCATGCGCTCGGCCGCGTCGTTGAAGTAGGTCAGGCGCCCGTCGGCGGCGAATTCCAGGACGGGGTTGGGGTTGAAGCGCGTGAAGTTGGCGAGCTCTTCCACCTCGCTCTGGACGTTTTGCAGGGCCTCCACCGCTTGGTGCAGTTGCTCGTTGGCGCGCGAGAGTTCCGCCGTGCGTTCCGCCACCCGGCGCTCGAGGCCGGCGTGGGCGGCCGACAACTCCGCGGTCCTCTCCTGGACGCGCTGCTCCAATTGTTCGTTGGACTGGCGCAACACCTCCTGGGCGCGGAGGCGGGCCAGCGCGCCGCCGCAATGCTCCGCCAGGGCCAGCAGCCGCTTCAAGTCCTCCGGCGTGTAGGCGTGCCGCCGATAACTCTGGATGCTGAACAGGCCGATGGCTTTGCCATCGCAGGGAATCGGCACGAACATCAGCGACGCCGAGCGTTGGCTCTTCTCCCCGAACGGCGCCAGGTCCAGGGTCGGCGCCTCGCCGGCTTCGCGTAAGATCAGCCGCGGCCCCTCGCGCATCACCGCGCTGGCCGAGGGCGACATGGGAATCTCCGTTCCCGATTCGGTTTCCACCACCTTTCCCCCAATCGTGTCCATCTCGACCAAGACCAGCGCGCGTTCCGGGTCCGCGGTCGCCAAACTCAGATGGCAGGCGTCCCACCCCAGGATTTCCTTGGCCACCTTCACAATGATGCTCCCGGCTTCCCGCGGGCTGGCGGCGCGGCTGAGGTCGTGGCCCAGGTTCGAGAACGCCAGTTCCCGTTGCTGCTGGCGGATCAATTGGGTTTGCCGCGCGCTGCGCCGCCGCCAAAACAACCACGTGGCCAGCGCGCCCAACGTCAACGCCCCGATGGTCGAGAGAAGCTTGAGCATCCGTTCGGACTTCCACCAAGGCGGACGGTCCAGCACGACTGCGTCCTCGCGCGACCGCAGATAGAGCAGCACCGTCCTGGGTGAGCCGTCGGCATCTGCCCGTGCCAGGCACACGCCGGTCAAGCGGAGGCGGGCGCCCCGCTCGGTGCGGTCCAGCCCCGTCCCGGCTTCCTGGGTGTCCAAGAACGCCACGAAATGGGCGGGACCTTCACGGAGCTGGAACTGGACGCTTTCTCCGCCCCGCGCCACGTTCAGCAACCGGGCTTCCAGTTGCACCAGTTCGCCGTGCGGCGGGGCCTCGACCAGTTCCGTCGCGAGGATCGTTCTGGGCTGCGGCGCTTCGGCCCGACCCACTTCACGACAGAGGGCGCCGTCGAGGACCGGCGCGCGGGCGTTGCCTTCCGGCCAGCCGACGGCCTCCACGACCTGGCCTGAGGTGAAATTCTTGAGCGCGCCGGCTGGGCGCACCAACAGAGCGTCCTCGCCGTCGCGGAGGAAGAGGAGCTTGCGCTGCCAGTTCGCGGTGACCACGCCGCGCACCTTGACCAAGCGGCCAGAGTCTCTCACTGGATCGAACTGGAAAAGTTGCCGCACCGCTTTGGGCTGGAGGGCAAAAGGATCTCCCGCCCCGGGATCTTGGATCACCACGTGGCCCAGGTCGGGCAGGTACAATTCTACTCCGGTCATCTGCCGGCGCGCGGTAGCCAGGACACTGGCCACCCCGCGGAGTTGCACGCGCGCATCCACGAGCGAAAGAGGCGACGGCTGATTGCTGAGGCCGGGCACGAGAGCGCGGAATTGACCGTCGCCCGACCGGATCGCCAAGGCCAGGTGGGTGTCGAGTGGTGTCACCCCGCGCACCACGCCCTGGATTTGCACCCACTGCCCATCATCACGGCCGGTGCGCAACTCATCCATCGTCACGAGCCGCGGTTCGGGCCAGGCGGCGCGGGCGTCCCGTGCGGCCAGGCGCGCGCGCACCACGTTGGGCGCGAACCGGCCCGGCCCGCTGAAGCCGTCCACCTCCACGGCCTGGCCGGGAGCGAGGTTGAACTGCGCCGGATCGGCCGGTTCCACGGCCAGTCCCGTGCGCGGGCCTTGCACGAAAAGCAGGCGCTGCGCGGCGTTGGCGTAGGTGACGACGCCGCGAAACCGCACCGGCTGCCCGCGCCGCGCTTCCGCTTCAGAGAGGTTCAAGACCTTCCGCCCTTGGGTGAGGACGGGGAAGAAATCGTTCACCTCTGCTGGATTGGAGGAGTCGGCCCAGCCGCGATCGAACTGCGCCAGGTCCGGCGCCAGGATGTGAAACGTGGAGTCCTCCAACTCGCTCGCGCCGCCCGCCGCAAACGGAAAGCCGACGGCCTCGATCCACTCGTTGGTGCGCGCCAGCGAGGGTTGGGCCGTGTGGACGCGAAGCCACTCCGTCCCGTCGCGCAGCGTGAGCAAGCCTTCCGTCTGCGCCACCAAGCGTCCGCGCACGCGCACTTGACGCGGCGGTGGCCGGGCCGGTTCGGGCGTGCGAAACGCGGCCAGCGGCGTGAGCGCGAGCTGTTTTGGGCGGGGTTGCCGTTCCACCACGTTCGTCCAGTACGGCACGAACAACTGCGCGCCCGCCAGCGTCCGGTCCTGACGGAACACCACCCCGCACACGCCCTCGAGCCGGACCACCGAGCCGAGCCGGTCGGCGGGATCGGAGTCGGGACGCGGCGGTTCCGCCACCGTGGCCGGCAAGCGGTAGCCCCCGATCATGACCTCCAATTCCGTGCGGTCATTCCAGGACGTGGCTTTGCGCAGCACGCCTTCGATCCGGACCCACCGGCTGTCATCGCCGCCGGTGTTCAGCGATTCGATGGGGGCCGTGCGCGGCGCGGGAAACGGCCCGCGTCCAACCACCGTCAGGCTGCCAAAGGAAATGCAGGGGTTGAAACTCCCAGGATCGCTTTGCCCGTGGATCTCCACCAAGTCGCCCGCCGCCACCGCCACCGTCCGGTTGGAGTAGCCGATGAACGAGCCATCCGTGGCGTCCTGCATGAACACCAGCGAGCCGCTGGGATCCACGTAGGTCACCACGCCGCGCGCCTGCACGGGATGCCCGAACTGGGCCGTTGGGCCTTTGAGCGCGCGCACTTGGCTGAGGTTGGTGAGCAAGGGCAGTCCTTGCGCCGATACGGCCAGGGAAAAGGCCAAAAAGACCGCAGGACTACGGACCACAGACCACAGACCACGGACCACGGACCACGGACGATCCCTGGAAGACTTTGGACCTTGGACCTTGGACCTTGGACCTTGGACTGCGCCGGCCAGACCACAGACCACGGACCCTCCACGGAAAACTTTGAACTTTGAACCTTGAACCTTGAACTTCACCGCCCCGCCAGGCCGACGGCCCAAGGCAAAAGAAAGCGCGCGGCGCGCGGCCGACACGCTACGACGCCGGCGAAGTTCTGCCATTGGCTCAACAACGTTCATGTGATCGGTGCCAGCAGGATTCCCATTCTGGCTTTGCTGGGCCAAAACGTATGCCGGGTCGCCGGGGCTGACAACAACTGTTCGCCCTGGGAACTGTCGTTGAAACCGCGTAGAAGCCAAGGTCACGAGGCTCCGTTCAACCTGAACCCCGATTTTGAATCACCACGAAACACACGAAACACACGAAAAGCCTGGACCCAGAGGCGATTTCAAAACACCGTAGCAGCCGACGTGAGGAGGCTCCAACTTGATTGCAGATTGCGGATTGCAGATGGCAGATTTAGGGAATGAGCCTGCCAAGGAACTGGGCGCGTCCGGTTCCACGAATCTGGAATCTCACCCCTGCGCAAGTGTGCGATTTAACCCGAAATCCGAAATGGGCACCACGAAACACACGAAACACACGAAAGCAGAACCGGAACCGTCATGCTGGCCCTGCACAAGAGTCGCGCGATGGAAAATGATGAAATGGGGCCAGCCTTTTCGTGTGTTTCGTGTGTTTCGTGGTGATTCAAAAT
>JACRJZ010000142.1 GCA_016219875.1 Verrucomicrobiota bacterium | reverse complement strand
GCAGAGCGCCGCCATTTTTGCGTCGAAGGAGAGAATTGGCGGCGCTCTGCCGAGACGCCGCTACGCCACCGAGGTTTTGAAATCGTCTCCGTAAGCCAAAAACAAAACCTCGGAGCGCCTTCCGTCGCTCGATTTTCGTGGACGGCTTTCATGGACGCCTGGCGTTGACTCGGTAAAACGCGTTAGCCGCCGGAACATTGGTGTCGGCGAATACTTGTGTGGTCCCAGTCCCGGCAACTTCCGTCGAGATCGCCGCCCAAGCTTGCAGGTTCGTCGTGCGCTCCAGCGTGTACAGCCAATTGGTCTGGCTCGTGAACTGGGCGCGCCATTGCTGGTTGGTCAGCGCGCCGGTCAGCGCCTGCACCGGCGGCGGCGGTGTGATGACGACGACGTTGTCCACCGTGCCGTGCGCGAGAATCGATCCCTCGAATCCGGGGAACTGCCCCGCGTCGCTGTAGCTGCACACGGCAAAGTGATCGACGCGGAAGTCCAAGAAGCTGGCTCCGAGCTTGGTATCGCTCATGGCGCCGAACGGCACGCCGTTGCTGGCCATCACGGTGCGCAGCGTGGAGTTGCTGGACGTGTAGGTCATCGTGATCGAGTACCAATCGTTGCTCGTCAGCGCCAGCGGAGCGAAGCCGCCCTCGCCCCAGTGAGCGCCGGTCGAGTCAATGAGCACCGCAGTGAGCGACGGCCCCCATTGCCACGCGCCGCCCGGATCGGGGAAGAAGCTGAACTCGACCAAGTCGGGCGAGTCGAAGCCGGTGCCGCGCAGGAAATTCGCGTTGGTCGCCGCCGCCCGGTTCACCAGGCCGACTGAGACGGAGAACGTGCTGACCTTCTGCGGGTCCACGCCGGCGAGGAAATCGCTCAGACGCAGATCGAACGACAGGCTGAAGTCATCGCCGCGCGTCAGCACCGTGCCTAGCGGGCGGAGGAAAAAGCTGTTCGGCTTGCTGGAGTCCCACGTCACGCCGAGGGCTTGGTCGGCGGCGTTCCAGTGGAACGCCGCGGGGTCGCCGAATCGTTCCCAGCCGCGGGCGGCTGGGTCGGAGGCGAAGTTTTCTTCCAGGGTTGCGCCGATGGCGGCGGTGAGGGACAGAGACAGGAGAGCGCCCGACAGCGCGGGCGCGAACGAGCGCAGTTGTAGCATCATGACTGATCTTTCAATTTGGCTCCGCGGCACGCGCGGAGCCGGGTTGCGTTTGCGATTGAGAGACCAGCGCGGAGGGTTTCGGGCCTGCCCGCCGAGGGACGCTCTTGCCCCAGGAACGAAAAAGCCTTCACCCTCCGCAAGACGGCGAATGAAGGCACTCAACGAATTCTGCCCCGCGACAGGCGGGACGGACTGGCCTCATCCTTCTCTTGGCGGAGAAGTTGGCCGGGCGCACCCGGCCTGACGAGCGCAGCCAGACCGGTATCCTGACTTGGGGCTTGGCCTCGCTCCCGCCTTCCCGCCGCGCTTTCGCGCAGCAGTGGCCGTGGGAGGTCGTATCCCGTCACAGTGGCGCAACCGTCCCCGATTCTCACGGGGTTCCCAGTCACCTGGCTGCCAGCCGCCCGGAGAACGGGCGGCCCTTTCAAAGAACGGAGGCGTTCTAAACCCTCGGCGGAAAATGACAATCGGAAAGTTGCGGCGAGGTGCTTGCAGAAAACCGCTTGACACAACTACTACCTTGGTAATATTACTCCAGTAGTTATGAGCAAGACCGATCAGACACCCCGCGTTCACCGCCTCGGGGACCTTCAGTTGAAAATCATGCAGACCCTCTGGGAGCGAGGCGAAGCCACCGTCGCCCAGGTCCTCGAATCGCTGACCGGCCCCAAGGAACTCGCCTACACCACCATCGCCACCATGCTGCGCAAGATGGAGGCGCGCGCGCTGGTGGCGCATCGGGAGGAGGGGCGGTCCTTCGTCTATCGCGCCCTCGTCGCGGCCCAGGACGTGTCACGCGGCGTGGCTGATCATCTGGTGGACCGGCTCTTCGAAGGCAGCCTGACCGAAGCGGTGAATCATCTCCTCACCACCCGGGACGTGAGCCGGGCGGAACTCAATGAACTCGAGCGGCTCATCCGGGAGAAGAGGAGGACGCTGTGAACGTCCCCCATCCAACGCTTTGGCCGCAGTGGCTCCTCGTCGTCGGGCTGCAGGCCGTGATCATCGTCGCTGTCGCGGCAGCAGCAGAGCGGCTGACTCGCTCCGCCGGCTGGCGGCGCGCGATTTGGCAGGCCGCGGTGCTCGGATTGGGACTGATGGTCGTGGTGGAACTGCTGGGCGTGGGACGAGGTTTCGGCACCTGTGCCAGCACCTGGGTTCACCGCCTCGTTGCATCGGACGCCGTGCCCGCTCAGAGCCTGTTTGAAAAACCGGTCAGGGGTAGCATAGCCGACCCGCCTGTGCTGTCTGGCGACCCGCCGGACAGAACGGGAGGAGCGCCCACAACCACGCCTGACGCGAATCCCGCTGTAAAGACCACTCCCTTTCCGGGCGTCGGGTCGCCGACCGGGGCGGGCGGGTCGCCCGCGCCACCTGTTCCTCAACGAGGCTCCGGGGCAGCACCCGCGCCGGCAGCCGCGGCGCCCCTGGCCGTGTCGACAGCCGACAACTCCGCCACCCCGGCATTGGATTTCGATTGGGTGAAGTGGCTGCCTGGCTTGGTCTGGTTCCTTGGTTTCGCCGGTCTGGCAGGGCGCGCGCTGTTCGGCCGGCTGCTGCTGACGGCGTTTCATCTGCGCTGCGAGCGTTGCGGGAACTCGACGCTGGAGCCACGCGTGCGCCGGCTGGCCGAGCTACTGGGTTTACGCCGGCGAATTCACCTGTTGCGCTCGCCACGACTCCCCAGCCCGATTGCCTTCGGCGTGCTCCGACCGGCGATCGGCCTGCCGGCGCGCTTCGCGGACGACTTCGACTCCGCGCAACAGGACGCCATGCTGGCGCACGAGTTGGCCCATCTCGCCGCGCACGATCCGGCCTGGCACTTAGGAGCAGACCTCGTCGTGGCGGCGCTGTGGTGGCATCCGCTGGCGTGGTGGGCGCGCCGGCAATTCCTTCACGCCAGCGAAGCCGCCGCGGACGAAGCGTGCCTGCTCGTCCACGACGGGCAACACGCGCTGGCGGACAGCTTGGTACAGATCGCGTCTCGGCTCGCGGCCTCGCCTCAGCCCGCCGGCTGGATCGGCATCGAGGGCCGCCACTTCAAGTCCGGCTTGGGCCAACGCGTGCAGCGGCTGCTGAACATGACGGGGCAGCCGTGGCATCCGCCGGGCCGGCTTCCGTGGAGACTCGTTCGCATCGCTGGGCCAGTGGCGCTGGCCGCAACCGCTGTTCTTTGCACGGCCTGGGCTGTTCCTCACCACTTCAACCAACCAACTCGTCACCCACCAGAAACCATCATGAAAACCCTCCAAACATCCTGGCAACGTTCCGCCGCCGCACTCGCGGTGGCCACGCTCTTCGCCGCGGACAGCTCTCAGACTTTGGCCGCCGACGCTCTCCCGCGAGAAATCGGTACGCCGGATTCTGTTCCCATCCTCGCTGCACCCAAGAGAAATGAGCTTGCGGCCATCGGCGCTGAGGTTTCGCCCGCGGCTCCGGCGGTACCTGCCAACCCCCCGCCGCCGGCGAAAGGAGTGAGTTCAGGCACCCAAGCCATCCGGGACAAACTCGCGCGCACCGTGCTCGACACGGTCTTTTACGAGAACTTGCCCCTCAGCGAAGTGGTGAGGAACCTGGTCGATGAATCGGTCAAACGCGATCCTGAAAAACTCGGCATCAACTTCCTCTACCACCGGATGGCCGCGCTGCGGCCAACATCCGATCAGGCGTCAGGAATGCCGCAAGAGGTCTTGGAATCTGTCGATCTGAAAGCCATTGCCGTTCGAGTCTCCCCTCCGCTGAAAAACATTCGCATGAGCGACATGCTCAAAGTCCTCTCCAAGGCAGCAGAATTGCCTGTCGGCTTCACCGTCACCGATTACGCCGTGATCGTCTCGCCGGCACAGACGCCCGCAGCGCAAAATGCCTTCTTGTCTGCACTCACCATCAACGGAACCCCCGCCGCGCAAAGCCTGAAAGCCAAACTGGAGAGCATCGTCCTTGATGAAGTCATGTACGACAACCTGCCGCTTGGCGAAATCGTGCGTTCCTTGCACGACCAGGCGGCCCAACGCGACCCGGCGAAGGTCGGCGTCAACTTCCTCTTCAGCTCCAGGACTGCGGACCCGCCGGCCAAAGTCGATCCAGGGACCGGCCTGCCGGTCGTGGCACAGGGGGCGGTGGATCTTCAGAGTATCGCCGTCCAGATCGTTCCTCGGCTCAAGCGCGTCCGCCTGATCGACGTGTTGGACGCCATCACCAAAGCGGCGGAACGGCCCATCCACTGCACGATCGAAGACTACGCCGTGGTCCTCTCGCTCGCGTCCGAGAACGTTGAGGAAACGAAGCCAAAGAAGAAAGACGACACGGGGGGTGGCCCGGCCGTGATGACTTCCGTGCGAGTCTTCCAGGTGGACACGGCCCGTTTTGCCTCGGGTCTGAGCAAGACGTTTGGTCTGTCCGCGAAATCGGCGCCATCGCTGAGCGCCGAGGACTTCCAGCCGCTGCTGGCAAAGTTAAGCGTGGCTTGGCCCGCCGACGGGCTGTTCTACAATCCGCGCACCCAACTCCTGATGATGCGCGCCCCAGCGGCGGCCTTGGACGTAGTGGAAGCCGCTATCGTGACACTCGGGGGCAAGACGGTGACGCCGAGTGGCCTGTCCGCCGGTACCGCGGCCGAGGCGGAGACAACCCCGGCCAAGTGGAAATTCACGGTGCTGGGTCAGGTCAACCGTCCGGGCGTCCTGGAAGTTGTCCGAGGCGAAAGCCTCAACGTAGCTCAGGCCATCGCTATGGCCGGCGGAGTCACCCGCATGGGCAACTTGAAAATGGTCACCGTTGCGCGCGTGTCGGGAGAAACCAACCAAGTGTTCTCGCTCGACGTGAAGGCCATGACGGAGCAGAAGGACTCCAAGCTGTTTGAAATCTTCGCCGGAGACATCGTCACGGTGGGGGAAAGATTCTACTGAGGCTGCCTCCTCGCGCCACCAGCCGCCTATGAACTTCCTCGCTACTCCCTGGCAGGGTCTTCTAGCCACCCTGGCTCTGGAAATCGCCGGCCTCGTCCTCACGATCTTTGGCCTGCAACATCTCTGCCGCTCGGCGGTCACGCGGCGCTTGCTTTGGCAAGTTGCCTTGCTGAGTTGCGCCGTCCTGCTGGGCTGCGAACTCACCGGCGCGAGCCGGGCCATGATCGGTTCGCTCCAGCGCAAGCTGGCCGCCCCGCTTCCGGTTGCCGCTCCCTCGCCCGCGCCGCCCGCCGCGGCGAAGTCGTTCTCCACCGTGATCGTGCGGGAACTGGACGCGCCGACGACGATTGAGCTTCCGCCAGAACCAGCGGTCCAACCGGTCTGGTGGCCGGGCATGTTGTGGCTGTTGCTCAGTTCGGCCTTGCTGCTGCGCGCGGGCTTGACGCGCGGCGCGGTGGCCCTGGCCCATCGGCGACACCGCCAGTCGTGCGAAGGAGACTTGCGGGCGCGCGTGCAAGCCCTGGCCCGGCGCATGGGCCTCCGCAGAACGGTGCGCCTCGTTCAAACCGACAAGGTGATGGGGCCGATGGCGTTTGGCGTCCTGCGTCCGACGGTCTGCCTGCCGGCGAACTTCTCCCGCGACTTCACCCCCGCGCAACAGGACGTAATGCTGGCGCATGAACTGGCGCACCTCGCCGCGCACGATCCCGCGTGGCACGCGCTGGCGGATGCCGTCACGGCAGCGTTGTGGTGGCATCCGCTCGTGTGGTGGGCGCAGCGCGAACTGCGCGCGGCCAGCGAAGCGGCGGCAGACGAAGCGAGCCTGCTGATCGAGAACGGGCCGGACACGCTGGCGGAATGCCTCGTGGCGCTGGGTGGCCGCCTGATGCGCGCGCGCACGCCGGGCTGGCTGGGCATCGAAGGTGGCGGGTTCCGTTCCGGCTTGGGCCGGCGCGTGGAGCGGCTGTTGAAATTGAGCGGCCGGGACTGGCGTCCGATGGGGCACGTCTCCCGCTGGCTCGCGAAAACCGTCGGCCCCGCGGCGCTCGTGACTACCGTCATCGCGTGCGCCGCCTGGACCCAACCGCGTGCCGCCATCGCGCCGGATTGGAAGCAAAGCTGGAAAGAATCGGTGGCGGGCCGGGCGCTGGTGGCGTTGGCTGAACCGGCGGAGGATGGTGGCGCACCGCCGTTGCCAGCGGGCCACCGGGCCGCTGACAGAAAGCAAACGCTCACCAAGCTCGAGAAGTCGTGG
This sequence comes from Verrucomicrobiota bacterium, assembly GCA_016219875.1. Taxonomy (GTDB): domain Bacteria; phylum Verrucomicrobiota; class Verrucomicrobiia; order Limisphaerales; family JACRJZ01; genus JACRJZ01. The sequence goes on along the minus strand of JACRJZ010000142.1, from coordinate 44,161 downwards.
GCCAGCCGGCTCGCGCGCACCCACGGAACCAACCTCAGCGCGTGGCAGCAGACCACTCTCGACAAGCTCCGCCGGATCAAGCTCGACTCGCTGGAGTTCGAAAACATCCCGCTGCTGGAAGTGATCAAGACCCTGTCAACTGAAGCGCGCCAGCGCGACCCGGAGGGAAAGGGGATCAACTTCGTTCTCAGCAGTCCCACCACGGATTTTGATCCTGACACCGGCTCGATCGCGCCGGCGCAGAGCGCCGACTTCGCGGCAACGCGGGTGAAGATTCAGCCCCCGCTGAAGGGCCTCAGTCTTGCAGACGCCTTGGAAGTCATTGCCAAGGCCGCGGCCCGCCCCATCAAGTACAGCGTCGAGGATGTTGCCGTAGTGATCTCGCCGAAGGAGAAGGAGACGCCGGCGCTGCACACCCGCGTCTTCAAGCTGGATGCGGAGACGTTTCGCCGTGGCTTTCTGAAGCCGTCACTGGAAGGCGCAAAAGCCAACACGTCGGAAGTATCGCGTGACGGCATCGGTGTGCGCGAAGCCAACGGAAACACCGGGCGCATGATGGCCACCACCGCACCCGTCGGATTGGACCGCGAACGTCTGGCCGCGGCGGGCGTCGATCTGGCTCCGCCCAAAGCCATGTTCTACAACGACCGGTTGAACTCGCTGATGGTCCGGGCCACGGCGGAGGATTTGGAGAACATCGAGCGGCTGATTCAAACAGCCACCAATTCGACGCCGCAACTCAGCATCAAGATCAAGTGGGTTGAAGTTACCGAACCTGCCGACCAGCCGACTGGCTTTGACTGGAATCTGGGCGGCGCTTTGCTGACCAACCTGACTTCATCGGCCACCAATTCGGCCACTAACACGATCATCGCAAGCCAGGTCAGGATTCTCCAGCCGGAGCAGTTCCGCCAAGTATTCCGCGCGCTGGAGCAACGCAATGGGGTGGACCTGATGTCCGCGCCCGAGGTGATCACGCTCAGCGGACGCCAAGCCCAAATCAAAGTGGTGGACATCCGGCACGTCGTGACCGGGCTGGACACGAACCGCTTTGAAACGAACGAAACCGAAGTGTCGATCGCGCCGGTGACCGAGAAGTTTGAGTGTGGTCCTGTGACGGACGTGGTGCCTTATGTCCGCGCGGATGGAAAGGGCATTGACCTGTCGGTCGTCTGCAGCCTTCGTGAATTCCTCGGCTATGATCAGACGAAGCCGGAAAAAATCCGCGTGACGCGGGCGAACGGCCAGACCGCGACGGGTCTCAAGCCTGTCCCTCTCTTCCGCCATCGACAGCTCACGTGCAAGGCCGTGGTCTGGGACGGCCAGACGATGGTGTTGAGCGGATCGCCCATCGAAGCCACCAGAGAAGTGAGGAAGTCCGGGATGAAAGTGACGGAGCCAGTGCGGAAGCAACTCGTGGTCTTCATCACGCCGGTCCTCCTTGATGGCGACGGCAACCGCCTTCATGCCGAGTCGGAAACGCCGCCCGGCGTGCCGCCGCAGAAGTGAGCCGGTGCAGGCAACGCCAACCCGTAGCGGCGGTCTGGCGACCGCCGCCATTCTCCCTGCAACTCTGGAAGTGAGCGGCGCTCGCCGGAGCGCCGCCACGAGACGCTTCAGTCCTGGTGCAGACGGCGTTCTTGCCGAGCAACTGTTCGATGCGGAGGAGTTGGTTGTGTTTCGCCGGACTACAGCAACCGGCGGAACTCGTCCGGGGTCAATCCTGCGTCGCGGGCGATGTTGCCCATGGTGTACGGATCAATGGGATTCGCCCGGGGAATGACCAGCCACGTTTCGCCATTGGACATGACGATGTGCCTCTTTCAAAACCGTAGCAGCCGACGTGAGGAGGCTCTGTTTCCCTTGAAGTTTGAGCCTCCTCACGTCGGCTGCTACGAGGTTTTGAAATCGCCTCCGATGTGCCCGCTTTGCCGCAGGATGCGATACCCAAGTTTTTCCAGGACGCGGACAGCGTCTTGATGGCGGACCCCCGGGAGTTTCGGCATACCTCAAACCATGACTTCCGCTTCGCTGACCTTGAACAGCTTCGCTTCGTCCGCTTCCGCGGCGAGCCATTCCTGGATGGCCTCGCGAATGTTCCGCAAGGCCTCTTCGCGGGTCCGGCCTTGCGAATGGCAGCCCTTGAGCGCCGGGCAACTGACGGAAACCCCGTCTGCGTGTTCAATCAGGGTGACACGGTAGTTGGTCATGGCCAATAGATACCCATACTCCGGGTCCGAATCAAGCCGCAGGCAAGGCGGTCGTCCTCTCAGTAACGGCACCGCGGGACCGCCATCGGCACGCACTGGCGTCCCTTTGGCAGCGCGCTGGTGCCGGCATCAACTACCTTCTCGCCGAGCAACTGTTCGATGCGGAGGAGTTGGTTGTGTTTCGCCAAACGATCCGAGCGGTGGAAGGAGGCGGTCTTGTTTCGGACGCACGCCGGTCGAGATGCGCCTTGCCGGCGGCAGGGCGGCTCCGGTAGGTTCCGGCCAACGCCTGATGATGAGCACACCGCTTTCATGCCTTTGTCTGCTGGCCGCCGGTTCGCTGGCGACCGCCGCACTGCAAACCGCCACTGCCGCGGTCCCTGCGCCCCAGCCTTCGTTGGCGCAGGCCCTCGCGCAACTCCAGGTGCCGCCGGACTGGTTTGCCAACACCACCACCATTTGGGACACCAGCAAACCGTGGAAGGACGGGCGCCTCGAAATTCGCCGGTTGCTCGCACTCGACGACGCGAGCGTGCGCCAGGCCGTCAAACTCACCTGGCTCTACGCGCAGAAGGGCGACATCGGCGACGGCCACGAACTGCCCATGTATCTGTTCATGAGCGGCCACTACGCCTGGGCCGCGCTCGAATACCCCAAGTATCTGGCGAAAGTGGCCGGCAAAGGGACGACCCACGCCTATCTCTGTTACGCCTCATGCCTCGCGAATTTTGGCGAGCACGACCAAGCGCTCGAAGTTCTCCACAACGCGATGAACGATCTGCCCGCCCCACCTTGGCGCATCGCCAACACGGCCAACATCGAGAATCACTACGGCGATCTCTACGCGAAGAGGGGCGACCTCGTCAAAGCCCGGGAACATTACGCCGCCGCCATGCGCCTCTATCCGACTTCCAACCAGCCCTATGGCCGCCACCTGCTGCCGCGCTATGTCGCCAAGGTGAAGACCAAGCTCGACCTCCTCGCCCTGCAATCGCTGGCCACCACCCGGCTGCGCGACGGCGCCTTCACCGGCAAAGCCATGGGCTACTCGGACAAGAAGGACTTGGAGGTCACGGTCACGATCCGCTCCGGAAAGATCGCGGATGTGAAAGTGCAGCACGAGGAGAAGATCGAACTCAATGCCACCAAGATCATCCCTCAGCGCATCGTCCAGAAGCAAAGCCTCCAAGTGGACGGCGTGACGGGCGCGACCGTCACCTGCCAGGGCATCGTGGATGGCGCGTTCCAGGCCCTGAAGCAGGCCGGACTCCAGTGAAGGCGGAACACCGGCCCGTTCGTTCGCTGAACCTGTTTCGCCCTGCCCGCCGGACGAAGAAGTTCTCCGGTTGGCGCAAGAGACTCGACGCAATGCTGCTGCGGCTCGGCCCTTCGTGGCAGGCGTCGCCGGTTCGCCGGACGATTCAGGCCGTCTGCCTCCTGCTCTATCTCGACCTCTTCTTCCACGTCTCCTGGCCTTACGCCGTGCTGTTCTCCAGCCATGTTCTGAAGGACCGCGAATGGCTGCCGGTGGAAACATTTCTCTGGCTCGACCCACTCGTCGGACTTTCCACCGCTCTCGCCGCGCGCTGGTGGAACGTGGCGTTGCTCGGCATGGCCGCGATTCTCGCCACGGGCTTGGTGTTCCAGCGCGGTTTCTGCGGCTACCTCTGTCCGCTGGGGACGCTCATTGACGTGTTCGACTTTGTCGTCGGGAAACGCATCGCGTCCCTCAAGACTCCACAAGTCGGACGCTGGTCGAACCTCCGCTTCTACCTCCTCGCCGCCGTGCTGGCCGCGTCGTGCGGCGGTGTTCTCCTCTCCGGCTTCGTGGCGGCGCTCCCGGTCCTCACGCGCGGATTGCTCTTCAGCGCTGGGAATGTGCAACTCGGCTTGGCCAAGAATTGGGGCATGGTGCCGCCCTTGACCGCGGCGGTGTGGGTGTCGCTTGGGCTTTTTGCTGTGGTCTTTCTCCTGGGGCTGATCGGCCCGCGTTTCTGGTGCCGCTCTGTGTGTCCGAGCGGGGCGTTGTTGTCGCTGCCCAGCTTCTTCCGCCGGGTCAAGCGGCAGGTCGATGACCGCTGTATCGACTGCGGGAAGTGCGTTGAAGTCTGCCCCTTTGACGCCATCCAACCGGACTTCGGCACGCGCACGCTCCATTGCACTCTCTGCCAGACATGCGGCGGCGTGTGCCCTGCGGAGGCCATCAACTTCGTTCCGCTCTCCACCACCGCCGCGAGCACCCGGCCGGACGTGACTCTCGCCCAACCGCTAACCCGCCGCGCGATGCTGGGTTCGGTCGCCGGCGGCGCCGCGGCGGCGATGCTGACACGGCTTGCGCCCAACTCGTCCGCCCGTCCCATCCGCCCGCCCGGCAGCCTGGCCGAAGAACGGTTTCTCGACTTGTGCATCCGCTGCGAGCAGTGCCTGAAAGTATGCCCCGGCCCGGTCTTGCAGGCTGCCGGACTGGAGCACGGCTTCGAGTCACTCTGGACGCCGGTGGCGGTCTTTCCCCATGCCGGCTGCCACCAGGACTGCAACTTCTGCACGCAAGTCTGTCCGACCGGCGCGATCCAGCCGCTCGCGCTGGCCGAGAAGCGGCGCTTCGTGATGGGCCTCGCCGTCGTGGACACGGCGACCTGCCTGCCGCATCGCGGCGAGCGGGATTGCCAGCTCTGCTTCGATGAGTGCAACGCCGCCGGTTACCGCGCCATCGAGATGCGGCCGATCAAGCTGGCCACCGGGCAGATTCCCGAAGGCGCCTTCTCGCCGGACGAAATCGAACAGATGGGCCAGATCCTGGCGCCGTTTGTAAAGGCTGACGCCTGCGTTGGCTGCGGCCTCTGCGAGTACCGCTGCCACAGCGCCTTGGTCAGTCAGCAAAAACTCCTGCGCCGAAGTGCGGTGGTGGTGGCGGTGCCCAGACTCAGGACTCCTGATCCCGCGCCTCGAAGTTGAGGCCGCGTGGAGTGCCGTCGATCCCCAATCGCCGGGTCCGTCGCCCAGCCCACGATGTCGCCGGGCAAATCCCCGCCGTCCAGGCCGCTGTCCGGCTCGTTGCTCGTCACCGAGACCAGCGTGAACCCGTTCGCGCCCGACAACCGGTCCGCCACTCCCACCGTCACCTTGATGTTCATGGTGGATCGTTGCGGTTTGGGGTGACTGGCCAAGGTTCGAGACGCACCCGGTAGTAGCGGAGACGATTGCTGGTGCCACCGGGATCCAGAAAGTTGGTCACGGATTCAGTCATGCCGGGCGAAGTGATGAGGGGGCTGAAGTCCGCGAAATTGTTGGTGAAACTCCCGCTGGTCTGGACGACATAGCTCTTGCCGCCAACCGTGGTCCAGGTCAGGCGCAAATCGTCCGCTTCGCGTTCGACGGCCACGATGCGGAAGACGGAGGCGGGATTGTTCGGATTCGTGCCGGCGCGGAACTCATCGGCGTTGGACGCGCCGTCGCCGTCGAAGTCCAGCGTGGCGTCGGCGGCGTTGGTTTTGCTGAGGCCGGACTGGTCTTCCCACCAATCGGGCAGGCCGTCGTGGTCCGTGTCCACGATCATCAGGTCGGTTAGTCGCAGAGTGCTGGCGCCGGCGTAAAGCACGGTGAACCGGGCGTAGCCGTCGGTGGTGGTGAGCGAACCGCCGCTGGCGACGTTGGCGAACGCGCCGGTGAGCGGACTGCCGGCGGTGAGGACGGTGAAATTCGCGCCGTTGGTCATCACGCTTGGAAAACTATTGGTGAGGCTGACCGAGAGGGTGCCGCCCAGCGTGACGCTGCCGGCGACATGGAGGACATCGAACTGGTTCGGCGCGTAGCCGCCAATCTCCAGTCGCAGCCTGGATGGGTTGGCCAGAACGAGGTGCCCGGTGAGGTTGAGACGACCCGGCGAAGCGCCGGGCGAAATCGTTCCGTTGTTCGTGACGCTGCCGTCGATTGTGGTGGAGCCTGTGAGCGTGGCATTGGTGCAAAGCGTTAGTCCGTTGGTCATCTCGACCGTGCCGCCGTTCAACGTCATCGTCACCTCATTGCTGCCGCAGCCGAAGCTGGTCAGGCTGCTCAGGTCAACGACAGCATCCGGAGCGTTGTCGTCAATCGTCACGTCACCTGTCACCGAAGAGAGCGAGCCGAGACTCACTGTGATCGCGGCCGTATTGCCCGTGATCGAGACGTTGCCCGCAGAACCGAGCGCGCTGAGGTCAACACTGCCGGCGGCGGTGTTCCCACCGACGCTGACGACCCCTCCGACATTGGTGAGGGAGCCGAGATCGACGACACCTGCGGATGCGTTGTCGTCAATCGTCACGTCACCTGTCACCGAAGAGAGCGAGCCGAGACTCACTGTGATCGCGGCCGTATTGCCCGTGATCGAGACGCTGCCCACAGAACCGAGCGCGCCGAGGTCAACACTGCCGGCGGCGGTGTTCCCGCCGACGTTGACGACCCCTCCGACATTGGTGAGTGAGCCGAGATCGACGACACCTGCGGATGCGTTGTCGTCAATCGTCACGTCACCTGTCACCGAAGAGAGCGAGCCGAGACTTACTGTGCTCGCGGCCGTATTGCCCGTGATCGAGACGCTGCCTGCAGAACCAAGCGCGCCGAGGTCAACACCGCCGGCGGCGGTGTTCCCGCCGACGCTGACGACCCCTCCGACACTCGTGAGCGAACCCGCACTCACGTTCGTCAGGTTCGGGTTGTTTGCGATGGTGAGATCGCCGGCCAGCGCGCTGACCCAGGGGAGGTGGAAGGCCGTTTGCCCGCTGTCGTTGGTCAGGTTGATCGAGTCCGGCACCACGTAACGGATGCGTGGGGGATCGGCGATGACCAGTCCGCCGCCGGGTGCGACCGCCACGCCGCCAATGTTGAGCTTCGCATCCAGAGCCGGCCCGCCGTCACCATTGAACTCCCCGCCGATCCCGTCGCCAGCAAACGGGGCGAGCAGGCCGGTGGCCAGGTCGAGCTTGAAGACCCGAACGGGAGTGGCGATGAAGAGATTCCCGTCGGCGTCGGCGGCAAGATCGACGATGTTATCGAAGTTCATGTGGGTGGCCAGCCCGGTGCCGGGCGCGTTGGTCCCGCCGCCGGCAATGGTATGGATGAGGCCCGTGGCGGCATCGACGCGGCGGACGACGAATTGACATTCGTTGCCACAGGGCGGGCCATCACGAAGGAAGACGTTGCCGGCGGAATCGGCCGCGACGCAATAGAGGTTATAGAACGACGCGTTGGTGGCTGACCCGCCATCGCCGGCTGGGGCCGCAGTGCCGTTGCCGGCGAGGGTCGTAATGAGGCCACTGACGGGATTGACCTGGCGGATGCGGAAGTTGATGGGATCGCAAATGGCGAGTCTGCCCGTGCCATCGGTGGCGACGTCTTCGGGGAAGCCCAACTTTGCCGCGGTGGCCGGCCCGTCGTCGCCCTCGAACCCAACGCCATCGAAAAGGCCGAGGCCGGCGTAAACGTCGAGGAGGCCGTTGGCAAGATTCACCCTGCGCACCCAGTTGTTGTCATAGTCAACGAAGTAAAGCGCGTTGCGGGTGCGATCCACCGCCATCCCGAACACGCCGGCGAGCGTGGCGTTGGTGGCCGGTCCGCCGTTGCCGGTGTCGCCGATGTTGCCGTTGCCGGCAATGGTTCTGATGAGGCCGGTCGAGGGGTCAACGGCGCGGATGCGAAAATTGCTGTAGTCCGCAAAGTACAGGGTGCCATCAGGACCGATGGCTAGGCCGGTCGCCTGGCTCATCGTGGCGTTGGTGGCGGGGCCGCCGTCGCCGGAGAAACCGCGCGAACCGTTCCCGGCGATGGTGATCACAGTGCCGGAAGGGGCCGGCGCCTGGGCCCAAGCGGTACGGGCGGGGCGGATCAAGTCGGCCAACGCGAGGCCAAGGACGAGGAGGGTTGAGGCGAGGACGCTGGGTTGAGTTTTCACAGTTTCGCTTTGTTCTTTGAAGCGATTTCAAAACCCGTAGCAGCCGACGTGAGGAGGCTCTGACTTCTTCCTGCTCTCTGAATGGAGCCTCCTCACGTCGGGGCTACGGAGATGGGCAATGGTCTCGGAGGTTGGAGGATTGGCCACGGAGCACGTGCCAAGCCGGTCGGACACCGGCGCGCCAGGCTGCCGGAAGTAGGGCCGCGTCTCCGTCCCTGCCCCAGATGGCGGGGGCACAGCAGGTCCCGGCAGCGCGCGCACTTTTCCGCCCACGGCGCGTGCCTCGACAGAAGCGCCACTCAGCCTCGCCATCATAACCGCTGATATGTGGCCCAAGGCAGCGGAGTTGTCCAGACGCAAACTTGCGGACGCCGGCTTGGCCGGAACCAGGGCCAGGATGGTAAACGAAATTCCCCGGACGGTGATCGCTTCAGTTCACACGACATGCCCGTAGCGGACCCGCCGCACTGAGATCGGAGAGAGGCGCGATGCCTGTCCGACGGCAGGGATACGGCTCAGGCGCTGGGCAGGGGTGGAATGAGCCTCAGACATCCTGGGCCGTGGAACGCGCCTGGGCCGCCCGGTGAGGGCACCGGGTCTACAAGGCACGCCTTGCCTGTAGGCCGGGTCCCCTGACCCGGTGAACGCCGCTTCTTCTCGATTCCTGGCCTCCACAAAACCGTGTGGACGGCTCGGGATGTCTGAGCTTGCGGTTCCTGAGAGGATGAACAATCGAAGACCCAGAGCCGCCACCGGAACCCGTCTTACGGCAGCGCCTTTCTCCAGTTCACGGCCCGCTCCGAGAGCCGCTTCGTGACGTCGGGTCTTTCCGTCGCCAGATCCTTTTCCTCCTTGGGATCAGCCGCGAGATCGTAAAGCTCCGCGCCGGAGCCGTCGGCGTTGAGGAGCAACTTCCAATCGCCCTCGCGCACGGCCACGTTCGGGCTGCGGTCACGCGGCGCCTTGGGATACGCGAAGGAGTTGGTGTTGCGGCCGTATTCCCAGAGCACTGGCTTGGTCCGCGTCGGGGTGCCGCCGGTGAACGCGGCACTCAAGTCTTCGCCGTCGAGCTTCGCGGCGAGCTCGCCAGGGATCGACGCGCCGGCGATTTGGCAGAACGACGGTAGCAAGTCCACGGTGGTGAGCACGGTGCGCTCGTTGACGCGGCCCGTCGGGGCGTGTCCGGGCCACCAGACCAGGAGTGGCTCGCGAATCCCGCCTTCGTAGAGACTCAGCTTCGAGCCGCGCAAACCGGCGGTGCGCCGGTGGTCGTAGGTAGGCGATGGGCCGTTGTCGCCGGTGAAAACGACCAGCGTGTTGGTGGCGAGGCCGAGTTGCTTGAGGCCATCGAGCAGGCGGCCCATCTGGCGGTCGTATTCTTCCAGCACGCCTTGGAAGTTGCGTTCGCCGCTCGGGTTGTTCGCCGCGTTGTATTTTTGTTTCAGGGCCGGGCTGGGCACGAACGGCGTGTGCGTGTCGTCCGGCCAGAGGTTCACGTAGCAAGGCTGCCCCGGATGGCGGCGCAGAAAATCCAGCGTCTGGTCCACGAAGAACGCCGTCCGGTCCCAGCGCTTGACCTTGTCTTGCGGCGACCAAATCCAGTTCGTGGCCGTGATGTCGGGATGCGGATTGGGGCTCTCCCAGGTGCTGATGCATTCGTCGAAGCCGTAGCGGAGGATCGACGGCGCGTTGGTCACGTCCCGCCCGCCTCCCATGTGCCATTTGCCGATGTGGGCCGTGGCGTAGCCGCTGGCTTTCAGCAAGCGAGCGAGCGACGGCGCTTCGGGGTCGAGAAAGTCGGCCTGTCCGCATGCGGCGTTTCCCTTCCGCGTCTGGAGGTAACTGGTGATGCGCCAGCGCGCCGGAAACATGCCGGTGGTGCAACCGGTGCGCGACGGCGAGCAGATCGGCGACGCCACGTAGAATTGCGTGAAGCGAATCCCCTCGCGCGCCATGCGGTCCAGGTTCGGCGTGGGCACGAACGCACCGCCGTAGCTGCCGAGATCGCCCCAGCCGAAGTCATCGGTGAGAACGAAGACGATGTTGGGACGCGCGGCGTGAGCGCCGGAGAGGTGGCCGCAAAGAACGCAAAGAAACGCAAAAAGGAGCAAGGCAAGGCGGGTCCAGGCGCGGCGGATCGGGGGGAGAGTGTCAGGCACCGTATGGATGCCGAGCGTCGTAGCGCAGACTTTCCAGTCTGCCGCTTCGCAGGTTTTCAACCTGCGGGACATTGCCAGGCAAAGGCGTGTGGGAATGGAGATCGATCCGGAATTGGGCACATCCTGCCGACTGCAAGTCGGCGAGACGGCAGGCTGGAAAGCCTGCGCTACGTGGATCGAATGCGGCATCGGGTGTGGGATCATGATTCAACTCTCGGACTGGCGTTTCGTTGTATTCCTTGCGGCGATTCCAAAAAGCGACAGTGCTACGGCTTTTCCTCGAAGTATTTCTTCACGATCCAATCCGGTTGCCACTGGTCCGGGACGCGGCTTCGCCCGGTCAGGTCAATCTTCTCAGGCGCTTTGTTCTCAGTGGGCACGGCCAGCGTATCACCGACCTTGGCCTGCCAATGTTTCAGGAGCGCCTGCAAGCGCTGGACGTGGCCGGCACACTCGGCGCGGTCGATCAAGTTGGTGCGCTCGTTCGGATCGCTTTGCAGGTCGAACAACTGCAGGTGGTCGATCTTCGGGTAAGCGATGAGCTTCCAGCGTTCGTCACGCACCGCACGCTGAATCTGGATGTAGGGCAGAAAGACCGAATCGCGGAGCCGCTCCTTCTTTCCCTCCCACAACGGACGCAAGCTTTCGCCTTCGAGATCGGCCGGGGTCTGAATGCCGAGCACGTCGCAAAGCGTGGGGAAAATATCCAGCAGGTAGGTGAAGGCGGTGGTGGACTGGCCTCGCGGAATGCCCGGCCCGGCGAAGATCAGCGGCACGCGCATGCTGTGCTCGAAGACGCTCTGCTTACCCAAGAGACCGTGACTGCCCAACGCGAGGCCGTTGTCGGCGGCGTAGATGATGAGCGTGTTGTCTGCTTGCCCGGTCTGTTTCAGGGTGTCGAGGATTCGTCCCACCTGCCCGTCCAGGTGCGTGATCAGCCCGTAGTACTCGGCCAGTTGGTCGCGGATCATCGCCTCGGTGCGCGGCCACGCGCCGAGGTTCTCGTCGCGGCCGCCCTTCATCATGCCGTTGTCGAAAGGAAGCTGCGGCAGGAAGTTCGCGGGCAGCGGCGGCAACTGGCGGTAGTACGGCTTGCGAAACGCCGCCGGCGGCATCCGCGGATCGTGCGGCGCGGTGAAGGCCACGTAGGCGAAGAAGGGCTTGGTCTTGTCGCGGCTCTTGAGGAACTCGATGGCGGAATCCGCAAACAACTCGCTGGAAAACTTCTTGCCGATGCGCTCCGCCGTCAGCTTGCCGTCCGGGCCGAGATCGCGAACCGGCACCTTGGTGTGATCCGCCATGCCGCCGAACATGACCGTCTTTCCGCGCTGGAAAGCCCGCAGCCAGGAAGGCTGGCCGTTGTGCCATTTGCCGGTGCCGAAGGTGACGTAGCCGTGTTCCTGCAAGAGTTCCGGCAGGAGCTTCTCGCCCTTGAGCGCCACGGTGTCGATGTGGAACCACGACTTGCCGGTCATCAGCATGGCCCGGCTGGGCATGCAGACGGCGCCGCTGTTGCCGCCGAAAATGTAATTGCCCCGGAAGCTGAAGCCGGAAGCGACCAACTTGTCCAGGTTCGGCGTCTTGATGTTCGGATTGCCGTGGGCGGCGATGGTGTCGGCGCGCTGATCGTCGGCGAAGAGGAAGAGGATGTTGGGCTTGTCCGCTGCGTGAGCGACCGCGGCGAACAGCAGTGAGGCCAGAGGAATCAGGGGTGATTTCATGCGACGGAATTCAGGGTTGGGCGGTGCGTTGCCGGGTCAGGGTCTTCACGCGGGCCGGCGGCTCGCCAATTTTCGCCGTGTAGCTGCCGTCGGCAAAGACCCACGGCTTGAAGCGCGGTGTCTTCGCCCGCAGCGTATAGACCACCTCCCCGCTGCGCTCATCCACCACCTGCACCACCGGCGCCGTGATCCCCGCCGGGGCTTCCACCTCCGGCAGCCACGCGACGGGTTTGCGGCGGTAGTTGTCCGCTTGGTCAATCGTGATAGGCCAGCCGGGGTATTGCTTCGCGCCGGGCTGGGTGACGTCCACGCCCCGCGGCCAACATTCGATGGTGATCTTGCGCGCGGCTTTGTCGAAGCGCACGAGGCCGTGGCCGCTGGCGCTGGCCGCGAGGTTCGTCAGCGGCGCGGGGAAGGCGGTCGGATTGGCGTAGGTGAACATCGTCAGCTTGTTGCCGAAACCCTCGGTGTAATCGCCGAGGTTGGGCAGCGGGCCTGCGATCGCGCGCGTCGCCGGACCGAGCGGGAGCCACTTGCGCGGATAGTAGTTCACGATGGACGGCACGCAGAAGGCTAGGCTCGCATCGCGCCAGTCGTCGAGGCCGTATTGCGCCACGCAGCCAAGATGCTGGTCGCCGCAGATGTGGAAAGCGAAGCAGCGCCGCATCAAGTTCACGGCGCGACGGCGGCCCGACTGCGGCCAGCCGTTCGAGTCGAGGTCCGCCAGCAGGCGGTTGCCCTGCGAAATGTGCGTGGCGTAGCTGAAGATCGTTTGCGACAGCACGGCCTTGAATTCCGCGCCGGACCAGTCTTCGCCCCACGCCTTGAGTAATTTCTCCTGTCGTGCGCCGAGCAAGTTCGCCCCGGGCACGTCGAGGGATTTCGGGTCGTAGTCGGCGTTCGTCACCCAGTCGGGGCGCGGAGCGAACTGGGGCTTGAGTTGCAGCGGCCCGTTCGGACCGGTCTTGAACTTGCGGTCCTCGAGGATGGCGAAGCTGACGCCGCCCCAGTTCAGCGCGGTGAAATAGACCCCGATCCCGCGCTCGACGGGCGCCGGGTCCACGGGGTCGGGGAGGTGCCAGGTCTGCGCGCGCTCGACGGCCTTCACGTATTCCACCGGCATGAAGTAACCGCCGTCGTCGCCGGCCGCGTTGGTGGACACCTTGCCGCCCGCGCCCCAGAGGTTGCCCTGGCCGATGTCATGGTCGTCCGGGATGCTGACCATCGGGCGGTCCTTGATGATCTCGCCGAACTGGCGTCCGAACAGCAACCAGGCGCCCAGATGATCCACGTGATCGTAGGATTGGTCGCCCGAGAAGAACAGCAGGTCGGGGTCCTGCGCTTTGAGATTGGCGATGAGGTCCGCCTTGAGGCGGCGGTCCTGGTTCGAGTTGCCGGTGAAGGCAGCCACGACCAGCTCGCGCTTGCCGATCGGGTTGGCGCGAAGGGTTCCCTCGTAAGTCGCCACCCCGTCAAGGGCGCTGACGCGGTAAGGCGCGCTGCGGCTCTCGTCCCACAGCTCGACGCGGAAATGCGCGGTCCAGGTCTTGTCCTGGCGGTAGTTGTTGTAGTCCTCCTCGGTGACGCGCGTGGTGGCGGCGGTTTTCCAATTGCGGCCGGCCTTGATTTCCAGTTTCGCCGCGCGGCTCTCGCCGTCCTTCAGCGGGTAAAGCTGAGCGGTGAGCTTGAGCACGCCCCGGTTCACCGTGTAATAGGCAAAGCAGATCGCGTCCGCGCGGGCGACTTCGGGGATTTCGGGTTTGTTTTGGCGGGGCCGGGCGCGTTGCGCCGGGGCGGCAGGGGCCGGAGCCGCGAGCAGCAGCGCCGCGGCCAGGGTTGCGAAAGGCAGAGTGTGTTTCATGGACGGATGTTCTGCGGTCGAGTTTTCGGTGTGAGATGCTCACCCGTTCGTCGTGGCTTTGCAAGCCCTCGCGGGCCGGCTGGTCCGGTTGAACTCGTCGCGCACCTGGTCGTAATACTGCCGCCGGTCCTCGTGCTGCGCCCGCCAGAGCGTCGCGTGCCGCACCAGGTCTTCCGGCGACTCGATGATGGCCCGCCACAAATCCACCTGCGGCTTGTTCAGGTCGTTGATGACGAAACGCGCCGCCAACCCGCGCGCCGCTGCCAAATCTGAAATCTGCAATCTGGCATCTCAAATCCAGCGAAGCGCGGTGGATGGGGTGGTCAAGTTTGGACCAAGGCCAGGACGAAGCGGGAGAAGCCCAGAGCGGTCGTCCCACTCGCAGCAAACTGAAACGGTTAGCCGTCTCACTCTTCAGCTTGAGCTGACCGGTTCCGAGCGTTTCTCCGGCTGGAACAACCGCGTGCCGAGTGACGCTTGATCAGCATGGGCGGCGGCGCGGCCGGCCCTCGCGCGGACAAACAATTTACATTACACAAGTTGTGACAAACTCCAGTTGCCGGGTAAGTTCTCCGAAATTTACGCTCCGCGCACTTATGACAACGTCTCTCGGTTTCTGCCAACCCGCCGCACAAGGATTTCGACACCTGCTGGGCGCTTTGACGGGCTGGCTTGCCCTGACACTCTCCGCAGACGCAGCCGCGCCGCCCAACGACAATTTCGCCAACGGCACCATCCTGCGCGGGCGGTTCATCGTGGCGGAGGGCACCACGGTGGGAGCGACGCATGAAGCGGGAGAGCCGTATCCCTACTACTCCAGCGGTGCCAACTCCAGTTGGTGGTTTTGGACGGCCCAGGGCAGTGGCGCGGTCCAAATCAACCTCACCAACAGCCTCTATCAGCAAGGCGGCACCTACGACACCGTGATCGCCGTCCACACCGGCAACGCGTTGAACGCCCTGTCGCTCGTGGCGTCCAACGACGACTCCTTCGGCCTGTGGAGCCGCGTCGATTTCACCGCCGTGCGCGGGGTCACCTACCGCATCCAGATCGGCGGCTTTTCCAGTCAGGAGGGCTTGGTCCAACTCAATCTCTTCGGCCCCGCGTCCACCAACGCCAACGTCCCGCCGTTCGTCGCCCTGGCGTATCCGACCTCCGGCACCGTCCTGCGCTCCGGCGACATTCCGATCACGACCGACGCTTACGACGACTACGGCGGCATCAGCAACGTCACCTTCCACGTGGATGGCGTGCTGGTCGCCCGCGACACGATCCACCCCTACACCGGAACCTGGACCAACGCGCCGATGGGCGATCACCAGATCTTCGCCGTGGCGATGGACAACTCCGGGCTGCGCACCACATCCTCCGTGGCCACCGTCAGCGTGCTTTTCAACAGCAAGCCCACGGTCGCGCTGGTGTCACCCACGAACGATGCCGCGTTTGTCGTCCCCACCGGCATTTTCTTCGAGGCGACGGCGGACGACGACGACGGCGTGGCGCGAGTGGATTTTTACGCGAACAGCCAGCTTGTGGGCCAGGCGGACGTTCGTCCCTACCGGTATTCCTGGTACAACGCCTACCGTGGCGTCTATGCGCTCCAAGCCGTGGCGGTGGACAATTTCGGAGCGCGAGCCACCTCGGCGCCGGTGGCCATCACCGTGACGGGCAACTACCCGCCGAACGCCTACGTGTATCAGCCGTACGACGGGCAGTCGTTCCTCTTGGGCGCACCGATCAGCGTGTATGCCAGCGGCTACGACAACGATGGTGTCATCACCAACTTGGTCGTGTTCGCCAATGGGCAGCCGTTGGCGCAGATCGACCAGTCCGTTCTCACCTTCACCTGGAGCAACGCGCCGCTGGGCGTGAGCATTCTCACCGCGCTCGCCACGGACGATTCCGGGGCCACGAACACGCCGTCCGCCATGTCCATCACGGTCACGCCCGCCCCGACCACCAACGTGCTCGTCGCCGCCGGCGCGGACTGGAAGTATCTGGACGACGGCTCGAATCAAGGCACCGCTTGGCGCGCGCCGGTGTTCGACGACTCGAGCTGGTCCAATGGCGTCGCGGAACTGGGCTTTGGCGACGCCGCGGACGGCCGCCCCGAAGCCACTTTGATTCGCCGCTACAACTCCGGCGGCCAGCAGATCATCACCTATTACTTCCGCCGGGCGTTCGTCGTCCCCGACGCCTCGCGCTACGATTCGCTTGCTTTGCTGCTCAAACGCGATGACGGCGCGGTGGTCTATCTCAACGGCACGGAAATCCGCCGCGACAACATGCCCAGCGGCACGATCACCGCCACCACGTTTGCCAGCGGCTCGCCTTCCGACGATGGCGCCACGTTCCGCTCTTCCACCATGAGCGCGTCCGCGCTCGTGTCCGGGACAAACGTCGTCGCCGTGGAGATGCACCAAAACAACTCGACCAGCAGCGACATCAGTTTCGATCTCAGCCTGGCGGGCCTCTCGACCGGCGCCGCCAGCAACGGGCCGCCGACCGTCACGCTGACTAGCCCGACCAACGGCTCGGCCTACGCTCTGTCCGGCACTGTCTATGATCCGCTCCTCCTGACGCTCACCGCGGGGGCCGCGGACGAATACGGCATCGCCCGCGTCGAGTTCTACGCCAACGACGACTACATGGGCCAGGACCGGCTGCCGCCCTATACCTACGAATGGTATCCCACGGCCAACAACTGGGTGTTGACGGCCGTGGCCGTGGACGGCTTCGGCGCCCGCGCCACCAGCGCGCCGGTCGCCATCACCGTCACCGGCAACTACGCGCCCTACCTGTTCGTCTCCACGCCGCAAAGCGGCATCTCGCTGAGCGCGCCGGCCACGATCCAATTCTCGGCGGAGGTCCACGACTACGACGGGACCGTGAGCAACGTGGCCCTCTTCAGCGGCACCAACCTGCTCGTGCTCGCCCCGTTCTCGGGCAATCCGTTCGACTTCACCTGGACCAACGTGCCCCTCGGCACCTACAGCTTCGATTTCGTGGCCACGGACAACCGCGGCGCGGTCGCCACTTCCAGTGTGATGAGTGTTTCCGTCGTGCCGAACACCCCGCCGCTGATCGCGCTGATCAGTCCACCCGACGGCGCGGGCTTCGTGGCGCCGGCCAGCATCGCGCTCCAGGCCACGGCCACCGACATCGACGGTGTGGCCCGCGTGGAGTTCTTCGCCGGGGCCAACAAGCTCGGCGAAAGCACGGCCAGCCCTTACGCCTTCGCGTGGACCAGCGTGCCGGTGGGCGAATATCCGCTCACGGCTGTCACCCACGATTTGCTCGGTTTGTCCGCCACTTCGGCCGTGGTGAACGTGCGTGTCACGAACAACGCCCCGCCCGTGGTGTCGATCACGGCGCCGCCGGAAAACAGTGAGTTCGACGCGCCGACCAACATCACCATCGCGGCCTCGGCCTCGGACCCCGACGGCAACGGCATTGCCCGCGTCGAATTCTACGGCGACGGCGCGAGGTTGGGCGACGACACCACGGAACCGTTCAGCTTCGTGTGGACGAACACGCCCATTGGCCGCCGGGCGCTTTGGGCCATCGCGGTGGACGGCGTGGGCATCCGGGGCACGTCTGCGGTCGTGAACCTCATCGTGCATGGCAACCTCACGCCCACCGTCAGCATTACTGCGCCGGGCAACAACGCCACCGTCGTCGTCCCGACCAACGGCCTCGGCACCAACGTCCTTATCACCGCCACCGCCGCCGACGCCGATGGCTCGATCAGCAACGTTCAGTTTTTTGCCGGCACTACTTTTTTGGGAGAAGACGCGACCAGCCCCTACTCCATCAACTGGACGAATTACGCCCTGGGCGCGGTCGCACTTCGCGCCGTGGCTACGGACAACCAAGGCGGCTTGGGCACTTCCGCGCCGGTGAACATCACTTTCGTCACCGGCGGCGAACCCAGCACGCTGGTGGCCCCGGGCGCGGTCTGGAGGTTCCTCGACGACGGCTCGGACCAAGGCACGGCTTGGCGCACTCTGGCCTTCGACGACAGCGCCTGGCCCTCCGGCCCGGGCCAGCTCGGCTTCAGCTCCGGCCCGGCGGAGAACGACGAGGCCACCTTCCTCAATCGCTATGGCACCAACGGCCAGCAGGCCATCACCTATTTTTTCCGCCGCCGCTTCAACGTGAACAACCCTGCCGCCTACCGCTCGCTCACGCTCCAACTCAAGCGCGACGACGGCGCGGTCGTCTATTTGAACGGCGTCGAGATCGTGCGCGAACTGATGCCGTCCGGCACGGTCTTCTACTACACACTGGCCTCCAACGCGCAGGACGACGGCGTGAACTTCTGGCCGTTCAGCGTGACCCCCGCGCTGCTCGTGGCCGGCGCCAACGTGCTCGCGGTGGAAGTCCACCAAAGCAGCACCACCAGTTCGGACATCAGCTTCGACCTCAGCCTCTCGGGCGTGACCACCAACGCGCGGCCGGCCATCGCGCTGACCACGCCGGCGGATGGCGCCCTGTTTGGCGCGCCAGCGGACATCCTGCTGGCGGCGACCGCCACCGACGGCGATGGCACCATCGCGAATGTTACGTTTTACGCGGATCGCACGAACCAACTCGCCCGGCTGACGAACGCGCCTTACAGCTTCACCTGGCAGAACGTGCCCATCGGGACGTACGCGTTGAGCGCCGTTGCCGCCGACAACGAGGGCGCGCGCGCCACGTCGCAGGTGGCGACCGTGTTCGTGATGGTTTCCAGCGTGCCCACCGTGGCGTCGTTCGAGCCGGCGGCGGGCGTGGTGACGAACCTCACGCACCTCACGGTGAACTTCAGCGAACCCATCCAAGGCGTGAACGCTTCCGACCTGCTTCTTAACGGCGTGCCGGCCACCGGCGTGGCCGGGTCCATTGCCGCCTACACCTTCAGCTTCCCGCCACTGGCGGAAGGCCCCGTGGCCGTGACCTGGGCCGTGGACCACGGCATCATCGACCGCGAAGCGCCGCCGAAATCGTTCCTCGGCACCGGCGCGGGCGAAACCGTGCTCTACACGCTGGTCGATCTCACGCCGCCCACGGTGACGAGCGTGGACCCGGTTCCCGGCGCCGCTCTGCGCGTGTTGACGCCGATCACGGTCGGCTTCAGCGAACCGGTCAGCGGCATGAGCGCGTCAGCGTTGTTGCTCGACGGCCGCGCGGCCCGGCGCGTCAGCGGCTCGCTCGCGGGCCCGTACGTGTTTGAGTTCGACTCGCCGGCCACCGGTGCGGTGCGGATGGCCTGGGCCGCCAACCACGGCATCCACGACCAGTCCGCCGCCCGGCACGCCTTCGCTGGCGGAGCGTGGAGCTACTCGCTCGATCCGACGGCACCGGCGGCCAACGTCGTGATCAACGAGATCATGTTCCATCCCTCGTCAGAGCAGACGGACGAGGAGTACGTGGAACTCTTCAATCGCGGCGCCGCGCCCGTGGACCTCACCGGCTGGCGTTTGAACCGCGGCGTGAATTTCACCTTCCCGTCCGTGATGCTGCCCGGCGGCGACTTCCTCGTCGTCGCGGCCAACACGAACGCGTTCGCCGCGAAGTACCCCGGCGTCGCCCACGTCGTCGGTAACTGGCGCGGCACGCTGCGCAACAGTCACGACCAAATCGAACTGGAGGACGCCGGGGGCAACCGGGTCAACGCGGTGACTTACGCCGACGAAGGCGACTGGGCCATCCGCATCCGCTCGACTCAATACCCGCAAGGTTGGGACTGGCTCTGTGAGGCCGACGGGCTGGGCCAGTCGTTCGAGTTGATGAACCCGGCGCTGCCCAACGACTCCGGCCAGAACTGGGCCAGCAGCCTGACCCCAGAAGGCACCCCAGGCCGCGCGAACTCCGTCGCTTCCGCGAACCTCGCCCCGCTGGTCCTCAACGTGGCCCACGCGCCGCTGGTGCCGCGTTCGACCGACGCCGTCATCGTGACCGCGCGCCTCCTGGACGAGCAGCCGGGCGTGACCGTCGCAGTCTTCTCTCGCAACGCCAGTTCGTCCACGCCGCCGGCTTTCACCGCCACGCCGATGTGGGACGACGGCCAGCACGGGGATGGGTTGGCGAACGACGGCGAGTTCGGCGCCCTGCTGCCCGCGCAAGCCGATCATGCCGTCGTCGAGTTCTTTGTCCGGGCCACCGACGCCGGGGGGCGCACACGCGCCTGGCCCGCCCCGGCCCGGCAGAGCGACACGGTCAGCTTCGCCCAGACCTGCAACGCCCTGTACGGTGTGGACGACTCGCCGACGGCCGGCGGACAGGCGGAGTTCCGCCTCGTCCTGACCCAGAACGAGCGCAACACGCTGGCCGCCCTCAGCCGCAACAGCGACGCGCAAATGAACGCCACGTTGATCACGGTGGACGGCGTCGAGACGCGGCTGCGCTACAACACCGGCATCCGCTACCGCGGCGCGGGCACGCGCTACGCCAACCCGCCCAACTTGCGCGTGCTGATCCCCAGCGACCGCACTTGGAACGGGGTGGGCGCGTTCAACCTCAACAGCCAGTACACCCATGCGCAGGTGGCCGGCTTCACCATCGCTTCCAAGGCCGGCCTCCAGACGGAGTGGCACCGGGCCGTGCGAATTCGCGTCAACGGCGAGAACATCGCCGGGTCCGGTTCGCCGCAGTTCGGCTCCTACGTCCACCAGGAATCGCGCGACGCCGATTTCGCGGACCGCCATTTCCCGAACGACCCCGGCGGCAACATTTACGCCGGCATCACCGGCAGCCACACCGCCAGGCTGGCCTACCTGGGGACGAGCCCGTCCGACTACCTCAGCGCCGGCTATGTCAAGCAAAGCAACGGCAGCGAGAACGACTGGAGTGATTTGATCCAACTCACGGACGTGCTCAACAACACGCCCGACCAGGACTACACCGCAGCCGTCCGGCAAGTGGTGGACATGGACGAGTGGATGCTTTACTTCGCGCTCTTCACCATGACGACCAGCATGGAGACGAGCCTGGGCACCGGCTACGGCGACGACTTCGCCATGTATCGCGGCTTCCTGGACCCGCGCTTCAAGCTCCTTGGCCACGACTGGGACACGATCTTGAACGAGGGCGACACGCGCGGCGCGACCAACGCCAGCCTCTTCCGCGCGGCCTCAGCCCAGTTACCCACGATCACCCGCTTCATCCGCTGGCCCGATTTCGTGCCGCTTTACTACGCGCAGTTGAAACGGCTCTGCGAAACCGTCTTCGCACCGGAGCAACTCAACCCGTTGCTCGACCAGACGCTCGGAAGCTGGGTCCCGCAGACCACGATCAACAACATGAAAACCTTTGGCGCGGGCCGGCGGAACTATGTCCTCTCCCAAATCCCGACGGGCCTCAGCATCAGCCATAGCCTTGGCAGCTCCGGCGGGTTCCCCTACACCTCGACGCCGACGGTCCGGCTCTCTGGCCGCGCCCACGCCATCGAGACGCGCAAGGTTTTCGTCAACGACAGCCAGGCCGTCTGGTCCGCCTGGGACGCGCGCTGGACCAACACCGTGACGCTCGTTCCCGGCCTCAACCGTGTGCTCGTTCGCGCGCTCAACACCAACGACGTCGAATTCGAGCGCGCCTTCATTGACATCTGGTACTACAGCGGAGCCGGGCAAACCTTCTCCGGTGCCATCTCCGCCGACACCACTTGGACTGCGGCGGCTGGCCCGTACAGCGTGACCGCGAATCTCACCATCGGGGCCGGCGCCACGCTCACCATCGAGCCGGGCACGGTCCTCTACCTCGGGTCGGGCGTGAACCTGACCGTGGCCAACGGCGCCCGGCTCCTGGCCGAAGGCACCGCCACCGCGCCTATCCGTTTCACGCGGATGCCCGGTTCCACGACAAGTTGGGGCGGCATCACGGTCAACGGCGGCGCAGGCTCACCGGAGACACGCATCGCGCACGCGCTCTTCGAGTTCAACGGCAGCACCGCCCTCCACGCCAACGACGCCGACGTGTTCCTCGATCACCTCACCTTCGCCGCGACCGATCGCCAGTACGTCTCGCTGGACGGCTCGTCGTTCGTGGTCAGCGACTGCGTGTTCCCGACGGCGACCGGTTCGTTTGAATTGGTGCATGGCACGCGCGGGATCAAGAGCGGCGGGCGCGGCCTCTTCCTGCGCAATTTCTTCGGTGCGGCCAGCGGCTACAACGACGTGGTCGATTTCACCGGCGGCAACCGCCCCGGCCCGGCCGTCCAATTCATCAACAACGTGTTTACTGGCAGCGGCGACGATCACCTCGATCTCGACGGCACGGACGCCTGGGTGGAAGGAAACATCTTCCTCCACGTCCACAAGAACGGATCGCCCGATACCGCCAGCGCCGTCAGCGGCGGCGACGACGGCGCCCGCACTTCCGAAGTCACGATCATCGGGAACCTCTTCTACGATTGCGACCACGCCGCCATGGCCAAACAAGGCAATTTCTTCACCCTGCTCAACAACACTGTCGTCCGCCAAACCAAACAGGGCGGCACCGACACCGACTCGGGCGTGGTCTGCCTGGCCGACGAAGGCACCGCGGAAGGCGCGGGCATGCTGCTCGAAGGCAACATCCTTTACGACATCGAGAAGCTGGCCCAGAACGTGACGGCGGCGGTCGTGACTTTCACCAACAACTTGATGCCGCAAGAGTGGAGCGGCCCCGGCGGCGGCAACGCTTCGCTCGATCCGTTGTTCAAACACGTACCGCAACTTTCGGAGACCGTCTTCACCAACTGGGCGCACGCGCAGATCCTGCGCCAGTGGTTCAGTCTCGACATCGGCTCCCCCGCGTTGGGCGCTGGTCCAGACGGGCGAGATCTGGGCGCGCCTTTAAAATCTCAAATCTCAAATCTCAAATCTCAAATGGGCGCGGCCATTTCGGGCGAGCCGGCCGAAGTGACGAGCCAGACGAACGCCACGCTCGTCGTCGGTCCCTGGCGCACGGGCCAAGGAATTCCGAGCGCGGGCTGGCCTGATGGCGCGGGCTTCACGCACTACAAGTGGCGTCTCGACGGCGGCGCCTGGAGCGCGGAAACGCCCACGGCCACGCCGATCACGCTCACGGGCCTGGCGTTTGGCCCGCATCGCGTCGAAGTCACCGCCACGCGCGACGCCGGCCTCTACCAAGACGACCCCGCCTACGGTCCTGACGCCGTCGTGACCGCCTCGCGCACCTGGGTCGTGAGCGCGGAGGCGCCGTCGGTGCGGCTGAACGAAATCCTCGCGAACAACCAGGAGAGCGTGGCCGCGGAGGGTCGCTTCCCGGACTTGATCGAACTGGTCAATTCAGGTTCCGACCCCGTCGATCTCGCCGGCTTCGGCCTCAGTGACAACCTGGACGAGCCGTTCAAGTTCACGTTCCCGCCGGGCACCGTCCTCGCCCCGGGCGCGTATCTCGTCCTCTACGCCGACGCCGAGAGCACGCCGCCCGGACTGCACACCGGCTGGTCGCTCAAGCAAGAAGGCGACAACGTGTGTCTCTTCGCGGCGAACGGCCAGTTGGTGGACTCAGTGTCGTTCGGCCTGCAAGTGCCGGACTTCTCCATCGGACGCTTGGATTCCCTCTCCCGTCGGACGGGAGAAGGTCAGGGTGAGGGTTCAGGTGAAGACTGGGCCTTGACCCTGCCAACCTTTGGATTCGCGAACGTCGCTGTCCGCACCACCTCGCCGCGCACGCTCAAGATCAACGAGTGGCTCGCTTCGGGCACCACGCCCGTCGCGGATGATTTCATCGAGCTGTTCAATCCCGAATCCGATCCCGTGGCGCTGGGCGGCTTGTTCCTCACGGACAACCCGGTCGGCGCGCCGGCGCGGCACCGCCTCGCGCCGCTGAGTTTTGTGCTGGGCGGCGGCTTCGCGGTCTTCATCGCGGACGGCAACGTGGGCGGCGGCGCGAACCATCTGGGCTTCGGCCTGCCCGCCGAGCAGGGGTTGATCGGCCTGTTCGACGCGGACCTCAGCCTGATCGACAGCGTAATCTACGGCCAGCAGACGCTGAACGTCGCGCAAGGCCGCGGCCCCGACGGCGGCGGCGACTTCCTCGCGCTGCCCGTGGCCACGCCGGGCGCGCCGAATCCCGCCGCGGTCTTGCCGGGCGGGCCGCGACTCGTCATCAACGAAGTGCTGGCCAAGAACATCTCCGCGTTGACGAACAGCGCCGGGGCTTCGCCGGAATATGTGGAGCTTTTCAACGCCACCGCGAACGACCTCGACCTGGGCGGCCTGAGCCTGAGCGACAGTCTGGCGTCGCCACGCAAATACGTCTTCGCCTCCGGGCTGGTCCTGCCCTCGGGCGGCTACTATCTGCTGTTCTGCGACGGCAGCGCGCCCGCCAGCGCCACCAACACCGGCTTCGGCATCAAGGCCAACGGCGACGGCGTGTATCTCTTCGACACGATCGCGAATGGCGGCTCGCTGCTCGACAGCGTCACCTACGGCGTGCAGGCGAACGATTACTCCATCGGCCGCGTGCCCAGTGGCGACACCAACTGGGTGCTCACTCTGCCCACGCCCGCGTCGGCCAACCTCGCCGCCAGCCTCGGCGATCCACGCCTGATTAAGGTCAATGAGTGGATGGCCAATCCGACTTCGGGTGACGATTGGTTCGAACTCAACAATCCGAACCCGCAGCCGGTCGCCATCAGCGGCCTGGGCCTCTCGGACAACTTGCGCACGCCCGCCAGCCGGCTCAACTTCCGCATCGCTCCGCTCTCATTCCTGGGCACGGGGCTGTACGGCTACGAACGCTTCATCGCCGACAACCGGCCCGGCAACGGCCCGGATCACGTGACCTTCCGGCTCGACGCCGGTGGCGAAAGCATTGGCGTGTCACTGCCCGATGCCACGCTGATCGACAGCGTGGTGTTCGGCCCGCAGAACCTCGGCGTGTCGGAAGGCCGGCTGCCCGACGGTGGCACGAACATCGTCCGCTTCCCCACGACGCCCACGCCGGCGGACGCGAACTTCCTGCCGCTGACCAGCGTGGTGATCAACGAAGTCCTCACGGCCACGCCGCTGGGCGGGCTGCTGGAAGATGCGGTGGAGTTGCGCAACGTCTCTGCCGTGCCGGTGAACTTGAAGAACTGGTGCCTGAGCGACGCGCTGCACAACTTGACCAAGTTCCGCATCACGAACGACGTCATCGTGCCGCCCGGCGGCTACGTGGTGTTCTACGAATACCAGTTCAACGCCATCGTCGGCGACCCAAGCAGCTTCGGCCTCGACGGCGTGCATGGCGACGAGCTGTATCTCAGCGCCGCGGACGCGAGCGGCCAGCTTACGGGCTACCGCACCAGCGCGGCGTTTGGCCCGGCGGACGCCGGGGTTTCCTTCGGTCGCCAGGTCAACAGCGCCGGTCAGGTCGATTACGTGGCCACGAAGGAGCGCACGCTCGGCGCGGACGAAGCGGCCACGCTGGAGGATTTCCGCACCGGCACGGGCCGCCGCAACGCGCTGCCGAAGATCGGTCCCGTGATCTTCAGCGAGATCATGTACCACCCGCTCGACCTGCCGGGACCGGCGGATAACGTGCGGGACGAGTATGTCGAGTTGCAGAACCTCACCGGCGACGCCGTGCCGTTGTTCGATCCTGCGCAACCCACCAACACTTGGCGGCTCCGCGGCGGCGTGGATTTTAATTTCCCGCGCAACGTCACGCTGGCGGCGGGCGAACAGATTCTGGTCGTGAGCTTCGATCCGGCGAACGACGCAGCTTCGTTGGCCGCCTTCCATTCCGCTTACAGCGTGGCCTCCGGCACGCGACTGTTCGGGCCGTATTCTGGCAAGCTCGACAACGGCGGTGAAGCCCTCGAACTGCGCAAGCCCGGCCCGCCGGTGCCCGCGGGCTTTGCCGATTCCGGCTTCGTCCCCTACATCACCGTCGAGCGCCTCGAGTATCAGGACGAAGCGCCGTGGGACGCCGCGGCAGACGGCACGGGCTTGAGTTTGCATCGCTCGCGCCAATCCGGCTACGGGAACGAGCCGCGGAACTGGTTCGCAGCCGTGCCCACGCCGGGCGGGCGGGCCGGCTCCGGGGATTTCGATCAGGACGGCCTGCCCGATGTTTGGGAAGTGGCGCATCAGTTCAATCCCAGCGATCCCACCGACGCCCACCTGGACCCTGACGGTGACGGCATGACGAACTTGCACGAGTACCTCGCGGGCACCGATCCGCGCGACGGCTCCAGCGTCCTGAGAGTGACCTTGCAGCAGGAACTGGCCGAAACCGGCACGAACGTGGTGCTGCAATTTCCTGGCCTGCGAGGGCGGACCTACAGCGTCCTGAGCGCGGAAACCGCGGCGGCCATCGGCGTTTTGCTGACAGACATCGACCCCTTGCCGGTGGACCAGATGGTGACCGTGACACACGCGTTGCCGCCGAACACGCCGCGCCGCTTCTACCGTGTCATCAGCCCGAGCTTGAAGAGCACCGTGAAAGTCAGCCTGCTCCAGGACGACGCCGGCGTCGCGACGCATGCGGTGGTGCAATTCCTCGGACTGGC
Source organism: Verrucomicrobiota bacterium (assembly GCA_016219875.1). Taxonomy (GTDB): domain Bacteria; phylum Verrucomicrobiota; class Verrucomicrobiia; order Limisphaerales; family JACRJZ01; genus JACRJZ01. The sequence continues at coordinate 17,797 of JACRJZ010000142.1, read as the reverse complement.
TGGCCAGAGCTACAGCGTGCTCTCGGCCCAGGGCCTGCCGCCGACATGGCAAGTGTTGACCAACCTGCCGCCGTTGCCCTTCACCGGCGTCATCTCCGTGACCAACCCGGTGCCCGCCGGGGCCACGTTCCACTACTACGACGTGCTGACACCGACGTGGCCGTGAGGCGAAGCTGCTGCCTCTTCAGGCCGATAGAACTGGGACAAGGTCATTCCTTTGCCAGCGTCCACAAGTCGCGAACGAGAAACTGCTGGAAGTCGTGGATTTGTTCCCGCAAGCGTTCGTTGGCCATCATCTCGGGACGAGGGTCAACGTAGTAAACGCCATCCAGCCGGTTCAAAGCGACCGTGTAGCCGAGGAAGTGATTGCTCTTGAAGGTCGAGTTGATGCCGAAGATGCTCTGGCCTCGACGTGCGCGCTGCACATCGTGGAGGAAGATAGCCACCACGGGCACGTCGCGGCCCAGCAGTTTTCTCAAGAGGAACTTGTCGAGAAAAACCTTGTCGATCCGGTCCTTGCTGGTCGTTTTCACGGAGCCGACAACCTCGGCGGGATGAATGAACTTCGTCTCCGAGGCGATGATGGCTTTGTTGCGGGAGAACACGAGGTCCAGTTCGTAGGACATCTCACAGCCTGGAAAATCCGGGATTGGCAGGTTGATGACCCGAGGTTCACAGACGACGCCAACCTCCTGAATGACGAGTTTTACCAGCCTCTCAAAAAGTTGCCCGATTCGCTTCCGTGATTGGTTCTGATTTCCGAAAGAATCGCCAACGCAGCCAATGGATTGTTGCAGTGTGTAGATCACCCGATTGATTTCCTTGGAACCGAGATACTCCAGTCGTCCTTTCATCTCGGCAACGGCATGCTGGTGGCGTTTGAGGTCAGCGAGGAAAGCAACAAAACGACTGAAGGCTGCTTGGAACTCCTCCCTCTTCTCGAAAAACAGGTGCGTGTTCAGAGGGCGCGTGATGGCGTGAGCGTGCGCCTCGCCGTACTGATAAAAGACGTAGTGGCGATGAGAAGGGGAGACGATCCGCGTGGGCTGCTCCCTTGCTCGCAGGGTCAAGAAAGCCGAACAGAACTTCTCGTAATCAGCCAAGCGCTGGAACCCAGCCTTGTCCGCCACGCTCTCCTGCAAATCGTGCAGGACGACCTCTTTCATCGAATCGATTTCCTCCTTTCCGCGTTTTCGAGGTCGTAGCGGAGCCACTTCTCCACCGACCATTCTTCCACCAGTTCAACGCGGTTGGCCGCCCACTGACAGTACTCAGCAGACAGATCGCACCCTTTCCAGAACCGTTTGAGTTGCTCTGCCACGACGGCCGTCGTGCCTGAACCGAGAAATGGGTCAATGACCAAGTCGCCCGGCCGGGATGACGCCAGTACGATCTTCCGCAAGAGTTCTTCTGGTTTCTGCGTGGGGTGCGGGGTCTTCTCGTGCATTCCGTTGCAGGTGGTCGGAATCTCGATGACGTCCTTCGGCTTGGCTCCGCGCGGATGCGGCTGCCAGATGTGGTCTTTGTTTTCGTCTTTACCGTATTGGCTCGTCTCCGCCTGGGGATGCGCCGGGTATTTGAGGGTGTGTTCGCCGTAAGGAATCCGCACATCATCGGTGTTGAAGGTGAACTCCCGGCCTTTCCTGAAGTGCAGAATGCTCTCATGAGAACGCCCCCAGTCGTCGCCCAGGTTGGCCTTGTTCTTGTAGTGCCACACCAGCCAGCGGCAGCCGCGAAAGAAGCGGGCTGCGGGCAATCGAAGATCGGCGAGGATTTCTGAAAAACCACAAACGTAGAGCGTGCCGGTTGGCTTCAACACCCGCGCCGCTTGTTCAATCCACCGCAGCGACCAGGCGACGTATTCCTGCTGCGACTCGAAGGTATCCCACTCCGCCTTCTTGATGTTGTAGGGTGGGTCCGCGAACACAAGATCCACAGAGGCCGTTGCCAAGCTTCCCATCCATGCAACGGAGTCTCCCATCCAGATTTGCCCGTGGGGATGGGAGTAGAACAACCGAGGCTTGGGTTCACCTTCCTCCTCTGGAGTTGAATTCAAGAACTCGCCTTTGAGCATGGGCTGGCCGAAGAACTCAGGAACCGTTTGATTACGGGTGAAGTAGGCCGCCGTCGGTTCGTGCAACTGAGCGGAGGGGGCAAGCGCACGGTCCAACGGTGCTTCTGCCGTGTGACGCTTGGAGGTGGGCCGGGACGATTTGACCTTCGCTCGCATGGGTTCGACTGGTTCGATCTCTGTCTCACTCCCACTCAATCGTCCCCGGCGGCTTGCTGGTCAGGTCGAGGACGACACGGTTGAGGCCGCGCACTTCGTTCGTGATGCGCAGCGAAACTTTCTCCAGCAAATCGTAGGGCAGTTTTACCCAGTCCGCCGTCATGCCGTCCTGCGATTCGACGGCGCGGATGGCCAGGGTCCAATCGTAGGTGCGCTCGTCGCCCTGCACGCCCACGCTGCGCACGGGCAACAGCACCGCGAAGGTCTGCCAGGTCTTGTAGTAGAGGCCGCTCGCCTTCATCTCTTCGACCACGATGGCGTCCGCGCGGCGCAGCACTTGGAGTTTCTCCGGGGTCACTTCACCCAGGCAGCGCACGGCCAGGCCGGGGCCGGGGAAGGGTTGGCGATAGACGATTTCTTTCGGTAGGCCGAGTTCGAGGCCAAGCAGGCGGACCTCGTCCTTGAAGAGGCAACGCAACGGTTCGACCAACCGGAACTTCATCTTCTTCGGCAGGCCGCCGACGTTGTGATGGCTCTTGATGAGCGCGGCCGGGTTGCCGGCGATGGGCACGGACTCAATCACGTCCGGGTAAAGCGTGCCCTGCGCAAGGAACTTGGCCCGGCCCGCCCGCTGGGTCGCGGCCTGAAACACTTCAATGAACGTTTTGCCGATGATCTTCCGTTTGCGCTCCGGCTCCGTCACGCCTTTGAGGCGCTTGAGGAACAGGTTCGCGACGTCCTCATATTGGAGCTTGATCTTGAAATGACGGCCAAAGACTTCCTGCACCATTTCCGCCTCGCGGGCGCGCAGGAGGCCGTTGTTGACGAAGATGCAGGTGAGATGGCTGCCGATCGCTTTGTGGAGGAGTGCGGCGGCCACGCTGGAATCGACGCCCCCGCTCAGGCCGAGGATGACATGCTCGTTCCCGACCTGTGCGCGAATCTGTTCCACGGCTTGGTCGATGTAACGGCGCATGGTCCAGTTCTTCCCGCAGCCGCAGATGTCGTGGACAAAGTTGGAGAGGACTTCCTTCCCACGCGGCGTGTGGGCGACTTCGGGATGGAATTGCAGGCCGAAGAACTTCTTCTTGGGATGCTCGATGGCCGCGTAGTCAGAGTTCTCCGAGGTGGCCACGACGACGAAATCCCGCGGCAGGCGCGTGAGTTTGTCGCCGTGCGAATTCCAGACCTGGAGTTGGCGGGGCAGGTGGCGGAAGAGCGCGCACTGCGGGTCGTTCACCGTGAGCGTGCCTTTGCCGTATTCGCGCTTGAGGCCCTTCTCCACCTTGCCGCCGAGGAACTGGCCGAAGAGCTGCACACCGTAGCAAATGCCAAGGATCGGGAGGCCGAGCTTGAAGATGTTCTTGTCGGGCAGCGGCGCGGCGGCGTCGTACACGCTGCTCGGGCCGCCGGAAAGAATGAGGCCCTTGGCCGCCGGCGCCAGCGCGGCGATGGCCCGGGCCGGCGTGTCGTAGCGCAAGATGGTGGAATACACGTTGCACTCGCGGATGCGGCGCGCGATGACCTGCGTGTATTGGGAGCCGAAATCCAGGATGATGATTTGCTCGTTCATCGTTGAAAACAGTGCCGCTCTCTTGCCTGTGAACCGGGGGTTTGGCGAGGAAAAACTGCGGCGAAACCCGCCGGCTAGGATTGCCTCGAGCTCGGTTCGGGATCCCTCGTAGCGCAGACTTTCCAGTCTGCCGTAGCGCCGGTTTTCCAACCGGCGAGCGTTGGAAGAGGCCAGCCGGCTGGAAGTTCCACGGTCTTGCCGACTGCAAGTCGGCGATACGGCAGGTTGAAAACCTGCGCTACCCGGTGCGCCGGGCGGAAGCTTGATGCAGCCTTGCCGCCGGCCCGCCGGGCACCCCGCGCTTGCGGCCCTATGCCGCGTGCGACGCCGGCCAAGACTTCGGCGCCTTCCGATCGGTGGGTTCGCTTGACGCAGGGTTTCGCGCTATTCTCGGGGCGGCAGATGAAGAAGTACTGGCAAGTCATCAATATCGGGATTCAGAACACGCTCGTGTACCGGGTGAACTTCCTGTTCCGGGTGCTCTTCGGGTTCATCCCGCTGGTAGCGCTGCTGTCGATGTGGCGGGTGATCTATCAAGGCCGCGAGACAAGCGTGGCCGGCTACACGCTGGCGCAGATGGTTTCCTATTACCTCATCATGACCGTCGTGGACGCGCTGACGGCGGTGAACGAAGACGACTGGCAGATCGCGGCCGACATCAAGGACGGGCAGATCAGCCAGTTCCTGCTCAAACCGATCGACTACCTGGCCTACCGGTTCTGTCTCTTTACCGCCGGGCGGCTGATCTATGCGGCGGTCGCAACCCTGCCGGTGGCGGGCCTCATCCTTTACTATCGCGAGGCGTTTGTGCTACCGCCGGACCTGGCCACGTTCGGGTGGTTCGCGCTGTCGGTGGTGATGACGGCGCTGCTGCAATTCTTCATTTCCTACACCATGGCGTTGCTCGCGTTTTGGGTGCTGGAAGTCTCGACCTTCATCTTCATCGTGTTCGCCTTCGAATACATCGCCGGAGGCCACTTGTTTCCCGTCGATATTCTCCCGCCGGCCGTCCTGGACGTGCTTTACCTGACGCCGTTTCCCTACCAACTCTTCTTCCCGGTGCAAATCTATCTGGGTCGCGCGACGGGCGCGGAGCTTTACCAAGGCATGGCCGTGCAGGCGGCTTGGGTGATCGTGGCGTTTCTTCTGGCGCGGTTTGTCTGGAGCCGCGGCATCCGGCGTTACAGCGCGGTGGGAGGGTGAAATGAGGGGTTCAGAGTTCAAAGTTCAAAGTTCAAAGTCGGCGGTGGCTCCGGCCACCTCTCAGCGCGATGGCGTGCAGGGCGAAGCGCGCCGGACGCCTGCGTTCGTCCGTTACGCCACGATCTACGCCGCGCTGTGGAAGAACTCCGTGGCGCGAGAGATGGGGTTCAAGGTGAACTTCCTCCTCTGGATCGTGGTGGAACTGCTTTGGTTCGCGCTCCAACTCACCTTCATGGCCGTCGTGTACCAGCACACGGACCACATCGGCGACTGGACCAAGTGGGAGGTCGTGCTCCTGGTCGGCGCGAGCCATTTCATCCAACAGGTTTTCCAGGCGTTCTTTCTGACCAACGTCACGCAGCTTTCGGAGTTGGTCCGCACGGGCCGGCTCGACTTCATGCTGCTGTTGCCGGTGAACACGCGCTTCATCGTGTCGGCGCGGCAAGTCGATTTGGGCGGGTTCGTCAACGCCGGTTCGGCGGCAGTGGTCATGGTCTATGCGTTGGTCCGGCTCGGGATCGTGCCGGGCGCGGCACAGATCGCGGGCTTCCTCTCGCTGGTCGTGGCCGGCGTGCTCATCCACTACTCGCTGATGTTCCTGCTGGCGAGCGTGAGCTTCTGGACGGTGCGGGCGCAAGGCATCGTGTGGGGCTACTACAGCTTGTTCAACGTGGCGCGTCTGCCGGATGAAGCGGTGGGCGGGTTCTTCAAAGTCTTTTTTACCTTCGCGGTGCCGATGCTGCTCGTGGCCAACGTGCCCGCGCGCCTCCTGGCGGACAAGTTGAACTCCCCGTTCCAAATGCTGCTGGTCGTGGTCATGTGCCTCGCCTGCCAGGCGGCGGCGGAGTTGGGCTGGCGGTTCGCCCTGCGGCATTACACCAGCGCGAGTTCGTGAAGCCCTTCGGCGCACTCACGAAAACCAGCCCAGCCGCGCGCGATGCGTGAAGAAGAGCAGTCCGAGCAGTCGCATCTCGACCGCCAGCAGGTAGAGCGACACAAACCCCGCCACCACGTTCGGCAGAATCGGCACCGGCAGGACGGCCATGAGGACCTTGGCGACGAAACTCACGCCGAACAGCACTCCCAACAGCAAACAGGTCACGAGATAGGGACCGATCACGCGGGCGATGGACGGGACGAGGACCGCGGGGTTGACCGCCAGGAAACTGTCCGTCACCGCCACGGCCATCAGAGCCATCGGAAAGTAGAATCCTCCGAGCACCAGCAGCCCGAAGGCACCCGGCACCAGCAGCGGGCTTTGCTTGTTCCCGAAAACCAGCAGCGCGAACGCTGGCACGAAGCACACCAAGCACGTCCACATCAGCAGCAAGAAAGGCAGGACGATGTCTGACCACCATTCGCCGAACTCGGGCCAGCCGGGCATCTCCTTCTCGCCCTGGGCCGAAGCCGAGATGATTTTCTGCATGTAGGCAAAGAGGTAGCCGGTGGCGACGATGGAGATCGCCAGGCCAATCCGGGTGCCTCGGAAGAACCCCGAGCCGACCCCCAGCACGGCAAACAGCACGGTCCCGCCGATCAGCAAGAAAATGCCGTTCGTGCTGAAGGGGTAGATGAAGGCGCCAGGGATGTGCTGAAAGAACGTCATCGGCGGTGCGAGCGGCTGCGCCGGGGGAAGCCCCACGCGCACATTGGAAGCCGCGGCCGCGCGCGCGATCGGTGGAGCCAGGGACGGTGTCTCCACGCGGAGGGCGAGCTTGGGCTGCGGGTTCGGGCTTCCCAGGGCTTCGACTGTTGGCTCGGTGGCTGGCAAGAAGCACAAGTCCACCGAACCCAAGCGCAGAACCTGGCCTGGAGCCAAGGTGGACTCAGTCACTTGTCGTCCGTCGATGAACGTGCCGTTGGTGGAGCCGAGATCCCGCACCTGCACCGACTCGCCGTTCCAGGTCACTTCACAATGCCGGCCGGAAACCGAAGCGTCGTCGATGAGGTAGTCGTTGGTGTCGCGTCGGCCAAAGGAATTCGCGCCGGGTCGCAGCACGAAATCCCGCACCTGGCCGTCTTCAGTCGTCAGGCGGAGCGTGGGGTCTCGCATGGCGGATACTGGCCAGAACCTCAGTTCCGGTGCAAGCCCTCACTCCTGCCGGCGGGAGGAAAACCGTGTAACCTCCCTCAAACGGCCCTCGTCTCTGCTCCTGTTCCTGTGCGAACCAAAGCACGAAAACAACAACAGCAAATCGATCAAATATGAAGAACCTACTAGTGATTGCCCTCGGCTTGTTCGTCGCCACCTCCCTGACCCTCAACGCGGCCGACAAAGGCGCCGGACGCAAGCAGCTCTCTCCTGAAGCGCAGGAGTTGAGGAAGGAAATGATCAAGAAGTACGACGCCAACGGCGACAAGCGGCTCGACAAAGATGAGATCGCCAAGATCAGCACCGAAGACAAAGAGAAGATGGAGAAGGCCGGTCTCAGGTTTGGCGCTGGCGGCAAGAAGAAGCAATAGGCAGAGAATCTATTCCACCGCCGGGATCCAATCCCGGTGTCTGAACGCTTCATTGCCCCGGTGCCGGTTCGCTGGCGAAAGGGTACTGAAGCGTTTGTTCGTAGTAGGGCAGCCGACCCGGCTGCCAAAGTCGCGGCAACCGACTCGGTTGCCGCGCGGCCCGACAGGCGAGTCGCCCGCGCCACGACGGCGGCAGTGTCAAGTTGCGCCCCATCTCAGGCCTCAGTTGAATTCGCCATCGGCCAGAGTCTTCATGCACGGCCGCTTGGCGCCTTCCCGAGATTCCTTGAGTGCTTCTCCGACAGGATGCGTCTATGGAATCCGAACAAACATCTGGACAAATCTATGGCGGAACTAAACGGACGGATGACCTGTCGGAACGGCGGTTTCAGCATTCTACTGAGTCTGTCGATGGCGGCCACGGCTTGGGCTGCCGAACCGGCCCTGAATTGGGACACGTTCTCTGACACCTGGGTAGCCACGGACGCGCTGGGCCGCTCGTTGCCCACGCACGAGCAGACCGGCCCCGCACGCGACAATCGAACGGTCGGCATCTTCTACTTCCTCTGGCTGGGCACGCACGGGAAGACGCTCTACGACAACACAACAATCCTCCGCGCCAATCCGACTGATCCCCAGTATGGCCCCAAGGGCGCGTTTCACTTCTGGGGCGAGCCGGCGTTCGGCTACTACCTGAGTGACGACGAAGCCGTCATGCGCAAACACGTCCAGATGCTTGCCGACGCCGGAATCGACGTTCTGATTTTTGACGTGACCAACGGCTTCACCTACGACGAGGTATTTCTCAAGCTCTGCGGCGTGCTGGCTGCCATGCGCAGAGACGGGATGAGGACGCCGCAGATTTCCTTCATCGCCCACTCCAGCGAGGGCCAGGTGGCCCGACGGCTCTACGACAAATTCTACAGCAAGGGCCTCCACTCCGATCTTTGGTTCCGCTGGAAGGGCAAGCCCCTGATTCTGGCCAAGCCGGACGCCCTCACGCCGGAGCTTCGCGCCTTCTTCACCGTGCGCGAGTCTTGGGCCTGGACCAAAGGCCACCAATGGTTCGCCGATGGCAAAGACAAATGGCCGTGGCTGGACAATCACCCGCAGACCTTCGGATGGCATGAGAGCGCGCAGAAGCCGGAGCACATCTCCGTCAACGTCGCCCAGCATCCGGTGTCGAACATCGGCCGCAGCTTCCATGACGGCAAACAACCGCCGCCGGGCCAAACCACGACCGAGAGCGGCCTGTGCTTCGACGAGCAGTGGCGTCAGGCACTCAAGGTGGACCCGGAGTTTGTCTTCCTCACCGGTTGGAACGAGTGGGTGGCGCAGCGTTTCATCAGCGACAAAGGTGGCCAGACTTTTCTCGGCAAACCGCTGCCTCCCGGCGGCACGTTCTTCGTTGATCAATACAACCAGGAGTTCAGCCGCGACGTTGAACCGATGAAAGGCGGCCACGGTGACAACTACCTCTACCAGATGATCGCCAACGTCCGGCGCTACAAGGGCACGCGATCCCTCCCGCCGGTGACGCCGCGCCCCATCACCATCGATGGCCGTTTCGATGACTGGAAGGAAGCGGGACCGGAGTTTCGCGACACGATTGGCGATCCCATGCGCCGTGACAATCCCGGCTGGACCGGCGGCGGGCCGTACGTGAACCGCAGCGGACGCAACGACATCGTCGCCGCCAAGGTGAGCCACGACAGCCGGAACCTCTTGTTCTATGTTCGCACTCGCGAGCCGCTCACCTCCTGCGACGGCACGAACTGGATGCTGCTTTTCCTCAACACCGACTCCAACCCGACCAACGGGTGGCTGGGCTATGACTTCGTGGTGAACCGCTCGTCCGTGAGCGCCAGAGGCACCACCTTGGAGAAGCATCAAGGCGACGGCTACCGTTGGGGCCAGCCCGTCAGCATCGGCTGCCGGCTTGTGGGGAACGAACTGGAACTGGCGATCCCTCGCGCCGCGCTGGGCCTCAGCGAAGCCGCCGCAACCGTGGACTTCAAGTGGGCCGACAACATCCTGCAAACCGGCGACTGGAGCGACTTCATGCTGAGCGGCGACGCCGCGCCCAACGACCGGTTCAACTACCGGGCCAGGCTGGCGTCGCCCTGATTCCGCGTGGCGCAGCGGGAGGAGGCTTCGCTCAAGCCACTTTCGGCGCGCTCACGTTCAGGAAGCCCACGCCGAGCTTTTTCAGCACGTAGCCGGTTTCCTTGAGGTAATCGCCGTAGGAGAGCATCCAGTGGAAGCCTTTCATCTGCTCCAACAACGCCGCGCTGTCCCCGTGGACCTTCACATCGACTTGCGAGCGGCAGATGTCGAGGAACGGATTGCCCACGATGGTGCCGGCGAAGCCGACCCATTTCTTGCAGTCGAAGTCGGGAACGAGGTTGGTGGTGATCTGGCCGAGCCGCATTTCCACTTTGGGTGCAGCGCCGTAGTCGGACTCGAAGTGCGTCAGCACCTTGGTCCGCTCGGCTTTCTTGCCGTCCATCTTGCGCGGCGCGGTGCAATGCGCCAGCGTCACGATGTCGTCGTGCGGGTAGGTGGGGTCGTTGAGGAAGACCGGCTTGCCGGAGATGTAGTGCAGCAGGATGCCGGACGGGATCACCACGAAGTCGGATTCACAGAACGCCAAATAGCCTTCGTCGTTGAGTTGACTGAGCGGCAGGCAGGCCGTGGTCTTGGACATGCCCATGATCGTGCCCATGCAATGGTTGACCGTGATCGCGTCGGTCTTCGCTTCGTCCATGATGTCCTTGAAAACCTCAGTGAGGACGAAGGCGTTGTTCACGAAGGGCCGCTGTGTGTGCAGTGACACGCCGGACTGGCGCAGGAACCGGCGCGCGTCTTCCTCGGCGCGTTTGACCAGCGCCGTGTTCGCGAACGCGGCTTTGAGGCGAGGCTCCAATTCCTTGTAGGGAAAGTCCACCAGGTCGAGCTTCCACAGCTCCTTCGATATGACGGGCGCCTTCTGGCCGCCCTGGCCCCAGCCGCCCGCGCCGCCGATGGCGACGATGCGTTTGCCGAGGGTGTTGCTGAGTCCACTGAGCGCGCGCAACCGCCAGAGCAAGTCGTCCTGCTTGTCCACGACGACGTCCCAAACGTCCATGCCGGTCGGGCTGTATTCGTCCACGGTCTTGCGCAGGAAGCGCGGATGCACGATTTCGTACCACAGATACACCGGGCCGGGGTCGTGGCGCAGGAACATGAGATTATGCCGGTCCTTGCTGACCAGCTTCTCCAGGCCCCCACCGCCGGCGGCGTACAGAAGCAGCGTGTCGAACTGGGTGCCGCCGAGCGCGGCGACGGCTTGGTCGCCGTTCTTCGCCGCGACCAACGGAAGAAACTCCACCGGAAAGTCGGCCTGGGCCTTGAGCTTCGCCAACTCCGCGGCGATGCGGACCTGCTCCTTCTTCGCGTCTTCCTCCGTTTGGATGCCGCCCCAACTGCGCCAGCTTGTGGCTTCGCGGCGCTTCGGCGTTTCGTACAGCAGCACGGGCTGGACGCGCAGCGTTTTCTTCTGGCGCGGCGGGCGGGCCGGGCTGGCGGCCGCCTCGGCGGCGTCGGAGGGGAAGGCGCCCAGCGCAACGCTGCCGGCAGCGAGCGCGCCGACGCTGTAAAGAAATTGTCGGCGGGTCACGCCGTCGAAGGAGAGGTTCGCGCCGGCCGCATGGGCACAGCAACTGCAATGGCATCCTTGGTGATCGTGATGAGAGTTCATAGGTTCTGTTCTCTGCATTTCTTGGCCCACGCCGGGCGGCCACGGCACAATGCTTCGGCCCTCGAACGTGGTGCTTAACGGGGCGGATCGTGTCTCAGCCGACGCGCGGAGGCAACTGTTTTATGGCGTGAGCGAGTCGCCGGCCAGGGCTGATTCAAGAAAGCGTAGCAGCCGACGTGAGGAGGCTCTGTTTAGATTTCGGATTTGAAAACGGAGCCTCCTCACGTCGGCTGCTACGATCCAGGGATTCTTGAATCCATCGTCGGTTGCCGGCACTCTTTCCCATTGCGTGAGCGGCAACTCGCTGTAGCTTGCCCACGTTTTGTCGAAATCGCCGATCTCGAAATGGCATGACAGGCCAGACCCACATCGCGCCGAGTGAAACCGCCCTGTTGTCGGGCGAGGTCCGGCCTTTGTTGACGCAACTTGGTACGGCGGAAGATCTGGCCGCGCCCGCGCTGGCTTCGTCGGCCCTGCAGCTTGCGCAAGTCCGGTCGGTGCCCGCGCTGCGGATGTTTCTCCAGACCTATCAAGCCGGACTCCTCACGCCGCTGGAACTGCCGGCCATCCAGCGCGCCTACGATTGCGCCCAGCGCCACGAGGTGCGCGAGTTGATGGCGCTGGATCAGCAACTCGCCGCCGAACCGAAGCTGCGCGAGTTTGCCGCCGCCAGTTGCCGCGTGGGGCAGCGGCAAATCCATCGCTTGCGTCCGTTGCGGGATCATCGGCTCGTGCAACGCTACCTGGCCGCAGTCGATTCCGGGGAGGCGCGCGGCTGGCACACGCTGGTTTATGGCATCACGCTGGCGGTGTTCTCGCTGCCGCTACGGCAGGGTTTGGTGAACTACGCGCAGCAGACGTTGGGCGGTTTCATTGCCGGGGCCGCGCCGCCGCTGGCACTCACAGATGGACAATGCGGCGAACTCCACGCGCAAGCTTGCGCCGCCGTGCCGGCCGCCGTGCAACGACTGCTCGCGCCCAACGGCCACACGCTGCTGCGTCGGGTGTGAGGGTTCAACTCAATGTGTCGTAGCGGCGTCTCGGCAGAGCGCCGCCATTCTCTTTTTTGCCTTCTGCCTGGCAGTGCGGCGCTCTACCGAGACGCCGCTACGGCCGCGGGGTTCTGCAATCGCCTCCCGGATTCTGCATTTCAGCTTCAAAGTGCGGCAGGCCCAACGCCACCACGGCCGCCCAAGCGAGAGCTTTGAACCGGCCTTCGCGCAGCGCCGCTTCGAGTTCGGGGCGGGTGAGGAAGAGGAGTTCCTGCTCCTCCAAGTCGCCGCCGGTAGGCTGGGCCACTCGACGGGTCTTGCGGGCAGCGAAATAGTGCGCGGTCCCGGCCCCGCGGTTGGCATCGACCACGAAACTGCCCAGCGAAATCCAATCGTCCGAAGCGTGGCCCGTTTCCTCCAGCAGTTCACGCCGCGCCGCCGCCGCCGCGGCTTCGCCCGGATCGACGAAGCCGCCTACCACCGCGAGCGTGTCGCCTTGGACGGCGTACTTCGTCTGGCGAAAAATCAGAAACCGCCCCTCCTCCGTCTGCGCGAGGATGTTCACAAAGTCCGGCGTGACCAGCCACGGCCAGTCCGGGATCACCGTGCCGTCGGGCAGTTCCACGGAGTGCATTTCCACCGTGAGAAAACGGCCGTGGTCCAACACGGTCTGCCGCGAGAGCGTCTTCCAGTTCTTCACGCGCCCAGCGTGGCAGAAACGGCAAGGAAGTAAATGGCCCTGTGGAAAGGAGCGCCGCCCTCACCCCGGCCCTCTCCCATCCGATGGGAGAGGGAGGCGCAACTGAGGCGTTGGGACGAAGTCAGCGCTGGAATTCATCCGGCGCGTCTGACGCTTCCCCTCTCCCGTCGGACGGGAGAGGGTGCCCGGAGGGCGGGTGAGGGGATTTGCCGAATCCAAGCGTCACACTCCTGGCGCCAAGCTGCGCCCCGCCGAGAGCCGCCTACTTTCCTTCCTTGACGAGCTTGCATGCCGCGTCGCTTGTGAAAACCGGCACCGGCACGGTGAGTTTGCCGCCCGACACGGACACCGTCTTCCGCTGCGTCACCTGGCCCGTGTTCGTGTCCCACCATTCGAGCCGGTAGGTCCCGTCCGTCAATCCGTCGAGCGACAGTGAATCGCCTGCGATTTCCGGCGGCGATTTCTTTTCCGCCACCACGTTCCACCATGTCGCCTGCGGATGGTGCAGCCACACGTACGCGCGGTCCTGCCCGCGCCAAGCGAAGGCGCGCGCCTGCTTCTCCGTCGTGAGCGAGGCCGGTCGCAGTTGCGCCGTGGTGAACGGCACGTCCGCCAGAAACGCCGCGAGCGGACGGTAGTGACGGTAGAGGTCGTTTTGGTCGAGCGTCTCCCACCACCAGAACATCGCCGTGCCGGACAGTCCGCTGAAGGCCGAGGCCCAGAGCGCGTTGTGAAAATGCACGCCCGCCTTGTCCTGCGGCATGTAGGGACTGCGGCCCCACTTGTCGTCCGCGAGACCGAACTCCGCCAGCAGCGCGGGCTTCGACGGCGCGCCTTCCCGCAGGAGCTTCGCGCGATCGAGCACGCCGGCCACTTCGTCCTGCCACGCGGGTTTGGAGATCGGGCGCAGATACCAATGCAGGTCGGCGATGTCGAGCGAGGCTTGCGCCCAGTATTTCGGCGCGGGCGACCACGCGCTCACGGTGCGGAGATGCCGGTAAACGTCGATCTGTTCGAGAAACCCGCCGAGTTCGCGATAGAAGCGGTCGGTCGGCGCGCCCGGATCCATTTCGTTGAAGTACTCCCAGGCGAACACGCTCGTCGAGTGGCCCCAGCGCGCGACGGCGTAGCGCAGGAACTTCTTCGCGTCGTCGATGGCCCGCTGATACTCCGTGCTCTGCGGATCGCGCAGCGCGGAGCGGTAGAGGTCGCGCGTGAAGAGGCAGAGTTGGAGATAGATGCCGTGCTTTTCCGCGGCCTCCACGAGTCGATCCAGCAGGAAGCAATCGGGCTGGTTGTACACGCCGCGCAATGGACGGTTCACTTCCGCTTCCCAAAGCAGCTCCGGTCCGCCGCCGGTTTCGCGCAACGAAAGATCGGCCAGCCAGACGCGGCCTTCGCCTGCCGAGCGCAAGCGCAGATCGCCTAGCCACCACTGGTTCGCCCCGGCGGTGAAAGGCCGCTCGAAGCTGGCCCATTGACCCTGGCCCGCGCTGCGCACGGCCTCGCCCAACGCGCCGCGCTGCGCCTCGATGGTGAAGCTGGCGTTCGATTCCGTGAGCACGCGACCCGTGAGCACGTAGGCCGTTCCTGGCCGCAGCGGCACGGCGTGCGACGGCGTGACGGCCAAGCTCGAAGCGCCGCTGCCGCCCAGCACCACGCAACGCGGCGCATTCGTGCCGTCGGCTCCCGGCATCGGCGCGAAGGGCGGACGCCAATTCCAGGACCGGCCCCAGACGCTCTTGCGCGCCTCAATGGCCATGGCCCAGTCTTCGCAACACGTCCAGACCCGCGCCCAGTTCGCGCCGTGCTCCGACATGTTGCGGAACACGCCGGCCGCCCTCTCGCCGTCGAGATGCTGGCCGTCGCCGATGAAGGCGACGTTCTGGCCGATGGGGAAATACGGCGAGCCATCGCCGAACTCGAAGAAGCGCGGATCGCGTTGCGACACGCGGACGAAGCCTCGGCTCGTCCTGGTCACGCACTCGAAAACCACCCGGCCAAACCGGTCCGCGCCGCTGGATCGTTTCACTTGGACCGTGGCAGAGTAACGACCCGCCTCCGTGGGCGCGAACCGCGCCCGCCAACCCGCCTGTCCCGTCGGGTAAATCCACTCGGTCTTGCGGCCACCGCGGTCCACGGAGCGCCACTCGAAGGGCTGCTGGAAGAACGCCGGTACGCTCAGTTTGACGCCAGATGGTGCCGTGATTTCGAGGCCCACTTGGATTTCGTCGCTGTCGTACGGATTGCGGCAGGCGGGCACGGAGCCGATCACAAAGGCGATGCGCTCGAACTGCGTGACTTGGGCGGGACCGTCGATGGCGAGCGGAGGTGGCGCGCTGGTGTCGGCGGCGCGGAGCGACGAAGCGGCAGCCAGCCCGACGGCCAGCGCGGCGACCTGGAGTGCTTGAGGAGACATGATGCCGTGGATTAAAGCCCCGCCGCGCAGAGGACTCAAGTGCGATTTTGGACCGGGGACTCGCGCGGCAGGGCTGATTCAAGAAAGCGTAGCAGCCGACGTGAGGAGGCTCTGTTTTGATTTCGGATTTGAAAACAGAGCCTCCTCACGTCGGCTGCTACGATCCAGGGATTCTCGAATCCACAGGGACTCGCGCGGCCACCCGCCACTTTGGGCTTTGAGCTTTCTGCACGGTCGCGGGTACAATGCCGCCGGATGAAACCAAAAGGCATCGTTTATCTCGTCGGCGCCGGGCCGGGCGACGCGGGTTTGCTCACGCGGCGCGGCGCGGAGTTGTTGGGCCGGGCCGAGGTCGTGGTGTACGACGCGCTGGTGAACCCCGAGTTGCTGAGCCTGGCGCCGTCCGCGGCCGAACTGATCTTCGGCGGCAAGAGGGCCGAAGACCGCTCCTGCAACACGCAGGAGGACATCAACCGGCTCCTCCTCGGCCAAGCGCGCGAAGGCAAGGTCGTCGTCCGGCTCAAGGGCGGCGACCCGTACATCTTCGGCCGCGGCGGCGAGGAGGCCGAAGCTCTGGCGGAAGCGGGGGTTCCCTTCGAGGTCGTGCCCGGCGTCACCAGTGCCATCGCGGTGCCGGCCTACGCGGGCATTCCACTCACGCACCGGGACTACGGCTCCTGCTTCACCGTCATCACCGGCCATCGCGATCCGGCCAAAGAACACTCGCCCATCGACTGGAGCGCCGTGGCCCGGACGCCGGGGGCGAAGGTCATCCTCATGGGCACGAAGCGGCTGGCGGAGATCACCGGCGCGCTCATCGCGGGCGGTCTGCCGCCGGAAACGCCCGCGGCCATCGTGCGGCGTGGGACGACGGAGAACCAGCAGACCGTCGCCGGCCCGCTCGGTTCGCTAGCCGCCTTGGCGGCGCAAGCGGGCCTCACCGCTCCGGCCGTCGTGGTGGTCGGGGAAATCGTGAAGCTCCGCGCGAAGCTGAACTGGTTCGAGCAGCGGCCGCTCTTCGGCCAGCGCGTGGTCGTGACGCGCTCGCGCGGGCAGGCCGGCAAACTCTCCGAGCACTTGCGGGAGCGCGGCGCCGAGGTCATCGAGGTGCCGGTCATCAAGCAGGTCGAGCCGGCCAACAAAGGGCCGCTGGGGGACGCGTTGCTGAGTTTGCACGAGTACGACTGGCTCGTCTTCACCAGCGTGAACGGCGTGAACGCGTTCTTCGATTACTTCTTCCGCATGTTCCAGGACTTGCGCGACCTCGGCGGCGTGCGGCTGGCGGCGGTCGGCCCGGCTACCGCGGCGCGGCTCCGGGAACTGCACCTGATGGTCGATGCCATCCCGGCCGAGGCGCTGGGACGGAACGTGGCCAAAGCCATGCTCGAACACGGGAGTATCGAGAACCTCTGCGTTTGTCTCCTCCGGGCGGAGCAAGCCAGTCCCGAACTCGTCCAAGTGCTGGAAGAACGCGGCGCCATCGTGGACGACATCCCGGTGTACCGCACCGTGGCGGACACGGACGATCCTCGCGGCGTGGCGGCGGGACTGGTGGCAGCGGGCGCGGACTGGCTCACCTTCACGAGCGGTTCCACGGTGGAGAACTTTCACGCCCGGTTCAACCTGGCAGAGTTCTTGAAGAAGTTTCCCGCCGTGCGCACGGCGTCGATCGGTCCTGAGACGAGCAAAGCTCTCGCCACGCTCCAACTTGAACCCAGCGTCGAGGCGCGCGAGCACACGATCCCGGGGCTGGTGAAGGCCATCGAGAAGGCAATGGGCTGACGAAAGTGCCGGGCCGCCGCCTTGATCCCTACCGAGATGCGGGCTGGTTGGTGGGGCGAGCGTCCTCGCGAGCCGGTCGGGGGCAGGTCCAACGGCTCGCGAGGACGCTCGCCCCACCAGGCCGTCTTCACCCGCCGGGGATGTTCTTGTGCTCATCGCTACAGATTGAAGCTCCCTGCGTCTTCCGCCAACTTCCGGCTCGACTTTTGGAAACGCCGGGCGTATCAAGCGGCCACAAACCGGAAGAGACACCATGAATGCCAATCTGGAGAACTGCCTACGAAATCCCGCAGCAGACGAGGTCACGAGGCCCCGACTTCAAGAAGAACATCGCCCGGCCGTGGACCAGCATGGTAGGCCGGGTCCCTTGACCCGGCGCCGGCTGAGGGCAGCCGGCCTACAAGCTCGCGGTTCGTGGTTGCGATGCTGGGCGATGCGCGGTGGGATGCTCTTGCGGCTGGCAGCGAGAGCGGGCGGAGCGGCTTGGGACCCGAACTCCGAAGCGGGTCCAACGCCCGGAGGGCGGCCGTCCTCGGCCGCAGGAACTTTCCCCGCTCGAAGGCGCAAGCACTTCTTCGCCCCGCTTTCTGGAGCAGGTTGCTGTGGCCGAGGACGGCCACTCTCCTCACCCGCTGCGAGAGCAGAATTCGGGTTGAAATCCCTGCGCCGCTCCGTTCCGCTGGTTCTCCTGCTCCT
>JACRJZ010000140.1 GCA_016219875.1 Verrucomicrobiota bacterium | reverse complement strand
GCGCGACGCCCGGGGACCGCCCGGGGGACCGACGACTCAGCTTCCCGCCTATCGCCTGCTGACCGGCTTCGCCACTCGCTCGAAGGCTCGCCCGTCGGCGCCGACCGAATCGAGTTCACCGCGACGGCCACGACGGCCGCCAGCGTTACGGACTGGTCGTTTTCGTTCCGTGGCTTCCGACCCCGTGTTGCCACGACGCCGTTACGGTTCGATACCGCGCGATTCCTCACCGCACGGGAGCGGACTTTCCACCGCTCTGGCCCAGCGCCCTCTCAGGCGCACGAGCGCGGGCAGCCTGCCCGCGTGTTCCGTCGAAAATGGGAGCGAAAAACACGCGGGCAGGCTGCCCGCGCTCCTTCTTGAATCAGCCCTGCAACGGCCTTTACGAATGCATCAAGCTCCGTCCTGCGGCGTCCGTAGCACAAACTTTCGCGTCTCCTCCCGTCGGCGGTTCCCGTTCTGAAAGAGGCCCTGGAAATTGACAAACTGCAGTCGAGCGGTGCCCGCCAAACCGCAGTTACTTCCGCGGCGCCAGGGTCGGGATCAACTGCGGTGGCACGAACGGGGTCTGCCGCGGCGGAATCTTCACGTTCTGCCCCGCGGGAATGTTGCCCGCGCTCAGCCCCGGATTCGCCTGCAGCAATTCACTCAGCGGCACGCGATACAGCAGCGACAGCCCTTCCAGAGTCTCACCCGGCAGCGCGTTGTGCTGCCAGGACGGCGGCGGCTTCGGCCGGGCCTCCGGCGGCAGCTCCTGCCCCAGCAAGTCCGCCCGCGCGGCCAGCCGCTGCTGTTCAAGCTCCTTCAGTTCTTCCTCCATCTCTTCCGGCGTGAGGTTCGGGTCGTTGCGAAGGCGTTCCTTTTCCGCGGCTGCGGCGTGGTTGATCTCGTAGAGGGCGCGGCCCGCTTTGGCCGGGGCGCCGGCTTCCTGGGCGTCCATCAAGGCCAGCTTGTAGTCGTTGTCCCGGAGCGCCCGGTAGGCGTCGTAGCGGTCAGCGTCGAGCGATTCTCGGATGATCTTCTCCCGCTGCTGCTCCAGTTCCCGGCGGCGGGCCGCGGTGGCCGGGTCGCCGTCGTCGGCCAGAAGCTGCAACTGGCGGTCAAGGGCGTCGGTGGCCTGGAAGAGCTTACGGAACTCCTCGGGCGTGGCGTTGAAGCCGCGCAGTTCCTCGCGGAGTTGTGACGCATTGCTCGAATAACGGAGCAGGAATTCCTCAAGCTGCAGCGGCGAGAGATGTTGCTCCAGTTGCCGGCGGGTTTCCTCGCGCAGCTTGGCCAACGCGGCCGGGTCAGGCGATTCGCCGGCTTGCCGGCATTGCTTGATGTAATCCCGCACCGCGTGCCGTGAACTCGCCACGATGTCTTGCACGGTTTGCTTTTGCTCCGCGCTCAGAAGGCCGAGGGCAGGACCGGCCAGCACCACCGGGTCCGGCTCCGCTTCCGGCGTTTCTTCCCAGTTAGGCCCGAGCAGACGCGTGAGCAGCTTGCGGCGCTCCTCTTCCAGGGCCTGCGCTTTCTGGACGGACGCACGAAGTTCTTCCGGGTCCGGCTCCGAACGCCACCAAGGCGGGTCGTTGGTGGAGGAATTCAACTCCTGCCGCCGCCGCGCAAACACCTGGTTCACGTCGGCCAGGATGATGTCGCGCACGGTCGATTCCGGGCAACCGATGCCGCGAAGGTTCAGGACGTAGAGATCGTAGTTGGAGGATTCGAGGTCCTGCCAACTGAAGAGACGGGAGCGGAGGAGGATGTTCGTCTTGGCGATGCGGGTGGGCGTGTTGGTGACAACGAAAAGCCGCCCCCGGGTTTCGTCTGCGCCACGACGAGACGACGGCGAAAAGCTCAGCAGGGTGATGCCCAGCACCACGTTGACTGCGAGCGAAAGTATCAGCACCAGTTTCCCGCGCACAGCGGCAGTGTTCCCGCTTCCGTGCCCGGAGGCAAACGAATTTCCTGCGCCCGGCCCGCCGCCGAACCTTGAACCTTGAACCTTGAACTTTGAACTTTGAACTTCCCCCTTCGGCCTTCATGCTTCCGGCGGTTCTTGCATGAAAGCACTGGTCACCGGCGGAGCCGGATTCATCGGATCGCACCTCGCGGAGGCGCTGTGCCGGCGCGGCGCGCAGGTCGTGGTGGTGGACAATCTCTGCCTTGGCACCCTCGCCAACCTCGCGTGGAAGCGCCCCGGCGATGCGTTGGAATTCGTCCAAGGCGACGCGGGCGACGAAGTCCTCATGCGCAAGATCGTCCCCGGCTGCGATTGGGTGTTTCACGAGGCCGCCTATCCGTCCGTGCCGTGGTCCGTGGCTGAACCGATCAAGAGCAACGACCAAAACCTCGACGCCGCGCTCCGGCTCCTCGTCCTCGCGCGCGACGCGAAGGTGCGGCGCTTCGTGTTCGCGTCCTCGTCAGCGATCTACGGCGACAGCCCCGTCTCGCCCAAGCGCGAGGACATGGCCCCGAATCCACTGTCGCCTTACGGTCTGCAGAAATTCACGGCGGAGACGTACGCGCGGCAGTTCCACCAACTCTACGGCTTGGAGACAGTGAGCCTGCGCTACTTCAACGTCTTCGGCCCGCGGCAGTCGTTCAACTCGCCCTACTCCGGCGTGATCGCGCGCTTCTGCACGATGTTGCTGGCGGGCGAGCGGCCGCGGATTTTCGGCGACGGCCTGCAATCGCGCGACTTCATCTATGTGGCCAACGTCGTGACCGCGAACCTCCTCGCGGCCGAATCGCCCGCCGAGCGCGTCGCGGGAAGGTTCTTCAACGTCGCGGGCGGCCAGAGCATCACGTTGCTGGATCTTGTGACGGAACTGAACCGGCTCACCGGGCAGTCGCTGCCACCGCACTTCGAGCCGCCCCGTGTCGGAGATGTGCGCGCCTCGACCGCCGACATCACCGCGCTCGTGCAGGCCACGGGCTACCGGGTGACGGTGCCGTGGCAGGAAGGGCTGCGGGAGACGCTGGAGTTTTATCGCAAAGGCGGCGGGACAAGTTGATCGGAGTGGGGAATTGAGAATTGAAAATTGAAAATTTGAAATTGCGAATTGAAGCCACGCCTCGCGCGTTTTTCGGAGAGGATCGCGGCTTGGCTTCCTGCCGTTTCGCTTGGCCTCTACCCCTCACTCACCGCCAGGCCAATTTGCAGTTCTCAATTTTCAATTCTCAATTTCCAATTCCCTTCCGCTTCTTCGGCTCCCCGTCCTGTTAGTTCCGTTTCGCGCATCGCCCATGTATGAATCACGATGAACTGGTTGCCAAAGCGATCGAGGGACTAAGGCAGATTGAATGCCATCGTCCACCTCCGGTGGGCCTCGATAGAATGTCAAAGAGCAGAGTGCGAGAAACGGCGATCGTTTATTTTGAGGGCGATGAGAAGGAAGGACGAATCGAAGTCTGCCTCGACCGAGATTCAGGCGAGTTCATTGAGGCCAAGTACATCCCTCCGAAGAGGGGGAGCACCAGCAATGACGACAGACGCTGACAAGTACGCTCCCGAGAGCCGCCGCTATGCCTCTCCGCCCTATGCGGGGCTTCAATCCGCACGCTCCTTTCACGCTCAACCCTCCTCGCCTGCGGCGATCACTGAGCATCTTCGTGACACCGTCCCGCCCGCGCCATGAGCAACATCCCCCCAGACATCTATGAGCGGGTGCGCGGATTTGCCGTGGCCATCGCGAATGCGACGGAAGCTGGCGATGACGTGCTCCACGACGTTCACTGCCGAGCGTTGCGTGCTTACTACGACGAGCAGGCCAGTCGGGGGTGCTCCCATCCGTTCCTCACCGAAGCGATGGCCGATTTCACAGAGGACGTGACAGACGCTGTGAGGCTTTACGAGTTGGCGCTGGAGGAGTCACAGGCGTTTCCAGACGAGCCGAAACACACGAAGATGATTTCTTTGGCAGAGCGGCTCGCCGAGCTTGGCCGCACCGAACTGGCCGAGGCCTACTTGCGCGATGGGCGAGCAGAGGCTGTTCGTCGCGGCGACACGCATTGGATTCAGGATGCAGACAGATTGTTGCAGGAGTTGGCGAACTGACTTCACCATTGAACCATGATTCACCCCAAGCCCACTCTCGTTGTCCTCGCTGCCGGCATCGGCAGCCGCTACGGCGGCTTGAAGCAGATGGAGCCGCTCGGCCCCGGCGGCGAAGCGATCCTCGACTACTCCGTGTTCGACGCACGCCGCGCCGGCTTCGGCAAGGTCGTGTTCGTCATCCGCCGCGACATTGAACAAGATTTCCGGGACGTGCTGGGCCGGCGCTTTGAGCGGCAGATCGACGTGCGTTACGCCTTTCAAGAACTCGCGCCGTTGCCGCCGAGCTATCAGCTTCCGCCTGACCGCAAAAAGCCCTGGGGCACCGGCCACGCCACGCTCTGCGCGGCGGACGCGCTGGGCGAGCCGTTCGCCGTGATCAACGCGGACGATTTCTACGGCGCGGAATCCTACCGGGTGCTGGCGGAGTTTCTCACCCGGCCGACAGTGGCCGCCGGCTGCGACACGTTCGCGATGGTCGGCTTCCAACTTTCGCGGACGCTTTCCGAACACGGCACCGTCGCGCGCGGCGTTTGCCAGACCAATGCGGACGGCCACCTCGTCGCGGTCGAAGAACTCACCGCCATCGAACGGACCGCGACGGGCGCCCGCAACAAGGAGGCCGGCGGCGCCTTCCGCGAGATGACGGGCAACGAAATTGTATCACTGAACTTCTGGGGTTTCACGCCGGCGCTCTTCGGCCACTTGCGGCGTTTGTTCGGCGAGTTTCTCGACCGCAATCTGACCAGCCCGAAAGCGGAGTTCTACTTGCCCATGGCCGTGGACGCGCTCATCCGTGAAGGCCGCGCCCAGGTGAAGGTGCTGCCGACTTCGGCGTCGTGGTTCGGCGTGACCTATCGCGAAGACCGGCCGGTGGTGATGGAGAGCATCCGTGCCCTGGTCCGGGCCGGCGCGTATCCGGAGCGGCTTTGGGCGTAGCCAGGACAGAGGTCGGAAGTCAGATGAAGAATCAGGGCCTATCCAGGAATCGTTCGGTGGGGCGAGCGTACTCGCGAGCCGCCCAAGATCCAACCCGGCTCGGGTACGCTCGCCCCACCAGCCGGTTCCTGACTGCGACACCCGGTCGCCGACTGTGGAGTTCTCCTCACGTCGGCTGCCACAGTTTTTGAAAAAAAGTTCCGCGCGTTACGCCGCCGCCGGCGCAGCGGGGATGTCTTCGATCTTCGCGTTCTGCTGGAGGAAGTCGATGACCTTGTCGTTGAGCACCAACTCGGTGACGTGGGAGACGGCGTTCCGCTTCTCCAGTTCCTTGAAGAACTTGTCGGGCGGCATCTGCGCGGCTTGGGCCATGACGAAGAGGCGGGCCTGGAATTCCTGCGGCAGGACCTTGATGCCTTCTTTCTCGGCGATCTTGGCAAACACGAAGGCGGCCTTCACGCGCTCCTTCGCGGCCAGGTTGGCGGCGTTGAAAATCTCGTCCTTGCTCTTGTCGATCGCTTCCTTGGAAATGCCGCGTTCCTGGTTCTCGCGCACGATGTCATAGACCACGCTGCGCGTCTCGTTGAGCACGGCGGATTCAGGCATCTCGAAATTCACCTGCGCCAGCAGGCCGCGCACGACCTGTTCCCGGATGGTGCGGCGCTGCTTGTCGTTGAGTTCGTTCTGGAGGTCCTGCCGGACGCCTTCGCGCAAGCCGGGCACGTCCTTCGCTTCCCACGATTGCGCAAACTGGTCATCGATGGCCGGCAGGACGCGCTCTTTCACTTCCACCACTTCGACGGCGTAGCTGCCTTTCTTGCCTGCCAGCGGCTGGCTCACGAAGTCCGCCGGGAACTCGACGGTGACGGTGCGTTGGTCGCCCGCTTTCGCCCCGATGAGTTGCGTGGCAAAGCCGGGAATGAAGGCGCCTTCCTTGATCTCGACCCAGAAATTCTGTTGTCCCGCCAAACCGCGCGAGGCCGGGGCCAGTTCCGAGATCGGCCTGCCCTCCACGGCGCCGGTGTAGTTCACCACCGCGAAATCGCCCGGCTTGGCCTCGCGGTCCACCTTCTCAAACTTGGCGTTGCGCCCGCGGAGCAGGTCGATGGCGTGGTCGATGTCGCCCTCGCTCACGCTGCGGCTTTCACGCTTGGCGACCAAGCCGCGGTAATTGGGCAATTCGAAGGTGGGATGGATTTCAACCGTGGCCACGAAGTGCGTGCCCTGGCCTTTCTGGACGGACTGAAGTTCCTGGTCCTCGACGTCTTGGACGCTATAGACGGCGAGCTTCTGCTCCTGGACGGCCTTGCGGTAGAAGTCGCCCACCAGCTTGCGGCGGACTTCTTCCTTGATCTCCTTCTCAAAGGACTTGAGGACGAACGCGAGCGGGGCCTTGCCCTT
Source organism: Verrucomicrobiota bacterium (assembly GCA_016219875.1). GTDB lineage: Bacteria > Verrucomicrobiota > Verrucomicrobiia > Limisphaerales > JACRJZ01 > JACRJZ01. The sequence continues at coordinate 97,427 of JACRJZ010000140.1, read as the reverse complement.
GCGGAAGCCGGGCAGGACGGCGTGCTTGCCGAAGTCCTTTTCCACCTCGGCGAAGACGCCGTTCACCTCGGCATCGGTCAGTTCGATCCGCACCAGTTTCTTGCACGGACCCGTGTCGTTGACGGTTACGTTCACAGCAGACTCTCGTTTGATTGTTAAACAGTGCCGCCGCGGTTGTTTCCCGAGGGCCGCGAAACGGCGAGTCGGGGACAATAGGTAACAGCAGAGGGAGGGTCAAGCTTGGGGCAGGGAAATTTCGTTTCTCCAGAGTTGACACCACCGGCGGGCCGCGAAACCATGCGCGCCATGAATAGCACCATTTTAGCAGCAACGTCTCGTCGTGAGTTTCTGAAGACCACCACCAAGCTGGCCGCGGCCTCCGCCCTCGCCGGCGCGGCCCTTCCTGCCGTCCATGCCGCCGGCAGCGATCTGATCCAAGTCGCGCTCATTGGCTGCGGCGGCCGGGGCAGCGGCGCGGCCGCCAACGCCCTGTCCGTCCGGAATGGCCCCACCAAGCTGGTGGCCATGGCCGACGTTTTCGAGAACCGCCTGCAGGGCAGCTTCGGCAACCTGAAGCGCCAATTCGCCGACAAGATGGACGTGCCCCAGGAGCGCCAGTTCGTCGGCTTCGACGCCTACAAGAAGGCGATGGATTGCCTCAAGCCCGGCGACATCGCGATCTTCGCCACGCCGCCGGCGTTCCGCTGGGTGCATTTCACTTACGCCATCCAGAAGGGCCTGAACGTCTTCATGGAAAAGCCGGTCACCGTGGACGGCCCGACCAGCAAGCGGATGCTCAAGCTCGCTGAAGACGCCACGGCCAAGAACCTGAAAGTCGGCGTGGGCCTGATGTCCCGCCACAGCCGCGCGCTCCAAGAACTGGCCAAGCGCATCCAGGACGGCGAGGTTGGCGACATCATTCTGATGCGCGGCTACCGGATGCACGCGCCGGGCGGCTCCTTCCAATCGCACGCCAAGCCCGCCGGGGCCAACGAGCTGCACTACCAGATCCAGCGTTTCCACAGTTTCATCTGGGCCAGCGGCGGCAACTTCAGCGACTTCTACATCCACGTCATCGACCATCTCTGCTGGATGAAGAACGCCTGGCCGACCAAGGCCCAGGCGTTGGGCGGGCGCCACTATCGCCACAGCCGCGACGGCCAGCTCTACGTGGACCAGAACTTCGACGTGTATGCGGTGGAATACACCTTCGAGGACGGGAGCAAATTCAACTTCGACGGCCGCTGCATGACCGGCTGCAAAGACATTTACTCCAGCTACGTTCACGGCACCAAAGGCCTGGCCATCGCCTCCAAGAACAGCGACTGCGGCCAACCCTCCAGCATCTACAAGGGCCAGAATCCGATGCGCTCGAACATGCTCTGGGAATCCAAAGCGCCCCGCGGCGAAGAAGATCCCTATCAGAACGAATGGAACGACCTCTTGGACGCCATCCGCAACGACAAGCCCTACAACGAGGTCAAGCGCGGCGTCGAAACCAGCCTCGTCACCAGCATGGGCCGCATGGCCGCGCACACCGGGCAAGAGATCCGGTACGAGGACATGCTCGAATGCGAACACGAGATGGCGCCGACCGTGGACCAGTTGACGGACAGTTCGCCCGCGCCGCTGCAAGCCGATGCGAACGGCAAGTACCCCATCCCGATGCCCGGCATCACGACGAAGCGCGAGTACTGAGAGGCGATTTCAAAACTGTCGCAGAGTTCGCCGGGTCAGGGGACCCGGCCTACAGGAACGGCGGGCCATGTTGGCCCGGTGCCCTCACCGGGCGGCCCAGCCACGTTCCACAGCTCAGGATATCTGAGAGCCTGTTTGAAAACCCCGTTTGGAGTTCCGCGTTTACGCGGTTCGTGCTGCGCGTCCCCCGTTAAACCGCGTAAACGCGGAACTCCAAACTTCGATTCGTCGCGGCTCAAGGGAGTTTTCAACCCGAATCCCGAAGCTGGCTTGGCTTTTGGAGCGCGGTCGTCCTCGGCCGCAGCGGCTTATGCCCGGCAGAGGCGTGGGAGCTTCTGTCCGCCGGTTTCGCTTCCAAGGTGCTGCGGGCGAGGACGCCCGCGCTCCCGGCCGCGAGCGATTTCGGTTTTCGGGTTTAAGCCTCCTCACGTCGGCTGCTACGGAGTTTCGAAATCGCCTCCCAATGCCGTCGGAGCGGTCGTTCGCCCGTCCCGTCCCGGCTCACTTCTGGGCCAGCACTTGGTGGAGGGTGCGCAGCATTCGTGAAGCCGTGAACGGCTTCTCCAGAAACGCGGCGGGCGACGGCTCCAATTGCACGGCCCGCGGGTGGCCGCTCATGCAGATGATCTTGACCTCCGGGTGCAGCTTGCGGGCGGCCTGGATCACCGCTTGGCCGTGTGGCGGCGGCATGTCCATGTCGGTCAGCAACACCCGGATGTTCTCGCCGTATTCGGTGTAGAGGTTGATGGCTTTCTTGCCATCGGTCGCGATCATGGGTTGGTAGCCGTGGTGCTCCAGCGCAAGCTGCACGAGCTGGCGCACGGATTCCTCATCGTCCACCACCAACACCCGCTCGCCGTGGCCCCGCGGGACACTGGTCGTGTCCGTAGGCGGCGGAACCTGGGCGGACTGCTGGAGCGCCGGCAGGAGGAGGGTGAAGCGCGTGCCCTGGCCCGCTTCGCTCGTCACGTCGATCACGCCGCCGTGGTCCCGCACAATGCCCAGCACCGTGGACAGCCCCAGGCCGGTGCCCTTGCCCACTTCCTTCGTGGTGAAGAACGGGTCGAAGATGTGGTCGAGGTGCTCCTGGGGGATGCCTTGCCCGGTGTCCGAAATGCGCCAAGCCACGTAGCAGCCTTCCTTGGCACCAGGAAAAGTCCGGGCGGACTCCGCATCCAGCCGCAGGTTCTGCGCGTCCAGGAGCAGCACTCCGCCGTTGGGCATGGCATCGCGGGCGTTGACGCACAGGTTCATGAGCACCTGGTGCAATTGGGTGGAGTCGGCCTGGACCAGCCACAGGTCGGCGGGCACGCGGGTCTGGATGGTGATGGTGCGGGGGAACGTTTCGCGGACGATGCTCTGAATCTCGTTGAAGAGGGCGCGGGTTTGCACCGGAGCTTTCCGGCCTTCGATGCCGCGGGAGAAGGTGAGCACCTGCTTGACGATGCTGGCCCCGCGCTTGGCGCTGGTTTCCAGCATTTGCACCAAGGCCAACATGTGCGGGTCGTGGATGGACTCGCGCAGCATGGGGGTGAGCATCATGATCGGCGCGAGAATATTGTTGAGATCGTGAGCGATGCCGCCCGCCAGTTGGCCGATGCTCTCCAGCCGCTGGGCGCGGAGGAATTGCGCTTCGATCTTCTTCCTTTCGGTGATGTCGGTGGTGGCCACGATGACCCGCGAGAAGTCGGGCCGGCCGTCTTTCTCCGGGACATCCACCCGGACGATCAGGTCAAGCGGGGCGCCGTCCAGGCGGGCGCTGCGGATCTCGAATTCAAAGCGCGTTTTGCCCGACCAGAAGGCGGCGAGTTCTTCGCCAAAGACCGGGTGGGAAGAACTGGGGAACAAACCCGGCAGACTCGTCATCAAGTGCTGCTTGCTCGACGCGGCGTTCTGCGTCACTGCCGCCTGGTTCACGTCCAGCACGCGGATCAACCCCAGCGCGTGCTGGACCTGCTCCGGGTGCTGGGTCAGGAACGCGCGCAATTCCATGACGCCTTCCGCGCGCAACTGCTGCATCCAGGCTTCGAGCGCGGTGCAATCTTCCAGCCAGGTCGCGACCGGAGAGTTCTCGAAAAGATGGGCGAAACGCTGCCGCTCGGCGCGGAGGCTTTCTTCGGCCGCTTTGCGCTCCGTAATTTCCGTCCACACGCCTACGGCTTCCCTGGGCTGGCCGGCTGCATCGCACACCACGCGGTTGCTGTCTTTGATCCAGCGGTACGTTCCGTCCCGGTGCCGGAGGCGGTATTCGGCCGAGTAGCCCGGCCCCCGCGTCCCCTCCCGGACCACGGCCAGGACGCGCGCGCGGTCTTCGGGATGCAGACTGTCCAGCCACCATCCGCGTCGCGCGACTTCCGCGGCGCTGAAACCCAGGAGCCGTTGGACGTTGTCGCTGACGAACTCGATCCGCATGTCCGGGCCGTCGATCCTCTGACTGCAAATCACCGCCGGACTGTGGGCCAGCAGGTGGCGCAACGCCTCGTGAGTCACCCGCAGTTCTTCCTCGGCCTCCCGGCGGTCCCGGCGCACCTCGGCCTCGCGCAACTCGCGCTCGATGGCCGGCACGAGGCGTTTGAGGTTGCCTTTCATCACGTAGTCGTGCGCCCCGACCCTCATCGCCTCCACGGCCACGTCCTCGCCCATCGTGCCCGACACGAAGATGAACGGCAGGTCGCGCCCGCTGTCACGGACGATGGCCAGTGCCTCGGCGCCGCCAAAGTCCGGCATGGCGTAGTCACACAGCACCGCGTCCCAGCGCCCCTTTTGCAGCGCCGCCTGCAACGCCGCCGCGTTGTCCACGCGCTCCCAGCAGACTTCGTAACCCGCGCGCTCGATCTGCCGCACTACGAGCGCGGCGTCGCTCGCCGAGTCTTCCACGATCAGAATGTGCAGTGATTTGGCCATGATGCTACTTTCCCACCGGCGGCGCTTCGTTCAACGCCAGCCAATAGACGCCCAGCCGGGCGACGGCCTCGGAGAACTCCACAAAGCTGACCGGCTTGCGGATGTAACTGTTGGCGCCGAGTTGGTAGCTCTGCACCATGTCCTGCTCCTCTTTCGAGGTGGTCAGTATCACCACGGGCAACAAATGCGTGCGCTGGTCCGTCCGGATGCGCCGCAACACTTCCAGGCCTTCCACCCGCGGCAGTTTCAAGTCCAGCAGCACCACCGCTGGCAATCCGCGGCCCGGGTCGCCGAACAAATAGTCCAGCGCCGCCTGGCCGTCCTCGGCCACCACCAGTTCGTTGGCGATATTGCTTTTGGCAAAGGCCCGTTGAGTGAGTTGTATGTCGCTGGGGTTGTCTTCCACCAGCAGGATGGGGCGTTTAGTCATGGTTTGATTCGTTTGTTGCCAAGGTGAAGTAGAAGGTGGCGCCCGTGTCCTGGGCGGCCTCGGCCCACACCCGGCCGCCGTGGCGGTGGATGATGCGTTGCACCGTAGCCAAGCCAACGCCCGTCCCCGGAAATTCGCTCGGCCGATGCAGCCGCTGGAACGCGCCGAAAAGCTTTGCCGCGTGCGCCATATCGAAGCCGGCGCCGTTGTCGCGAATGAAGAAGACCGTGCCGTTGTAGGGCGCGTCCCCTGACGCGGCGATTGAGGTGGCGCCCGCGGAGGGCAGCGGGCCTGCAAGTCGGCCAAATTCTATCCGCGCCTGCGCGCGTTTGCTGGTGAATTTCCACGCGTTGCCGAGCAGATTTTCCAGCACCAACCGCAATAGTTGCGGGTCGCCCGTGGCGGTCAGGCCGGGGGCGACGACGGTTTCCACCTGCCGCTGCCGGTCGTGTTGACGCAAGCCGGCGAGGATGCTGCCGGCCAGCGCGCTGAGGTCCACCGGCTCCCGGCGCATCTCCGCGCGGGTCACCCGCGACAACTGGAGCAAGTCGTCGATCAGTCGCCCCATCCGCTGCGTCTCGGCGCAAACCGTCGCCAGATACTCCCGACCCTGCGCGTCGAGTTTGCCGCCGTAGTCCTCCACCAGCGCATGGCTCCAGCCGTCAATGCCCCGCAACGGCGCCCGCAGGTCGTGGCTGACCGAGTAGGCAAACGCCTCCAGCTCCTTGTTGGCGGCTTCGAGTTGGATGGTTCTACTCGCCAGTGCCGCCTCCGCCTCTTCCCGTTGTCGTTCACTTCGCCACGCGGCCAGCAGGTTCGCACAAGCCTGCACCAGAGGTTGGAGATACGTGATGACCTCCTCCGAATAGCCGCCGGGACGATTGGCGAGGCCGATGACGCCCACGAACCGGTTGTTCGAGTGGAGTGGGAGACCGAGAAAGGCGTTGAGCGCCGGATGACCGGGCGGAACGCCACCCCGGCGGGGATCGTTGGGCGCGTTGTTGGCGATCACTGGCTTCCCGGTGGTCATGACCGCTCCGAAGAGCGATTCCAGCTTGGTGAAGTTCAACGTGCCGGAGACAAACTGCGCATACATCCCGCGCGTTTGCTCGTTCCAGGAGATGTCGGTAATGGCTCTGGCGCTTAGATAGGGCTTGCCCTCCGAAGTGTGGAACATCTCGTCAATGAACCCGTAGGCGCTCCCCGACACAGTGAGCAGGCTCTTCAGCAAACCATTAAAGATGTTTTGGGAAACATCGGCGGCGATGAATTGCGTCTGCGCCTGGTGGATGGCCTCGGTGAGAGTGCGTTCGGCCCGCAGATGGGTGTTGGCTTCCTCAAGCTGGGCGGTGCGCTGGCGAACGCGATCTTCCAATTCCGCGTTGAGCTTCTGGATTTCCGCCTCGGCCTGTTTCTGCGCCGAAATATCCCGTGAGATGGACAAGAGGCGAACCACCCGACCCCGCCGGCCCGCGCGGCCTCCACGGCTGCACGCACGCGGGGCTGATCTTCGGGCTTCCAGAATTCAATCCAGCACCTGTTCAGGTAGCGGTTGATGTCCCCGATTTCCAGCAGCCGCTGGCCGCCCTCGCTCATAGAAAGCAGATTGGCGTCGAGGTCCAGCACCTTGATGCAGTCGGAGCTGCTCTCGATGATGCGGCGGTTGAACTCCTCGCTTTGGCGCAATTGCTCCTCGATCTGCTTGAGCGCTTGCACGTCGGTGTTCGTGCCAAACCAATTCACGATCTGGCCGGCCGCATTCTTCAGCGGTTCCACGCGCGTCAGAAAAATGCGGAACCGCCCGTCCGCCCCGCGCAGCGGGAACTCCATGTCAAACGAGTGGCCGGCCCGGATCGCCCCCGTCCAGGCTTCCATGACTTTCGGCAGCACCTCGGGATGATGGACGCTCTGCCAGCCCCAGCCCTCCATTTGCTCCGGCGTCGTGCCGGTGTAGGCATGCCACCGCTGGTTATACCAAACGATGTAGCCGTCCGGCCGGGCGATCCAGGCAAGTTGCGGGATGGAATTCGCCATCGTCCGGAAGCGGGCCTCGCTCTCTCGCAACGATTCCTCAGCTCGCTTGCGCTCGCTGATGTCGCGGGCGATTTTCGAGGCGCCGATGATCTTCCCCTCGCTATTCAAAATGGGCGACAACGTCACCGAGACGTCAAACTGCTGGCCGTTCTTTCGCTGACGGCGGCTCTCATAAAGAAGAATCGGTTCCCCTCTGCGGATGCGCGCGAGCAACTCAGCCTCCTCTTGCGCCCGCTCGGCAGGGATGACGATCTGCACAGACTGCCCAATGGCCTCGGCAGCCGTGAAGCCGAACATCTTCTCCGCGCCCGGATTCCACGTCGTGATGACGCCGTCCGGGGTCTTGCTGATGATGGCGTCGTCGGAACTCTCGACAATGGCCGCCAGCCGGCGCAGGGCCTCCTGTGCGCGGCGCTTGGCGGCGACCTCGTGGAACACGATCACCACGCCGGAGACGTTGCCGGCGTCGTCCAGGATCGGCGCGGCGCTGTCCTCGATGGGCACTTCGCGGCCGTCGCGGGTCACCAGCGCGGTGTGGTTGGCCAGGGCGATGATGCGTTTGTCCTTCAACACCCGCTCGACCATGTCCTCGGCGGGCTGGCAGGTTTGTTCATTGACGAGCCGGAACACGCGGGCGATGGGCTGGTCTTGGGCCTCCGCCAGCGGCCATCCGGTGAGCGACTCCGCCACCGGATTGAGGAACGTGACCCGGCCTTGCGTGTCGCAGGTGATGACCGCGTCGCCGATGCTGGTGAGCGTGACCCGCAGCCGCTCGCGCTGCTCCTGCAACTCCGCCGTCCGCGCCGCGACGCGGCCCTCCAGTTCCTGCGCGTGGCGGGCGATGCGCTGGTAGAGCCTGACAACCACGTCGTAGGCGGCCACGAGCACCGTCGCGTAAGCCAGCAGCCGGAACCCGTGCCAGGCCCACCAGTCGGCCGCCCACACGTGCGAGAAACCAAACATCAGCCCCGCCACGCCGAAGAGCATCGTCTGCCCGGCAAACACCAGGTCCTCGGTCTGCGGCTGGCGCAGGCAGCGCCAGAGGAAAAACACCGACGCGGCCAGGCAGCCCAGCCCGCCCACCGCGTTGGCGGCCAACACCGCAAAGGTGTAGTCCCCATTCGCCCATGCCGCGGGCAGCCATTCGGCCCAGCGCCAGATGCTCAGGCCCAGCGCCAAGGCCGCTGCCGCCACCAGCGAGATGAACGGTCCTTTGCGGCGGAGCGCAACCGCCGGCAAGGGCAGCCAGACCATCGCGAAGACCAGCCCGCCGATGAGCGTCGTCAGATGCCGCGTCCAGGCAAACGCCGCGCCGAAGGGCATCACGGCATGCACGCCATCCAGAATGCCCATGCCCACCAGCGCCGCTACCATCCACAGCAAGTGCGGCGGGGTGGTTTCGTGCTGCGTGCGGAACAACAGCAGCATCGCCACCGCCAGCGCGATGCAAGTGCCGGTCAGTTCCAAAGCCTCGTGCAGCGACTCCTGCACGTGCTTCGCGTCGCCGAAAACCAGATGGGCCGCCAGCGCCACGAGCGCCGGCAGCACGCCGGCCAACAGTGCCACCGTAATCAGCCTGTATTGTGGAGATGAGGTCCTCACGCGTCAGTCCGAGTCCCGCATACAATGTAGCTACATCGGCTCTTCGCTCGCGCAGGTGGAGGGGAAAGCCGCGGGTTGTTCATGCGGAGAGTTCTTCCGCTGGCTGAACCAACGCCCAATGGAGCCTCAGTTTGGGCGTGACCTCACTCAGATTCCAGAAGTCCACCGGCTTTATGATGTAAGCGGCCGCACCCAACCGCCTCGCTTCGGCGAAGGATTCATCGCGGCGCGAGGCCGTCAGCACCACCACCGGGATGTTGCGCGTACGCGCGTCGGCTTTGATGCGGCGCAGCACTTCCAGCCCGCTCACTTTGGGCAGGTTCAAATCCAGCAGCACCAAGCGGGGCCGGTCCTGCATTTCGAGGCTGGAGTACCGCTCCGAGCAGAACAGGAACTCCAACGCTTCCGCCCCGTCGCGGACCACATGCACCGGGTTGGTGACTCCTGCCTTCTTGAAGGCGCGCAGGGTCAGACCCACGTCGCTGTGGTTGTCTTCCACCAGGAGGATGTCCACACGACCCCGGCCCACACAGTCGGTGCCGACGCAGGTTTCAAGCATCTCGGGGTAGGGCCCGCCTGACATGCGGGCGGTGTCGCTGGAACCGGAAAGGAGTGTGGCTGCAGAAACCTCCAAGGCCCGCGCCAACTTGTCGATGGTTGAGAGGGACACGTTCCGGACTCCGCGCTCGACGTGGCCGATGTAAGTGCGGTCCAGTCCGGCGCGTTCGGCCAGCGTTTCCTGGGAGATGCGAAGCCTGTTCCGTAAACGCTTGACCGCGGCTCCAAACCGCAAACTGCTGTCTTTCTTGGCTATCACTCGTGCTGCACTCTAGAAAATGGCGTGAGACTATTCAACGGACTCTGAGTCACAATTCATCGCTGGTGATCCGCGCCCAATGGTCAGGGTCTGCTGTCGTCGCGCCACCGGTTTGTTTTGCCCAGGCTCAATGGTCGGGGCAGAGCCTGCCGGGCGCAAAAAGAAAAAGGCCCGCAGCGGAATCGCTGCGGGCCTTTCAAACTCAACCGGCCGGCGAGCACGAGGACTTCAGCGTCGTCGTGCCGGATGGGGATCGGTCACTTCGCGCCGTACACGCCCTTCTTGGAGTACTTGCCGTAGTAGGAGTAGTCGTAGTACGGGCTGTAGTAGTAATAACCGTAGCCGGGACCTCGGCGGCGCGGCAGCCGGTTCAGGACCACGCCCGCCAGCGGCGCTCCGGCGTTGCGCAACAGGTGGATGGCCCGCTGGATGGCCTTGCGCGGCGTCCGGGCCGCCCGGGCTACGACACACACCGTTTGCACGTGGGGCACCAGCAGCAGCGTGTCGCTGACCGCATGGATGGGCGCGGAGTCCACGATGACGCGGTCGAAATGGCGCAGGGCCTCTGCCAGCAAGCCAGGAAAACCGCCTTGCGCGATCAGCTCCGCCGGGTTGGGCGCGGTGGTGCCGCCGGAGATGTAGAGCAGTTTGTCGAGTTTGCTGGTCTGCAGGATCTCCTCGAATTTCTTCTGGCCCGTCAGATAATCGGTCACGCCCACACTGCGGGCGCCGGCGACTCCGAAGTATTCCTCCACCGAGGGTTTGCGCAGATCGCAGTCGATGAGGAGCGTGCGCAGCCCTTGCTGCGCCAAACTGGCGGAATAGTTCAGGGACGTGAAGGTCTTGCCTTCCTGGGGCACGGCGCTGGTGAAGAGGAACACCCTTCGCTCCTCGGCCTTGCCGAGCATGGTCAACGAGGTTCGCAGCGTTCGGAAGGCTTCCGAGCCGGCGCATTTGGGATCATCCGAGACGATCAACTGGCTCTTGGTGGTCCGCACCTCCCGCATCACCGGCACGGCACCGAGGACGGGCATTTGGAGGACTTCCTCCACTTGGTCCACGGTCTTGAAGGAATGGTCCATGGAGTGCAGTCCCAGCGCCGCCAGGATGCCGGCGAAGATTCCGCCCAGGAATCCCAGCGCCATGATCTGGAGTTTCTTGGGGGAGAAAGGCCGTTCAGGCCGGTAGCCCTGTTGCACGACCCGGACTTTGTTCGGCTGGGCCTCCTTGGTCACGGAAGTCTGTTTCAACTGGCCTAGCACCGCCTCGAACATGGCGCGATCCGAATCCACTTCACGGGACAGCGCCTTGTATTGGATGGCCAGCTTGTCCAGTTCGAGCGCGGCCGTTTCCTGGGCGCGCAGGGCTTTCTCCAACTCCAGTTCTGCTGCTTTGGCGGCATCCAGCGAGGCCTTGACCGTCTGGGGCACGTTGCGCACGGCGTTGGTGAAGGTATCCCTCCATTCCTCGATCTGGCTGACGGCCTGACCATACTTGGGATGCTTCTCCTTGTAGCGCTGGCGCAGGTTGGCCAGTTCGCTGTCCAGCTTGTTGATGGTCATCTGGATTTCCATCACCTTGGGATCATGCGCCACCACCGCCAGGACCAGCAGGTCTTGGACATTGGTGCCGAGTCTCTCCAACTGGGCATAGTCGCTCTCGGCTTTGATCCGCATGGACTTCGCTTCGGTTACCCGCGTGCTCAACTCCTTCAGCTTCGCCACCACCGTATTCTGACGGTCGTCCAGCGACACGGCCCCGGTCTTTTCCCGGTAGGACTGCAAGGCCGCCTCTGAATCCGCCAGCTTCTTTTTCAACCGTTCGGACTCCTGAAGGAGAAACTGGTTGGCCACTTCGGACACAGAGGTGTGCTGCTCTTCGTTTTGTTTCTTGAATTCGGCGACCAGTGAATTGGCGATCCGATCCGTGATCTCCGGCACGGTGTGGACCACCGTGATGTCGATCAGGCGGGTGCCGCGGCGCAAGCGCACATCGACCATCTTGGACAGAGCGAGAACGATCCGTTCCCGTGTCGGGGCTTCCTTCATCAGGCCCACGAAGCGCGGATCGGAGGCCAGGTTGTTGGTGTCGATCACGCGCTCCAGCATGGCGCGGCTCTTGAGGGTTTGGGCGATGGTCTGCAGCACGTCCAGGCTGCGCAAGTCGCCTTCCTGCGAGTAGCCCTTCTCGATCCTGATGATCTTCTGCTCCTGCTGCTCGACCTCCAGGGTGGCGGTGGAGGAATAGAGGATCGGCGCGCGTGAGATGTAGCCGGTGGCCAGCAGCACGGCGATGACCATGAACAGGAGGATGACCCAGGCTTTCTCAATGAGCACGTGTAGCAGCGTGCGGAGGTCCAGCCCGTGCGCCGGGAGTTGCGACGGCTCGGGCTGGGGACCGGCTCTAATAACAGGAGGGTTTTGCGGCTCGAAATCAGGCATGATGGGGTCCTTTAGTTGGCTGGGAAAAGAGAGGGGGCGAGGGAGCGGCCTAGGCCGTTCCACCCGGCGGGCCGCCGGTATGAGTTCAGTGCCGTGGCGGCGGGCCTCTGGCCTGCCGTAGAGCCGTGGCTTCCAGCCCGGCGCAGGACGTCGTGGACTTGCCGAGGCGGCAAAAGAACCCACGGACCCTTCCGGGCGGCTAGAAGCACGCCCTCGACAGCAGGCAGGAGGCCCGCCGCTACGCTAATCAGATACGGCTGGCTCGAACGAGCGAGGGGCGCGGCGATCATGCAACGGAAGAACTTCACACGAATGGGCACGAATGGCTTCAGAGCCACTTCTCGCCAACGGTGATGGTGTCGTCCGGCAGGACGTCGAACGGCTTTGAGTTCTTGTCCTTGGCCATGGCGTCCGCGTTGAGTTCGATGATCTTCTGCTTGCCGTCCACCACCCGCTGCACGGCGATCTTCTTCGGATTGCCAATGCGGGTGTAGCCACCGGCGGTGGCGATGGCCTGGAGGAGATTCATGGTGTCATCGCTCGGCATCTCGTAGGTGCCGGGACGGTTCACCTGTCCCATCACCGTGAACCGCCGCTTGGCGTACTCCACGATGTTCAGGCTCACCTGCGGATTGACCAAATAGTCCTTGGCCAGCAGATCGTGAATCAGGGTGGTGGCCTGCTCCACCGAGTTGCTGCCGATGTTCACCGTGCCCAGCAAATACATGGTGATCGTGCCATCCCGCGCCACGCGCGCCTGCGTGGTGAGGTCTTCCTCCTGGTACACCTTCACGATGACCACGTCGTTGGGCTTGATGACGTAAAGCCGGGACGGCTCCTGGCCGGGGGTGCTGGGAAGCGACCCCGGTTTAGGAGCCGGAGCAGCATCCTTGGCCGGCGCGTCCGCCGCGATCAACGGCAGCGCGCCTCCCAGCAGGAGCACGACTGACAATGCAAAAACGTGTCTTAACATGTGTGGCGCAGACTAGCGCACCGGCCAAAAGCGGTGCAACAAAAGATGTGCCCGTCGGAAATTAGAACCCGATCCTTTCGGCAGTTGGCCCGCCGCGTGAGGACACGCGGCCGACCTGGCGACGTTGCAGGCCGTGTGCCCTCGCGCGGCGTTGGGGTGGGTTCTGAAATCGGCTTTCGCATTCTGGATTTCGTTCTAGCCTGCATTTCTCACCACAAGATCGGCGCGGCCGCAATGTGTCGGACCGCGACCGGTCCCCGGTCGCAGCAAGATGCCATGTGACAGGCGCTGCGGCCGGGGACCGGCCGCGGTCCGGTGAGAAATGCAGGCTAGAACCTCCAGGACACCTGAACCCCGAATTGGTTGTTGTCGTAGCCGTAGCCCGTGTTCGAGCTGTTGCGCCGATAGACGTGGTAGGCCCCGCTGGTCCAGCGTTCGGCGAACTGGTAATCCACTCCCACCCGCACTGAGAAGTAATCGTCCGACCTCGACGCCGTAACGCCGCTGACCGTGGCCCGATAATCCACCATGTCATAGCCTCCGTTCAAACTCACGTGCCACTTCTCGCCGAGCCGCTGGCGCACCCCGCCACTAAATCCAGTCAGCGTGTAGTTCTGATTCCCGTAGGTCGGCGAGGTGTGCTGCTGCCGGTGTGCTTCCAGGGTGAACGACGTGGCATCGACCGGGCGATACGAACCCGCGAGCATGACCACGGGATCCAGCGTCGCCGAGCCGCCACCGCCGGACTGGCGATACTCTCCGCCCACCGCGAGGGTGACATCCATTTTCTCCGCGAATCGGTAAATGCCTCGCAGCAGGAGTTGCTCGAAGGTCTGGCTCGGGAAGCGGTCCACATCCCAATAGCCCAGCGTCAGGCCCAGGCCCGCGTTGATCTTGCCGGAGAGTTGCCGGTTGATCCAGTTCTGGTTCACCCATTGCCGGGAACCGGTCAGCCGGGCATCGTCGTAACTCATGTCCCGGTATTCTCCATTGACTTGAACGCAGGTGCGGTCGCTCAGATCGTACTTCGTCGTCAGGCGGGCACTCAGTTCCTGTGATGTGATGCGCCGGCCCACATCACCGACGGTGTCTGACGTTTTTCGGAAGTCCACATCGGCCCCCAGCGTCAGCCGCGAGAGGGAATAGATGCCTGTGAACAGCGCCGAGTGGTTCAGGGCGTTGTATTTGTCGTGATCGGTGAACAGTTGATAGCTGGGCGCGTAATCCAGGAGCAGCATCTTCGCCGGCTCCGCGTCCAGCCCGATGTAGGGCTGCCGGGGCAACATGCGCAGCCCCTCGAAGGTGATGCCCCGCGGCAGTTCTACGCCGGGATTGCCCCCCACCATCATCACGGCGGGAGACAGAGTCCAGATCACGTCGCTCTGCTGGTTGGTCTTCTGAATCTCAATGTTGTCGTCGAAGAGCGCGGAAACCGTGGCCCGCGGGAAGAACTCAAGCGGTCCCAACCGGGCCAACCCGGACTTTGGACGAGGCTTGGTGAGCGCCTCGCGAGCGGCGGTGTCGGGAGGCGCGGTCGTGTCTTCGGGCGTAACCGGTTTCTTCCACAGATTGGGAATCTCCCCCCACGGCACGGGTTCCGCCGCGTGCGCCGGCAGCAGGCCGGCCAGGCCGAAAGCCAAGCCAAGGGCGGCTCTGGATCGGGTCGCAGGGCGTTTAGTTCTTCGTTGGTTCTTCACGGGTTTCCGGCTGAGGGTTGGTCGCTCTGGACTTGAACTCCGATTCTGAGCCACCACGAAATACGCGAAACACACGAAAAACCAAGCCTGACTTCGTCCTCTCTCCCCGTGCGACTCCTTGGCATGGCCAGCACGGCGGTTCCGGTGTTGCTTTCGCGTGTTACATGAATTCCGCGGTGTCCACTTCGGATTTCAAGCTGCAAGCATGGGGCGTGGATCGACACGAAACGTTTAGGCTGACCATTTGAGAGCCGCTTTGGGCCGGCCTGCGTGCGGTGTTGGTGAGTGAGAAAGAGGAAGACTTGGCAAGCCGGAGTGCCTCAAGCTCGTGGAGAGGCTCTGTGACTGCGGCCTCGACGCCACGAACGGAAGCCAGCAATGGCCAGCAGGCCTCCGGCGGCAAGCCAACCTGAGAGGACGGGTTCGGGGACGGGAACAAAGCTCAACGAAACATCATCGATCCCAATCATATCGCGCGTACCGCTTTCAGAAGACCCACTGAGTGCGAGCACACGGAAGAAGACCGATGATGCCTGGTCGTTCCAGCTTGCGAGGTCTGTCGGCGTGAACGTAACCGGCGTTGGGCCCCACTCGGCTGGATCGGAGTAGGTGCCCAGCGATGTGAAACTGCCCGATCCGCCGACCCGATAGTCAAACGTCCAAGTGGTGGACCGAGGATTCACGTCAAGCATCAGCGCCTTGAAGCTCAGCGTGAAGTCCTTGAAGCCTGTCGTGCTTTGGATTTCCAGAACAACAGCAGCACCCGGATCATATCCCGACGGCGTGCCAGCCTGCCTGATGCCCAACGCTCGATCAACTGAGTTGTTCTGGGCGGCCGTGGTCGCGCTCGCAGTCAATCCGTTCGCGGAAGCGACATTGTAGAATCCTGCGGAGGAAGCACTCCAATAACTCTTGGCCGACGTGAATGTGCCAACGGTTCCAAGTGAAGATGAACCTGCATCGGTATAAACACCCCATCCTCCTGGCAAGCCAGTTCCAAGACTATCGAAGGTTTGGGAGTACGCTGTGCCGGTCAGAATGATCCCTGCCTCACACCGGCACGCCACGACCAGTCCCGCCACAACCGCCGCAATCGTTTTCATCCTCTTCACTCCGTGTTGACTGCCCTTTGTCGTCGATAACGCGGGGAGAATTCAACAGGAGGGAACCCATGTAAAGCTTAAAATCGGTGGGGAAAACGGCTGAATCCGGGAAGAGCGTCACTCTACGAGCCGCTGAGCATCACCGCCATGAACCGTCGAGCGATGCCCCTTCATCCGCCCTTAAGCATTAACGCTCCGGACCAAGGGACCCGGCCAACAATCTGGAAACCATCTGTTCTCACGCGGCGTGTTCGTGAGAAGTGGCGGCCGTAGAAGGGGCGGCTGATTCTTCGAAAGAGTTCGCGGATGAGCGCCAGCTTCCTCCGCCATTTCGCGCCGAAGACAGCGATGTTTGAGCCTCGTCACCTCGGCTGTTACGGTCCCTGGTCGTTGGTCCGTGGTCTGTGGTCCGTGGTTCCATCGTCTTCATTCGCCGCTCATTGGACTGCCTCTGGGGTCTTTTCCAGTTGGAGCGCCGGCTCAGAACGGGGTTGCCGACGCAGGATTACGCCCAGCCCCCAAAGCCCGAGGAAGCACGCCACGAGAATCCCCGTTCCCGTCGCATCGTGCCATTTCCCGACTCCGCCCAGTCCTGCGTTCGACGCGATGCAGACCAAGAGGAACGTGCGGACCAGGTTGAAGAAAACCGCCAGCGCGAAGCCTGCCGCGATGAATGCCAGGCGCCGCATCAAATTGAAGCCATAGAGTTGTCCAAGAAACAGCGAGATCATGAGCGAAGCCTGAAGCGAGCGGATGCCACTGCACGCCTCATCAATCCCCACGGTGCCGGCGGCGATGGTGATCAGCTTTCCCGTTCGCATGGCGGGAATCCCGATCAGATTCAGGAGTTCAGCGTCAAAGCTGGCGATGCGCACTTGCAGTCCGTCAATGATCGGGGCCGTGATCAGGGAGGGGATCGGAAGCGCGACCAACATGAACCCGAAGCTGAATCCGAAGTGGCGCACTCCTGGCCAGCCCCAAACGAAGACGAGGTTCGAGCACACGACCAGGAGGAACCCGAGGCCCAATCCGCTCATGCTGGCCGGCGTCAACCCGTAGGCCGCTTGGTAAATCTGGGTGACGAACAGGACGAAGCACGCCATCACCGCGGCGGCGACGCTAAGCACGCTCCACTTGAGCCGGAGTGGCGGCGGCTTGGGCCACGCCTGGAAGAAGAGGTAACCGCACAGCACCAGCACCGCCCAGCCGAAGCTCAATTCCGGATTGTGGGACCAAAACCATTGCGCCTTCGTGACCAGCCAAGCCAGGGCCAGCCAGGAAGGCGCAAGGAGAATCAGGAGGGACAAGGGGGACACGGAAGTAAGGCAGAAGGCAGGACCACGGACTACAGACTACGGACCACGGGCCAAAGACCAGAAACCAACGGACCAGAGGTCTGAAGTCAGAGGTCAGAAGGCGGAGGCCTCAGCAAGGAGCATGGAGCGAAGAGGGAAGGGCTAAGCGATTGCAAAATGCAGAATGTGGAATGCAGATTGTGGTGGTATTCCCGTTCTGGTCGGCGGATCGCCGAGCGGGGCGGGCGAGTCGCCCGCACCACCCACGGTAAAGGGATACCCCCTTTGAGGGAGAGGGAAGGGGTGAGGAAGGGGGATCGAAGGTTTGCGGCGAACCCGCGTTTTTCAGTTCATGCCTTCGAGAGTGTAGGTCCCGTATCGGACTGAGCCAGGAACGGCGTGTACTCTGGCACGATTTTCTGCATCAGCCGCTTCAGCCGATCCGGGTCCGGTCGGTCGAGTTCTTTCCCCAACTCCTGGAATGCAGCCTGGACGCTGTCCCAGCCCGCAGAGGAACCGAGGAAGCTCATGATCCGCGGATGATGCGTGGGACGATAGTGCTCGTTGTCGCAGGTGATCTCCTCAAACAGTTTCTCCCCCGGCCGGAGTCCGACGAACTTGATTTCAATGTCCTCGTCCGGTTTCAGCCCGGACAGTTCGATCATTTGCCGGGCCAGATCTGCGATCTTCACCGGCTTGCCCATGTCCAGCACGAAGATCTCGCCGCCCTGCCCTTGGGCGCAGCTTTGCAGGACCAGCCCGGCGGCTTCCGGAATGGTCATGAAGTAGCGGACCATGTCCGGGTGAGTCACGGCCACCGGCCCGCCCGCAGCGATCTGTTTCGTGAACAGCGGCACCACGCTGCCAGACGAGCCGAGAACGTTGCCGAATCGCACCGCGATGAATTTCGTTCCCTGCGGGTGACGCGCAAACAGGGCTTGGAGGTAAAGCTCGGCCAGTCGCTTCGTAGCCCCCATGGCGCTGGTCGGATTGACGGCCTTGTCCGTGGAGATCATGACGAATTTCTCCAAGCCGCCTTCCTGGGCCAGGTCCGCCAGCCGGGCGGTGCCGAGGGCGTTGTTCTTGACGGCTTCGCACGGCTGCCTCTCCATCATGGGCACGTGCTTGTGCGCCGCCGCGTGGAACAAGACGGCCGGGCGATACTCGGCGAAGATGGTCCGAATCCGGGCCGCGTCCAGAATGTCCGCGACGAGAGGAACGATGATGTCGCCGTAACCCAGGCCGATGAGTTCTTGTTCGATCTGGAACAACTGCACTTCGGACTGCTCCACCAGCAGCAGCTTCTTGGGCTTGAAGGACGCCACCTGCCGGCAGAGTTCGCTGCCGATGCTGCCTCCCGCCCCGGTCACAGCCACGGTTCGGCCGGTCAAGTCGCGCCGGATATTCTCGGTTTCCAAGCCCACCGGCTCGCGGCCAAGCAGGTCTTCAATGGCCACCGCGCGCAACTGGCTCACCTTGACTTTGCCGGAGGCCAGTTGATCGATGGCCGGGACGGTGACGAACTTGAGCTTGTGCTGCCGGAGCGTCCTGACCACCTCACCGATGCGCTTGGCCGGCGCCGACGGCATGGCGATGATGACTTCGTCGATGTTGTACTTGCTCTTGAACCTGCCAATGGCATCCGGCGAGCCGGCAACAGGAACCCCATGCACCTGAGACCGCCACTTGGATCGGTCATCGTCGAAGAACACCACCGGTTCCAGCCCCAAGCCGCGTCGGGAGTGCAGTTCGCGGAGCAGACCGGCGCCCACGTCTCCGGCACCCACAATGCCCACCCGGCGGGTTGTACCAGCCGACTTGGCATAGACGGAGAAATACCGCTCTCGAACCAGCCGGCAAGCCAGGCGAACCGCGCCGACTCCAGAAAGCCCGAGCAGTCCCGTCACCAAGATCACGCCGCGAGGTTCAATGTAAACCTCCGGGAACTGGTATCGGATTCCGAACAAGACGCCCGTGGAAGCCAGGCTGGCCAGCAGCAACCGGCGCACATCCGGCAGGCTGAAGTAGCCCATGATGCCCGAGAACTGGCCCGATACGGCGAGGAAGAAAAGCTGAACGCAAAGCACCGCCGACCAGTAGTCACCGAAATGCGGCCAGGAGTCAGCGGGCACGTTGAAGTCAAAGCGCAACTGGTAGGCCATCCAACGGCTCAAGAACAGCACCACGGTGTAGGCTACCAGCAGCACAGGCACCCGCAGCGGAATTGGCTGACAGGCCCTGGCGAGGCGGTCAATCCAACCGGTGGAGGGGTCTGCGGGCATCAAAGCGAAGGGCTAAGCGCGAAGGGGGAAGAGCATTCCAAGACCACAAGACCACAGACAACGGGACCATTCAATGCAGATTGTAGATTGCAGATTGCAGATTGCGGAAGGGGCAAGGGGCGAGAGTGAAGAGGTGGTGCAGCCAATGGAAAAATCGGTCCAAAACCAGTCCAAAATCGGTCCGGTTTGGAGAAGACGGAGAGCCAAGGGCGAAGGGCAAAGGGCATAGTGGGAAGTGCCAGCAGAGGCCCCCTCACCCTGCCCTCTCCCCCGGTGGGGGCGAGGGTGCATGAAGAGCGGGAGAGCAAAGAGCGAAGGGGGGAAGGGCTAAGCGATTGCAGAATGCAGAATGCGGAATATCCCGGGAATCAGAAGGCAGAGGACCATTCAATTGCGGAATGCAGAATGTGGAATGCAGATTGTGGTGGTATTCCCGTTCTGGTCGGCGGGTCGCCGACCGGGGCGGGCAGGTCGCCCGCGCTACCCACCCATTTTGAACAAGGTTAGCAGCCACAGGATGGCGAGGGGTAGTTCTCATGGAACCACTTGAGGAACATCCGGTGCTGCTTGGGCGGGGGATCGTAGCGGTCGGTCCAAAGGGTGGAAACCGGCGCAGGCGCGTCTGGAGTGGGGGAACCATACACTTTGCGAAGCGCAGCTTCGCTCTCGGCGTGTTCTTTCTCAAGGCGGACGGTGTCCTCAAAGTAGCGGCGCGCATACGGTCCGAAGATGTGGGGATCGCGCTTGGCCATGCGATCGTTAAGGCGCAGGCACTGGTTCAGCAGGCGGCAGGCGATGGCAAGATAGTTGGGCTGCCGAGGACGGCGCGCGCCGCCGAGCATGGCAGTCGCATACCGGGTGAGGCCGCGATCCAAGCTCTTGTTGCGACCGCGGTCGAGACGACGGTTGAGGTTACGGATGCCATTCCTGGACCTGCTCGACATATTCATCCTGGGGAATGTCTTTGACGGGGGTAACGAAGGAGACGGCGTCGGTTTCGCGCTGGATCTGACGACGCAAGGCCTCTGCCAAGTAGTAAAGGCGGCTGGTGGGGACGGTGGCAAGGTCACGCTTGCGAAGCTCCTCCTCCACGCGGGAAAGCTTCTCGGCGAGGCCCTCGATACGGGATTGGCTGGTGCCCAGGACGCGGCTCCGAAGCTCATCCAGTTCGAGGGCGCGCTGGTTGTTGAGTTCGAAGCGGAACTTGCGGCTCCATTCGACAAGGGTGCTCTTGGCAACTCCAAGTTCGTTTGCGATGCGGACGCAGCTCCAGCCCTGAGCGCGGAGCTCGATAAAGCGTCGAACCGTTTCTTGATCTTTCATTTTCTCAGACCGGCAGCGTACACAAGCCTGCCTGCTTTCGCCGCGAACCTGTGTTCGCAGACTGATTATAGACATGATCAGGCCGGACACGTTCCGACGGGTCCGGCATCCTCCCTTCCTCACAGAGGAAGGCTCAGAGAACTGAGGGTTACTGGCACTCCACCGGAGTGTTTTCACCGGCCAGCCACACACTGCTCCGCAGTGGCGGTTGACGAGGAAGACGGTAGTGACGGAGGGGGGAAGAGTCAAGGGGAATGAGCGAAGGGCCAAGGGCGAGGAGGGGCAAAGAGGGAAGGGGAAAGCGCAGAGAGCGAAGGGGGGAGGACCATTCAATTGCAGAATGCGGATTGCGGAATGAACGAAGCGGCAAAGGGGAAAGAGGCCAAGAGCCAAGAGCAGAGAGCCAAGGGGGGGAGGGGCAAAGAGCGAAGGGCGAAGAGGTGGAGTCGATTCAGAGAGTTCTGGAAAGCGCGGTGATCTTGCGGCTCAGGGTGTCGCAATCGGCGAGGAGACAGTCCACCTCTCCCTTTTCGATCAAACCCAAGTCCTCAAACACCAACAGCATGGATGAGTCTTCGAAAAGGGATCGACGCGCGATGTTCAGGAACTGCTTGAACTCGGTCGAATGTTGACTGCCAGATCCTTCAGAGATGTTGTTGGGAACGGAAAGGCCAGCAGATCTCAACTGCTCCGCATATCGGTAGAGTTTCTTCTTGTCGAGTTCATCGGCTTGCTGGTGAAACTTCACGGCCAGCGCCTTAGCCAACTGCCAAATCTCCAGATCCTCGAATCGAAAGTGCGGTCTCATCGGTATGGAGCTGAGGGCTAAGGGCGAAGCGCCAAAGGCAAGGAGCGGAGGGCAGAGCGCCGAGGGGCAACGGTGAAACTAGGCTAAAAAAACAGAGACTCAAGACAGGAAGACAGAAGGCGGAGGTCAGAGAACAGAGGCGAAGGGGGAAAGGCCAAGGGCTAAGAGGGAAGGGCTAAGGGCTAAGAGCTTTGCCCCTTGCTCTCTGCTCTTCGCGCTTGGCCCTTTGCCACTCTTCGTATTCTTTCTGATAATCGACGGAGTGGAGCCACTGGGGGAGGAAGGCTTGGAGAAGCTTGTCGGCGGCGGCCAAGTCATTGCCCTGGACTGGCGTGGAAATACGGATGAACTGCTGGGGGCCATCGAACGCTGTGCGGTTGGTAAAAGAGTCCCATGCCATGCCCCAATAGCGCGTCTCCTGCAGCCAGCGGGTCAAGCTGCCGCTCCGGTCTTGCGCCAACTTTCTGCCGGCATTCAGGTAGTGGTCCAGCCGAAAACCTACGGGTCTGCCGCCAACCAAGGCCCCAAAATAAACGATTTCTCTCTGGCCTCGCGCCTCAAAGAGCCTGCGTTCGCAGCGAAGGGTCATGCCGTGAACCACACAATCCATGATCGGTGGTTCCGCGGCCTCCATCTTCCACCCCGCCCCTGCCCAGCAGGCATCCGGAGTGTGCCGCAACAAGCTCTCCTGGTTCCGGTCCCCCACGTAACGCTTGGCCAAGAAGACTCGCACGGTTTTTGAGCCTGGACCCGACACGAACTCCCCACTCACAGTACGATCTGCCACCAGAATGGATTCGGCTGATTTCGAAACCGGAATTTCATGGAATTGGAAACTCTCCATGCTCTTCCCCTCCCCCAGCCAGACAAACTCCCCTTGTGCCGCCGCCTTGGAGTACCAGAACGAGGGGAACGCCCAGAGACTGCCAACCGCAAGCGCAAAGAGGCAGGCGGTAAGAGCAGCGGGAACGTTACAGGACAACAAGGCCATCTGAAGGGCGAAGGGCTAAGAGCAAAGGGCAAAAGCGGCAAGCGGAAGGAGCGAGGACGAGCCCGGCCAGTTGGAAACCGGCGCTCCAGACGTTGCGGACGGGGGCAGACGTGGTTTCGTGGCCCCTTTGGGCACGAAATGGCCCTTTTTGGCACCGGCTTTGGGCGCGCGCTGGGAAAGGCGCTGGGGGCGAAGGGCAAAGAGCAAGGAGGTGGGACGCCTCCAGAACCCGCCGGCGGGGACGCTCGCATTACGCAAACCCAAGGACGGCTCGCGGGTAAGCTGGCCCACCGAACCATGAAACCACAGAACAGCGACCACCGACTACTGACTACCACCGTCCAAAAGCTCTCTCACGGCCTCGACCACGTAGGCCTGATCTTCCTCGGTCAAGCTGGGATAGAGAGGCAGCGTCACGGCGCCCTGCCAGATCCTCTCCGCGTTCGGAAATAGCTCAGGGTTGAGTTGGTAACGCTCTCGATAATAGGTCATCCGATGCAGGGGCTTGTAGTGAACCGAGGTTCCTATTCCGCGTTCAAAAAGCAACTCGATCAACCGGTTCCGGTTGACAGGCGCCTCCGGCTTGACTACCAATGGAAAGAGATGGCAGGCATGGTCGGTCCACGGCACCCGATTCACGGGCAGGTCAAGACAGTCAATGCCCGCAAGATGGTCGAGGTAATACTCCACGCAGTGCTGCCGGACCCGACGCATCGCTTCAGCCCGCTCTAACTGCGCCAGCCCGATGGCGGCATTGACATCCGGCAGGTTGTACTTGAACCCAGGCGCGACAACGTCATACTCCCATGAGGGTTTCTCGGCGGTGAATCGATTCCAGATGTCCCGATCAATGCCGTGCAACCGCATCACTTTGACACGCTTGAACAGGCGCTCGTCATCGGTGGTCAGCATTCCGCCTTCGGCCGTGGTGATGGTCTTGTTGGCGTAGAAGCTGAAGCAGGTGATGTCCCCGATGCTTCCGATCATCCGCCCTCCCCAGCGTGCGGGAAACGCATGGGCGGCATCCTCCACCACGCGAACTCCGTGAGCGCGGCAGACATCCATTATTCCTGGCACCCGAACAGGCTGAGGGTTGAGGGTTGAGGGTTGAGGGTCGGACGAGGACGGAAGACCGTGGACTGTGGGGTCGTTGGCGGAACACTCCAATTCGGGATTCGGAATTCGGAATTCGGAATTGCTTGGGTCTATCTTCTTACCAACCGCCGTCATCTGCGCCGGCTGGCCGCCAAAATGGACCACCATGACCGCTTTGGCTTCTGGATGCTGGTGTAGGGCGTCCGCCACTATCTCCGACGTCACTAAGCGCGTGGCATAATCGACGTCGACAAACACGGGATCGGCCCCCAGATACCGCACCACTTCGGCGGTGGCCGTGAAGGTTAGGGTTGGGACAATGACTTTGTCGCCCGGTCCGATGCCCAAGGCTTCCAAGCCCAAATGAAGGGCCGCAGTGCAAGAGTTCACCGCACAGGCATGTCTTGTTCCCACCGCCTCAGCAAAGCGCTGCTCAAATTCCAGAGCGCGACCGGCAGTAGTCAGCCAACCGCTTTCGATCACCTCCCGCACATAGCGCTGCTCGTTTCCTGAACAGTCAATCTTGGCGAAGGGGATCTTCATGGGGGGCGAAGAATGCGCAGCGCAAAGGGGGAAGCGCGAGGACATTCCGCTCAGATGGTTCGTGAAAAGTTGGTGATCTTGCGGCTAAGTTCGTCACAGGCGTTAACCAATTCGGTCACTTCTGCCTGTAATAATTTAAGCCTCTCGAACATAAACAGCATAGAGACATCCTCGAACAGCGAGCGGCGGGCGATGTTCAGAAACTGGATGAATTCCTACCGGTGTACACTGCCACTACCTTCGGCGATGTTGTTGGACAGTGACAAACCAGCCCCGCGCAGTTGCTCTGCATAACGATACAGTTTTCGCTTTTCAAGCACCTCAGCAACCACATCAAACCGCACTGCCAGTTCCAAGGATAAGCGCCAAATCTCCAAATCTTCAAGCCGCCAGTGCGCTCTTTCATTCATACTATCTTGCCCTTCGCTGCTTGCGCTTTGCACTTTGCGCCTTGCTCTTGGCCATGGACGACCACCCAGAGGGTCTTGAAGATAATGGTGATGTCTCCCCAGAAGGACTGCGTGCGGACGTACTCCTCGTAGAGGGAAAGCTTCTGGGGTAGGATTTCCTCGCGGTAGGTTCGCTCAGGATCGGAGGAACGGGCAAGAATCTTTTCCTCATCCCGGAACCGAATGCTGGCAGGATCTGTGATGCCTGGCAGGACGGAATGAACAACTGCCCAGCACTTCGGATAAGCTTCAACCCACTTACGAACCTCCGGGCGGGGACCAACGAGTGACATCTCGCCTTTCACGACATTCCAGAGCTGCGGTAGTTCGTCCAACTTGGTCCGGCGCAAGAATCGGCCGATGGTTGTCACACGCCGCGTGTTGCCGGCGTCGAATGTCCCTTTCTCGGCGCTTTGGATTGCGTCCATTGTACGGAACTTCAGCAAAGTGAATCCAAGTCCATATTGTCCCACCCGGTCTTGTCGGAAAAGAACCGGAAAGCCGCTCGACAAGGCCACCGCCACACCCAGACCCAACATCAGCGGCAGCAGGAGGATCAATCCGCCGAGAGCTGCAGTGAAATCAAGGATGCGCTTCAACCGGAATTCTTTGGCAGCGGAGGAAAGTCAAAAATGTAGCGGTTCATCCGACGACCCTCCCGTGTCACATACGACGTCTCCAGAGCCCAGCCAAGTCCACAGTAGAATCGGTTGACCGCTTCATTTGCCTCGGTGTCGGTAGTCAAATAGGCGCCAGAGGCCCCGCGTCGCCATGCCTCCGCCAGCCATGCCTGTACCAGCAAACGCCCTGCGCCGCACCCCTGTGCTGCAGGGGCGACCGCGATTGAACTCAGCAAAGCCCTGCCGGCCCCGCCCGGCGACTCCCCCCGGTAGAACAAGGCCTGCCACAGGCGAGGGATGATCGTCGGTCTTCGCAGGACGGCACCGATGCTGGCCACACAGAATGCCCACCATCGATGCTTGAGGAGCCTCTGGAAGTATCCCCTTGGGTCAACTGGTCCCACTACGGCCCCCACCACCTTCCCATCATCGTCGATCACCACGTAACCGACACCAGTGGGATCCACCAGAAACGAACTGTAAAACTCACGCAAAAAGCGCGATCCGAGAAAGCTCAGAAAAAAACTAGGAAAGCTCTGAAGATGGATACGAACAACCTCGTCGATGTGCCGTCGAGCAAGCATCTCCAGGTGGCAATGTGTCCTCACTTCAGTCCTTAAAGAACCCGTCATCATAAGCCAAAACACCGGCTCACGTTCCCGCGCCACGGAGCTCGGCATTTTGCTCAATCAACGGAGGGCCGAGGCAGGAAACTGGTTCAGATCACTGTTTTTGACCCTATGCTCAGGGAAGCAGGCCCCACAGGCGGCCAAGCGGCTACAGTAGTACGTGCTCATCGTAGGTTCCTCACTTCTTTTCGGCTGCCCGGACTTCATTCATCATCTGCCGGAGTTGTGGAATCAGTTGCAGGTCATAATAGGTAGCCGTGAAATCTACCTTGTCCAGCAACCTCGCATCCGTCTGAAGCGTGTTCCCGGCCACTCGCCCGGGAGGAGTGACGATCACAGCATGGTCAGGCACGTCGCTCATAACGAGGCAATGGGGGCCAATGACGCATCCCTTACCAATCGTCACTCCCGGCAAAACCACGGCCCCAGAGGAGATAAAAGTATAGGCCCCGATCTTGATGGGGCTGCGAATGTACCCCTGTCGTTCCGCATTGGGAATATCCACAAAACGCCGACCCAACAACCGGATCGAGTTATTGCTGCCGTGCGTAAACAGCCCCACCCACGCTCCAATCTGGCAGCCTTCTCCGATTTCCAGCCCACCCGTGGCATCGAGGATGCTGTGGTGCCAAATCCAAACATGATCTCCGATGGAAAGCTTCCCCGCCTGAACAATTGTGACGGTGCTGCTCATCCGGACATACTTCTGGAAACTCTTCGTCGCCGGGTCCGTATAGCCGTACAACATGAGCGGCTTGTGAAACTGGCACAAGAGCCGCGCCAACAGGGACATCACCTGTCCACATGGTGACCGGTACAGCTTTTCAACAATGTGCATACTCAGCTTCTACGGACAGGCAACACTTACTCGAAGCCAAGCGCCAACTACGGGTGCAGCTTTCTCGCCAATGAGAGTGTCTCTCGACAGGAACGCTGGCACCGATGTGAGTTCCGCGAAAGCAAAGAATCCTCCTTTGCCATGGCACAGAGTGGCTGTATTTTCCGATTTCCGGAGAAGTCCGAAGTCCGCACCCCATTGCGCCAACGACGGTCAAACCGGCACCGACAATTACCTATTGGCACGAGGCGCTGATGCGTAGCGTCAATACGATCTCATGCGCTGGCACCAGGCACGTGCCTTGCGTGCGCGACCTGAACGAGCATATCGGTAATGACGGCAATTTGCCGGTCGTGCTCAAAGCGGCGGGCGAGCGTACCGGCGTTCTGCTTCAGTATGGCGAGCTGACCCATGCAGCCCGTCAGCCGGTCCAGCAATTCAGCCAACTCGACGGGGTCTTCCGGACCGGTAAAAAATCCAGCATGTGCTTGCACAAGCACCTGCGCAACTTCCCCTTGGATTGATGTCACCACACCCAAGCCTGCCAGTAAGTAATCGACGATCTTTGTCGGAAAGACCACCGTCGAGAAACGGCGATAAAGTGCCAAGCCGAGGTCACACTCGTGGAGCAGCGCGTGGAATTGTGCCGAGGGTAATGCGCCGAGAAAACTCACGTTGGTGAGTTCTCTTTCGCTTATGTTTCGACGGATGTTGGCAGCCTGCTGGCCAGAACCTGTGATGAGGAACCGTAGATCGTGGCGACGTTCTCTCAAAAGGGCAGCGACTTCCAGCAACGTGTCGTAGTCATGGCTCACACCGAGTGCGCCCGAGGAAACGATCCAAGTCTCTCCGACCGGCTTCCTGAGCGGCGGCCCGATCCGAAACGTCGGCATTTCAGGCGAGGGGTAAGCCACGGCGAAACGAGCCCGGGACCGTACGCCGGCCTCCCTCCGTGCGAGCGCAAGGTAACTGGCATTCAATCCCACGATCCCATCACACCAATGAAGCAGCAGTTGCCGCAAAAGCCGGAAGCCGGCGAATGCAACCTGTCGTGCCAGCCGCTGTACCCCACTGGCCGCATTAATAATACTTTCCGGCCACAAGTCGCGGAATTCAAAAACAATCGGGATGTGTTCCCGCAACCTTAGGTATAATAGAACCGGCTCTAAGAAGAAAATCGGCCCTGATACCATGATGGCGTCAGGTCGCGCCTGCCCGCGCTGCTTGTACATGAACTGCCAGACATAGCCGGCGATGCTAACCAGGCGCGCCAAGGAGACATTGGAATCATAAGCACGAGTGGGTAGAAGAAAAACCGTCAGGCCGCGAGCGAGCGAGATCGAACAGAACTGTTTTGCTCGAAACCTCTTTTCCGCGTGAGAAAAACTTGACTGCCACCACACCACTTCATGCCCTTCCTCCGCCAAAGCACGGGCGACATTCAGTCCGCGCTCATAGCCGATTTCCCCAGGAAGGGCATCCCATGGATCCAACAACCAGAACCTCACAATCGAGTATTCTCCGCTTGCAGGAGTTCGTTCTCCTCGTGAAACGCAAACACCCAAACAAGTTCAATTACAGTTGTGCGGCAGTCGTCCGGAGTCGCTGAAATCATGGTTTCCTGGTCCCCTCCCGATCTCTGAGATTCGGAGTGTCATAAATACTTGCGCATAATCTCGTGCAAATAATCCACTCTTACTAGAAGTGGTTTCATAAGTCCAAATCCGATAAAACGACCATTGATTATCAACCATTTGCGATGCGGTCTGGGACTTATGAAACCGACTCTAGGTTTTCACAATAGCGATGCGCACAAACTTCCGATCTCCTACATGGAGAAATCAGTATGTATCCCGAGGAACATTAGCAGCGGCCACTCGGGAACGGCAATTCACTGGCTGGCAAAGCAACAAGGCAGTCTCCATCCGTAAATACCTCGTAGTCAGGAGAGATAGCGTAAATGCCCTGTTTTACGGTTTCCAATGTCGGATATCCCATTGTCCCAACAAAAAGACGGAGGTCGTCTATCAAAATGCAATCATCCTTTCTTCCCTTCGTTCTGATGCTATTCAACTCGGTCATTATTGGCGTGACCTCACTCCCATGCCCGGTTATCCCGCCACTAAAGTGCCCGTCAAGCCAAAATAATATGCGCCCACTCGATTGATCAATCATATCCCCCAGCACGCTCCCGCTATCTCCATGGAAGACGGTGACGCTCCCCTTACGGGCAAACGATCTTCGATTACCCTCATACAGTGTCTCCAACAGTTCGACAGACAGGCATTTTTCAAACTGATTACTCACTGCTGCCAACGTTTGCCCAAAAAAAGTCCCGGTTTCGATAAAAGACCGGCAATTAAATTCACGCCCGATTCTTCTTATTCTCTGGACTTTAAAATGGTGATTGTCCGGTGCTGGCTTTCGCGCCGCGACCCAAAGCGGATATTCGATCGCGGCCTTTATGTTTCGCAGCGCCCTGAAGAAACGTATTGATTGCATGCTTGATTCGTATTTTTGGCAGCATGAGCTTCATTTAACGATGTATTTCTAGCACCTTAGGCAGAACATGAGCAAACAGTGCCCCATAGCCCATCCGAAGCGACGCACAAAGACGCGCGTCCTTCCCCAAGCTCCAACCAAGAGAAATGTGTTTTGCAGGCCCGGTTTTATGATCGGTCGAGTTCTGG
This sequence comes from Verrucomicrobiota bacterium, assembly GCA_016219875.1. GTDB lineage: Bacteria > Verrucomicrobiota > Verrucomicrobiia > Limisphaerales > JACRJZ01 > JACRJZ01. Next base: position 68,165 of record JACRJZ010000140.1, on the reverse strand, counting down.
AGCAGTCTCTTACTAATTAGCTGGCAAGTGTAAGGAAATGGTTTGACACCGCAGCCAGCTTACTGACCTCCATGCGCAGCATGTCTGATCGACTCCAGCGCCAGGATGCACTTCCTCAACACTTCATTTACTCCAATCGATGTCAAGCATTTGTTATGCCCCTTTGGACAACATGTAAACGAATAGCAAGGGGCGCAATCGACCTGCGCTCTGACTGACCATGCTTTGTTTCCCCACGGTTCCACGGAGCCGGGATATTCAATACCAGACATTATGCTAACGCATCTGCAACCTACCGCAGCAGCCAAATGCATAGAACCACCGTCATTGCCAACCATGAGCGTGCATCTTTGGAGAAGTGCAGCGAGCTTGGAGATGCTGGTTTCTCCACAAAGGTTTAATGCGTTGCCGCCTAATGCACCTGTGATAATGTTTCCGCTCTCGCGAGTATCTCCCGTGCCGACAATTACCAGATAGACATTATGACATCTTTGGAGATGCTGACATAACGCAACGAAGTTTCGCAATGGCCATTGCTTGTGAGGTTGGATGGAACCCGGTGCAATGGCCACTATATCCTTGCCTTCACATCCCGCGCGACTCAATACATCACTGCTCCATCGAGCATCATCACGGGGTATGTCTAGTGGGAATGTGATATCAGCTTCGTCTATGGTGCCAACCGGATTTGCCTCATTCACGGCCTTGAGCGGTGCCATCACCCCATGTTCTACCTGATCCTGCCTATATAGCCATTTTCGAAACAGCGGGCCATTCCCGCTGCGCCAGCCGAGGACAGGGCATCTTACTCCCAGGAGCTTTAGGAAAAGGAATTTCAAGGTCACTGACTGTACAGTGCCACCATTCTGCTGCGGCAGTAGCAACGTTAAGTCTGGTTTGAATGCAACAATATGTGGAGCAATATGGACATAAAGAGATCTTAAGGAAAGCGAGCCTATCGAAACAACTTGATCAACCAGTGAAGGGTGAACAAAATCGACCCATGGATGATGATGCGAGGTTGAGGTATATCTTAATGTTAATTCCTGCACTGCCCGCTGTCTTGAGACTGCCGTCAGAAGCAGGATCTTTGCATGCGGAAACGACAACCTTAGTTTCCAGATGCTTGGGATCGCCAAAATGAAATCGCCGAGTGCGGAAAAGCGCACAATCACTATCCGCTCAGGCTTTGCTGTAGCAGGTCGCGCACTTTTTCCGAAAAGCAGCCAGTGAAGGCCACCAAGCCACGATAATCGCAGATGACGTACGATCTGTAACACGGCCGGAAAAGTCGTGGCTTTCATGCTTCCTTGTAAGTAGTCCTACTATGTTCAGTCTTAGCCTATTTCAAGGCGTCGCTTTACCATATGGTAATGGTGATCTTTATAACCCACTGGAAGTCACACATCCTCATAGTGAAACCACCACCTGCGCAAGCGCTAGTCTAAGTCCATACGCCCTCACCATTTATGCTCCAGCCGCGCGTATGCATCAGGAGCGTCCCCTGAAGTATTGTCGCTCGGGGCCGCTACATCGCTCGTTCGCTTCGGTCGGTTCTTCCGTGGACTCTTGGAAAGTTGATTTGCCATTAGAAGTAGCGTGACTGGCGCGATTACCGCAATAAATGCCACTCCGAGAACAACACTTACCATCTTGATCAGCCAGTATCCAATATATAAGGTCAACACAAAGCCAGATGCGCCAGACCAAAGCCCGAGTTGTGCGCCGACTTGCCCTCTCGCAGTGTTAATCACCAGGCTCGCAGCAAGGATCATTGGAACATAGGCTACCGTCATTGTCCACCGCGTTTGGAAGCCGCTCATCGCGCCCATAACACTCACCGCCCCGACGAAAACTCCAAACATTGCCAACAAGTCCCATCGACGCATGCGCGTCACCAGCATCAGGCCGCAGATGTATAACGGAAACAGCAGTTGATTCAGTAACCCACCCAACCCAAACAGGAATACTACCGGCCTGGCCAGGTTAACTTCAAAGCTCAGGAAAGAAGCGTACCATGGAAACGGTGTAATTAGGCAATATGGGGCACTCGCCAGCAGCACAGTCGTGGATTGGGAATTTGCTATCATCTCGCTAATTCCACCCTCGTTCACTGAGGCCTCCGTCTGCCCTACCGTTTCCCGAGCCGCTTTTCCATACTCCAGTTGAATACTCACGCGTGCAATATCCCTTTCGCCCACCACTGTGTGCAGCAGCACAAAAATGCTCGCGAGCACGACGGGAATGTAGAGCGCACCGACGCGTTTAAACCCCAATCGTAGACAGTCCGTCGCACCAACAATGGCGAAACAGGCGCCCAAGGCAGTGAGATTGGTCGCTCGTAACAGAAACGTCGCGGCTCCATATATTAAAACTGGCACAACGTTCTGGAGTGTCAGCATCCCACTGACCACGCGAAACCGCAGCAAATAGTACAAGCACAACCAGAATGTAGTAGATACCAAGGTATCCCTCATCAGGCCGCTGGACCATCCAATGACAATTGGGTGAAATGCCAGTAGCCACCCCGCTATTCTCGCCACCTCACCGTTGAGCCGGTCCCTGGCCACCAAGAACGCGGCCACAGGAAAAAGTGCCCCAAAGGTGACCGGCAACTGCGTGTTACAAAGGTAGTGAGTGCCGCCCATCCACCCGGCTATTTCGGTAATAGCGGAGTTCACGGCCGGAAATCCCATGTCCTCCGCCGCGACCACGCTGTCATGAATATCTAAAAAAGACATCAAGAAAAAGCGCAACGAATCCTCATTATCTCCGGTATAGCATTCGTAGTCTGTACCCTTGCTTAGCCACCATGAGGCCAATGTTACGATCGAGCGCACAAGAAGGCCCGCACTAAACATAGTCAGTACCTGCTTCCGATCTGGAAGGGAGAAACAGATTAGTAGGCCAAAGGATCCCACCAGCACCGCAAAGAAAAGAATGGAACTGTTCTTTTCAATAAGACTTCCCAATGCCCACACGCCCAGGGTACCCGCAAACATAAGCAGCCACCATGCCGGTTGGGAGGATTCCCTCACTTTGCTGAGCATTCTATTTGCCGGATTACGAAGGACAACTTACGCCGCTCTTCCCTCCATGTCACTGAGGTCAATTGACTTCACACCAAGTCGATTGGCTACCTGAATGGCTCTGCGGACAATGCTCCATCCCAGTTCCGGTTTTATGAAGAGCAGTCGGTAGATCGCAAAACGGAGCCACGATAGACGATGGATCTTGTATGGCGCAATCCTTCCCTTAACCAAATCATAAGTCAAGAAGCGATCTGGGCAGGCGTATTTGGTCTGATCGACGAGCAAATAGGCCGCAATGGTCTCCGGCGTGATCATCCTCCCGAGCAATTTGCGCCCCAATATCCGGCCCTCTGTTTTCGAGAGGTTGATTTCGAGGAGGGTCGGCCAGCCCAAAAGAAACCTTCGAAAGCTCCATCGATTAACAATTGGACTGATTGTGCTTTTTAGAACCAACACCTCATTGGAGAAAACCACAACCTCACTGTCGCGCAGCGTTGTCAGTAGCAACGCGAAAGTCCATCCCATCGAATAAGCGTAATCGAATCCGGTGCTGATATGTTGCCTGAAAGGCTCCGCGCGCCAAACGGAACATGACATGAAATTCAGCAGATGCGCACAATCCAGCATTTGGATAAACTCGGACCTTCCTCTAGATCGGTAAGACAGACGTCTGGCACCTGTGTCCTTGTGCGCTTGTGTCAGAAAACTGAAGTAGATAGAATCGTCATTGTTTGATACGTTTTTCAGGACCGTATCGACTGCACCTGCCGCAACTATGTCATCGTCCCCCAGAATCCAGATCCACTCGGTTTCGCAAACCTCCAAGCAGCGGAGGATATTAGCCGTGGCTCCTAAGTTCCACCGATGGCGGACAATTTTGACCGAAACCCCAGGATAGCACTTGCATATGTTATTGACACTTTCTGCAACAGGAGTATCGGAATGGTTATCCTGGATTACCAGTTGACAATCTGGCGTTATCTGTGGAAGGAGATGTACGATGCTCTTCTTAAGAGTCTCGTTGCGATTGTAGGTTGGAATGGCAATAGTTAGGATCATTATGACTGTTGTGGCACGTGCCACAGCCTCCGACATCGACAGAAGATTAGACTTCCCCAGCCCAGGCCAGCCAGAAGCATGGTGAAGAAATAGCCCGCCAACATGGCAGTCACGCCAAAGCGCCAACCCATCCACAGAGCGGAGAGGCCCGTCAGCACACCATTAACAACGGAGAGCACCATGAAAGGCTCCTGCTTATGGGCCCGCAGATAAGTGGCTTGGGCGGAGACAATCAATCCCATTACGCTGATGACCAACAACAACGCCAACTGCGACGGTGTCAACAACCGCTGGCTCAAGGGATGTCCAACGTGGCCCAGATACAGCACACCGAGCCACAGTGCCGCCGCGCCCACGCAGCCCAGCAGCAAGCAGCGCCACAGGGCAGTGAAGAAAATTCGGTCCAACTGCCGGTAATCTTTGCGTGCCACCAAGATTCCGAAGAGTGGAGCCTTGGTGTTGATCCAAGCCATAGCGGCACCGCTTAAGCCGCTGGCCAGCGTCAGACTCATCCCCATGCGCCCGGCCAAAACCGGCCCCTGGAACACAAACAAGATGGGATTAAACAGTTGCGTGATGAGGTACCCGCTTATCCAACTGATGGCTATCTTCCACTGCAACGGCCAGATTTCCCGGCCCCAATGGATCCCGCAATGCCTCGAGCGCAAGCGCAGCAAATCCAGTAGAAACGGCCTTTGGCGCGCGAACAACCAAAGGCCCCCGGACAAAAGGCGGCTGGCCTGGAAGACGCAGGCGGCGATCAGCCCCCAGCGGGAGCACAAGGCAAGCCAGAGCAAGACGGTGGAAACAATTTCTTGGAGGGCTCGAAAGCGGGCGACCTCCGCGACTTTCCCCAACCCTTCAAGAGTAGCAAAGATGGGGCTGATCAACAATGAACCGGCGGCAAAAACGACCAGCGTCGTCCAAGGAAGCCGATAGACAACACCGTCCAGTGCGCTTGCCTGTCGTTGAAAGAGAAGCAGGCCCGCAGGTACAACCACTAAAATCAGCGAACCGGCTGCAACGGCGTACCAATTGGCAGCCAGGCGGAGGAGGGAAGCCACCCGCGCCTTGGCGTGGCTGTTTCCCGCCAGAGTGCCGTTGATCGTCCATTCCAAGTGGGCCATCTCGTGGCTGGCAAATTGCATCACCACAAAGGTCAGCCCCAATTCGAAGAACACTTGGAGCGCCAACACGCTGTTAAACGTGTAATAGACTCCTTGCTCCTGCGGCGATAGATATCGGGCAACAAACAGCAGGGTGATAAAACCCGCCCCCGCTTGCCAGAAGCGGGTGAGTAGATTGAAAAAGATGGCTTGATCAACTCCCAGCCACCCCAACCAACTCAAGCAAAGTCGATCGACCATGCCTCGCTTGGGAATCACCAGCGCATTGTGTGGAGGATTCAGGATTTCCAGAACACGTTGGGACACTGCCCTGAGGCTTGCCAGTACCTCCGTCCGCAAAACCGGATTGCGCCCCCGTTAGTTGACGAGGGCCGCACGGGGATGCCACCAGTGCCGCCGCAGCTTGATGAACAGTCTCAGTCTTGCTGCATAGACCCTGCAATACCACTGGGACCACCTGCTTAACAACTCCCGCCGCTCAATCAACTCCCCGAAGCCCTCCTCGCGCAGAAACGCCACCGCAGTTCGGTTCCACTTTCGTTTGACAACCGCATGCACCTCCTGGATGACCGGCCAGGCCAATGTGGTGACGTTCATGCCAAAAAACTTTGCATCCATATGGTTCGACCGAAGGCTCCCTTTACGTTCCAACTCCCACGCGGTTTCGCCGGGGCGCAGCAACTCCAACAAGATGTGCTTGCGCCATAATCCCACCGTAATGGAAACCCGATAGCGGATGCCCTTGGGCAACTCGCCAATGAGAGAGGCATTCTCGTCTGAATAAGCAACGGGATACTCGGAAAGCAACTTTAAATATCCCGCGCCCTGGGTCTGGGCCTGACTGACTGTCTCCATCAAGCGGGATGTATCAACCGTCCCGCTCAGGAGCCGGTCTTCGATCCAGAGAATCACCCATTCATGGTTCAATCGCCGGAGCATTCGTTCCAAATTGGAGGAGTAGTCCACATCCGGGCCAATACGCAAGCCCAGCACCCGTGCATCTGGATAACTCTGGTGATTGGATCCCAAGTGAACGGGAAAGGGGCAATCGGGCCAGTACTTGAACAAGCACTCAAAGAAAGGGTGCCACAAGTCTTGGTAGGCATCGCATGAGACCACCAAGATCGCCGGAGACGATGGGTTCATTTAGGCATTCGAGCAAATTCCACCCTTCAAACTGGCACCAATTTGTCTATGCTTGCCGATTCGATAATCACTTGCACCGTGAGTCCGACCCGCGCACGAAGGTAGGGTTGAGGCCAACTTAATGTGCAGTCGGTTCCGAGATGGAAACGGAGTGAATCTCCACTCGCCGAGGGACGTCTGCACACAGCATATCTGCCAAGCCCCTTTCGGCCATGTGCTCTTCAACGACAATGAATTTTCGAAAACCAGCAAGAGGAGCAAAGAAACTGCGGAAACCGGTGTTGATCAATAGACTAAATGGACCGGGGGTGTTTTGCCTTGTGCGTATCAATTCAAGGCGGCTCGGTTCACCATCCACTGGCCGCGCCCGAGCTTCGTATCCAATTGTAGTCCACTATGGGAAAACCCGGCGAGTTGAAGACCAGGCAGGAATTAAACCGCTCCCTGTTCGAGTGGTCATTAAGTTTGCCGTCGTTGAACATCACTTACCCATAGCATTGGGCCTAGCCATGGGTTCCATTTGGTTGATTGGCTTTCCGAAGGCAATCTTCGGGTAGGCGGTCATAGCGGGGTCAATCTTCACGTCCACCAGAATCGGTTCGAGCGGGTCACGCCACATCGCCTCAATTGCTTCCGTCAGGCTACGCATGTTCTCGGCTTCCAAACCACGGATACCATAAGCGCGGGCAACATGGGCGAACGATGGCGCGTCATACCCCCAGACGGTGCCGGGATACCGACTTGAAAAATAGCTATCCTGAAAGTGTCGAGTCATACCGTGACAGCCGTTGTTAACCACGACCATTTTGACTGGCATGCCATAACGCCGGATAGTCTGAAGTTCCTGGATATTGAGTTGGAAACCAGCATCCCCGGCAATGACCATCACAGGCTGAGTGTTCCTATAGAAGGCCGCAGCCCCCACCGCAGCAGGAAGGGCGAAGCCCATCGCGCCTAAGCCACCAGAGGTGATGAAGCGTTGCTCGTCGTAGATTTCAAGCGACTGACCGGCCCACATTTGGTGAAGGCCGACGTCAACGCAGTAAGCCGCCACCTTGCGATTTTCGGAAAGCTTGTGCATCAGAATGTTCGGGTTGATGCCTCTGGCGCTTTTGTTCTCCTCGGTGTCCGGCCATTGCCGCCGCCAACTCTCAATGGTTTCCAGCCATTCCGTCTTGGCCTCAGTCTTCTGTTCTTCGGCCACGCGGCACAGACCGTCCAAGAACGTCTTGGCATCCATAAGAACGGGGCAACACCCTGGTACTCGGTTGTTAATCTCGGTCAGCTCGACGTCGATGTGAAAAATGGTGCGCTGGCCTTTGAAGGACGAGGTGTCGGCACCAGTTTGCCGGATGTCCAAACGACTGCCGATCACGATGAGCGGGTCCGCGACGGCAAGCGCGTGATTTGCCCAGCGATTGCCATAGGTGCCGATCATGCCAAAGCGGACGGGCGAGTGATACGGAATGCAATCAGAGGCGAGGAGTGAATGGACAACCGGAATCCTTAGCTTCTCGGAAAGACTCCGCAGCGCCGAGGCGGCGCCCCCCAGCCGGACGCCATGCCCCGCTAAGATCATGGGCCGGCCTCCACACAGGATCGCTTCGTAGACTTTCACAACAGCGCTATCGTCCTGGCTTTCGGGTCCTGCAGAGGCGCACGCGGCCCGCATTGGTTCGGCACCTGCAACGAAGGCGCGCGCCAGGTTCATGGGGAGATCGAGGAGCACAGGACCAGGCCGTCCCGCCGTGGCCACGGCGAAAGCCTCGTTGAGAAGGCGCGGCACGTCCACCGCCCGGGTCACTTTCACGGCCATCTTGGAGATCGGAGCAGCCATTCTCACGATGTCTGTCTCCTGGAAACCCAATTGGCGCACGGAGGAATTGGCCTTTTGCTCGTGGGTGTTCACTTGGCCCGTGATGTACACTGCCGGGCTGGAATCAAAGTACGAACTAGCAATGCCGCCCAGGAGGTTGAGAGCACCCGGACCACTGGTCGCGATGGCAACGCCGGGGCGACCGGAAAGTCGCCCAACCACCTCAGCCGCGAACCCAGAGGTTTGCTCGTGGTGGACGTTTATCATCTGAATGCCGCCATCCTGGTGAAGGGCATCGATGAGGTGCATGATCATGCCACCAGAAAGCTGGAAAACACAGCTGACCTGACGCTGCTTGAGGAACTGTACGAAGTAGTCGGCGACCGTCATTGGTTCAAAGGTTGAAGCGACTGGTTGCATGTGCATGCACCAAGGTCTAAACCATCGCATTTGCATTCACCTGCCGTGCTTCAGTGATCTCCTGCCGGTAGAAGTCAACTGTCACACGAAGTCCTTGTTCCAAGCTTACGAGGGGAAACCAGCGTGAAGCCTGTTGGAGCTTCGAGATGTCGGCCTGCAGATGCATCACCTGGTCAGGCCGATATGGCAACGCTCCAAATTCGGGTTCCGGTGGCATGTCCAACTCGCGACGGATGATCTCCACCACCTGCCGCAAAGGCCGCGCCATGCCAGAGCCAAGGTTGAATATACCGTCTGTCCACCCGTCAGCCAGAGTGATGATGGCCCGTGCAGCATCCTGCACGTAGAGGTAATCCCAAATCTGGTCGCACCGCGTTAGCTGCGGCCGTTTGCCTTGGAGCAACTCGCGAATCACATACGGAATGAACCACTGTGGATAGTCACCAGGACCATAGGTCGAGAAGACTCGAACCCACGCCCCATGCAATCCGCTGGCTTCGGCCAGGGCCAAGGCCGCTACGCCCGCCGCCAGTTTGGCTTTACCATAAACCGTCGTAGGCAGCGTCGGTGCGGTTTCGGCGATCACGCGATTGAGATTGCCGTATTCCGCCTGAGAGCCGAGGCCGATCCATTGGCGGCACCCGCAGGCGGCGGCCAGTTTCACCGAATCAAGCGTGAACGGGAGGTTCTCGGCGATTTGGTACGCGGCATCGCGTTCGTTTCCCGCGACACCGCGCCACGCGCAGTGGATTAGGACTGCAGGCTGAAAATCACGAAGCTGCGTGGCCAGCTTTGCATCGCCCAGGTGCGTATAGCTGATCCCCTCATAGCCGCTCAAGGGCGCAATCCGACGGCAATTCGATTCCGGGCGAAGCAAAACCAAAGTACGTCTTCTCTGTGAAAGCAATTCGGCGAGGACCGCTGAACCAATGAAACCGGTAGCACCGGTAAGAACAACCGCGGGTTGATCTGGGGTTAGCACCATGAATTGGTCTCAGCCCAAGGAGCGCCAGAAGCACAAGCATCGCCCACGTAACGCGCAATTTGGGCCGAGGTCACTTGCCAAATCGCCGCGCTGTCTTGCTCCTGCTTTACTCCACAATACCACTCGACAGTGTGTTTGACTCCCTGCGAGAAGTTCCACACCGGCAACCAGCGGAGCAATGCGTGCGCCTTGTCAATGGACAGTTGCAGCAGTCCGGCTTCGTGCACCGCCTTGGGATCGCTCTGGTCTTCCCAGCGGCCGGGCCAGTGCTTGAGCACTTCGGCGACGAGTTCGCCCACGCTGCGGTTGGCGTCGTGGCGAGGGCCAAAGTTGAAGGCGGAGGAAAGTTGAGGGTTGAGAGTTGAGGGTTGAGACAATTTCGCCGCGAGCCAAAGATAACCGCTCAGTGGCTCCAATACGTGTTGCCAAGGGCGCGTGGCGTATGGATTGCGCACACGGATCGGCTGGCCAGCCTGCAATGCCCGGATACAGTCCGGCACGATGCGATCCTGGGCCCAGTCACCGCCGCCAATCACGTTCCCCGCGCGTGCGCTCGCGATTCGGACCGGATGGTCTTTGAAGAACGACCGGCGCATTGAGGCAATCGCGATTTCAGCAGCGGCCTTGCTGGAGCTGTAAGGGTCATGGCCGCCGAGTGCGTCGTCCTCCCGGTAGCCGTACACCCATTCACGGTTCTCGTAGCACTTGTCCGTGGTGACCATCACCGCGGCACATGGCTTCTCCAGGGAACGCAACGCATCCAGCACGTGCATCGTGCCCATGACGTTCGTTTCGTACGTATCCACTGGTTGCAGGTACGATGCTCGGACGAGCGGTTGCGCCGCGAGGTGAAAGACGAAATCAGGCTGCACCGCCACGATGGACCGGCGCACCGCCGCCGCCTCGCGCACGTCGCCGATCTCGTGCTGCATGCGCCCGGCGAGGCCGAGCTGCTCGAACACCGACGGATTGGTGGGCGGCGGTTGCGCGAAGCCATGCACCCTCGCGCCCAACTCCAACAGCCAGGAAGCCAGCCAAGACCCCTTGAAGCCGGTGTGTCCGGAAAGCCAAACAGACTTGCCGCGATAACAACCGCCGAAAGGATCAGATCTCATTCCCAGAAGACAGGAGACAGAAGACAGAACTCAGAAGGCGGGCGAAGGGCCAAGCGCCAAGAGCAAGGGGCGAGGAGCACAGAGGTCAGAGGACAGAAGCCAGGTGACAGTAGTCTGCAGTCCGTAGTCAGTGGTCTTCGTTTACCAAATCTTCCACGGCGCTTTGTTCTCGTCCCAAAGGCGGTTCAGGTACTGCTGCTCCTGGTAGGTGTCCATAGGCTGCCAGAAACCCTCATGTCGATAGGAGCTAAGCTGGCCATCCGCCACAAGCCGCGCCATCGGCTCGCGCTCCAGCATGATGGCTGGATCGTTGGGAAGGAAATCAAACATTCGGTAACTGCAAACCATGTAGCCTCCGTTCACGTAAGCGGTCTCAAACTGGGGCTTTTCCATGAACGTCTGGATGACGCCGCTAGGACTCAGCGAGAGAGTTCCGAATCGACCTGCCGGATGGACGGCTGAAATTGTGCAGACCTTACCTGCTCTCTCATGTGTTTCGATGGATGCATTGATGTCAATGGTGGATAATCCATCGCCGTAGGTGAGCAGGAATGGCTCGTCTTCCGGGATGTAGCGCTGGATCAGCTTGACGCGATACGCTGTCATTGACTCCGGGCCTGTGTCCGCCAAGGTCACAGTCCAATCTTCTTCGTCATGGCGATTGTGGAATTGAGCTTTGGGATGCCGGCCCAGACTAATTGTGACATCGCAGGTCTGCCAAAGATAGTCGCGGAAGTACTCCCGAATCATGTCGCCCTTGTAGCCCAGGCATAGGACGAACTCCCTGTGCCCAAAATGGGCGTAATACTTCATGATGTGCCAAAGGATCGGTTGGCGGCCAATCGGCACCATGGGTTTGGGACGATATTCCGTCTCCTCGCGAAGGCGAGTCCCTTTACCGCCGCAGAGAATGACCACTTTCATCAGGAGCTAAGAGCTTGCAGGGAAGGGCCGTTCGATTGCAGAATGCAGATTACAGAATGCAGAATGGGCCAAAGAGCAAAGGGGGCAAGCCAGACCAAAGACAAGGGACTGAAGACCAGAGACTCCGAGCGGTTGAGAGTGGTTGGTTGATAGTTGAGGGTAATACAAAGGACCAAAGACCAGAAACCGTTCAATTGCGGAATGCGGATTGCAGATTGCGTGATGGGCAAAGGGTGAAGGCCAGGAAGCACAAAGACCGGAAGACGAGAAGACTGCTATTCGCCGAGCCATTCTTCGCGAGAAATGCCCGCTTGCCGAAGCAGGCGATGCAGGAAGCCCGGCCCGATATCACCTTCATGCTCGTTCGGAATGATCAGCGTCTGGTGACCCCGTCTCATTTGCGGATGCTTGCCGCCCGCATACGGCCCTTCGAAGCCAAGTTGCCGGAGCCGCTGAATGAACTTCGTCCGCGACGTCGCAGGCAGCTAGGCATGAGCCAGAACGCCAATCCGGTTCAGATTCATTTGAGCGAGTTCGGGAATCTCCAGGCCGAGACGAAGGCGAAGCGCAATCCAGTCACTCAAGGCTTCCCGGAGTTCACGCTGGCAGCCGGCGAGGGTTTCCTGCCGCGCCCACACCCCCTGGAGTCCAGGGATCTCACCCCAATACCAGTCGTCATCCGCAATGATCTCGTAGCGGGCCAGTTCCATGGCCGTGTCAATGTATCGCGCGAGCATAGAAAAACGGTTCAGGTTTCATCCACACACGATCCCAACAAAGCCTCATTCCCGCCCCGCAGCAACTTGACACTTTGAAACGCATCCCGCCTGGGAGGAACGGCAAGGCCGCCGGAAAGGCGAAAGGCCATCCAACTGCAAGATTGCGGAACGGGGAATGGGCAAAGCGTAAAGCGCGAAGAGCACAGGGGAAGGGCCGCGCGCGGGGCGCGAATGACCGATAGCCGATAGCCAAGACAGCAAGACCAAAGACCAGAGACGAGTGACCAGAGACTAAAGAGCGAAGAGGGAAGGGCAAAGAGCAAAGGGCAAGGTCCCGTTCAATTGCAGAATGCGGAGTGCGGATTGCAGAATGGGAGAATGGCAGTGCAGGACTACAAGACCACAGACCACGAGACTACAGACCAAAGACAAGGGACTGAAGACCGGAAACCCCGAGCGGTTGAGCGTGGCTGGTTGATAGTTGAGGGTAATACAAAGGACCAAAGACGAGTGACTAAAGACGAAAGGGCGGAGGGCGGACGAAAGAACGAGACAACGAACCGCTGAATTCAACCCCAGGCGCTCAGAAAAGCCACCTGATTATGCATGTCCGTAGCCGAGCGAATGGCGATCAGCCGTAAAAGGCGACGCATCTGTTCGCCGATGGAATACCGTTGTTGCGGAGCCAGGATGATTCCAGCGTGCGTCCGGCCTGAAGAAAGGTATTCCGTGTGGAGCGCGTAGAAATCCCTCACGTTGAAGGTGTAAAGAACACGGCCTTGAGCTTGGCACCATTCCAGTTGTGTTCTATCCGGCACCGCTACCAAGCCCATCTCTTGCGCTGAAGTGATCTCCACGCCGCGCCCGCAACGCCACCAACAAATCGCGCTGGGCGGCATCTTCGTCGAGATACAAACGCAGTTGGTTCAAGCCGCTTGCCCCTCTCTGGTCTGGGCAAGCAGGCGCTCATATTCATATCTCTCTTCCTCCAAATCCGCGTCGATAGCCGCGCGATTTGCGTAGTAGTAGGCCAGGGCCGCATGCACTTGCGCCAAAGTCAGATGCCCATACTGGTCCGTAATGGCCTCTGCTTCCATGCCCATCTGGTGCCAGCCAGCAATGCGCTTGACCGTTACCCCGGTGCCAGCAATCACCGGACGACCGCCCCTCACACCAGGAAAGCTGTCAATGAGGGTATCAATCTCCACCACGGTTTGAGCATTCATAGCTGCAAAAAGTCGTTGGTGCTGCCCAGCGTGTCAACCAGGCAACGTCTGGGAGGAAGTTCAACCGCCCAGTGATCTCGAAGGCAAAGCGCAGAGGGGCAAGCGCGGCGAGAAACCAAAGACTACAGGCTGAGGACGGAGGGACGTTCAATTGCAGATTGCAGATTGCGGATTGGCCGAGGCGGAAAAGGGCCGCGCGCGGGGCGCGAATGACCGATAGCCGATAGCCAAGACAGCAAGACCAAAGACTAGAGACGAGTGACCAGAGACTAAAGAGCGAAGAGGGAAGGGCAAAGAGCAAAGGGCAGAGGTGCAATCAAGACCACGGACCACGAGACCACAGACCAAAGACTACAGTCCAAAGACCAGAGACGAAAGGGCAGAGGACGGAGGGCGGAGGACCACTCGATTGCAGAATGCAGAATGGGCCAAAGAGCAAAGGAGGCAAGCCAGACCAAAGACAAGGGACTGAAGACCAGGGACTCCGAGCGGTTGAGAGTGGTTGGTTGATAGTTGAGGATACTATAAAGGACGTAAGATCAGAGACTAAGGACGAAAGACTACAGACAGAGGACAGATGACGGAACAACTGGGGACTGCTGACGACGCGAAAGAGGACAAAAGACGAAAGACAAGCAACGAGAAGGCAGATTTAAGACCACAAGACCACTGACAACGGGACTATTTGATTGCGGTTTGCAGAATGCGGAGTGCGGAATGGCCGAGGGGGAAAAGGGCGAAGGGCACAAGGCAGAAGGCAAAAGCAAGGACCACGGACTGCTGACCACAGATCAATCGATTGCAGATTCCAGATTACAGATTACGAAATGAGCGAAGGAGGAAGGGCCGTTCGATTGCAGATTGCGGAATGAGAAAATCACAGGACCACGGGACGACCGGGGCGGTGCGAATGACCGATGGCCGATAGGGGGATAGCCTAGTGGGAGCAGCACAGCCTCTTCCTGACCGTACCGCTCCGTGGTCCTCCCACTCTGCATTCTTTGTAGCCATTTAGCTTTGGAGTTCGGGTCAAACCTCGAAGCGCGGTGTTCAGATCGTCGCCCGGGTCTTGGCTGTCTTGTGCCCAAGGCTGATCGGCGACCATGATTCCAACAGCGATTCGAACTGCTATGGAATGCCCCTCTATGGGTTGGGGTGCAACAGGACCAACGCACAACCTGTAGAGCAGGCATCGCTGCAAATGGAGGATGGCAACAAGCTACCGCACTTGGCTATTTGCGACTTCCGTCGCATCAGCCACGTCAAAAACTAGTTGTTCCCGGATTCCCAATCCCCGGATATCCACACCAGGTTTTCCTGGCCACTCGGAAAACGATTCAGGCTCCAGAGCGAGTCCAATCGACTCGCAGCCCGCCGCTTTCGCAACATGTGCTTCGGCCTTGTGTCTAGAGGCTCTGAAGCGCGGACTCAACAAAAAAATTGAGGCGCCTGAATCCTTGGCCAGACGTTGAGGCCGCGTGAGAGAACACCGATCCCAAATCGCCGGGTCTGGGAACCCGGCCCACAGCTCTCGTGCTACCCGGTAGGCCGTGCGCCGTCACACAGCGGCCCGCGATCCCCGTAACAAGCAAGGCGCGACACACAGAGATGAAGTTGGTGTTGCCTCGTTTTTGACCACACAGTAGTTTCCGGCTCGGTAAAGCCATGACCGCCTTGACGCGAATGAAGCCAATCATCCTTGCAACCATCGGGACTCTTGCAGTCATCCTCCCAGTAACGACCCGAGGCCAGCCCGCGGAAGCCAGCGCTGGGCGCGTCGATTTCCGCTTCTCGCCCCCCGAATGGCAGACGGCCATCTGCCTGCCGGATGACCCGCACAAGTCGCTCGTGGATCGCAGCGGCGAGTTGCTCTACCATTACGGCCAGGGCGGACGCGAGTTCGCCACGCGCGTTGGTGTGGAGGTGATCGGCGGCGCGGTGTGGCAGAAGCAGGAACTGCTTTCGCCGCGCGTGCCCATCGTGCGGACGTTCCGCGCGGCGGAGGGGCTGGAGATCGTGGAAGAAGCCTTCGCGGTCACCGATTTGGCCCAGACCAACGCGCCGGCGGTAGCCTCGCCGTTGCAGCGCACCGACGGCGGCGGCATGAATCGCGACTGGGCCAAGCCTCCCGCAGGACTCGACCCGTCGTTGCGGCACATCGCCGTCCACATGGACGGCAACATCCACTACGAACTGGCGGTGCCAGCGGGCGCGTCGCGCCGCATCGCACTCGCGCTGTGCGAAGGCTGGTGGAAGGAAACCGGCAAACGCATCCAGGTGCTCCGCGTCGAGGGTGCGGAACCGAAGACCGTCGATACCGTGGCCGACATTGGCCAGAACAAAGCGGTGGCCTTCTGGTTCGACGCCAAGGATGCGAACGGCGACGGCAAGATTGAGATCGCCGTGGAGGCCGCACCGCAAGCGGCGGACAAGAACACCATGCTCAATGGCCTGTGGGTGTTTGATGACGCCACCAAGCCGGATAGCGATAAACTTCTGTCGGGGAAGCTGAACGCGTTCGCCCTCGCGCGGTTGAATACGACCAATCCGGGCGGGCCGGCGCGGAATGATCTGATCCTGGTTCGTGCCACCAACAAGAGCGCCGAGACGCGCCGGTTTCAGCCGCGCCTGATTGTGGACACCACGCTGGCCTTCGATTTCCAGCGGCCCGCGCAGCGCGTGCGCATCAACGATTACGAGACGGTGACCGCTTCCCTCAAGATGACCGGTCTGGCGGAGGAGAAGGGCGCACGCCGGGTCATCCAGCTTGAACCGTTGGCCGTGCCGGCCGGAGACACGGCAACGTTTCTTGTGCTCTACAGCGGCGGGGGAGCCATGATTTACGAACCCTCCGCCATCAAGGGCGCGCTGGCGTGCCGCGAGCGGGCGCGAGCCTATTGGGAGAAGGCTCCGTTGCCCTATGGCCGCGTGGAAGTTTCAGACCCGGGCATTCAGGCATTGGTGGACTCCTCCATCCGCAACATCTGGCAGGCGCGCGAAATCAAGAAAGGTCTGCCGGCGTTTCAGGTTGGCCCGACGTGCTATCGCGGACTGTGGATCGTGGATGGCGCATTTCTGTTGGAGTCGGCGGCGATGGTCGGCGCGGGCCAGGAAGCGCGCAACGGCGTGGCTTACGAACTGACGTTCCAGAAGCCGGATGGCCGCATCGAGGTCATGGGGAATTTCTCCAAGGAAAACGGCATCGTGCTGTGGACGTGCGTGCGGCACGCGCAACTCACGCAGGACAAGGCTTGGCTGGAATCCATCTGGCCAAAGCTCGCCCGCGTGGCCGCGCATATCCAGACGTTGCGCCAGCGCACTCTGGAGAACGACACGCCGCTGGACGACGGCTTGGTCCCGGCGGGCTTTCCGGATGGCGGCATCGGCGGCGTCCATTTGGAATACACCAACCCCTACTGGAATTTGCTGGGCCTGCGCGCGTTCATCCAGGCAGCGCACTGGCTGGGCAAGACGGACGAAGCCGCCACCTGGCAAAAGGAATACGACGCTTTCATGGCTTCTTACCGCAAGGCCGCGCAACGCGACATGGCGAAAGACTCGCACGGCAACGCCTACGTGCCGATCATCATGGGCGATCCAGGCAAGAAGCAACTTCCGCAGCGCGCGCAGTGGGCCTTCTGCCAGGCCATTTATCCTGGGCAAATCTTCGCCAAGGACGACCCGCTCGTGGCCAGCACCATGGCGATGCTCGAAGCCACCGAGCGCGAAGGCATGGTCTATGGCACGGGCTGGGACGCGACCGGCATCTGGAACTATTTCGCCTCGTTCTACGGCCATGCCTGGCTCTGGCAGGGCAATGGCCGCAAGGCCGCGCAAATTCTCTACGCCTTCGCCAATCACGCTGCGCCGACCGGCGTGTGGCGCGAGGAACAGTCGTTGATCGGCGAGAAGTTCAAGAAGGTCGGCGACATGCCGCACAACTGGGCCAGCGCGGAGTTCATCCGCCTCACGATCCATCTGCTCGCGCTGGATCGCGGTGACGAGTTGCACTTGCTCGAAGGCTTCCCGCGCGAGTGGGCCGGTCCTGGCATGACCACGCGCCTCAACGGCGTCGCGACTCCGTTCGGTCCGCTGGACATGACGGTGCAAGCCGACCAGGACGGCAAGACGGCCAAGCTCTCCGTGAAGCCGCTCGCGGCGAACTGCAAGGCCGTCATCGTCCACCTGCCCGCCGGCGGCACGAAACAGATTTCCGCGCAGCAAGGCGGCAGCGTCACGTTTCCGGTGGAAAGAACGCGCGCCGCCAATTAAGAGCGAAGAGCGTGTTGGCGAACCGGCGGTGAAAACGGTGTTCCTGCCGGTGACCCCGCGCGCCTGGCCGCAAGACCCGCCCCGGCGATAGCCGAATCCAACAGCGCCTACTTCTCGCCGCCGGTGGAGCAGCAGCCCTTGGAGCCTCTTTCAAAACCGTAGCAGCCGACGTGAGGAGAGTCTGAGCAGCGAAAAGCCGCTGCTGGATCGGGCCAAGGAACTTTCCAGTGCCTTCGGGCAGCCCCAACCGGTGGTGGGGCCTGCTGAGCATACCCCAACCGGCCGGGACGTTCCTGGGCAGGCTCACTCTGATTGCAGGTTGCAGATTGCGGATTGCAGATTGGAAACGGAGCCTCCTCACGTCGGCTGCTACGGAGTTTTGAAATCGCCTCCTTGGTTCCGATTTGCCTGGCCTCCCGGACGGTCATCACCAAATTCGGGCCGTTCCCGCCGATACCCTCAACAACGGCCCGAGGACCTTGGCCAACGCATCCGCCTGGCGCATGAAGCCCAGATCGTTCGGATGCGAACTGTCCACGGTGCCTTCGCCGTCATCCCCCAGCAGGTTGGCGCCCTTGACGTAAAAAAGGCCTTTGACGCCGGACTGCTTGAGATTCTGAAAAGCGGCCTTCAGGGCAAGCCGGCTGGAGTCGTTGCGTTCGCGCTTGGAGGCGACCAGGAACGCATCGGCGTAAGAGCGGTCTTCGACCAACACGATCGGAGTGCGGGGACGCGCGGCCCGAAGTTGCCGCACGAACGGCTCAACGCGTTCCCTGACCTCTGCCGCATCCATGTTGGGCAGGCAGTCGAGCACGTAAACGCTGGGATCGAGTTCGGCCAGCAGGTCCGCGAGTTCAGGCTCCATGCGGCCGTTACCGGAGAAGCCGAGGTTGATGTGCGGGAACTGAAATCGCCGGCCAAGGATGGCGCTGTGAACCATGCCCGGACGCGAGGCGCAGCCGCCTTGGAGAATCGAGGTGCCGTAGAAGACAATCGGCTTGCGCGTCGGCGTTCCCCAAGGGCCGGCCTTGGTGAGCGTCGTCCCGGCGGGAGAACCCAGTTCGACCAAGCGAGTGCCGTTGTAGAGCGGGAGATACAGGAGGTATTCGCGCCGGCCGGGCGAAAGTCCCGCGAACAGACGGCAGATATTGGTCTGGCTTTCCGGTCTGCCGACCGCGAGCCAGCGCCATTGGCCACGGTCTGTCTTGACGTAAAGATCGAGGCCGCTGACGCCAGTCGCCGCCATGTGCGGCATGGCCAGGTTGCTGGAGACAAGGACCCACCGGGCGTGGATTTCCCCCGCATCGGTAACGAAGCGAACACACAGGCCGGCCGAATGGCGGCCCAGGTTCCAGACCGCACTCCGCACCTTGCCCTCTGCTTTCGCGGGCAGACGATCGTAGGGAGCCTTGGTGTCGGTCCATCCCTGACCTTCAACACCGAGTTCGCGGAGGTCTGTCCAGATGAGACCCGGCGCGGGTCCGGCGGCGGCCAGTGCAGCGTGTGGGACGGCGCAGACAAGAATCGCGAGGCACCAGAGGAACCTCAGCATGGGGAATCTTTGCATGTCATCATTCCTTTCCAGTTGTTGTCTTCAAAGGGCGTTCTCAATGCGGATAGAGTCAACGCGAACGGTCCCGGTGGCCGCCTCGTCCGTTGTCAAATCAAGCCGCAATTGCTTCAGGGTCCCGCGCCAACCCGGAACCTGCCCCATCTCCACTACGTAATCGCGGGCGGCTGGATCATTCGGTGTGACCGCCAACGCCCTGGACTTGGCGTCGTCCCATGCACCGTCGGTCGTGGTCGTGAACCGGACCACCATGCGCGCCGCGCCCGTGTGGTTCTGAAGACGCAGGCGGAGAACTTGGTTCTTCTGGAGCGCGACGTTCAGGTTGTCGGCGGACGTCAGCTTCGCCGCGGGCGCGTTCTCCACCGCCACGATGTAGTAACCGCCCGCCACGTATTTCACCGGCAGCGAGGTGCCGTGCTGATTCTTGAGGGGCGTCTCCACCCGGTTCGTCGTGCCCAAGTCCGCTTCCGTCCAGCCTTCCTTGTCCAGCGCGGTGTTGAACTCCCACGCCTTGGCCAGCGTGACGCCGCGGGGCAGGATGTGGACGTTGACCAAGTCGCTCGTCCACAACTCGCCGTCGTCGCCCACCAGACGCAGCAGGTAATCACCCGGCGCCGAAAACTCCGCGCGCCCGCTGGCCTGGCCCGCCTCCAGGAACTTCACCACGCCGGGCCCCTCCAGCGCCTCCCAACGCGCCATCAGCCGCTTCCCGGCCGGCTTCGCGTCGTCCGTCACCACGCCCGCCAACTGCACCGTGAGTTGGTCCGTGGTGATGCCCTGCCCGGCCTCGACCACGGGCGGTTTGTTGCAAGGCATGGCTTGCTCCAACTCCGCCACAGAGGCGAACGTCCGGTTGTCCTCCAGAGTCCACTGCGTCGTGGTCGGCGCCTGGTTGGTGAAGAACTGCACGCCCGGCGCCAGCACACAACCGTTGCTGCGGATGATCCCCGTGCTGCAACACACGCGGGGATCAGGCCGGCCGCGGCCCCAGATGAAAATCTCCGACGGCCCCAGCTTCTTGGCCCAGTTGTTCTTGATGAAGCGCGAGCCGCGAATCTCCACGTTCTTCGGCTGCGGCGATTCCAGCCCCAGCACCTCGATGGCCGCGCCCGCGTTGTTCTCGAAGGTGCAGCGGTCAATCAGGCAGCCGTCGCCTCCGTTCTCGAAGTCGATGCCGCCTTCGTCGTGGCAGCCGGAGTCAGGCTGATTGCGAAAGGTGCAATTGCGGATGGTGAGATTGCGCGGGCTGCCCAGCATGATCCCCATCGTGCCCGCGAAAGCGTGATAGCCCGAGGCGTCGAACACGCAGTTCTGCATCACCGAATCCTTCGGCCCCAGCAACGCCGGGTGCGGCGAGCTGTTGAACGTGTAGCAGTGGTGGACGTAAATCCGGTCCAGCGTCACCCGCTCGCCCGCCACCCAGAAGCCCCACGAAGTCAGGAACAGGTCGCAGTCGCGGATCGTGATGTCGCGTCCGCGCCCGCTCACGGCAATGCCCGCCGAGGCGCGGAACCCGTCGTCCGTGGGTGCCGCGTAACCGCGCCATTCCGGGATGCCGCTGCAAATCGTCCATTCGCGGTAGATGCCCTCGATGTGATGCGCCACGCAGTCCTCGATCACCAGCCCGCCGTGCCCCGGCGTCGCGTAATGCACCACCAGCCCCTTGCCGGCGTGGCTGAACGCCAGCCCGCGGATGCGCAGGCAATCCGGGTCCGTGACCAGCGCGCACCGCTCCGCGATGTCCCAGTTGCGGCGGATGACGGGCCGCGCCCCCTCGCCATACGCGCCGATCTCCACCCAGCGATTCGTGGCGCCCTTGGCGCCGACGCGCAACTCCTGATTGATGACGCTGCCGCGCTTGATGAGCAACTGATCGTCGGCGTTCAGCGTCTGGCCGTTGATGTTGGAGAAATCGCGCCAAGCCGAATCCGGCGACGAACCCGTGTTGGTGTTCCAGCCCGCCACGCCATCCACATAATAGATCGCTCCGCCTGGCGCAAGGCCCGGTCCCGCTTCCGCGCCCGGCAGCGCGCTGAACCCCAGAACGAGAAGAAACCCCACACCGAGCGCATGGCCCATGAAGCCCTGCGTCTGGGCGGTGCCGCATCGGAAGATGGTTTTCATGGGTCGTTGGACGGCCACGCGAAGAATCCATTCGGAGCGTTTGACAATGTCCGCCCCAGATTCCTTGCCCGCTTTATTGGCGCGGGGAATATCTTGAAACCGAGAAACGCGTCAGGGTTCAAGGCAAACAGGACGGCGTGGCCTTTGGTCGGATGCGGGTTGCCACTAGACGGATTCATCCGGAGGAACCAACTCGAACCGGGTCTCTCCTTTCGAAACCGCCCGGTCCGCGCGCATAGAGCTGGGGGTAATGCTTGGTCTGGTCGTGATAGGCGATGATGTCGTTGACCGCCTCGTGACTTCCTGGGTTGGCGGCCGTGCGGTCGTGCCTCATCTCATCCTCCGGCAAACACCGGCCGAAACCCGGCTTCAGTCAGGATGCGGGCGACTTCCGCGCGCTTGTCTCCCTGAATCTCAATCTGGCCTTCCTTCACCGTGCCGCCCGTGCCGCAGGCTTTCTGCATGGCTTGGGCGAGCCGCTCTTTCTCCGGCAGACCGATGCCTACGAAGTTCTTCACGACCGTCACGGTTTTGCCGCCGCGGTGAGCCGTTTGCCGCAGAATGTCCACCCGGCCGCGACTCTTCCGCAGCGCAGTGGGTGTGGCCGAAGACGAGGCCGCCGACTCGCTCGGTCCGCCGTCAACGCCCGGTGGCAGCCCTGCGCTGCTCAATTCGGCAAAAGGGTTCTGTCCAAAGTTCTGGCCCGCGTCGAGGCCGATACGCTTGTTGGCGCTCATGACATGACTGTTCGTTTCTGCCTCCGGTATCCCCTGCTGAATCCCAGCCGACGGAAAACGCCGCCGGGCATCACATGGTTTTGAGCGACTCGAACTGGGAGCTTAGCTTGTTCATCAAGTCGTCCAAGTCCTGAAAACCATGTTCGCGCAGGGCTTTTTTCGCCTTGGCGATGGTCTTCCAGGGCCGTTCCGCCGTGCCCGGAGGTTCATCGCTAGCCTGTGGATTTTGCTGCGCCACTTCGTGGGTAGCGGCTGATAGTGCGGAGCCGAGCGCCACCGCGAGGCCGAATGCGTGATATGAACGCAACAATAACATGGTCGGAGTGAAGCAAATTCTCGGTACATTCACAGGACAAACTAAACCTCTCCCAGCGTCGGCACCCAGCTCGAAACCGATCGACGTTTTCCCATGCAAGGTGTTTGCGAACATATTATCGCCGAGCCGCACATGTCCGCCGTGTTTTAGAACTGCGCAACTCCGCCAACTTCTCCCCCACCAAGCCGCAACGATTCACGCTCCTGGCCTGCCAGTTCCATGCCGAATCTCACTTCACAGTGCCGGGTAAGCACACTCTCCTCGTCGGCGCTGTCGTGCCCATCGGCCATGTGCCAGGAAATCGCGCTCGGTGTCTGCCGTCACCTCCCCTTGGTCAGCGCCTCCAACATCACGGCGTACTGGTCCTTCACTTCGCACATGCCCTTGCCGCCCGTCATCTCCAGAATGAGCCGGTTGGCCTCGACGGGCCCGATCTCGTTCTTCGCGAACTTGTCCATCACGCCTCGCAGCTCCTGCATGTGCTTCACGGCGGTCTTGTTGGTCGCGCGCGCAAGCATGGGGGCGAGCTTGGTGTCGAAGTCCTTCACGGTGCCGCGGCACTGCTCCTGCAGGGTCGCGAAGTAACCAAACGACGGGTGATGCCTTGGCAGGTCGATGATCTTGAAGCCCGTGACGCTCGCCGCCTGAGCAACCCAGGCCGGGTCCACGTTGGCGATGTCGGCCGTCTTCATGCCCTTCCGACCGAGCCACGCCAAATCCCGGTACGCCTCTGGATGGTTGCTCGTCGTGAAGTTCACGAACGCCTCCCGCCCAGCGCTCTTCGTCGGGTCGTACCTGAACACGTCCTTGAAAGCGGCCTCAAGGTTCTTCTGGCTCTGCTCACGAAACCCGTTCAGACCAACCTTGCCTCCGATGCGTTCGGTCACGAGCCTGTCGAGCCACTGCCTGCGCGCCGGGTTGGCGATCTGCTTGCCGACCGCGTCGAGGATGAACCGCGGCGGCTCGACGACCCCGAGATCCACGTCCATCCCCGCCTTGCCCGCGCTGGAGGAGTTGCTGAACAACTTGTACTCTTGCTTAGCGAAGCCAGAGCCCGTCTGCCGCGCCTCGAAAGCGGTTTTGAGCTGCGCCATTGCGTAGTGGTCGTAAACGTTATACTGGCGCACCAGAGCGAGATTGCCGTTACGGCCCAGTTCGTTGATGTGCATCTTCGCAAACCAGTCGGTCTTGATGAGCTTATAGACGTCCTCCGCCTCGCGCTGCAGACGGTCGATGTCCGCGCTGGTCGCGCCCGCCTTCGAAGCTCGCGCCACGCCGGCAAGTTTGTCCTGGAAAAGTTTCACTGTGTCCATGCCCTCGGCGCGGCGCTTCAGGTACTGCATCTCCAGGGCCAGCTCCTTCAGCGTCTTCTTCGCGGGCGGGGCCGGGAGGTTGAGGAGCCGGCGTCCCAGTGGCTCGAGTCCGTACTTCATCCCAACCTCGAGTGCCACGGCCTTGCCGAGAACCCAGCCCGCGCCCCCGAGTCCCGCGCGGACCTCGTCCACCGAACCAGTGCGCGGGTCCTTGGCGTGCGCCTCGTAGGCATCGAGCACCGACTTCTGGTAGGCATCCATCGCGTCGCTGGCCGCGATCGTCGCTTGGTTGAAGGACCGCAGCACCTGCTTGGCCGCCTCGCCGGGGCCACCCTCCTGGTACCCGGTGACTCCCTGGATCGCCGCGTAGCCGCAGCGCAGCCAGCCGCCGCCCAGCGACAGCAACATCAGTTCGGTCTGCGCCACCGTCTTGACGTTCTCCAAGCGTTCCAGACTCTCCTCGGCGTCAATCAGCTTGATTTGCGACTTGGCCTGCGCCTGCTCCAGCGAGCCCACTACGCGATTACCGAGCGTGGCCATCACTTTCTTGAACCGGGTCAGATCCCCCGAGGCGAGCCTATCGGCCTTCACCTGGCCGTCGAAGAACTCGCGCAGTTTGTCCTGCTCCTCGGGCGGCGCCAACGCGATCAGGCGCGGACCGCGCTCGACCAAGCGGTGGACAGTGTCCCATTTCGCCGCCATCTCGCTGCTCTCCGCCGCCATCACCGACAGGTTGAACTCGTCCGCCGCGGTGCGCGTACGCGTGAAGTTGCCGGTCTGCAGCGTGGTGATCGAGTCCTGCGCACGCTGGATCCAGTCCTGCGCCCACATGATCCGGCGGTCGAACCCCTCCTGATCCGCAGGCCGGCCCTTGGAACGTTGCTCCTGCAACGCGGCCAGGTCTGATTGCTGGACGGCGATCTCGGCCTTGTAGAACTCGATCTGGTCGAGCTTCGCCAGGGCCTCTTGCTCCTCAGCCGTGGACTTGCGCTCTCCCTTCGCAACCGGGGCGCCGGAAACCCGCGCCACTTGCGCCGCGTCCACCGCCGACCCAGCCTGCAAGGACACCTTCGCGGTGGGCTCCCAGTCCCAGATGTAGTGGTAGGTGGGCGCCTCAACCCCTCTTCCGAAATCACCGGCATCGAGCACTCGCGCACGTTCGTCATCCAACGGGTGCTGGGTGTCCCCCGACTCCGTCAGTTCGTATCCGATGCTGATCGTGCCTCCTCTCCCGGGCACAGGGCTGAAGCGGAGTGTCCGGCTGTCGCTCTTGGGTCCCTTCTCTCGAAACACCCAGGCGCCTGCGGCAGCCCCCGCCCCAACTCCGCTCCCTTGGTCCTTCGTTTGGAAGTTGTGCGAAGCCATCGTGCGGGCGACGTACGGATTGGCGTTCCACCCGAATCCCGGCGGGGGACCCTTCTCGAACTTGAACCGCTGCAGGTACGCTGCCGACGGTGCTGACTGGCTGACGTCGGCCTTCAGCGCAATCGTCACGTCCCCGCCGACAGGGATCACTTCCGGAGGCGATGCCCAACTGTGCGTGCTGGTGAACCACCTTTTATCCTTCACAAGGTCTTCCCACTCGTGCCTGAAAGTGACGCTGGTCCGCGAGTTGCCGCCGGCGACGAGGCGCCAGACTCCGCTCGAACTGGTCGCCCATTTGCCGGGGGGGCCGCCTTTCTGATTCGAGTTCAGCGTGAACCGCTTCTGGTCATCCTGGGGAACCGCGTCGGTGAGGATGATGCGCAGGCCGTCCATGATTTGCTGTTGCTGGGGCAGGCAGATCTCCTTGTGCTTGGCCCATCTTCTCTGCAGGGCCTTCTCGCTGAAGGCCCTGGCCTCGGCCAACGGCACCTGCTCGGGCATGTCCACCGAATCGCTGAAGTTCACCCGTGATTCCACGAACAGCCAAACGTTCTCGTCGGCCAGCCCGATATCAACGGCATACCACTCGTAGCGGTCCCGGCCCTCGCGGAGATCCCGTTCGCCCTGGTTGCTCGGGTAGAGGTACTCCGCCACGAAGTGGACGGCATCGTATCCGGCGAACCGGGTCTTCTCGATGACCGATGAACCCGGGACGAAGAACTCCGGCTTGTTCTGGAGTTCAAGCTGGGTGCTGCTGCCGTCGGCCCGGCGGTAGAACTTATCTGTCCGCAAACCGCCCAGGTCAATGTATGGCTCATGCACCACGCGACAGCGAACCTTGGCCCATGTATGTCCGGAGTCGTCCGAAGCCAAAAACTCGAGCGCAAGCGCCACGAAGTCCTGTGCGCTGCCCGGTGGGTTGAGGAAGATGCGGCGGTCCCGGCCTTGCGCGGGATCGTAGGATCGGCCATACGCACGCGGATCTTCGTACCACGGCAAGGGGGGCGCGTCCCAATCAACACGAACGTATCGGCCCGTCGGTCGGAGCACGGAGGCGAGGGCGTCCACGTGCGCTTTACGGCGGCGGCGTGCTTCCTCCTCGGCGTCGGGCGGTTCGCCCAGCGCGACGATCGCACCAACGACCTGCTCAAGAGCGCGGTTTAGCGTCTGCATCTCGCGCCGCGCGAGCTCGGCTTCGTCCATCGCCCGCATCAGTTCTTCGGCGCTGCCCAGGGCGACCGCCGTGGCCGCCGCCTGCTGCGCCTCGTCGAACGCGGACGCCACCGCCGAGAGCGCGCTCCGGATCTGCAGGAATTGCCCAAGCAACGGGTTCAGCTTGTTGAAGTAGTCGATCACCTTCGGCGTGCAAAACTGGAAGAGCGGACGCCACTTCGCCTCGAACTTCTTTTCCTGTTCGGGAGTCAGCTCGCCATAGACGAGCCGCATCGACTCCATCGCGAACGACACGGCCCCGGCAAACTGCGCCGGCGTGACACGGTTGATGTCGAGGAACGGAGGGATCTCAGCCGCCGGGACGGGCACCGCCGCCACCGCGCCAGAACTAGCCAAGCGAATCGGCAAGGCCGCCGGTTCCGCGTCAGTCTTGACGCTCTCGAGTTTGACTAATTCCAGCTTGGCTTGTTCAAGTCCCTGGGCTGCGGCATCGCGAATGAGTTTCTCGGCAAGCGCTGGATCCTTCTTCACGCCCAGGCCTGCGCTGTACATGCGGCCCAGAACGAGCTGAGCTTTGGAGTGTCCCTTTGCCGCCGCCAGGTTGAACCACTTTGCGGCTGCGACTTGATCTTGCGGCACTCCCTCACCGCGGGAATATTTCAAGCCCAGATTGAATTGCGCCGCCGAGTTCCCCTGCTCCGCCGCTCTCTGGTACCACTTCAGGGCTTCAGCGACATTCTGTTTTACCCCCGTCCCTTTTTCCAAATAGACAGCCAAATTAAACTGAGCCATGGAATGGCCCAATTCAGCAGCAGCACGGAAATATTTGGCGGCCTCCAAATAGTTTGTTGGGCCTGACGTGCCATTGTTTTGCGCCATCCCTTGTCGATACAGCTTCTCCGATTCCGCAGAGGGCGCGGTCTTCGCCTCCTTCGCACGACTGTCCTGAACTTGAGCGCCAGCGTTTTCCAGGGAGCCGGCCCAGCATAGCACGGCGGTGAGGAACAAGATGCAAAACCGGTCATGGAGTGAGATGAAGTGTCGCATGATATTCTTTCGAGGAGATGGATTTCGGAAGTCGGATCGGTGGTTAGCGGGCGATGGAATGGGGCAACGCGCCGTCGAGCCCCACGCTGCGGATCGGGCCGGTGCCGTCCCAGCTTCCGAAGTAAATACGGCCCCCATGCACGCAGAACTTCAGCAGGTCCTTCGCCGGGCAGACAGACGCCGGCTCGCTGCCGTCGAGGTTGCAGCGTTTGACCTGCTCCTCGTTCGTGAAATACACACGACCGTCCACGACGCTCATACTCGAAACCGGCGTCGCCACGATCGTCTGGCAAGATTGGTCGGCGAGCGAGAGCCGGCAAAGCTGCTCAGTCTTGGCGTCCACGAACCAGAGCGCGCCGGCCTCGGCCAACAGCACGCGCGTGGTCCGGTCGGTCAACTTGGTCCGCCCCGCGCCGTCCCATCGCATCCGGTAGATCGCCTCGCCATCAGTCTTGTTGGCGTAGTAAACGAAACCGTCGTCCGCGACGGAGAAGCAGCCGGCTTCCTCCTCGGTCAATCGCGTCTGCGCGCCACCGTCCAGTTTCATGCGCCAAAGCCGGTTGCGATCGTGCGTGCGCTGGTAGTAAATCCAGTCCCCGACGACGCAGGCCGCGTTGATGGGCTGCTCGATGAGCGTGCGATGTCCCGTTCCGTCGGTGCGGATACGGCAGAGGCCTTCCATGGCCACGTAATAGACCCAGCCGCCTTGCACGCTGATGCCTTGAAAGATCTTCGCCGTCGCGCCGGGCGGGCCGACCAGTGAGGGCGCTGAGCCATCCGGAAGTTTGCAGCGGTACAGGCCGGCCACTGGAGCCGCGGGATCCTGCCGGTTGGGCCAGCGCCCGAAATAGAGCCACTCGCCGTCGAAGCCAAAGAGGTTACCATTGGCGGCGTTGGCCGCGGTGGAGCCGCGGCTGACGGCGCCGGTCAAGCCCGCGGGGGCCGCCGTCGCGCCAGACTCGGCGACTGCATTGCCGCCGGCCAGCCGGAGATACGCCAGAACCGCCGCGACGATGCATCCGGACAGCAGGAGGGACAACCCGAATGCGGGTCGCCGCTGGCCGCCGCTCGCCGTCGCGTCGTCTGCGCCCGTTTCCGGCGACGCGCCGCCACTCGCCGCCGGTGCGGCCACAGTCTTCTTTCGGCGTGCGTTCGAGCGGGCCGACTTGGGTAGCGCCACGCGCACCGCCCAGAGCGATAGCAACCAGCCAAGGAGACCCAAGAAACCGACTTGTGTCGCGCCATAGCCGAAACCGGCTGGCCCATTCACCGCCGGGTTGAACGGCAGGTAAAGAATGCGGACGCTGTGGCCGGGCGCGTTCCGCGTGCCGAGGTAGGAGCCATGCGCGAGGGTCTTGTCCGTGGTCGTAAACTCGTATTGGGCAAAGGCGGTACTGCGGCGGGCCGAGATCGCCGAGGCCGAATAGACCTGCGCCTGGGTTTCCACACCCCAGACGTGAAGGGCAACTGGCTGGCAGGCATTGAACCAGAGAAACAGACTTCCCGTTGTGATAATCAGAGCGGCTGCAAAACGCATGAAACCTCCTCTAAGTGTGGACGGATGTTGTGCTGGAATCCACCGGCATCTCCTGGCGGAGCGGGCGACTGGGTCAGCAACTGAAGCGATTTCAAAACTCGGTAGCAGCCGAAGTGAGGAGGCTCAAACTTCAAGGGAAACAGAGCCTCCTCACGTCGGCTGCTACGGTTTTGAAAGAGGCTCAACTGAAGCAATAGGAATTGGGTTTCTCGACGCTCCTCCAGCATGGAGGGTTGCTTTTGCGGCGAGTTCATAGGCGGCGATATTCGGCCTGCTCTCGGCGGGTGGCAAGCTCGGTTTTCAAGAAGGGTCAAGTTCCGCCAGAGTTGCTGGTCCCTCGTGGCTGATGCTAGGCGCCGACGCGCAACTCCTGGTTGATCCAGGGCGCTGGCACTCCCGGCCCGCTGGCCGATTCCAACGTCTGCCGGTTGGAAAACCGGCGCTACGGCAGACTGGGAAGTCTGCGGTACGAGTGCTCCCGAACCGAGTTTGATGCAGCCCTCAGGAATGGGAGGCTACTCCAATGCACGCTTGCCCCTCCGACGGGGAAGCCTATCCTCGCGCGCGGTCGAGCCGAACGTGCTTGAAGTCTTTGAACACCGCCGCACGGCGACTTTATTCCATGAAGCCGTTCTCCGCCGTTCTTCTGTCCGCCGCCTTGGTTCTCTCCTTGGCGCGCGCGGTCCCGCTCCCCGCTCCCGAAGCGTCCGCGGTGGGGACTGCCGCTGCGCCCGTCTGGATTTCGATGCAGGACGCGCGGGCGTGGTCGCCGCTGATGACGCCGGCGTCGCGCGTCGGGCTGATGGAGGCCGAGGCGCTGGGAGATTTTCTCGTGCCGATGGTCACGGCCACAGCAGACAAGCCCGCGACCAATTGTTGGGTGGAGTTCTCCGTCACGGTGCCGAAAGCCGGCGCGTACTGGTTGTGGGGCCGAGTGCGTTTTCCGGCCGGGGCGGAAGAGGCGTTGCGCGTCGCCGACACCAACGCGGGGGACGGCGCAGCCAGAGTGGTCTTCACCGGCGGTGTGGAGCCGCGGCGCTGGCATTGGGTGAACAGCGGCCAGGTGCAACTGCCGGCCGGCGCGTGGACGTTTCGCGTCCAACCGCAGCACGCG
Organism: Verrucomicrobiota bacterium; assembly: GCA_016219875.1. Classification (GTDB taxonomy): domain Bacteria; phylum Verrucomicrobiota; class Verrucomicrobiia; order Limisphaerales; family JACRJZ01; genus JACRJZ01. Next base: position 38,028 of record JACRJZ010000140.1, on the reverse strand, counting down.
GCGGCCTCGACGTTCGGCCCGTTGCGCTGGCAGCAGGCCGAGTTGACGCAGACGCCACGGTTGAATCTGTTTTGCCTGAGCGACGATCCCAAGTTCGTCCCGACGGACGCCGGCGCACAAAGCGCGTTGCACCTGACGATGACGCCACCGCCAGTTCCGCGCGTGGAGCCGGCCCGCCTCGCGCCGCTGGCAGCCGATTGGCAGCCGCCGGAGCACCGCCAGCGCGTGCCGGACTGGATGCGCTGCCCGCGGTGGTTCACGAAGGATTCGTGGCGCGATGAGTTGCGTCACCGGCAGCCCGGCGACATTGCGGCGCTGGTGCGCGAGGTGGCGGCGAACGGCGGCGAGACGCTGCGGCTGAGTTGTCTTTGGGGCGGGGAGGCATTTTTTCAAAGTCGCGTCGCGCCCCATGCACCGGGGCTGGGCGAGTTGGATTATTTGCACGAAGCGTTGGACGAGGGGACGCGCACCGGCGTGAAGGTGGCCGTCTATATGAACCCAAACGCGCTCTGCCTCGGCCATCCGCTGGCGGACGAATGCGTCATCCGCGACGCCGCGGGGCAGGCGTCGAAGCGACCGGCCTACGGGGCGGCCTGGCGGCCGGAGGCGCTTTATGCGTGCATCAATCATCCGCGTTACCGGCGGTTTTTGCAGGAGGTTCTCACAGAGATGTTCACGCGCTACCGGCCGGCGGGGCTTTACGTCGATGGGCTGACGCCGCATGTCTGTTTCTGCGAGCACTGCCGCGCGAAGTGGCGGGAGTTGTTTGGCACGGAAATGCCCGTGCCTAAGCTCAGCCGGATCGGTGCGGGCTGGGCGGTCTGGTCGGAGTTCGGCCGGGACCCGCAACCGGTCGGCGACGTGGAGAACGATGCCGACGCGCGGCGCTGGACGGAAATGATGCACCGCACACTGGTCGAGATGACGCACGAAGTCAGCCGCACGGTGAAGCAAGCGAAGCCCGACGCGGTGACGCTGTTCCATTCGCATCCCAAGCCCGGCAGCGACGCGGACTACGACGGCACGTTGACGGAAGTGTATTCGCCGCGCCCGTGGGTCCACACCGCATGGCGCAGCGGAGAACTGGCGGGGTATTCGGCGGTCTATCGCGTGCCGGTGCTGTTCAACATTTATCCGCACCGGCACTTCACCGCGGCGGAGGCCCGCGCGCACGCGCTGCAAGGGCTGGCCAACGGGGCCTATCCGAACTTCTGGAGCGCGGCCGGCATGAAGCCGGTGTTCGACTTCATGCGCCGGTGCGCGGACGGCCTCGACTTCGAGACGGCCGCGCCAGTGAAATTCCTGGCGCTGCCGCGCGACCTGCACGAGTCCGACACGCAACGGCGCGCCCGCCCCGCGCCGGGACTGAGCTATGCGCCGCGCGACCGGTTCCTCGCGCCTTACGTGGGCGCCTACTCGGCGCTGATGCGCTCGGGGCTGCCGGTGGTGACGTTGCATCGGCCGCACTTCGAGGAAGGGCTGGCGGGCTTCAAGGTGGTGGCGCTGGCGAACGTGGCGCTGATGAGCGAAGCGCAGGTGGAGGCGGTGCGGCGGTTCGTGCGCGACGGCGGAGGGCTGGTCGCGACGCACGAAACCTCGCTGCTGGACGAGAAGGGGCAACGACGCGCGGACTTCGCGCTGGCCGATGTGCTGGGCGTGCATTACCAGAACACGCTCCCGGCGGCGGCGCGCACGGCGACGTTGCTGCCGAATCATCCGCTGGCTTCGGGTCTGCCCACGAACACGCCGCTGGCGCACGACGAACCGCTGGTTTCCGTGACTCTGGCCGGGGCGGGAATTGCGGGAACGTTTGCCAGCGGCGAGGCCGCGGTGCTGACGCATCGCTACGGGAAAGGCCGCGTCGTCTATCTTCCGGGCCGATTCGATTCGATGCAGTGCTACAGCCTCACGCCGGCGGTGGAGCGGCTGTTGGCGAACGCTGTGTGCTGGGTCGCGCCCGATGGATTGCCTGTGGAGGTCAAAGCCGACGGGCCAGTGGGAGTGAGTCTCTTTCGCCAGCCAGGGCGGTTGGTGGTTCACCTCGTCAATCACCAACGGGACAGCCAGCTTCGCTCGGACACGGTGACTCCACTCCAGAAGGTGTTGCTGCGAGTCGCTCTGCCCGACGAGGCCCGCGAGCCGAAGGTGCGCCGTCTCTGGGAGGACCGCGCCCTCCGCGGTCAAGTCAAGGGCCGGACGTTGCAGGTCGATGTCGGGACACTCGAGGAATACGAAGCCGTGGCGGTGGAGTGGTAGGCGCCACTTTTCCTGCTGCAAAACCGATACCAGCCCAGTTATTTTCCCACCATGAAAACGACCTCCAGCTCCGCGTCCTCCGAGTCGCCTCTGGCTCGAAATCCGAAACAAGTCCGAATATTCAAATGGGATAAATCCAAGACCCGCGCCACCGGGCAAACGTGTTGTGGTTTTGACCATTGCTTTTTCGGTCATTCGGATTTGTTTCGGATTTCGGATTTCGCACTTCGGATTTGTGGATGCGTGGTCTTGCTTGCCGCATTGTTTTTCCTGCCCTCAGTTTTCGCCGCCCCAACGGCAGCGCCCGAGGGCTGGCAGGCCGTCGCGCCACGGGACGAGATCCGTCCGCTGTTCTCCTACGAACCGCACGGAGGGCCGAACCGCAAAGGCAGCTTCGTCATTCGCGCCGACCAGCGGGAAGGGCTGGCCGGGCGGTGGACGAAGCGCTTCGCCGTGCTGGGCGGACACTCCTATCGCTTCAGCGCCGTGCGCCGCTGCGACAAGGTTTCGGCCCCGCGTCAGAGCGCGCTGGTGCGAATCCTCTGGCTGGACGCGAAGGGCCAGGCGGCGCTGCGGGACGAGGCGGAATCGGCCACGCTGTTGCCGGGCAAGCGGCCGCCGTGCGAACCGGAATTCCCGATGGACCATGCCGCCGACGCGCGCGGCTGGGACGAGGTGGCGGACACTTACCGCGCGCCTTCCAACGCGGTGAACGCGGTGGTTGATCTTTATCTGCGCTGGGCGCCGCCGGGCGGAAAGGTCGAGTGGGGCCAGGTGTCGTTCGTCGAAGTGCCCGCGCTGCCGCCGCGACTGGTGCGGTTGGCGACGGTGCATTTCTTTCCGCGCGGCGGCCAGACGGCGGAGGGAAACCGAAAACTGTTTGTTCCCCTCATCGAGGAAGCTGCCCGGCAACGCGCCGACTTGGTGGTGTTGGGCGAGACCATCACTCGCGCTGGCACCCACCTGTCGCTCGAAGAAGCCGGCGAGCCGGTGCCGGGGCCGTCCACCGAGTTTTTCGGCGCGCTGGCGAAGACGCACCATCTCCACGTCGTCGTGCCGGTGGTGGAGCGGGAAAAACATCTGCTCTACAACACCGCCGCGCTCGTCGGCCCGGACGGCCGCATGATCGGCAAGTATCGCAAGATATGCCTGCCGGGCAGCGAATGGGACCGGGGCCTCCAGCCCGGCTCGGACTATCCGGTGTTTCAAACGGGCTTCGGCAAGGTGGGGATGATGATCTGCTTCGATGGGTTCTTCCCCGAGGTCGCGCGGCATCTGGCGTTGAACGGGGCCGAGGTGATCGCTTTCCCGGTCTGGGGCTGCAACCCGAAGCTGGCCGCGGCCCGCGCCCTCGAGAACCACGTCTATGTGGTAAGCAGCACCTATTCCGAGCCGGCCATGAACTGGATGCCCTCCGGCATCTTCGATCACGAGGGGACTCTCCTCGCGCAGGCGACCCAGTTCGGCACCGTGGCCGTGGCCGAAGTGGACCTCAACAAGCGACTGCGCTGGCCCTGGCTGGGCGACTTCAAGGCGGAATGGCCGCGGCACTGTCCGCCGGAGGGGACCTCACGAAACCTTGGTTCGCGCAAGAACTGAGTCCGACGATGGTGCCAGCGAGCGCCAGTTCCATGCGCAGACCAATGAGCTTCCTGCGAAACTGTAGCAGCCGACGTGAGGAGGCTCTGACTTCAATGAAAATGGAGCCTCCTCACGTCGGCTGTTACGCGCTTCTGCGGTTCGTCTCATTATGGCCCGGCCAAACGTTCGCCTTCGGACGAAACGGTCTTTCTGCCAAATCACTCGTTCCCAATCTTCCGGCCGAGGAGGAAGAATTTCCGCTCCGGATACCAAAGCACTGCCCGGCCTTGGCGCACGGTGAAGCTGGAGTAAAGGGCGAGGTCAAGGCGACCGTTGGTGCCGGGTTTGCCGAGGCTCACGCCTTTGTGGTCCATGAAGAACTTCGGCTCGTCGAACCAGACCGGTTGGTCCGCGCCGAATTGAAAGCGGCCCGCGACGAGGTAAATCGGACGACGATGGAGGCCGGTGTCCGTGGGGCCGTAGCCTTGGTAGTGGCCGTCGTGGTTGTGGATGAAGAGCGCGTAGCGTCCGCTGCCCGCCGTGTTGCCGCCCACGTCATACATCGGGCAGGGCGAGAGCGGATGCAGGAGCGGCTCACCGCCGTCCTTGCGGAGGAGGCGGCGCGGCGCGGTCCACGTCTCGCCCGTGTCGGCGCTCACGCTCCAGAACGGACTGCCCGACGCGGTGCGCATGACGCAGAAGAGACGTCCGTCGGGCAGCTTCACGACGGTCGGTTCCTGGCAGGCGCTGACTTCAGGGTGGCCGGGGAACGGGACGGAGAGGGCTTTCTCGTTCGAGGCGAACCAACTGATCTTGAGATCGGCGACGGCGGGGTTGTCGTCCACGTTCTCGAAGCGCATGAACTCGACGCGCGAGTCGGCGGAGATCCACGACTTGGTCGGATTCTTCCGCACGGCGAAGCTGGTCCAGCGCGTGAAGCCGGCGAAGTATTTGCCGTCCTTGCCGAGACGAAGCGGCTTCTGCCAGCAAAGCATGTTGGGCGGTATGGTGGGATCGGGGTTGTCATGGATGCTGCGCGCGACGGGGATGTTCTGCGGCTTGGACCAAGTCTGGCCGTTGTCATCGCTGGCGATGCCGTGCAGCCAGCCGGTGTGATGGGGGAAGTTGTCCACCCGGCCGATGTGCTGGCTGTAGAGGACATAGAGGCGACCGGATTTGCTCACGAGCGGATAGCCCCAACTCGCCATGTGGCCATCGCCGGGTTTCTTGGGGCCGGCGATGATGCGAGCCTTGGACCACGTCTTGCCCTCGTCCGAACTGCGCGAAAACGCGATGTGCTGGTCAGGCTGCGACTCGGCAGAGCTTTGCGTCCACACGGCCATGAGCGAGCCGTCCGGGCCGTCGAAGACGAGGAAATGCTCGTTGCCCGTGTCATTCCCGCTCGTGTCGGTGACGGTGGGCACGAAGACCACGAAGTCGGGCTTGGTGACGTGGAGTTCGGTCTCCATCCGCGCCTGCAAGGCGGCCGGCGAAGCGATGAAGTTGGTGCTGGGGTTGGCGGCGGCGGCGTGGAAGGTGTAAGGCGTAGCAAGGATGGCGAGGAGGCTGAGGGCGGCTTTCATCGGTCGGTTCATAGGTGGATGCTTACAACTGCGGCTCACGATGTCCATTCCCAACGCACCTCCCTCGCCGCAGGAGCCTTCGCCTGCGGGCGCGGAGCGTTCCCCTCGCCCATCGGCTGGGGGAGGGTGGCCCCAAAGGGCGAGTGAGGGCTGCAAATCGCCTTCGACTCCGCATGCTCCGGCGCGGTGTGGACGACGAGCGGCGACAAAAGCTGTTCTAGCAAGCCGCCGTCGTTCTTGAACAAAAGTTCGAAGAACTTGTTCATGTCGTGGCTTCGATCGTCAGCCTTCCGGAAATCACCATCCTCCGGGGTACTTCAAAATCATCCCTTTCGATTTCCCGTCGAGCTGCTGGCGCACCGACTTGGCGCGAGCCTCGATGAAGCGTTTGAGTTCGTGCGCCGGATGATTGACGCCTTGCGGGGTTTCTCCAGGCGAGGGCTTCAGCGGCTTCAGGCCCACCGCCTGTTCAAACTTGTTCAGGCGAAAGGCGGATTCAGCCGCGAGAGGATCGTGAATGACGGCCGCCATTTCATCGATGCGCCGGTGCAGTCGGTGCGGCACGAAGAGGCGCGTGAGAAAATCCTCGAGGTGCAGGCGATAGAGGCGCCGGAACTCCTCCACGGCCATGACCCGTTCCACGAATCGGTTCTCCCCGACCCACGGATGCCAGATGCTTGCACGTTCGAATTCCGGCTTCGTCGCGAGCCAGAAATCGCCCCACGCCGCGTCCAGATCCCACGGGACGAAACCAAACTTGTTCGAGCGAGGATCGAGAACCATGTAGAAGTTCTGCCCGTCTGCCAGGATGCTGTCATAGTTCGAGAGCAACACTTCGCCGGCCAGGAAGCGCGCGAACTCGTCCAAGTCCAGCAAGTTTCCGATCTGCGCGGCGAAGGCGGCATCGGTAGCGGACGTGACCAGCCGGGCCAGCTCGATCACGCGCCGTTGTTGTTCCGGCGTCGCCTCCGTTTTCAGGTCGTAAATTCCCGCGTAAACCGACCAGTCGTCGCCCAAGTGTTTGAAGAGTTCGTATGTCACCGGCTTGAACACCGGCGTCCCTTTGGATCCAAACCGCTCGGCCACGAAGGCCTTGTCCACCGGTTCAACCATGAGGTAAAGCCCCAGCGGCTTTCGGTCCCATCGCCCGGCCACGCTGGCGGAGAGCCACGCGTAGGCGGTGCGGGGCGCGGGCACGCCGGCGTCGCGGAAGAACTCATGGCCCAGCGCGTCCATGAGGCAGGAATAATCCCACGCCAGACTGTTGAACGTCAGTTCATCGAGGCCGCCGAGCTTCTGGCCTTTGGCGAACCGGTTGAGGTCCACCTTGAAGGCACGCTTCGGCCAGCACAGCGAAGTCAGGTTGCCTTTGACGCGCACGGCGACGTTGGTGAAGGCGACGCTGCCGAACTCGAACCCCGCGCGAGTCCAGTCGAATTCGTAGCCGAGCACACCCGCGAGGCCGCTGCGCCGGGCCTGGGGATTGCGCAGGAGAATCATGCCGTCGGGCAGAAGAAAATTCGGCAACGGGTCAATGTGCTTCGGTTCGAGCGCCAGCCATTGCTCGCGCGTGAAGTTCAGGTGAGCGAGCCAGATGTTGGTCGTCTGGTAGAGATCGCGCGCGTTGCGGACGATGCCGGCATCGAGCCGTGGCGTGGCGGCGTTGGTCGGCCAGGGCCGGACCGGCTCCGTCACTCTCCACACGTCAAAGCGTGTCTTCCAGACAATGAACGCCGAGATCAGCCGGCTGTGACCGGTGCGCGCATCAATGCGCCAAGCGACTGCCCCAAGGATGGCGAGCAAGACGCTGAAGGTCGGGACGCCAATCGCGAAGCGGCGCCGCCAGCGCGCCCAGGCCAGCGTGTTCAAGGTGCGGCGCGCCAGCTTGAAGGACGGTTTCCTGCCCAGGCGCTCGTCAATTGAGGCCAGAATTCCATCCGTCAGTCCCTCCGGCACAGGTACCGCGCAGCCTTCGGCGGCGCAGACCTGCGCCAGCGTTTCCGCGTCCGTCACCACGCCCCGCCGGCGAAGCCGACGCGTGAGTTTCTTCACCCCACGCGCGACACGTTTGTCGGCCCGCCGCTCGCTCGTGCGGAGAATCCCGGCGACGGAAGCCAGATCTTGATGCAGCAACGTGCGCAACAACACCGCGTCCCGTTGGGCCGGTGACAAACGGTCGATGGCTGCCTCCAACTCAGGCGCCACCCGGGGCCACAAGGCAATGACTGGCGGCACTGCGCTTGGCTTTCGCCTAAACCAACGCCACCAACTTCTGAGTTTAGGTCGGCCTGCGCGCTTCCGGCAGGCGACTGCCGTGACATGAAACAACCAACCCGTCAGCACCGTCTTCTTCCGCAGCCTGCGTGCGCGCCGGGCCAGCACCAGGAACACCGCCTGCGTCACCTCCGCCGCGTGCTCCGCGCTCCCCGTCCGCCGAAAAGCCGACGCATAGACGAACGCTACGTACCGATCGACCAACGGCCGCAACCTTTCCGCGCCCGGCTGCCGCCGCCACGCTTCGAGGCATTCTCGATCCGTCGCGATAATGGGGGGGAGGGCGTTCACGTCAGCGCGTTATGACTTGGGCACTCATTTGACGGCCGGCTTGGGAGGCGTAAACCGATGAATGTGCGCGCCGCTGATCGTGGCGAACAACAGCGGACAGGGTTGGGCCGCGACGATGCAGTGCAGGCGTGGTTCAATCGTCGTCACGACAGTATTCAGACCACCAAACAACCACGCTTCTCGGCGATGCCAACAGTGGCACGAGCACCGGATCGAAATTCCAGGAAGTCCTGTTCAATGCCGTCGCTGAAGATGACGCCGTTTTCGGGCATTTGGGAAACCAGGATGAGCGGTTGCTTCTCGGTGACCCGGCCAAAGACGATAGAGGCTTGTGTCGTTCTGGTTGGAAACGGTTCACGGACGGTGAAGCAGAGATAGTCGGCATCCCAGGGGAACTCGCTTCGCGCGGAAAATGTTGTCCGAGTGCGTTGCTTGCCCGGCAAAGGCGGCGCCTTGCCGAACAAATCCTCTTGGGCCTCGCGCGCCGTTTGCGAACCGGCGCTTTGGACAATTCCTGCCGCGCCGGCCAAAAGGCTCTTGAACCAACCGGTCGAGCCGACACCAGTCGAGACGATGACGCCGCTGGAGGATTGGTTCTCGGTCCGTCCGCCAACGCTGATGGTGTAGCGCGCCGAGCCGTGCGTGCGCGGGCCGACGAAGATGTCGTTCACGGCATGCATCGTTTCGCCCGTGTTCAAGGTGGCTTTCGCCATGGTGACGGCTTTCGTGGGGCGGCGACGTTGGAGGATCTCGGGCATGACTTTGCCGAGGTCGGGCAGTTTGAAGGGCAACAATTGTCCGTCCCACCGCGCGGGGTCGGGATTGACTCCCACGACCGGCTGACCGTCGAGATATTTGACCGTGTTCGCGACCAAACCGTCCTGGCCCATTACGACCACGATGTCCTGGGGGCCAAAAACGAAGTTCGGAAGAAAAGAACGGTCGATCACTTGGACGCGGCCCAGGCTGTCAAGCGTCTGCTGCGCCTCCCGCACCGCATGAGCGTAGAGTTCGTCCTCGCGTTCGTAGTCTGAGAAATCCTGGCCCAAGTGACTGACGTAAAACTTCGCTTGCGTCCGCGTGCTGAACCGGCGCTTCAACTCCGCCACGCGCGTGGGGCGCGTGACGAGGATGATCTTGTTGTCAGTCAGCCGGTGCATGACTTCGCAACGGAGCGTGTTGCCCGCTCTACTTCACTTGCGGTTCTGCAGCAGTTCCCGCAGCAGGTCGGGCGAGATGTTAAGCTGGCCGATCTTCTCAGCCTTGCCGGCCAGTTCCTGGAAGGCTACCGCGATCAACTGCTCCGGCTTCATGCCCACGCTGGCCAGAGCCTGGACCACCCGCGCGTCCACGGCGCTGAGCGCCTGCATGGTGGTCGAAATGCCGTAAGCGCGGGCGTCGGCCTCGGCTTTCGCGTTTTGCGCCGACAAAGCGACCAGTTGTTTGCGCTGATCTTCGAGGCCGACCTTGGCGGTCATGTCTGATTCCTCAAGCTGGTGGCGCTTCTCTTGTACGGCGCGCTCGGCATCCATCTGCGCCTCGCGAATCTGCCGCTTCTTTTGCTCGACGGCGATTTCGGTGTTCAACTCGTTTTCCTTGATGGCCCGTTCCTGCTCCACGGCAGAGTTGCGACGGGCGCAGATCGCTTCGTCCGCCTCCTTCAGCAATTGTTCGCGCGTTTCCGCTTCCAAAGCGCGGGCGGTCTCCGGGGTCGGCTTGATGGCCAGAATGCTCAAGCCAAGGATCTCCAGACCCAATTGCGCGACGTCCGGCGACTCCACCAAACCTTTGCGAACAGCCTGTACTAAAGCGTCCGAAGCGCGAATGGCTTCGCGGAGCGGCAGCCTCTGCAGTTCGCCTCGGGCGAGCACGTTCACCGTGTTGATGACCCGCTGCGGGAGTTTTTGGGGTTCATCGGACGCGTAATTCTGACCGCGCGCGTCGAGGGTGAAATTCATCAGGGCGGCCAGCTTCTTTGCGTCCGCGACCCGGTAGGTGACCTGACCTTGAATCGTGACGGTCTGAAAGTCCGCCGTCACCTCTTCAAAGATGAACGGGGCATCCGTGCTGGCTATCGGCACAGCCACCAGCGAGGCCGTGGGCGCGTAGCAGAAGAACGCCAGTCCTGCGCCCTCGCGCACGGCACGTCCGTTGCGATACTGGATCAGGTAGGTGGTCGGCTGGACCTTTATGAAGCGGATGCCAAACATGTGAATCCTTTGGGTTGATGTTGTTCGTCAATAGGGCGGAAAAAGTCGTCTCAAACCGTGAATCAAGACCACGAGCAAGAAAACCACATTACGCGGGAGCACGCCAAGCCAGAAATACCTGACCGGCTGAAGCGGCTCTGGCTGGTCCTGTTGCTGGGCCAATCGATTGGCGAGCTTTCGCAGTGTATTGGCTGTCCGAGGCCATTCCCAAAGGGCCTCAATCCATTCTTTGGGAATGTTGGCTTCGCCAACGTCGCCGCCAGTCAATGCTCCCACGATCGCCCCCACGGTGTCGGTGTCACCACCGCAGTCCAACGCACTGGTCAGCGCTTGGCGGAAATCTCCCGGATGCCGAAGCCACGCGTAGATGGCCACCGGCACGGTATGGAAGGCGTAACCTGAAACGCCGTTACCCAGACCGAGGGAACACGCGAACTCCTTCACCGTTTCGTGGGCCGCCAGCCCTTCCCCGAGCCGGTGGCAAATCCGCAGCCATTCGCCATCAGTCCCACAAGCCGGCAACCGCTTTAGGAACGCACTCGAGTCTGTTGGGGCATTGGCGGCCCAAGCGACTGCTTCCGCGACGGCCAGCGCGGCAATCTCGGCCCTCGGATCGGTGTGGGTCAGTCGCGTCGAGGCCGCGACGAACTCTCGCCGCCGCCGCTCGTCGTCGCTGAAAAATGCCCCGAGGACCGCGCTCCGCATGGCCGGGCCGTTGCCTGCCGAGTTGACTCCACTTCGCTCTGGTGAGATTCCAAGCCAGAGCCTCAAGCACGCGCGGGCGGTGGCCAAACCCACACCCGCAGGCAGAGCGAGAAACCACCAGCGCAAACGGGCCGCAAGACTCTTCCTGAACGCCGTTGCGTCCTTGGGTGAGACCAGCAACGACTGAGCAACGAAGAACGCGTGCTCCGTATCGTCACTGACCATGCCCCGACCGAAGACCAGACGCATATGCCACGCACCGTTCCAGCGACGCCGAATCCGCACCGGCGAAAGCCCCTCCGCTGGCAGGCCCAAAGCATCGCCGACAGCCGTGCCCAACAGAAGACCGACAAGGCGATCTCGTTGGTCTAAAGCTTCGCTCATTTGGGAACCGTCTTTCTCCGCGCCTCGAAGAGAAAGCAGTTCGCCGCTTCGTAGTCAGGGCGTTCGGGCAGTTTGGTTTCGGCGAAGGCACGATCGAAGTCGCGGTGGAGTTCCTGGCACCAAGCGTCTGCTTCGGGCCACGGCATTTCGCCCCGTTTGACGACGAACAGGCGGTCGCGGTGCGTCTTGACGCGCACGAGCACACGGCCTTCGCGCAACGTGGCCGCGCCGCGCGGATGCACGAGGGAATAGTCCGTCCCCCGAACTTCCACCCGCGACATGACCTGCGGGCCGGCGGAAATGGTGTCAGCGTCGTCCAGCATGGCGGTGAGCATGCCCGATCCGGCTCTTTCAGGCGAGCACGGATTCGTGCGTTGTCCGCCGTGGCTGACCCTGAATGACCTCCGCGCTCTCAGCGTCATTTATTGCCAAAACCAAACTGCCATCTCCATTTGCCATGAAACTCCTCGCTTCGTCTTTGCCAACCGCGGGCGCGCTGGCCGCGGCTTTTTTCTTCACCTCGCTCATCGACGCTTCGGCGCAACCGATGCGTTGGACCGTCTTTGGCCCCGGCGTGAGCGCCGACGGCAAGACGGATTGCACGAAAGCCTTCCAACTCGCACTCGACGCGGCGGGCAAAGCCGGCGGCGGCATCGTCGAAGTGCCCGCGGGCCGCTACCGGATTGACGGGCATCTCGTCGTCCCGGCGCACGTGACCCTCCAGGGCGTCTTCCGCTCGGCGCCCAATCCCAGCCGCTCCGGCATCACCAATCTTACCGGCACGGTCTTGCTGGCCTACGAAGGATGTGGCTCGACCAATGGTCCGGCCTTCATCCGGCTCGCCGGCAATAACGCGGGCGTGGCCGGCCTCATCGTGGATTACCCGGAATGGAAGCAGACGACTGTGCCGCCGGTTCCGTATCCGCCCTGCGTCGCGTCGCGCGACACGGAGAATGTCGCCATCCAGGATTGCTGCTTCCTGAATCCGTACGAAGCCATCCGGCTGGTGCGTGCCGCCCGGCATCTGGTCCGCAACGTCACCGGCTATCCGATCTGGCGCGGCCTTTACGTGGACGAGTGCTACGACATCGGACGCATCGAGAACATCCACTTCTGGCCCTTCGGCGTGGCCTACAACCAGAACGATCCGTTCTGCCAATGGGTCAACTTGCACGGCGTCGCGTTCGAGTTTGCGCGCACGGACTGGCATTACGTGGCGAACACGTTCTGCTTTGGCTACGGCGTTGGCTACAAGTTATCGGCATCCGCCCACGGCAGCGCCAATGGGAACTTCCTCGGGCTTGGCGCCGATTCCTGCGAGCGCGCGGTGGTCGTCGAGCAAGCGCAGCCGCCCGGCCTGCTGATCAGCAACGGCGAGTTCGTCGGCCGCTGGGGCAGCACCAACGCGGTCTGCCTCGAAATCGCTCCCGCGGCGGAAGGCAAGGTGAGCCTCGTGAACTGTTCCTTCTGGGGGCCGATTGACCGTTGTGTCTGGATGCGCAGCGCCGTCGGGCAATTCACGGCGAGCGCCTGCAACTTTGTTCACTGGGACAATCGCGGCTCCGGCTCGCCCTGCATCCAGTTGGACGCGGGCCGCGCCATCGTGCAAGGCTGCACGTTCGCGCAAGACGGGCTGGCGGTTTCGGTGGCACCGGAGGTCACTTCCGCCATCCTGACGGCGAACCAAGCTGTGGGCGGTTTCCGCGTGGAGAACCGCGCGGGCGAACGAGCGCAAATCGCCCTCAACGAACCCGATCCCATCCAGTGGACGCCGGAAGCGCGGGCGCATTACCGATTGACCGTGGGCGCGAGCGGCGACGGCCGTTACGTGCAAGGCTTCCACGGTATGGAACGCAGCGACCGTCCGTTCCGATGGTCCATCGGAAGCGCGCGCCTAGTGCTGCCAGTCGTCTCCGGCAAGCCAACCGAGCTGTCGTTCGAACTCAACGTGCCGCCACACGCGCGTTCTGCGGAAGCTGGGCTTTACCTGGAAGGCCAGCGCCTTGCAGCGTTTGTTGAAGGCAACACCTTGAAAGCAACGCTGCCTGCCGCGAACGAAGACCGCGTGCGTCTCGAACTCCGCTGCGCCGAATGGGTGCCGCGGCAAGTCATCCCTGGCTCGAGAGACCCGCGCACTTTGGGCGTGCAAGTCTTCGGTGTCACCGTGCGTACTGCCGGCGCGGGCGAAAGAATCTTCGACGCCAACACGGGGAAATGGCTGGCCCCGCTGCCAGCAAGACGGAAGTGACCATCGGAAGAGCGACGGCGGGGCGGGTTTGAATTCCGAGCCGGCGTCCGAAGGCTCGAACATTGTGGCTCACCTCTGACCTTTGAATGGAGCCTCAGACATCCTGAGCCGTGGAATGCGCCTGGGCCGCCCGGTGAGGGCACCGGGCCTACAAGGCACGCCCTTCCTGTAGGCCGGGTCCCCTGACCCGGTGAACGCCGCTTCAGCTCGATTCCTGGCCTCCACAAAACCGTGCGGACGGCTCAGGATGTCTGAGGCTCCTCACGTCGGCTGCTACGGGATGTTGGCTCGGCCCGCAATTTACAACTTCAGGATTGTGGCGTCTCTGGTGTTACAGTATAGCTGTTACACCATTTGAGAGAGACGCTATGAAGACTGAGTCGGACACCAGAAACTTGACGCCGGGACGCGCGGTCAACGCGGGCCAGCCCGATCCAGCCCCGCAATTCCCCATCCACCAGAGCAGCTACACAGCGACCGTCCGCGGACGGGCGAGCCGGCGCTGCGAGGAATTGCCGCTCCAGAACGGTTCGGTGAACTTGTCCCGAGGCGAGGTCCGCCGCGGCGACGGCAGCCGCTGTGACTTGTCGGCGCGCGAGGTGGACCTGTTGCGCTATCTCGCCGCGAACGCTGGCCGGGTCGTGTCGCGCGACGAGATTCTCATGGAAGTCTGGCGTCTGGACCCACAGCAGATCATCACCCGCACCATTGACATGCACGTGGCGCACTTGCGCGGCAAGCTGGGCGACAGCGCCGACCGGCCCGAAGTGCTGCTGACCGTGCATGGCTACGGCTACATGTTCAAGGCCGCGGCGGCCTGAGTCCCATGCTCCCGTTCACCATCCAGTTCCAAGACGGCGTCCCCGTTTCCGACCAACTCGTGCAGGCGGCGCGCAAAGCCATCCTCACCGAGCAACTCGCGGCGGGCGACATCTTCCCGTCGGTGCGGGCGCTGAGCCAGGAGCTGAAGATCAGCCCGACCACGGCCCACAAGGTCGTGAGCCAGCTTCAAGACGCCGGCTTCCTCGTGAGCCGTCCGGGCATTGGGATGGTGGTAACGGCGCCCAAGACGCCGCCGCGCGACGAACGGGTGGAGCATCTCAAGCCGCTTTGCGAAGACTTGCTGCGTGAGGCGGCGGAACTAAACCTCACGTTGAACGACACCCTGGAAGCCGTCCGCCGCACGGCAAAGGAGACGAAACTTCCATGAGCCACTTTCAAAACTTCTCTGGCGCAGCGGCGTCTCGGCAGAATGCCGCCATCTTTCCGCGTGAAATGAGGAGCGGCGGCGCTCTGCCGGGGCGCCGCTACGGATCCTGAAATCGTCACCCATGAAACCGATCATCCACATCCGCGATTTGCAGAAACGCTTCCGCAAGACCGTCGCCGTCGATGGCCTGACGCTCGCCGTGCCGGAGGGCAAAGTGACGGCCTTCCTCGGCCCGAATGGCGCGGGCAAGACCACCACGATCAAGTGCTGCCTGAATCTCCATTCGCCCGACTGCGGCGAGATCAGCGTGCTCGACCACGATTCGCGCCGGCTGGGGCCGGAGCAGTTTCGCCACATCGGCTACGTCTCGGAGAACCAGGAACTGCCGCTCTGGATGACGGTGCGGCAGTTCATCGACTACTGCCGCCCGATGTACCCGAACTGGGACGCGCCGTTCGCCGAGAAGCTGCTCCGGCAGTTCGATCTGCCGCCGGGCACGAAGCTGAGCGCGCTCTCCCGCGGCATGAGGATGAAGGCCGCGCTCCTCTCCAGCCTCGCCTACCGGCCCCGGCTCGTGGTGCTGGACGAGCCGTTCTCCGGCCTCGATCCGCTGGTGCGCGACGAGTTCATCCGCGGCCTGCTCGAACTGACCGAGGAGGAAGGCTGGAGCGTGTTCGTCTCGTCGCACGACATCGCGGAAGTCGAGCGGCTGGCGGACCGCGTGGCCATCATTCATCGCGGGCAATTGCAGCTCGACGAAGACGCGGCGGCGTTGCAGGCGCGGTTCCGCACGGTGGAAGTTGTGCGGGCCGCAGACGGCTCGCTGCCCGCGCAGCTGCCCGCCTCGTGGCTGAATCCTGAAGTGGCGGGCCGCGTAGTGCGCTTCACGGAATCGCGGTTCGACGAGCTACAACTGGCCCGGGCCGTGGCCGAGCATCTCCCGGATGCGCGCCAGCATCAGGCCACGGCGATGACACTGCGGGAAATCTTCGTGGCCCTGGCGCGGACCTACCGGTTGAATGGAAGCGCCGTCGCCGGCGAGGGGAAACAAAGTGGAGCATGAACCTCGTCTTCCATCATCTCCGCAAGGACGCGCGGCAATTCCGTCTGGCGCTGACTATTTGGGCCGCGGTGCTCGCGTTGGATTTGGCGGCGAACCTGGGCTGGATCTTCCGAATCCGATGGACGAGCGCGGACTTCCGGGAGCCGTTTCCGGCGATGATGCTCGATGTCCTGGTCCTCCTGCTTTGGGCCTTGCTGATCAAGCTGCCGCTGGTCGCAGTGCTGGCGGAATCACCGGCCAAGACGGACGCCTTCCTCAGCACGCGGCCCCTGCCAAAGCGCGACTTGGTTTTGGCGAAAACGCTCTTTGTCTTTCTGTTCGTGATTCTGCCCGCGACGCTCCAGGAGTGCCTGCACCTCGCGCTCCAGGGGTTGCCAGCGGAGATCGTGCTGCGGGGCGGAGGCGAGCGGTTGTTTCTGGTCGTGCCGGTGGCCACGCTGGCGGCGGTGGTCGGCGCGTTGTGGCGGAACTGGCGCGAGTTCGTGACCGCATTCGTGGCGGTCGGCGCCGGCGTGTGGCTGGTGTTGGCCCTGGCGCTCTTCGCGCTGGAAAGCAGCGGGACGATGCGCCGCTACACGGCTGACTTCACGGTGTTCCAGGTGTTGGCCCAACTTTACTGGCTGTGCCCCGTGCTGGCGTTGCTGGCGTGGTGGAACTATCGCGCCCGCTGGCGGGTCGTGTGGCGCGGGATCGTCGTGGGCGCGGTGGTGTTGGCGTCGTTTGTCGTGGGCGCTTTCGCTCCAAGACATTGGGTGCGCATTCAGCCTGAGGAGTCAGCGAAGGAGTTGGCGGCGCTGGCGATGGACCGGCTGGACATCAGGCCGCGGCAGATCAGCGCAAGCGGCAACCGTCGCACGGAGTCGGGGCCGCTGGAACGGGTCGGCTTCGGCGCGCGGCTGTCGTTGCCCTCGGAAACCGACGCCACGTCCATCGACTGGATTCCGCGCCGTGCCGAGCTGCACTGGACTGCGAAAGGGCAAGTGGTGCCGTCCCTCTGGCTGCGAGCATGGGACTTCGGCCGCGTCACTAGAAACTTCCTGGCCGCAGATGATGTGCGTGCCCTGGCTGGCTTGCTGCCGACCGGCACCATGATGTTCGGATCGACGCACCTTCCGTTTGAGCGTGAGCATGTCATGCTCGGCGAATTCGCGCTGAGCGTCGCGGGACAAGATACGGAGTCCCCCGTCTTTCTGGACTCTCGGATTGAAGGCCACGTGTTCCGCTGGCAACAAGAGACGGAGCTTCCGATCTCGCCAGGTGCCACGACGCAAGATCGGGCCGGAAGCTGGCGTGTGGAGGCCGTGGGCAGTCCACCGGGCCGGCAACCCGGTCTGGACCTCCTCCTGTCACGTCGGCAGATCGCGCTCTTCACGTCCAGCGATCCGCTCACCGCGCAGGCCGAATCGTGGCCCAATCACCTCTACGCCTTTGGGCTTTACGATCCCACCAGAAGGATCGGGCGCGTCGGCGGTTACTTCTACTTCCCGCAGGTCCGGGTGGCGACGCATACCTCGTATCCCCTTCGTGTGAGCTTGCTCCACTTCGACGATCTCTCGACGGTCACTCCCTTGACGCCGAAGGCGCGGGAGTCCGCCAAGCTGCTCATCTTCCGCCGTCACTACCTGGGCACGATCAAGAAAGAATGGACGTCGCCACCGTTCACCTTGGCAGATTTCCTCCACCTGAACGCCGTCCACCCGAACACCAGCGACCGGAGATCGCAGGGCGACGCGCTGTCCGCGGCTGAATTCCACCGCCGCCTGAAGGCCCTGGCTCCTCCTCCTCCGGACTCTCCCCGGCCAGTCGTGGGAACTTACGTGAACGAGGTCTTGCGGCTCGTCGAAGCCCGGCGGCTGCACGTGTTGGACGACGATCCCGTGGCGCGCCAACTCGCCGCCTACGTGCCGAAGCACCTCGACATGTTCTTCGAGGCGATGCCGCTGGCCGGCCTGTATCCCGGCATCGCGCTCAATGCCGCCGTACGCCGGGGCGTGAGCGACGAGCAGAAGCCGCAGATCATCGCGGCGCTGGCCCGGCGGCCGGACTTGGCGCAGATCGTTCTCGACCGCGGTTGGTTGGAGGAGGCGAAGGAGCCGTTGCTCAAACTGCTGGACAGCCCGCAGCCGCTGGGCAGCGCGGCCCTCGCGGCGCTGGCGTGGTATGAAGATCCCCGCACCTATCCGGGCTTGCTGGAGATTCTCGAAAATGATCCGAACCTCGAAAACTACGAGCGCCTGCGCGGGTTGCCGGGCATTCAAGCCGCGCTGGACCGAGCGGTGGACCGCGCTTGGCGCGCCCGTCCGCGCACGCTGATACCCGGCCGGGAAACGCCTCTCGTGCTCTCCGTGGCGCTGCGGCATGGCCGGCGCGAGGCGCTCCAAGAAGCGTTTGGTATTCTGCGCGTGCTGCGGACGGATCGCTCCGAGAGCCTCTCTTGGCAGTTGCTCGAGGCCTTCCGCGCCAACTTGGTCTGCGCGCCGCTGAAGCCGCAGGAGACTTACGACCCAAAACGGTTCGTCCCGTGGCTCCTGGAGCACAAGGCGGAGGAGTTCCGGTTTGACGCCGTGCGGCGGCGGTGGGTACCTACGAAGCAGGGATGATCCGAAATCCGAAACACGAAATCCGAAATTCGAAGCAAATCCGAATGACCCAAATCCAAAATCCGAAACTGTCCCCGCCCGAGAAGGTCTCGTACTTTCCCTTTTCGATTTCGGATTTGTTTCGGATCTCGAGGCGATTTCAAAACTCCGTAGCAGCCGACGTGAGGAGGCTCAAACTTCAAGGGAAACAGCGCCTCCTCACGTCGGCGGCTACGGTTTTGAAAGAGGCTCTCTCGAAATGCGGATTTCGGATTTCCCACTCTGGCGGCGCTTCGTCCACGACATGCAACTGATCCTCCACCAACTCAAGGCCGACCTCCGCCATCAGCGCGGCTGGCTGGCGGTGTTCGGCCTCACTCTGGCTGTCTCCCCTGTGCTGCAATCACTGAGCGCGCCGGATCGGAAACTGTTCGTTGCGGACTTCTTCCTCACGCTGGCGCAAGCGTTGTTGGCGCTGCTCGTCACAGGGCGTTGTGTCCAAGCCGATCCGCTGGTGGGCAGCACGGCGTTTTGGAGGACGCGTCCGCTCACACGGGCCCAGCTTTTCTGGAGCAAGACCGCGTTCATCGTCGCGATGGTCGAACTTCCGTTTGTGCTTTCACGCGCGGCGCAGCAATGGCAGGCCGGGTTCTCCTTCCACCAACTCCTCCTCGGCGGAGGCGAAAGCCTGTTGTGGGCGACCACGTTTCTGTTCCTGGGGGCGGCGCTGGCGGCGTTCACGCGGACCCTGATGCAGTTCCTGGCACGCGTGGGACTGTTGATTCTGGGCTTTGTGATCTGGGGCGTCATCCTGGAGGAGGTGTTCCGTCTCCGTTCGGTGGAGCCGGATTTCGCCAACCACTCCCTTCTCCTCTTCTCGTGTCGATTCGTTGTGGCGGTGGGGTTCTTGGGAAGTTGCGCGGTGGTCACCTGGATCCTGCAAGCCCGCTGGGCGCGCTCGGTGCTCGCAGTGGCCGCGCTGGGGATCGGGGTGCTCTGCTTCCAGCCCCTGCTGGTGCTTTGGCGGACCGTCTTCCTCAACCCGCCGCCGCCAAGGCTGAACACCACGGCCCGAGTTGAACTCCTTCCGTCCGATGAGCTTCCGGTCACCACCCAGGACAGCCAGCTTCTTTATTCGCATTTCCGTGTGACCGGCCTGCGCTCCAACGAGGTCGCCGGTCCACAGCACCTCAAATGGCGCTTCCAGGGAAGCAACGGCCCGGCTCTTGGTTCCGCCGAACCTGGGCTGGGGCTTCCTTCGGAAGTCGGCATGCTGAATCATCCGCAAAGCGCCGATTACCTCAAGCTGGTCCAAAGGGGCTATTCGTCCGACACACTCTGGTTCACGGGGTTTCATCCGCGTCACCAGACCTCACTACCGAGCCAAGGCAATCTGCCGGAAGCCTTTCGCCGCGCACCAATGATGGGCCGCTTCGAAGCCGCCGTGGACCTCGGCTTCTATGAAGTGGTCCGGCTCGCCGACCTGCCGCTGGCACCCGCGGCGGTCACTTTGAGGCCCGGCGAACAAATCTTCCTGCATCACGTGACGCCGCGCACGGATGGCATCGAGATCGACGTGCGGATGAATGTGGCCAAGCTGTTCCTCAGCCGGGACCCTCGCTACAGCGTCTTGGGGGCGATGCTGCGAGAAAGCGCGCCCACGCTTCTGGTCCTTTATCATCCCGGTCTGCGCGAAGCCTATGCGTTTCCTTGCGCGGATCGCCTGTTGAACGTCCCCTATTTTTTGAACACCCACTACAGCTTTGGCGGGGCGCACGTCGCGCCCTATCCGGCCTTGCGTGCGAAACTCACCGGCGTGCCGACCGAAAGCTGGCTGCGCGAGGCGCGGCTGCACGTGTATCAGTCCGTGTACCGCTCTACCGCCGCCTACCACCTTTCCTCCACGAACTATTCGTTGGTGCTGGATCGCGGCTCACAGGCGCGGCCTGAAGTCGCGGAAGGCCGCTTGGCCTTTCGGAACGCCTCGCTCGCGACGAACGCCGGCGACGCCGAGATCGAAGTCTACCTCGACACCGTGCTGGACAACGCGCCGGACAACTTCGTTGAAGACGACTTCGCAGTGCTGGCGAAGAAGTTCGCGGCCCTCGGCCCGCGCGGCGCGCCCGCACTGGTCCGCCGGTTGCCCTTGGGCAGCCGTCTGGAAGGAACCGTGCGCGCGGCGTTGCCGAAGTTGATCACGCGCGATCACCTGCCGGTCTTGCAGGAGGCGCTGCGACGCGACCCGCAATTGGTCTGGCTGTTCACCGCGAAAGCGTGGCACGCCGACGCCCGCGAGATCGTGCTGGCCCAGCTTCGTGATCGCCGGCAGGCGCTGCCCGCCGGTTCGCTGATCGTGGCCGCCGCGGCCAAAGACCCGGCCACGTATCCCGATCTGCTCTGGCACTTCGCGCGCTTAAACCACGGCCACGAACAGGCGGCGGCGGCGCTGGCGCAGTGCCCCGGCCTCGATCTCTCCGCAGCAGTTCGCGAAGCCTGGAAGCGAGCGCGACTGGGCTTGGCAGACGTGCGCGCCGTCGCCCTGCCTGCCGCGGCAGAAGGACTTCCCGAAGCCCTCGCCACGGCCATTTTCAAACTGGAGGACCTCTCCGACGCCAGAGCCTTGGAACAAAGACGGACCCGTCTCGCCGAATTGACCAACTCGTCCAAGCAAGGGAAGGAATTGCAGGACTGGCTATTCGCCAACGCCGAGCGGTTTCAGTTTGAAGCTTCGACGAAGCGCTACACGCTGGCCGAGCGGTGACAGACTGCGCCGTTTCACGCCCGAACTCCGGAATGGAATGGGGAGCGCGCCCGCCGCGGGCGCCGTTTTCCGCGCCCTCGCGGAAAACTCCGGGGCCGTGGAACTATTCCCCGCCCCCCACTCCCTTCGCCGCCCCCCCGGTGCTGGACGCGAGGGCGCGTCCAGCTACGCCCGGGGCGGGCGTGCTCCCCGACTTCGGAGTTCAGGATCAGTGAGCCAATTGCAGCACCCCGTTGCGGCGTCTCGGCAGAGCGCCGCCATTCTCGGATTCCGGGCCAAAAAGTGCGGCGCTGCCGAGACGCCGCTCCGCCAAGGTCCCGATTTCGCTGCAATAGCCGCCGGGCTTCTGGCGTCTATTGACCCATGACGCGATCCCTCGTTCGCCAAATCTGCGGAGACTTTCGGTCGCGCGGCTGCATGGTCGGCGCGCTGCTGGCAGCCTGCGCGATGTCGGCCTCCAGCGCCGACGGCGTCTTCGATGTCCGCAACTTTGGTGCAGTCGGCGATGGCAAGACGCTCGAGACCGCAGCGATCAATCGGGCGGTGGAAGCGTGCGCTGCAGCAGGAGGCGGACAGGTCTTGTTGCCGCCCGGCACCTTTCTTTCCGGCACAGTGCATCTGAAAAGCCGCGTCACGCTCTTCCTCGCGGCCGGCGCTCGGTTGGTCGGCACCACGAACCTCAGCCAGTACCAGCATCCTACGCCGCCCGCCTTCATGCCCGAAGCCAAGTGGGGCAAGTGGCACCGCGCCCTCCTCCTCGGCGACGGCGTGGAGGACATCGCTCTCGCCGGCCAGGGCGTGATCGACGGTAACAAGGTTTTCGACCCGACGGGTGAAGAGCGGATGCGCGGGCCGCACGCGTTCGTCTTCGTCAATTGCCGCCGGGTCAGCGTGCGCGACGTGTCGTTCGTGGACGCGGCGAACTACGCGATCTTTTTCCAGATCAGCGACCAAGTGGACATCCGCCACGTGACGATCACCGGCGGCTGGGACGGCGTGCATTTTCGCGGCGCGCCGAGTCGCCCGTGCCGCGACGTAACGATCACAGGTTGCCAGATGTTCACGGGCGACGACTCCATCGCGGGCCGCTACTGGGACCGCGCGTTGATCACCGGCTGCGTGTTGAACTCGTCCTGCAACCCAATCCGCATCATCGGGCCGGTGCGGCATCTGATCATCCACGATTGCTTGCTCTACGGGCCGGGTCTGCACCCCCACCGCACGTCGAACCGCTTCAACGCGCTCGCCGGCGTGAACCTCCAGCCCGGCGCGTGGGATGCCACCGAGGGTCTGACCGACGACGTGCTGATCTCCGACGTGACCATGCACGATGTCTCCACGCCGTTTCACTTTTCGATGAAGCCGGGCAACACCGCCGGGAACATCACCGTGAACCGCGTGAGCGCAACCGGCGTCTATCGCGCGGCGGCCTCCGTGGAAAGCTGGGCGGAGACGCCGTTCACCAATGTGGTCTTCCGCGACGTGACCGTGGAATTCAAAGGCGGCGGCACCCGCGAGCAAGCGCGTGCGCTCGTGAAGTCGCCCGGCGTCGATGCCCGCCCGCTGCCGGCCTGGGGTTTCTACGCGCGCAACGTGAAGGGCCTCGTGTTCGACAACGTGCGGCTGCGGTTGGAGCAAGACGATCTGCGGCCCGCGATGATTTGCGACGGCGTCGAGCGGCTGACGGCGGACGGGTTCCGCTTCACGAAGGTCGCCGACATGGACCACTCCGTCGTGCTCACGAAGGTCGCGCACATCAACGTGCGCGACTCCGACTTCGCGAAGCCATGAAGAAGCGAACGAGCGTGAACCTCCCCGCGGCCGTAGCGGCGTCTCGGCCGAGCGCCGCTATTCTTTGCCTTTTGCCTTTTGCCTTGCAGAGAGCGGCGCTCTGCCGAGACGCCGCTACGCCGACAGAACTCTCACCAGTGGCGGGAGAATTGCATCGCCAAGCATCCACCGTCTTCACGAGGTCAACCCTGGCCCAGCACCCTTGAACACCTGACTCCATGAACATCCCCGATTCCCACCCACGCCAACTCCACCTCACCCGCCGCGCCTTTCTGGGCCGCGCCGCCGCCACGGGCGGTTTGCTCGCCGCACCGTGGGCCTTCGGAGCCGAAGCCGGCGAGGCCGAGCGTCAGAAGATCGAGGCCGCTCTTCCCGCCAACGCCTTCGTCAAGCCGCTCAAGCCGCGCAAGCTGCTCATCTTTGATCTCAACGTGAACTACGGCGGGCACGGCTCCATCCGCACCGCCAATCTCGCCTTCACGCTCATGGGCCAGAAGACCGGCGCGTTTGAAACCGTGGTGAGCCGCGATCCCGCTGTCTTCCAGCGCGACAGCTTGCGGCAATTCGACGCGGTCTTCTTCAACAATACCGTGGGCAACTGCTTCACCGACCCGGAACTGCGCCAGAACCTCGTTGAGTTCGTCTATGCCGGCGGCGGCTTGATGGGCGTGCATGGAACCACGGTGGGCTTTACGCAATGGCCCGGCGCGAAGGAGGACTTCCCGGAGTTCGGCCTGATGATCGGCGCGCGCGGCGCGAACCATCGCGCGAACGACGAACACGTCTTCATCAAGCTCGACGACCCGGAGCATCCGGTGCTCGCGCCTTTTGGTGGACAGGGCTTCGATTATCGCGATGAGTTTTTCCGCGTCGGCGAACCTTATTCGCGGAACCGCGTGCGCGTGCTGTTCAGCATCGACACCGAAAAGACGGACCTCAAGCAAGGCCCGGCCTACGGCAAGCTGGAGCGCGCGGACAACGACTTCGCGCTGGCGTGGGCGCGGAACTACGGGCGGGGCCGGACGTTCTATTGCACCATCGCGCACCACCCGGCGGTCTTTTGGGACGCGCGGATGCTGCGATTCTATCTGGCGGCGGCGCAGTTTGTCCTCGGCGATTTGCCCGCGCCCACCATTCCCAGCGCGAAGCTCACGCCCGCCATCCGCGCGCAGGAAAAGCTCGGTTGGCGGCTGGGCATCGAAGCCTACACCTTCCACAAGTTCACGCTCTTCGAGGCCATCGAGAAGACGGCGCAACTTGGCCTGCCGTTCATGGGCGGACTCAGCTTCCAGAAAGTGAGCAAGGACATTCCCAAGAACTTCGAGCCGGGGCTGACCGATGACGAGTTGCGGCAAATCCGCTTCAAGCTCGATGCCACGGGTGTGCGCCTGCTCACCTACTACATCCAGGACATTCCTGGCGACGAAGCGGGCTGCCGAAAGGTCTTTGAGTTCGGGCGCAAGATCGGCATCGAGACGTTCATGTCGGAGCCGAAGCCGGAGGCGCTGGGCACAGTGGAGAAGTTCTGCGACGAATACGGCATCAACGTGGCCTTGCACAATCACGACCAGAAAGCCTCGCCGGTCTATTGGCATCCCGACGGCATCCTGAAGGCCTGCCAGGGCCGCAGCAAACGCCTCGGCGCCTGCGCCGATCTCGGCTACTGGATGCGGGCCGGCATCGATCCGATCAAGGCCGTCAACACGCTCAAGGACCGGCTCCTCACCGTGCAGATGCACGACCTCCACGACTTGAGCGCCGCCGGCCACGACGTGCCGTGGGGCACGGGGGCCGGCAAATCCGAGCAGTTTTTCCGCGAAGTCCATCGCCTCGGCCTCAAGCCGACCATGTGGGGCCTGGAGTATTCCTACAACTGGCTGGAGTCGATGCCTGAGATCGCGAAGTGCGCCGAGTTCTTCAACAAAGTCAGCCTGGAATTGGCGAAGGAGGGTGGGCGATGAGTACGAAAACGCAGGAGATCATCTCAGCGAAGGATGGCAAAGCCGCCACCAGCGTAGCGCAGGCTTTCCAGCCTGCGGGTTCGGCGGACTTTCCAGTCCGCCGAAGGTTCACCGAACTCGAAAGTTCGGTGAACCCGCAGACAGGAATGTCTGCGCTACAACCCAGCGCGCATTCGCGGCGGATGTTTTTGCGCAACGCCGCGATCCTGTCCGGCGCGTTGGTCGCGCCGGAGTTCATCCCCGCTTCCGCCCGCGGCGCGGACGGCACGGTCCCTCCCAGCGAGCGTATCAACTGCGGTTTGATCGGCCGCGGACTGATGGGCGCCGGCCACTTGAACGTGTTGCTGAACCGGAAGGAATCCCAGCTTCTTGCCGTCTGTGACGTGGACCGCACGCGGCGCGAGGCCGGCGTGCAGCGCGCCAACGAAACCTACGCCGCCGCCCGCGCCGCCGGGAGTTATCGCGGCGTCGATGGCTACAACGACTACCGCGAAGTGCTCGCGCGCTCCGACATCGACGCCGTGGTGATCGTCACGCCGGACCACTGGCATACGCCCATCGCGATCCACGCCGCCACGGCGGGCAAGGACGTGTATTGCGAGAAGCCGATTTCGCTGAACATCCACGAAGGGCGCCAGTTGGTGGAAGCCGTGCGCCGGAATGGCCGCGTTTTCCAGACCGGCACGCAGTATCGGTCCATCCCGACCATCCGGCAGGTCTGCGAGTTCGTGCGCGGGGGCGGACTCGGCAAGCTCAAGGCCGCGTTCACCATCTGGATGAAGACCCACGTGCCGACCGTCGGCGAATCCTACGTGCCGCTCGATCCCGCCCTGCCTGCGGAACCGTTGCTGGAAGGATTGGACTGGAACCTCTGGGTCGGCCCCGCCACGTATCGTCCCTACAACTCGGCCTACCATCGCAACCCGTCGCCCGGCGTTGTGCCGTGGGTGTTCTGCGACGCCTTCGGCGCGGGCGCGATTACGGGCTATCACTCGCATGCCGCCGACGTGATCCAATACGCTCTCGGCATGGAAACGAGCGGGCCGGTCGAAATCCTTCATCCGAGCAGCGGCCAGTTCCCGACGCTGACCTGCCGCTACGCGAACGGCGTCTTGCTCCACCACATCGACCACTGGGGCCAGGTCAAGGAGCTTTACGGAAACCACTACAAGTCGGTCCCCGCCGACGCGCGGCTGGTGGGGCTGTTCGGCGGCCTCTTCGTGGGCGAACGCGGCTGGATGACTTCGATGTCCGGCTCCGGCCCCATCGAAGGCGGGCCGCCCGCGATCCTCGAAGAGATGAAGCTGGCGACGCGCGACGTGGTCATCGGGGCGAACAACCATCACGCGAACTGGTTCGAGTGCATCCGCACGCGCCAGCGGCCCAGTTCGCATGAGGAAATCGGCCACCGCTCCGCGTCGCTCGGCCAACTCGTCGCCACGGCCTACACGCTGGAACGCTCGTTGAAGTGGGACCCGGCGACGGAAACGTTCCCAGGCGACGAGGCCGCGAACCGCCTCCGCTCGCGGGCGATGCGGGAACCGTGGAGGTTGTGAGCGATGAAAGGTCTTCCGCTTGCTGATGGGCCGCAACGGGCCACACTCCCGGCCGGGATGCAAGCCAGCGATCACGGCTCGCCGGGGAACAACCGCATGCGGTTGAATAACTGTTAGGCAGCAGGATCACACAAAAAGTCGTTTTCAATCTTTGAATGCGTAAACAAGAGAGCCAAAATCTACACACATATGAAAATCAATGATTTCAAAACCAGTGTCGGTGTCTTCAGCCTCCTGCTGCTGTTTCCAGTTCTCTCTGAGGCAGCCAGCAAACTGACGTTTGACAATCAGTCCGGAAAGCCAGCGCTTGTGAAGCTCGTTGGCCTCACAGTCTCATCCGTTTCAGTGGAGAACGGCAAAGCGGTGTCTGTGTCGGTCGGTTCTGGACATTACTACATTAAGGTCCGCTACGGCGCATCCGGTACATATTCTTACTCGAAAGGCGATGAATTTGATGTTGCAGAGACAGCTACAGTTGAATCGCACATCACGATCACTCTGCACAAAGTAGTCGCGGGAAATTATAACTCGAAACAGATTTCTGAGCAGGAGTTCGAAGGGCAAGAGTCTAAACAGAGCGTCGTGGCTGAGAGTCAAACTCCGCGCCGCAAGAGCGAAAGCGCCATCCAAGTGACGTCAAGCCAAATCGTTTTGCTTGTCGAAGGAAACCATTTCCCCGACGTGGGGAGCACTCAGGATTGGATTGTCGAAGATCTCATCAAGTTCCTCACGAATGACCGTGGCGTCACAGTCCTATTAGATCGTAAGTACATTGAGGTCGAAGCAAAGCGGCCTCAGAGAGTGAGTGAAGAGGATTCCTTCTACCCATATTATGTCAAATATCTCAACGAGTCTCTTCAGCGTGGGAGGTTTGCGTCTCAGGAATTTCAGCAGCTGTTCGAGGATCACAAGCGCCACAAAAACGCCAAACTCATTGATTACATTCCCTTCGGCGGAAGTTGCCTTTCACCAAAGGTCGGGCTTGCACCCGCTGGCGAAAGCGATGCTCCACGGATAGTCATCAAACTAAAGTGGCGTTCGGAGCGGTATGGTAACGCTGTGTTTGGGGCGATAGAGATTTTGGGTTGTGACTGCGAGCTACAGGTGTGGCACAAGGCAGAAAAGATATACGAGAAATCGATACCAGCACGTTTTGCGACAGAGGAGGGCAGTTTGGGTAGTCCGAGATCCCGCACTAAGCAAGATTTGGAATCCGAATTGCGGAATTTGATACCGAGACTCACAGTTCCAAAGTAATGAGACTTGTAAATGCGCTTCATCACCTGAATACGGTTTACGAGCGTCCGTTCCGCGGAGCTTCGTCTTGTTTATCCTCCAGGCCGAACAAATCGCTCCCCACCCAACAGCCACAGCCCGCGTCGCGATGGGTGGCGTCGGGGATTTGGACGCATCGGTTGCATCCTTGGCTGGCGTTTCCAGTAGCTGTGGGTGAGCTTGGTCGTTCACCTGAAATGCTTTTATGAAGACGTTCTTGCTCAAACTGCTTGTCATCCTCGCCTTGAGTTTGCCGACGATCCTTCCCGCGGCCGACGCGCAAAAGATCGGCAACGTCGATACCTCGCAGTGGCGCGGGTTCAATCTGCTGGAGAAGTTCACGCTCCGAGGCAACGCGCCGTTCAAGGAAGACGACTTCAAGTGGATCGCGGAACTCGGCTTCACCTATCGCCTCCGCGCCGCGCTTACTTCGGCGGATTGGCTTCCACCCGGATTCCCTGAAGGGTCGAGCCATCGGGCCTGGCCACACGCCCGCAGAAGCCCCAGCCGGCGGTCCATTGAACCACTTTCAGGAGAACCAGGTTCGAGCCTGGCTTCAAAGTGACGTTCGCTTTCTGCGCGCCGGGTGCCACGTCGCCGCCGCGGTTGGCGGAGATCACGACCTGGCCGTTGAACCACGCTTCCACGCCGTCATCGCTGCCGACTTCGAGGCGGGCGGGCTGTTCCGACTCGGAGTGAATCCAAGCGCGGGCGTAGGCCACACGATGGTTGCCCCCGTAAAGCTTGCCGAGGTCGAGCAGCCAGGGCCGCTCCTTGCTGGTGCCGGCGGGCATGAACTGCCACTTGACGTCTTTGGCGTCGGCTTGCTCCGGCGGAAACGGCATGTGGAACAGCGCGCTGCCTTCCACGCCTTGCTGCAGGAACGGCCCCGTGACCTGCCACGCCGTGATGAAGTCGGCGAAGCGGTTGATCACGTCCACCAAGTCGCTGGCGGTTTGCTTGAGGCGTTTGTCCACCGGCAGGTCGGCGACTTTTTGCAGCGCGGACTTGGTCGCGTCGCGGCTGGCGCCGCAAAGATGGGGCGCAAGCGTGACGGCGGCTTGGGCGGCTTCGGCCTGCACCGTGGCGTCGCTCAGGTAGGGTTCGACCAGCTTCATGGCAATGGGGTCATGCACGCTGGCCAAGCCGCCGAGGAGGAGTTTCTTTTCGTCGGTGTTCTTGGCGAGGCCCATCGCTTTTTGGAAACGGGCGGCGACCTCCTGGGCGGAGTAGTCGCCAGGCGTCCCCAGCAGCCGCACGCAGCCGCGCAGGGCAACGACGCGCTCGGTGTCGGTCGCGGCGGTCTGCGCGACTTCCAGCAATGTGTCCGTGGCCGAAGCGTCCGGCCAGTCGGCCAGGGCGCGCACGGCAGCATCGTGAATCCGAGGCTCCTGGTCGGCGCGGGCGGACTTCACGGCCGCGAGCGCCTTCGCGTCGCCGCAGACCGGGAGCAAGCCGATAATCACGCAGCGTCCCTCCACCGTCTTGGCCCGGTCCTTGAGCACGCCGAGAATAATCTCCGAACGGAGCGCCGCCTCCGGGAGCTTCGCCACGGCCTGGGCGACGGCGGCTTCCGCCACGCTTTGCGCCTCGGGGGCCTTGAGCTTGGCCAATTTCTCGGCGAACACGGGCAAGGACTCCGGCGTGACGAGCTTGGCGAGCGCGCGGAAAGCGGCCTTGGCGGTGGCGGCGTCGGTGCTGTCGGCTTCGACCAAGAGCGCGGGCACGACCACGGAATTGCCTCGGCGGGAGAGCACGTTGATCAGGCCTGGCTTGGGCACGCTCGCGGTCTGGAGCAACGCGGCGATTTGTTTGTCCACGTCGTCGCCGCCTTTGAGGCTGGCCAGCGCCATCTCGATGGTCTGCTGCTCGTCCACGTTGGTCGCCGCGTTGAGCGCCTTGGCCAGCACGGGCACGGACGCGGCGTCGCCCACGCCGGCGAGCGCGACGACGGCCGCTTTGCGCACCGCGGCGTCTTCGGCGGAAACCTTGTCAGCGATGGCGGCGCGGGCGGCCGCATCGTTGCGCGCGGCCAAGCTCTCCAGCAACAACACCTGCTCAGACGATGTGAGCTTGGCCATTTCCTTCGCGAACTTCTCGGAAGCGTCCGCCGCCTTGAGCGCACGAAGGCGGGCGATGGCGGACGGTTTCAACACGACATTCGTTCCGCGCAACGCCTCCAGCGCGCGCTTCTCCCCGCCGTCGTCGTCGAGGCGGAGCAAGGCTTCGAGCGCGGCCCGGCGGATTTGCGCCGGCTGCGCCGCGGCGAGCAGTTGTTCGTAGATGCCGACCGCGGCGGCGCGATCCCCGCGCTGGACAACCTTGTCGGCAGCCACGAGCGAAGCCTTGGCCGCGAGGTGGGCCTGTTCGAGATCCCCGCGCTGGCGGAGCGTAGCCAGTTCGGCCAGGGCCTCCGCGCTGGCGATCTTGCCGAGGGAACCAATGGCGGCATCGACCGTCGCGGGATCGGCGCTGCGGGTGAACTCCACGAGCGATTTCACGGCGGCGGTATCGGCGCGGTCGCCAAGCGTGACCAGGAGTTGCACGCGGGCCATGGCGCTGACGCTGCCCAGCGCGGCACGGAGGAGGTCGTTCACTTTGGGCGAGGGATTGGAGCCGAGCGCCAGGCAGGCGATGCCGGTGGTCGCGGGATCTTTCAACAGCGCCTCAATGGCGGGCAACGAGGCTTCGGTGCCGATGTTGGCGAGTTGCACGCAGGCGAAGCGGCGCGCCTCGAAGGTGGACTTGGGCGCGAGGAGCTTGGCCAGCGCGGCCTCGACTTCGGCGCGTTGGGCGGCGTTGCCGCCGGATTCGCGGACGAGCCGCTCGAACTCGCGCAGCGGCTCGACGGGGCCGCCGGATTCATACTTCGCGGCGTCGGCGACGAGTTGGGTGAGGTCGGCGGCGGGAACGGTGTTGAGGAGAAGGAGGGAAAGGAAGATTCCGAGGGAGCGTGTCTTCATGGTCGGATTTAGAAAGAGATTCATCGTTGGGGTTTAGATGGAGACAGGCGGGACGCCTGTCCCACGAGTTGCACGAGTTACACACGCCACGGGGCGCGCGGCTGGCGATAGAGCATCCGGTTGGCGTCGTCGTTGTCGAATTGTTCCTTCACCGGGTCCCACTTCAGCTTCTTGCCCAGGCGGGCGGCGATGGTCGTGCCTTCGCAAATGGTCTGCGCGCGATGGGCCACTTCGGGATTGCACTTGGTCGGCGTGCGGCTGCGGATGGAGTCGAGCAGATTGCGGACGTGCGCGCCGGCGTTGGCCCAACTCACGCCGCCCGCCTGCTTGGCTTGGAGGATCGACTTCGGCTCGGCGGTGACGAGGTCGGTTTCGTCATCGACCTGAATCCAGCCCTCGTCGCCGATGTAGCGGATGTAGCGGTCCTTGAACGCGCCGCGCTGGTTGATGATGCCCTGGACGCCGCTCGCAAAGCGGTACTTGAACGTGCCGGAGATCGCCGTCTCGCTCATGAACTTCTTCGGGTCGGGCCAGACGAGATCGGCCGCCTCGAATTCCACCGGGCCGGTGTCGTCGGTGCCGAGCACCCATTGCATCTGGTCGGTGTAATGGCAGCCCATGTCCGTGTGCATGCCTTCGCCGGTGTCCCAGAAGTACGGCCAGCCGTCCACGCGAACGCGGACGAAGGGCCGCCACGGCACGGGGCCGAGCCACATGTCGTAGTCCCAGCCCGGCGGGACGGCCGTGGGCTTCTGGTGCGGAATGCTGGCGCCCTCCCAAAGCTGCATCTCGACGGTGTGGACCTTGCCAACCTTCCCCTGGCGCACCATCTCGCGGGCGAAAGAGTAAGACTCGGTCGAGCGCCGCTGGGTGCCGGACTGGTAGATCGTGCCGTAACGGCGGCAAGTGTTCACCAACTCGCGGCCCTCACGGATGGTGAGGCTGATGGGCTTCTCGCAATAAATGTCTTTGCCGGCGCGCGAAGCGAACATCGAAGCGGTGGAGTGCCAGCGGTTGCCGGTGGCGATGAGCACGGCGTCGATGTCTTTTTGCGCGAGCAGTTCGCGGAAGTCGCGGTACTCGCGGCAGTCCTCGTTGTTGTAGTGCTGGTTGACGGCTTTCTTCGCGTTCTGCCGGCGCTCCTCGCGGGCGTCGCTCACGGCGACGAAGTGGATTTCCTGGAAGGCGAGGAAGTTCGGCAGGATGAACATGGCGCGGTTGCCCATGCCGATGCCGCCGAAAACAATCTTGTTGCTCGGCGCGGTCGCCCCGTTGAGGCCGAGGACCGAGCCGGGCACGACAAGCGGCGCGGCCGCGGCGACCAAGGCGGTCTTGAGGAAAGAACGGCGGTTGAGGGAGACGGAACGGGATGGCTTCAGGCTAGGCTTCATACGCTGGGTGAATTGAAGTTCATGTTCGGCGGCGATGATTGGGAGGGGAGACCGAGATGTAAAGGCAGAAGGCAGAAAAGACTACGGACCACGGACCACAGACCACAGACCAGAGACCACAGACCACGCCTGCGGTGGCGGGACTTTGGACTCAGGACTCCTGAGCCCACGCCTGGGAGTTGAGGCCGCGTGGAACAACGCTGATCCCCGACCGCCGGGTCTGGGGACCCGGCCTACAGCTCTCACGCAAACCTGTAGGCCCGGTGCCCTCACCGGGCGGGCCACGTCATTTCCACGGGATCATGAGTCCTTGGACTTTCGGAGGGAAAGGCAGGAGGCAACAGGCCCCAGCGCGGATCGAGAAGGAAAACGGTTCTCGGTCCTCTCTATCTCCTCCACCATCCGGTCTTGCCCGGCTCTGCTTCGCTCGGTTCGGGGGGCGGCGGCTCCGGCTCCGGTTCGGCGACGTGAAGCTGCTTCACCAGCACCTGACTGCGGGCGGCTTCCAGCGCCATGCGGAACTCGTCGTAACTGCGGAAGCGGTCCCGGGGTTGTTTCGCCATCGCTTGCTCAATGGCCTCGCTGGTGGGCGGCGTGATCTCCGGCACGACCGCGCTGGGCGGCACCAGCGGTTCGTTGACGTGGGCGGCGATCAGTTCCTCGACCGTCGGCGCGTCGAACGGCACGCGGCCCGTGATGGCGTGGTAGAGCGTGCCCGCCAGGCTGTACATGTCCGAGAGGAAATCCTCCCGCTCGCGGCGGATTTTTTCCGGCGCGACGTAATAGGGCGTGGCCCAAATGGTGGATTCGTATTCGGCGTCTTCTTTCGCCGCCCCGCGCGCCAGGCCGAAATCGACCAGCTTGGGTTCCCGGTCCTCATTGAACAGGATGTTGGCCGGCTTGATGTCGCGGTGCATCAAATTGTGTTTGAGCGCGGTGTCGAGCGCGGAGGCGACCTTGATCCCGATGTCGAGCACGGCCAGCTCCGGCAAGCGGCCGTCGCGCTCGATCCACTTGTCGAGGCTGTCGTGTGCGGCCAGTTCCATGGCCAGGTACGGCTGGCCCTCGAACTCGTCGAACGTGTAGGTGTGGATGATGTTGGTGTGGTTCAGCGACGCGGCGGCCCGGGCTTCCCGATAAAAACTGGCCAGCACTTCCTGGTCGTCGGCCAGTTCCTTCTTGAGCATCTTGACCGCGACATCGCGGTGCAGCATCAGGTCGAAGGCCCGATAGACCGTGCCCATGCCGCCGGAAGCGATGATCGAGCGCAACTCAAACTGCCGGAGCCGCAGCGGCATGAACACCGGATGCCCGCATCGAGTGCAGGGAATGCTCTCGAACGGCTTCAGGTCCCCCGGAATGAAAATCTTCGCGTGGCAGCCACCGCATTCGACCATGCGAAGTGGCTTGCGCTCCGGGACCGGCTGTTCCTGCGGCGTCGTCACGGGCGCATCGTAGCAGGAGAGGGCGGCACCTCAAGCGCGATGTGAACGGAACCGCAGGCGGCCCAACCTCCCATTTCAACCCTTGCCTGGCGATCCGGTCATTCCTAGACTGGCCGCGAAACAAGTCCATGAACCAGCCGCGCCAAGTGAGCCTCACGTTTCTGCCCATCGTGCAGCGCGAGCTGTACGTGGCGGCGCGGCGGCCGCTCACCTTCTGGTCGCGGCAGACGGCGGCGGTGGCGGCGGTAGGCATCGCGTTCGTCGTCCTGCTGGGCCGCACGGAGCTTGGAGTGGTGGCGCCCAAGATGTCGGCCGTCGCTGAAGCGGGCGCCCTCATGTTCCGCACCGTGAGCACCGTGGCGTTCTTCGGTTGTCTGTTCGCCGGCATCCTCTTGACGGCCGACTGCGTGAGCGTGGAGAAGCGCGAAGACACGCTGGGATTGTTGTTTCTCACGGACCTGAAAGGCTATGACGTGGTGCTGGGCAAACTGGTGGCGCGGTCGCTGCACGCCGTCTATTGCCTGCTGGCGGCGGTACCGGTGATGGCCGTGCCGCTGTTGTTCGGCGGCGTGACGGTGGCGGAGTTCGGGCGCAGCGCAGCGGTGTTGCTGAACACGCTGTTTCTTTCGCTGGCCATCGGCCTGTTTGTTTCCACGCTGTGCCGCCACCGGGAGACCGCCTGCATGATCGCAGAGGGCGTCGTGTTGTTTCTCACCTTCCTGTGGCCCGCTGCCCTGGCCGCCTGGGCTTCGCGGCACGCCGCCGTCCCTCTGCCCGGGTTTCTCTTCTTGACCAGTCCGTTCTTGATGTTCCGGTTGGCCTTTGCCTCGACGACGATGCCTGTCCCGCCGTCCATCCTGCCCTCGCTGCTGACCCAATTCCTGCTGGCGCTGGCGCTCCTGGCGGGAGCGAGCTGGTGGCTGCCGCAGTCCTGGCAGGTGAAACCGCCGCGCCGCAGGCTCGCAGCGGTGAACGCCTGGTGGCACCGCTGGCAATTCGGCAGGGCGGCGTCACGCGCCGCGTTTCGCCGGAGGCTTCTCGAAACGAATCCGCTCTACTGGCTGGGCAGCCGGGAGCAGGACATCCGGCGGTACGTCTGGGGCGTGACGGCGTTGCTGCTGGGGCTTGGGCTGGCCGCCAACATGACGGGGCTGGCGTGGGCCGAGCCGAAGCCGGCACTGACGACGGTGCTCTTCATTCACGGGATCGTGAGTGTGATGGTCGCGATCGACGCGACGGGACGGCTGGGGGGATTGCGACGAAACCACCTGCTGCAATTGGTCTGGTCCACGCGGCTGAGCGTGGAGGAAATCGTGCGCGGGCAGTGGCTGGCGATCCGACGCTTGTTCGCTGGTCCGGTGCTCGCCGTGCTTGCCTTCGATGCGCTGTGGTGCGTCATGGTGACGGTGGATTCGCCGGCGGACAACCGCTGGATGCCGGTCGTGATCGCCATCATGGCTGGCATGTTCCTCTGGAGCCTGCATGCGCTGGCGTGGTCGGGCCTTTGGCACGGCCTCAAGGCGAAGCGCACGGCCAATGCCACTTACCTGGCGCTCGGCGAAATCCTGGCGTTCCCGCTCCTCTTCGCGATCGCGACGCAGGCCGCCTCCTCTTCGTCCGGCCTCACGCTGATGCTGGCGGGCTGGGTGGTCTTGAGCGCGCTCGCCAATACCCTCTTTACCTGGGGAGCCCGGAGCAGCTTGCGGGAGCAACTTCATCGCTTCGTCATGCACCCGCCGCCGAAGACGCTGCCGACGATGCGCGACTGGAATGAGGACTTCGCGCTGGTGAAGTGGGAGAAAACGGAGTGAAGGAAGCGGGAGCGGACTGGTGCCCCCCACAACGCCAACGAAGAAGGACTTCGACCCTTAGTCACTCACTCTGCGTTCCTCCGCGCCGCCGTGCCCGGGGCTGATTCAAGAAGGAGCGCGGGCAGCCTGCCCGCGTGTTTCTCGCTCCCATTCTTGATGGAACGCGCGGGCAGGCTGCCCGCGCTCCTGTCCGCATGTTTCTTGAATCAGCCCTGCCGCCGGGCCAGTCCGCCATTTTTTCTGGTAGGCATTTGGCCCGATTCGTGGCACAAGTTCCACATGGTTGCCGATAGAGTTCCTTGCGTTTTCTACGGAGCGGATTACAGCCCGGAGCAATGGCCAGAGTCCGTCTGGCCGGAAGACATGCAGTTCATGCGGCGCGCGGGGGTCAACCTCGTCACGCTGGGCGTCTTCAGTTGGGCCAGGCTCCAGCCTTCGCCGGACCAGTACACCTTCGACTGGCTGGACCGCGTCGTCGGCTTGCTGCACGAGAACGGCATCAGCATCAACCTCGCGACCGCCACCGCCTCGCCGCCCGCCTGGCTGGGGCGGCTGCACCCGGAAAGCCTCCCGCAAAACGGCCACGGCGCCCGCTATCATCACGGCTCGCGCCAGCATTTCTGCCCGAACAGCGCCGCCTACCGTGACCACGGCGCCAAGCTCGTTCGCCAGCTCGCCACGCGTTACGGCCGGCACCCGGCCGTGGTCATGTGGACCGTCAACAACGAATACGGCAACCACCTCGCCGCCTGCTATTGCGACGCCTGCGCGACAAAATTCCGCGAGTGGCTCCGCGAGAAATACGGCAGCCTCGACGCCCTCAACGAGCAATGGGGCACCGCCTTCTGGAGCCAGTGGTATCACGACTGGGCTGAAATCCTCCCGCCGCGCCTCACCCCCGCCTGCTCGAACCCAGGCCGGCAGCTCGACTACCATCGCTTCATGAGCGAGTCGTTGCTCGGCTGCTTCTTGAACGAGAAAAAGGTCCTCAAGGAACTCGCGCCCCATCTGCCCGTCACGACCAACTTTTCCGGCCCGCACGGTTTGCTCAAGTCGGCGAACTACTTCGCCTGGGCCGAGCACGTCGATTTCGTTTCCTTCAACAGCTACCCCGATCCGCACCACGCGGACCCGGCAGACATCGCGTTCTCGCTCGACCTGCAACGCGGGCTGGGCCGGGGCCGCGCGTGGGCGCTCCTGGAACAGGCGCCCAGCCAGGTCAACTGGCGCAAATACAACGCCGTGAAACGCCCCGGCCAGATGCGCCTCTGGACCTACCAGGCGCTGGCCCGCGGCGCGGACGCGCTTGTGTTCTACCCGTGGCGCGCGCCCCGCGCCGGCGCGGAGAAATTCCACAGCGCCATGCTGCCGCACGGCGGGCCGGACACCCGCGTCCATCGCGAAGTCATCCAGCTCGGCCAGGAACTGTCGCGGCTCGGACTGGTCTGCGGCGGGCGCATTGCCGCCGAGGTCGCCCTGATTGTGGACTGGGAGAATTACTGGGCCTTGGAACTCGACGCCCGGCCCGGTCCGCTGGATTACTCCGAGATCGTGCGCAGCTATTATCGCGCGCTCTTCGAGCCGGACGTGGCCATCGACATCATCCAGCCGGAAGACGATCTAGCGCGCTACAAACTCGTCATCGCGCCGGCTCTGTATCTGGTGCGCGACGGCGTGGCGGAGAACTTGTCCACCTTCGTGGGCAACGGCGGCACGGTGGTGATGAGTTTCTTCAGCGGCGTCGTCGATGCCAGCGACCGCGTGCTGGACGGCGGATTTCCCGGCCCGTTCCGCAAACTGCTCGGCATTCACGTCGAAGAGATGGAGGCCATCGAACCAACGATGTCCCGCCACGTCCGCACGGCGGCGCGTTCCACCAAGTGCAGCCAGTGGATCGACCTCATCGAGTTGGAAGGCGCCGAAGTCGTCGCTCATTTCACGGAGGACTTCTACGCCGGGCGCCCCGCCATCACCCGCAACGCCTTCGGGCGCGGCCTGGCCTACTACATTGGCACGCAGGTGGAGATGGAGTTTTTGCGCCGCTTGCTGGTGGACATCTGCGAAGAGACGGGCATTCGTCCCCCGCTCAAAGTGCCGGCGGGCGTCGAGGCGGTGACGCGGGAGAATGAGCACGGGCGCTTCCTCTTTCTGCTGAACCACAGCACGAACCCGCAGTTCATCGAACTGGGTGGCCTGGAGGGCACGGACCTCGTCACGGGCCAGGCCCTCACGCGCCAATTCCAGATCGAGCCGCGCGGCGTCTGCGTGGTGCATGTCGGGTGACGTTGGGCCAGCCGCCGGCTCCAGCGCGGAACCACTCAGAGCCTCAGACATCCTGAACCGTCCGCACGGTTTTGGGGAGGCCAGGAATCGAGATGAAGCGGCGTTCCCCGGGTCAGGGGACCCGGCCTACAGGAAAGGCGTGCCTTGTAGGCCCGGTGCCCTCACCGGGCGGCCCAGGCGCGTTCCACGGCAGGATGTCTGAGCCGGTTTGAAAACTCCCTTGAGCCGCGACAAATCGAAGTTGGGAGTTCCGCGTTGACGCGGTTTAGTAGAGTAGGCGGAGCCGACGGGTTGAAAGGCACGCGGCCAATGACCGTCTGGCTCCGCCCCTCATCGAACCGGACAGGCGGTTTTCCCGCATCCGGCTCTCCGAGGGCCATTCACGCGCATCGCTTCTACGCCGTGGC
>JACRJZ010000139.1 GCA_016219875.1 Verrucomicrobiota bacterium | reverse complement strand
TTATAGCCCCAGGCCCAGACCGTCCCGTTGGACTTGACCGCCAGCGAATGGGCATAACCGCCGGCGACGCCCACTGCACCACTCAGGTTCGTGACCAGTCCGGCGCTCGTACGATTCGCGATCGTGCCATCCCCCAACCCGCCATTGCCGTTATAGCCCCACGCCCAAACTGTCCCGTCCGCTTTGACCGCCAGACTGTGATAGTCCCCCACCGCCACGGCCACCACGCCACTCAAGCCGGGAACGGCGACCGGCACGGAACTGCTGCCGCTAACGTTCGTGCCCAATTGGCCGTAGCCATTCGCCCCCCAGGCCCGGGCTGTGCCGTTGGTTTGAACCGCCAGATTGTGGAAGTGCCCGGAACAGATCAGGGCCACGCCACTCAGGTTCGTGACGGGGACGGGCGTCGCACGCATCACAAAGCTGCCATCCCCGACTTGGCCGTAGTCGTTCCGCCCCCACGCCCAAACGCTGCCGTTGGTTGTCAACGCCAGCGAATGCTGCCGGCCTGCCGCCACCGCGGGCAAAATGAGACCGGCCCCGTTGATCGTTTGGCCCAACGCCAGCCAGGAGAACCCGAAC
Organism: Verrucomicrobiota bacterium; assembly: GCA_016219875.1. Classification (GTDB taxonomy): domain Bacteria; phylum Verrucomicrobiota; class Verrucomicrobiia; order Limisphaerales; family JACRJZ01; genus JACRJZ01. The sequence goes on along the minus strand of JACRJZ010000139.1, from coordinate 4,842 downwards.
ACAACGATGAGCATTTCAATAGTGCGGCTGAGTTTCATGGGGGTTCTCCGTGTGGCTGGACTAAATTCGATAGAGAATCGCTTTTGGGACGCTCCGCGGTTCGCAGAAAATCGCTTCTCTATCGGGTTCATTGGCGGCGATACTCTACCGGTTGTTGGCGGAGATCAAACACTTCGTCGTTGGCGGTTCGGCAAATGAGCTTGCCATGAACTCGAAGCCGGGCACAATCCCGCCGCTTGGAACGTAACGGACCAAGTTCGCAGGCTGGGTTTGCTGTCAGGTCTTAGCAGACTTTGCCGTGGCTGTTATTGCTGGTCTCTCGTTCACAGCGAGCAGCGTCAGATTTTCCTGCCGGGAAGGCAGTCTGGGTCTTTACATGTTGACGTAGGATAGCGGAAGGGTGGCTGAGTGGTTTAAGGCACCTGACTCGAAATCAGGCGTAGGAGCAATCCTATCGGGGGTTCGAATCCCTCCCCTTCCGCCATTTCCTGGCTTGCTACCCGGCCGCCAGCGCGACGCATTTCATCTGTGGAGCCGATCAAATTCAAGCTCACCCTCGCCTACGACGGCACCCGCTACGCCGGGTGGCAGGTGCAGAAGATTGGGCTAGGCGTGCAGCAGGTGGTGGAAGAGGCGCTGTCCAAGCTCTTCCCCCACGCCTCGCGCTTGCATGGGTCCAGCCGCACGGACACCGGCGTCCACGCCCTCGGCATGGTGGCCCACGTGGAGATTCCCCGGAGCGAGTTCAAGATGCCGGAAGCGAAATTGGCCCTGGCCTTGAACGCTCACCTCCCGGACGACGTCCGCGTGGTGTCGGCACGACGATGCGCGGCGGACTTTCACGCGCGATTTCAGGCGGCGGGGAAGCAATACCGCTATTTCGTTTGGAACCACGCGGCCCTCAATCCGCTGTTGCGGCACACCGCTTGGCATGTGCCGCGCCCGTTGAACTTCCCGCTGATGCGGGCGGCGGCGCGGCTGTTCGTCGGTGCGCACGATTTCAGGAGTTTCGCCAACAACCGCAACTACGAGACGGAAAACACCGTGCGGACCCTCACGCGCTGCGAGATCAAGCGGAGCGGGCCGCTGCTGACCTTCGTGATCGCGGGCAACGGCTTCCTCTACAAGATGTGCCGCGGCATCGTCGGAACCCTGGTCCAAGTGGGGCTGGGCCGGTTTGAGGTCGAGGACATCCCCGGAATTCTCTCTCGCCGGGACCGCCGCGTGGCGGGCATGACCGCGCCGGCGCATGGCCTGGTCTTGTGGAAGGTCTTTTACGCGGAGTCCAAGGTCCCCAGTCCCAAGTCCAAAGTCGCCCATGCACATCGTCCTGATTGAGCCGGAAATCCCGCCGAACACAGGGAACATCGCCCGGCTGTGCGCGGCGACGCGGACGCGGCTGCACCTGATCGAGCCGTTCGGCTTCAAGCTGGCAGACCGGGATTTGCAGCGCGCGGGCATGGACTACTGGCGGCACGTCGAATGGCGGCGCTGGCGGAATTGGGCGGAGTTCCGGGCGGGGCAGCCCGACCGGGCGAAGATGTGGTTTGTCGAGTCGGGCGGCCCGCGGTCTTATGCGGAGGCGCGCTATGCGGCGGACGACTATTTGGTCTTCGGGCGCGAGACAGCAGGGTTGCCGAGAGCGTTGCTGGAACAAAACCCGGAGTGCTGGCTGCGGATTCCGATGTTCAACCGCGAGGCGCGCTCGCTCAACCTGTCGAACTGCGCGGCCTTGGTGCTGTATGAGGCACTGCGCCAGCAGGGCTTCGCGGGCGAGATCGGAAGCGCTGGGGCCTGAGGCCGCCTTGGCCGCCCGCAGTCGAAAGAGCTGCCTGCAAATCCCCGTAGCAGCCGACGTGAGGAGGCTCTGTTTTTCTTGTAGTTTGAGCCTCCTCACGTCGGCTGCTACGGGGTTTCGCAATTGGCTCGAAAGGAAAGCCTCTGCTTCCCTCCATGTCTATTGGCGTTTCCAGCCGCGATTGGAGAAAGCCTGATTGCGTTTGGGAAGTTCGCCGCTGTTCTGCTTTTGGGTCGCTGTTCAAAAAACACCAGCCGGGAAAAATTGCCGCAGAACCACCGGACCAGTCTGGAAATCGGGGAGTTCATAAAACCCAATGAAATCAGGGAGAACCTAGCCGTCCACGCCGGCGCCGCATTCGGTGGCAAGCCCGCTGCTAAAGAGCCGTGCCCGCCAGGAGTGCGGGGGCAGGAAAGCCACTGCTGACGTAGTGCGGGCCTCGAGACGGTTCCGGCCAGACCGTCTCGAGGTTCCGACAGCCGTGAATGCCCCGCGACTGGCAGCACAGATTTGAAACGACCATACGGAAAACGAAAAAACGCATGAAGAAGATCGAAGCCATCATCAAACCCTTCAAACTGGAAGAAGTGAAAGACGCCCTCGCTGAAGTGGGCATCGAAGGCATGACCGTCAGCGAAGTGAAAGGATTTGGCCGCCAGAAGGGCCACACGGAGATCTACCGCGGTAGTGAGTACACCGTGGACTTCCTCCCCAAGATCAAAGTCGAGATCGTGCTCGCGGACGATCGCGCCACCGCCGCCGTTCAAGCGATCGTCAAGGCCGCCAAGACCGGCAAGATCGGGGACGGCAAGATCTTCGTCTCCACCATCGCGGAGGCCATCCGCATCCGCACTGAGGAAAAGGGTGAGAACGCCATTTGACCAGCGCCCCATCAAAAACCACACCAACCCATCTCCACTCTGATAACTGCATGAAAAACCTCCTTCTCACTCTGAGCCTGATTGTCCTGGGTCTTGCCGCCACTTCACCGGCGCGGGCCGCGGATGCTGCGCCCGCGCCCTCGCTGGAACAACGCATCGCCAGTCTTGAGGCTTACGTCAACAACGGCGACCCCTCGGCGGCCTTGAAAGACACGAACGGGAACATCCCGACAGGTCTGGCCACGCCGACATCTGCCACCTCCGGTCCGGGCCACAACGGCTGGATGATGACCTCCTCGGCCCTGGTGCTCTTCATGACCTTGCCGGGACTCGCCTTGTTCTACGGCGGCCTCGTGCGGCGCAAGAACGTCCTCTCCGTGTTGGCGCAATGTTTGGGCATCGCCGGATTGGTCACCATCTTGTGGTGGATTTGCGGCTACAGCATCGTGTTTGGCAAGAGCGGCGAAAGCACGTTCCTGGGAAGCTTATCGACCTTTGCCTTCCTGAACGGCGTAGGCTCCGCGCCCAATACCGACTACTCCTACTGGGTCAGCCACAACGTCTTTTCGATGTATCAAATGATGTTCGCCATCATCACGCCGGCCCTGATCATCGGCGCCATCGCCGAACGCATGAAGTTCAAGGCCATCCTGCTCTTCATGACGCTCTGGATGTTCGTCGTCTATTTCCCGCTGGCCCACATGGTCTGGGGCATCGACGGCTTCATGAACGGCGTCTGGAACGCCAAGGCCAGCATCAAAGCCATCGACTTCGCGGGCGGCACCGTCGTCCACATGTCCTCTGGCTGGTCGGCGCTCATTCTCTGCATCATCCTCGGCAAGCGTCTCGGCTTCCCCAAGGAACCGATGCCCCCGCACAGCATGGTGCTCTGCATGGTCGGCACGGGCATGCTCTGGGTCGGCTGGTACGGCTTCAATGCCGGCAGCGCAGTGGCGGCGGACGGCATCGCGGCCAACGCTTTCATGACGACGACTCTGGCCACAGCGGTGGCGTCCTTCGTCTGGCCGATGGCTGAATGGCTTCTCAAAGGCAAGCCGAGCGTGCTGGGCTTCTGCTCCGGCGCCGTGGCGGGCCTCGTAGTGATCACGCCGGCGACCGGCTTCGTGACTGCGAGCGGCGCGATCATCATCGGCATTCTTGCTGGGATCATTCCCTTCCTCGCCGTCTCTTTCCTCAAAGCCAAATTAGGCTATGACGACGCCCTCGACACCTTCGGCGTTCATGCGGTGGGCGGAACGCTTGGTGCCTTCATGACTGGTGTGCTGGCCCGCAATTCTGCAAACGCCAACCTGGCCACAAACCTGAAGGACAAGGTGACCGACGCCATCATGCAACCTTTGGTCTTCGAGCAAATCAAAGCGATCCTGCTCACGCTCGTCCTTGCGGTGGTGGGCACGGCCGTCATCGCCTTCATCGTCAAGGCCGTCGTCGGCCTGCGCCCGAGCGAAGACGTCGAGACGGTTGGCCTCGATCTCGCGGAACACGGCGAAGAGGGCTACCACGGCGCCTAGTGGATACCATTTCGGAGCCGCGCCGGCCACCGCGAGGTGAAAGGGTTGCTGGCGCGGCCTCCGGGCAAAACACAACACAAACCCCCAAGATAGAAAGACAATGGCAAACAAACCTGCTACCCCCAAAGACGTCCTGGACCTGGCCAAGAAGACCGGGGCGAAGATGGCGGACATCAAGTTCGTCGATACCTTCGGCACCTGGCAGCACTTCACCGTGCCCATCAGCGAAGTCACCGAGGACGTCTTCACCGACGGCTTCGGCTTTGACGGCTCCTCCATCCGCGGCTGGAAGAGCATTGAAGCCTCCGACATGCTGGCCATGGCGGACCCGGCCACGGCCTTCATCGATCCGTTCTGCGCCGTGCCCACGCTCTCCCTGACCTGCACTATCGCCGAGACCGGCACCAAGGAGGCCTACACCCGCGACCCCCGCGGCATCTCCCAGAAGGGCGAGAAATATCTGGCCTCGACCGGCCTGGCCGACGCCGCCGTCTTCGGCCCGGAAGCCGAGTTCTTCATCTTCGACAACGTCCAGTTCGACGCCAAGAGCAACGGCACGTTCTACTCGATTGACTCGGAAGAAGCCGTCTGGAACACGGGCCGGGACGAGATGCCCAACCTGGGCTACAAG